>DAOUJY010000122.1:0-18906 GCA_034421995.1 Dehalococcoidia bacterium | reverse complement strand
ACAACGAAGTGCCGCAAGGTCCGCCGCTGGCGGAAAATCCTGCCTTCCCGATCCAAAACCCCGCTCATGGTGAGCCTGTCGAACCATCATCCTGAGCCTGTCGAAGGACCACCGCCCAAAACCAAAAGGAGACATCGCCACTGCCCGGTTGACACTCCCGCAACCCTGTTCATATACTGCTGCGGGTTCGCCTCCGCAAGTTTGCCCGTAAGCATCTTTCGGCCAATTCAATAACCTCCGGCTGGTCTATGAGCAGAAAGAATATCGTTGTAGTCGGCGGCGGCACCGGCAACCATACCACCCTGACCGGTTTGCGCTCGTGCGATTGCAACCTGACCGCCGTCGTCGCAATGACCGACAGCGGAGGCAGCAGCGGACGCCTGCGCGACGAATTGGGCCACCTGCCGCCCGGAGACCTGCGACGCTGCCTGATGGCGCTGGCTGAAGATTCGGCGGAGTCGAACTTGATGCGCCGGCTCTTCGACTACCGCTTTTCCGCCGGCGAGGGTCTGAACGGGCACAGCTTCGGCAACCTCCTGTTGGCCGCGTTGACCGAAGTCACCGGGGATACCGTCACCGCTATCGACGAGGCGGCCCGAATCCTGGGCATACGCGGCGCCGTGCTGCCGGTGACTCTCACCAGGTCAACCCTTTGCGCCCGTCTGGTTGACGGCTCTGAACTGGTGGGAGAAGCGGCTATTGACCTGCGGGACGACAACCTTGATGTCGCCATCGACTACATCTATCTTGATCCCAAGGCATACGTCTATCCGCCCGTGTTGGACGCTATCGCTTCCGCCGACGCTATCATCCTCGGCCCTGGCGACATTTTCACCAGCGTGCTGCCCAACCTGCTGGTCGAGGACGTGGCGCAGGCCATCAACGAATCGGACGCCGTGAAAATCCACGTCTGCAACCTGATGACCAAGCCCAATGAGAGCGGCGGGTTCCATACCTCGGATTTTCTGGCGTTACTCACGGACTACCTGGGAACGCGGCAACCGCTGGATTTCCTGCTGGTGAACAACACTCCCATACCGGCGCGGCTGCTGGACCGCTACGCGGCGGAAGGGCAGCATCCCGTGGCATTGGACGTGGCAGAGTCCCTGACCATGGCGGGGCGCATCGTGGAGCGCCCCCTGCTGGCTCCAGGGGTTTTCATTCGGCACAACCCGGTGGAGCTGGCCTCCGCCATCATGGAAATCGTCATGGCAAACGAAGGCGCGCGACGGGATTCCGGTGTCGTGCCGGTGGTCTTTGACTGCGACGATTTCACCCTGCCCATGCTTTCCGGCGCCACCCTGACGGTGGACAGCGCGGATACCGACGGCGACTAGAACCTGGGATAGCCCGAATGTGCGGGATTGTCGGTTATGTGGGTGACCGGCCGGCCTGGCCCATTGTGCTGGAGGGTTTGCGCCGTCTGGAGTATCGGGGGTATGACAGCGCCGGAGTGGCGGTGCTGGAACCGGAGGGCGGCCTGCAGGTCCGCAAGACGGTGGGGCGCGTCCTGGGCCTGCTGCATGACGCCTCCTGCCCGGAGCCGGTGGGTTCCGCCGGATTGGGGCACACCCGCTGGGCGACCCACGGACGGCCTTCGGAAGCCAACGCCCACCCCCACACCGATTGCACGGGCCGCATCGCGGTGGCCCACAACGGCATCGTGGAGAATTACCTGTCGCTGAAGCGGGAGTTGCAGCAGCAGGGCCACGAGTTCAAGTCGGAGACGGACACCGAGGTAATCTCGCACCTGATCGAAGACGGCATGAACAGCGGGTTGAGCCTGCCCCGGGCCGTTTTGCGCATGGGCGAGCGGGTGCAGGGACCCCAGGCCGTAGTGGTGGTGCTGGAAGGAGACGACGACAGCCTTTGCGCTCTGCGGCTGGGCCACGCCGGCGGGGTCGCCGTGGCGCACCACGAGGGACAGGGCATCGTTTCCAGCGATTTGCCGGCGCTGCTTCCCCTGATTGGTCAAAGTTCATACGGACGAGCCGGCCATTTGCCGGTGGGTTTCCTGGAGGACGGCGAAGTTGCTGTGGTGACCCGGCAGGGGATCACGTTCCTCGACCGAAACGGGCGGACCGTGGACAAACCGCTGCGTCCGGTTTCGTTGGACGACGTGCTGGTGGACCGGGCCGGGTATCGCCACTTTATGCTCAAGGAGATCATGGAGCAGCCGCAGGCGGTGGTCTCTTCCCTGCGGGACCGGGTGGACTTCGACGCCGGGCGAGTCACGTTGCCCGAGCTGGCGATGGCCGATGCGGAGTTGGCGAAAGTGCGACGGGTGGTGTTAATCGGCTGCGGCACCAGCCTCAACGCGGCGCAGGTGGGTCGGCACCTGGTAGAACGACTGGCCGGGATCCCCGCCGAGGCGGAATCGGCATCGGAGTTCCGGTACCGCGATCCCTTCCTTGACGACGGCGCCCTGGTGGTGGCCGTGGGCCAGTCGGGGGAGACGGCGGATACTGTCGCGGCGATGGCGGAAGCGCGGCGGAGCGACGCCAGCCTGGTGACCATCTGCAACGCGCCCGACAGCCAGGCAACCCGGTTAGCGGACCACACGCTGCTGATGCGCTGCGGGGTGGAGGTTGGCGTCGCCAGCACCAAGACCTTTTTGGCCTCGCTCACCATACTGAACCTGCTGGCGATGCGGTTGGGTGCGGCGCGAGGTTACGCCGATACCGAAACGCAGCGGTCTTGGACCGAGGGACTGGCCCGGCTGCCCGGGCACATTGCGGAGCTGTTGGGCCGAGCCGGCGATGTGGAAAGACTGGCGCGGCGCTACTGCGACCGCCGGAATTTTCTTTATCTGGCACGGGGGATCAACGCGCCAATTGCCACGGAAGGGGCGCTGAAGCTGAAGGAGATCAGCTACATTCACGCCGAGGCTTACCCGGCCGGCGAGATGAAGCACGGTCCCATTGCCCTGATCGACCATGCGATGCCCACACTTGCCATCGCCCCCCGGGACGCGCTGTACGACAAGATGGTGAACAACGTGCAGGAGGTGAAGGCGCGGGACGGCGACGTGCTGGCGGTTCTCACCAACGGCGATGACCGCCTGTCCACCCTGGTGGACGACGCCGTTTTCATCCCCGACGCGCCGTCGCACCTGACCCCCCTGCTGGCCACGGTGCCGCTCCAGTTGCTGGCCTACAACATCGCGGTGCGGCGCGGCTGCGACGTGGACCAACCCCGAAACCTGGCCAAGTCAGTCACCGTGGAATAACGCGCCGTCCGTATGTTTCTGACGGCCCTGCTGTCCGCATTGTTGCAGGGCATCACGGAGTTTCTGCCGGTATCCAGCAGCGGACACCTGGTTTTGCTGACCCTGGTTCTCGGTGAGGACCGTAAGCCGTTCCTGATGATCTCGTCGCTGCACGTCGTAACTGCGTCAGCCGCTATCGTGTACTACCGTCGGGAGTACGGGCCGGCGATCAGTGGGATTTGGAGGCCGGGCGCCGGGCGGCATTTCGTGTGGCGGTACGCCGGAACGCAGGCCGTCACCGTGGCGGCGACAGCGCCGTTGGGGGTGTTGCTGTGGCTGCTGAACCAAACCCCGGCGGCCCACTGGCGCTACGAGTGGTTGCTCGGCATGTTGATGCTGGTCAACGCCTTGATAATGTTCCTGGCGCCCCGCCGGGACGACGTACCTTCCTATGGAAGCCTGCCAACCCTGACGTGGCGGACGGTTGCCTGGGTGGGACTGGCCCAGGGAATTGCGGTGTTGCCCGGCCTCTCGCGGTCGGGCCTCACGGTGGCGGCCGGCTTGCGGGCCGGGTTGTCGCCGGCCCAGGCGTCCTCGTTCTGTTTTCTCCTCGCCCCTCCGGTGATGCTGGCGCCTTCTTTGTATTACTTGGTCGGGACCTGGCCGGATGCTTCGGCGTGGTTTTCGTCCTGGCAATCCTTCGCATTGACGCTGGTCGTAATCCTGGTGACGTTCCTGGTCGCGCTGGGTTCATTGCACTGGACCGTTTCTTGGGTCCGGGCCGGACGGCTGTGGTGGTTCGCGCCGTGGAGCGGGTTGGTGGGATTGGTTGCCCTCGTAACGGCGATCTGGTGAGTTCGGGTCGCGCGACATAACAGTTCAAACGCGCAGCAAACTCCCGTGTACATAATTGATGCTTGACACTATTATGTTTCCCGGCGATTGACTTGCTGATCCGTGCTGTTGGAGGCCGTACGAGATTGATTGAGACGATTGAATATCCTGAAACCGATGCCGGCCGTTACCTGGACCTGATGCCCCCCGATGCCGCCCATTGCCTTACCGGGTTGGCCTCCCAGTTCGGCGACATCCGCGTCATCCACATGAACAGCACGGCCAACGGCGGCGGGGTAGCCGAGATACTGCACTCGCTGGTGCCTTTGAGCAACGCCCTGGGGATCCGCACCCAGCGGGCCGTAATCAATCCGAAGGATCCGAGGTTTTTTGACGTAACCAAGCGCATCCACAATATGCTTCAGGGGGCGGAGGGAAGCCTGTCAGAAGGGGAACTGGCGGTATATTACGGATGCCTGGACGACGTGGCGGAGGAGATTGAGCGCACCGGCCTCTCTGCCGACGTGTGGTTCCTTCACGACCCGCAACTGCTGCCGCTGGGCCGTTTGCTGGACCGTCGCGGTGGCGCAACGCGCATTTGGACGGTACATATCGACCTTACCCAGCCCAACGCCTGGCTGATGGACGAACTGCTGCCGCTGACTGCCGCATACGACGCGCTGATCTGTTCGATGGATACCTACGTGCCCGGCCGTCTGCCGCCCGGACAGGCGGTCCACATTGCCCCGCCGGCCATTGACCCGTTGACAACCAAAAACTCGGTGATGCCGGCGGAACGATCCGCGGAAATCGCCCGCTCACTGGGCATAGACACCTGCCGGCCTTTGGTGACGCAGGTGTCCCGGTTCGACGTCTGGAAGGACCCGTGGGGCGTTATCGACGCCTATCGGCTGGCGCGCCAATCCCATCCCGGGCTGCAACTGGCGCTGCTGGGGCTGAGCCAGGCCAACGACGATCCGGAGGGCGCGCAGGTGGTGGAATCGGTGCGCGAATATGCCGGAGACGATTGCAACATCCATCTGTTCTTCTCCCCAGACGGCCTGCCCGCCAGCAACGATGAGATAGTCAACGCGTTGCAAACCCATTCCGACGTGCTGGTGCAGAAGTCCACCCGCGAGGGATTCGGGTTGACGGTTTCGGAAGGAATGTGGAAGGGCAAGGCGATAATCGGCGGCAACGTGGGTGGTATCCGGTTGCAGATCGAGGACGGCCAATCCGGCTACCTGGTCAACTCATCGGTGGAAGCCGGCGAACGCATATCCCAGCTTCTATCCAACCCCGACCTGCGCGCCACGATGGGAAAGAACGCCCGGCAAAGGGTGCGGGAGCGTTTCCTGCTGCCCCGGTTGATGTATGACTATATGCGGGCGGCGCACGATGCCCGTAAGCACGGGGCAGGAGCTAACGGCGTTCAATAATTCCGTATTGGCGCAACTTGACCGAGTCGGCCCCGTAAATCTGTCGTCGGCGCAGCCGGCGTGTCGGACGGCCCGCATGGTATAGTAAAGAGCGTCAATGCGAAGATTGAGGGTAATTCTGTCGTGGCCGTTTCGCGCCTACTACCGATTTTTGCGTTCCGGCGGAGGGCTGGCTACCCACGTCAAGATATTGCCCTTTGGTTCCGGCTTCACCACCTACTTTGTCGCCAAGTTTGTCGGTCATGGCGAGTGGCTGTTCTGGCGGGACTGGGACGCGATGGCGCAGGCGGCAAGCCTGGGGCTGATTGGCTACTCATTCGGCATGGCGACTTTGGAGGTGGTCATCATGGTAGGGATTTTGGCAACCGAGTACATCATCGGGAGGCATAAGAGGATACGGGAGGAAGGCCGGGAGGAAGGCCGGGAAGCGGCGCATAGGGAGTGGCAAGAATGGTATAACCGCCAGGTCGCCAGTGGCGTAGCCATGCCGGAACCGCCGCCAACGGCAAATGGGACGCCCCCGGAAGATGCTGACGCCGGTTAAGCACCGACACGCCTGTATATGACAGTTGGGTTGAAGATGGCACGAACGACGATATTGGTCATGATCGACGGGCTGGATCCGGAATACCTGGAATCCTGCCCGGCGCCCAACCTGCGGCGGTTCGCCGAGGAGGGTTTCCGGGTCACGGGCGGCGGCATGATGCCCAGCGTGACCAACGTGAACAACACTTCCATGGTGACCGGGCACTATCCGGACCAGCACGGGATCGTTTCCAACTACTGGCTGGACCGGCAGGCCGGTATCGAGCAGTACGTGGAATCGGGCGAGTTCATTTGCGCCGACACCATTTTCTCGCAATGCCGGCGGCGTGGCGGGCGATCCCTCCTGGCCGCCTCCAAGGACAAGCTGCGCCGGCTGTTGGGAACGGACACCGACCTGGCCTTCTCCTCGGAGCAGCCGACGCCCGAGGCCATCGCCGCCGCTGGAGACCCGCCGCACATTTACTCGCTGGAAGTGAATGGCTGGACCATCGACAGCGCGCGGGCGGCATTGCGGGCCGAGCATTACGACCTGGCGTTCATCGCCACCACCGACTACGCCATGCACGCCTACGGGCCGGACCATCCCGAATCGGCGCGGCACGTTGCCATCCTGGACGATGCCCTAGGCCGGCTGGCCGCCGACATTCCCGACGCGCAGTTGCTCATCACGGCGGACCACGGGATGTCGGATAAACGGCGCATGCTGCACCTGCCGGCGATACTGGCCGGCCACGGCATCGGCGCCCAGGCCGTGCCCATCATCAAGGACCTGTACGTGGTGCATCATTCCAACCTGGGCGGCTGCATCTACGTCCACCTGGACGACCCGGCATCAATGGACGACGCGCTGGCCGCGCTGCGCGAAACCGACGGCGTGGAGGAAGCGCTGCCCCGGGAGGAAGCGTCGGCAAGGTTCCAGCTCATGGGCGAGCGCATCGGGGATATCCTGGTCACGGGGACCGCGGACGTGGTGTTCGGGGACCCGGCGGAGGTAACGTTGCCGCCCGGCCTGCGCTCCCACGGCTCGATGCACGAGCGGCAGGTGCCGATCATCGGCTACGGCGGCGACTTCGGCGGCTTTGAGTTCCGGGAGAACCGGGACCTGGGCCGTTACGTAAGCCAGCGGGTTCTGAGCTGACGCCGGGATTTTTCGACACGGAGCATACGTTGGCAACGGTAGAAGTACGCGCCCCGGCGACGACGGCCAATCTGGGCCCCGGCTACGACTGCCTGGGGATGGCTCTGGACCTGTGGAACCGCCTCACGGTTACGACGTTGGGCGAGGGCGCAATGCCGTCGGTCAGCGTGTCCGGCGAGGGCGAGGGCGAGCTGGAAGCGGACACCGGCAACCTCACCTACCGGGCCATGGAGTTCCTGTTCGCCGAGGCGGACGCTCCGATGCCGCCGCTGGCGCTGCACTGTGAAAACACCATACCGCTGAGCCGGGGTTTGGGCAGCAGCGCGTCGGCCATCGCCGGCGGGCTGGTGGCAGCCAACACCCTGCTGGATAGCCCCTTTTCCCAGAGCGACCTGCTGGAAATGGCAGCGACCATCGAAGGACACCCGGACAACGTAGCGGCGGCGGTGCATGGCGGCCTGCAACTGGTCGTCATGGAGGACGATCAACTGTACACCGCGCCCATCCGCGTTCCGCCCGACCTGCAAGCGGTGCTGTTCATACCGGAGCGGCGCATCGCCACCGTGGATGCCCGGCGCGTGCTGCCTGGCGAGGTATCCATGGCCGACGCGGTGTACAACATGAGCCGGGCCGCCCTGCTGGTGGCCGGTATGCAGTCCAACCACCCCGAATACCTTAGCATTGCTACCCAGGACCGGTTGCACCAGCCCTATCGCCAGACCATCTTCCCCCCGATGAAAGTGATCTTCGCGGCGGCTCGTGATGCCGGCGCGTTGGGAGTATTCTTGTCGGGCAGCGGCAGCGCCATCCTCGCCTTCGCGCAGGATCGCGCCATGACCGTGGCCTACGAGATGTTTGACGCGGCCCGCCTGGCCGGAGTGGAAGGCCGCGTGGAAGTTACCCAGCCCACCGAGCAGGGCGCCCACGTGGTGTCCGATACTTAAAGACTCGTCATTTACTTAAAGACCCGTCATTCCGGCGAAAGCCGGAATCAAGTGCAAATGAAAATGGCCCTCTACGTTCATAAATACGGCGGCAGCTCGGTCGCTGATGCTGAGAAAATAGTCAACGTGGCACGGCGCATCGCCGCCGTGCACGACGCCGGTGACCAGATAGTTACGGTGGTCTCGGCCATGGGCGATACCACCGACGAACTGATCGACCTGGCCCAAACGGTGTCCAGTGAGCCGGATCCGCGGGAGCTGGATTTGCTGCTCTCCACCGGGGAGTTGGTGTCCATTACGTTGCTGTCCATGGCGCTGCGCAACCTGGGGTACGACGCCATCAGCCTGAGCGGGCCGCAGGCGGGGATACGCACCGACCGCACCTACGGCCGGGCGCGCATCAGCCAGGTTGACCCGGAGCGGGTGCGCCGGGAACTGGACCGGGGCCGGCTGGTAATCGTCGCCGGCTTTCAGGGATCGACGCCGGACGAGGACATCACCACCCTGGGACGAGGTGGTTCCGACACCACGGCGGTGGCGCTGGCCGCCGCCTTGGAAGCGGACCGCTGCGACATCTATACCGACGTGGAGGGCATCTACACGGCGGACCCACGGGTGGCACCCAAAGCGGCCAAGCTGGCCCACGTCGGCTACGAGGAGATGCTGGAACTGGCCGCCGCCGGCGCCAAGATGCACCCGCGCTCCATCGAGTTGGGCGCGGTTTATAATGTGCCGATCTACGTGGCCTCCAGTTTCACGGACGCTTCGGGAACGCTGATTCACCAAACGCTGGATGACGATGAAATGGAAGATCGCATCAAAGTAACCGGAATTGCCTATCAGACCAACGTGGCCAAGGTCACGGTGTGCGGCGTTGAGGACAAGCCGGGCGTTGCGGCAGCCCTGTTCGAGCCGCTGGCAGCGGCCGGCATCAGCGTGGATACCATCGTCCAGAACACCGGCGCCGACCGCACCACTACGGACATCAGCTTTACCGTCACCACCGCCGACCTCCCCCGGGCGCTGCGGGAAGTGTCCCAGTTGAAATCGTCCTTCGGGGCCGGGCAGGTCATGAGCGACGAAACGCTGGCCTCGGTGAGCGTGGTCGGTTCCGGTATGCAGAACACTCCCGGTTACGCATCGCGGATGTTCCGCATCCTGGCCGACGGCGGCATCAACATCGATATGATCACCACCTCTGAAATTCGCATCTCGTGCATCATCAGCCGGGACAAGGCCCACCAAGCCGTCCGTTTGCTGCACGAGGGCTTTGAGTTGGACGAGGCCGGCTCTGATTAGTCAAGAAATTCGGGATTAGTCAAGAAACTCGGGGCCGGGCGGTGATGTCTTCCTGCTATCTTTCCGTCGTCATCCCGGCATATAACGAGGAGCGGCGGCTGCCCGATACCCTGGCTGCCATCGGGGCATATCTCCGCCGCCAGGACTACGCCTGGGAAATCGTCGTCGCCGATGACGGCAGTGAGGACAGCACGGCCGGATTGGTGCAGGATGCGGCGCAGTCAGAGGACAACATCCGGCTCATCTCCCAGCCCCACCGGGGGAAGGGATCGGCGGTGAAACACGGTATGCTGACCGCCGTCGGCGAGTTCCGGTTCCTTTGCGATGCCGACCTCTCCATGCCCATTGAACACCTGGCGAGATTGCTGCCCGGCGACGCACCATACGCCGACATCGTGATCGGCTCGCGGGAGGCCGCCGGCTCCCGACGCATCGGCGAACCGCGCCGGCGCTGGCTGATGGGGAGGGTCTTCAATGCCATGACCCAATTGCTGGCAACGCCCGGCATTGCTGATACGCAATGCGGTTTCAAGGTGTTCAGCGCCGCGGCGGCGCAGCCGCTGTTCGGTCAGCAAACCCTGGACGGATTCGCCTTTGACGCCGAGATTCTGTTTCTGGCGCGGCGGAGGGGTTTCACCGTCGCCGAAGTTGGGATAGATTGGCACTACCGGGCCGAAAGCAAAGTACGACCCTTCCGCGACGGTTGGCGGACCCTGCGCGACCTGCTCATCATTCGCTGGCGGTGGCTCACGGGACGCTACCGACAAGCCGGCTAACCGGCCCGACAAGGAGCGTTGCTAAAGTGTCTGACCAAATCCTGAACACCCTGTTGTCAATTCCGGGCGTGGATGCAGAGCGGGCCGCCACCATCGAGTTTTCCGGCGGTATTGACCCCATCCTGCCCACGCCTTTCCGCATCGGCGAGACCGCCGCCGCAAGCCTGGGCGCGGTGGGTCTGGCCGTTTCCGACCTCTGGGAACTGCGCACCGGGCGGCGGCAGGACATTGCTGTTGACGCCCGGCAGGCCACGGCCTCCCTTCGCAGCAGTCGGTACATGACCCTGAACGACGCGCCGGCGGCCGGCGAGCGACCCTCGGTGATGGGTGTTTATCCGGCCAAGAATGGACGCTGGAACTACCTGCACTGCAATTTTCCCAACCATCGCGAGGCCGCGCTGGGCGTGCTGGGCGTGGCGGAAGACCGGGAGGCGGTGCGCCGCGCCGTCGCGCAGTGGGACGCGCTGGAGCTGGAGGAGGCGATCATCGCGGCCAAAGGGGCCGGCGGCATGGTCCGCTCCATGGCGGAATGGGCGCAGCATCCCCACGCCGCCGCTGTGGCGTCGCTGCCGTTGCTGGAGATCGAAAAGATCGGCGACAGCCCGCCCCAGCCTTTGCCCGACGGGCCGCGTCCGCTATCGGGGGTCCGCGTCCTGGATCTGACCCGGGTGCTGGCCGGGCCGACCTGCGCCCGCACCCTGGCGGAACACGGCGCGGACGTGCTGAAGATCACCGCCAGCCACCTGCCCAGCAGCGGTTCGCAGGAACTGGACACGGGACACGGCAAGCTGTCCGCCTACCTGGACATGCGGGAGCCGGCCGACGTGGATACCCTGAAGGGGCTGGTCAGCGAGGCGGACGTTTTCTCCCAGGGCTATCGTCCCGGCACCCTGGCCAGCCGGGGGCTTGCGCCGGAGGACTTGGCGCGGCTGCGGCCGGGCATCGTGTACGTGTCGCTTTCTGCCTTCGGACGGGTGGGGCCGTGGGCCGAACGGCGGGGTTTTGACACTGTCGTGCAAACGGTGAGTGGCATAACCCATCGCCAGGGCGAGGTGTTTCCGGGGGCCGAGCCGGGACCGCAGTTTTACCCCGTTTCGGCCATCGACTACCTGACCGGATACCTGATGGCCTACGGCGCGCTGATGGCCCTGGGCCGACGCGCCCGGGAGGGCGGCAGCTGGCTGGTCCGCATATCCCTGGCCCAGACCGGAAAATGGCTGGTGGACCTGGGGCAGGTTCCCGAAAACGACCTCAGTGATTTGCCCACCGATTTCACACCGGAGGAAATCGCCCGTTGGCGCACCTCCAGCGAAGTCACCGCGGGGCAATTGCAGCACCTGGGGCCGACGCTGCAACTCTCGGAAACGCAACCCTATTGGGCCAGGCCAACAGTGCCATTGGGGTACCACGACCCGGTATGGCCGGGGCGGGAAACGTAAAGGCCGGACGGATCACGTGTACTGGGGCAATTGACCCCACCGGGACATGGGACTGGTGGGCGCATTGTCCGACAGCATAACCTGAGCGTAAGCGCTGTCCAGCGTCACCCGCCGGTCCCTGGTGGTGAGCAGGGCCACCTCGGCAGTGTCGGGATTGCGACGGAGCGCGGCGGATATGGAGCGACGGGCGCCGATGAGACCGTAACGGTCCAGC
Organism: Dehalococcoidia bacterium; assembly: GCA_034421995.1. Taxonomy (GTDB): domain Bacteria; phylum Chloroflexota; class Dehalococcoidia; order Lucifugimonadales; family UBA3495; genus Bin87. Next base: position 7,069 of record DAOUJY010000122.1, on the reverse strand, counting down.
TGCAACTCGCTGTAGATATCGTCGATATGCAACTGGTGATCCGGGGCGCGTATCAGGGCGTCCAGAAGGCGCTGGGCGTCCTGTGAAACGTTGCTCCGGGTGTCGCGCGCGGTGGCTTCGGTCCAGGTATGTTCGCGGGGTGGAACGGCCGGCGGCGGTTGCTCTGCAACGGGGTCACCTGGCGGCTCATCGCCGGCGCTCGGTTCAACTGCCGCTCGGCTCCCGCTTGCCAGAGCACGGATTACCGTTATGACTTCCTGGCTTTCGCCGGAGATGGTGAGGTTAACTGTGGCCATTGCGTTGTTTCCTGTTTTGGAGGGTTGGAGGTACAGGTTTCCCAAAATTATTTATACTCTTGAGAGTTAAATTGCAACGCTAACATCAAAATTGAGGTGAGACGATTGGCTGCAACGTACGTAAATGATAACATCCGCTACGAACCGGACGAGCATCCGCCCGGCCTGCTGACCATCGGGGCCGGGGTTCAGGCCGCCATCCTCATCATCGGCGGCATAGTGCTGTCCGTGGTGCTGGTCTTCCGGATCGCCGAGCAACCGGAGACCTACCTGGCATGGGGGGTGTTCGCAGCGCTATTGGTCAGCGGGATCACCACCATCCTCCAAGCGGCCCGGGTCTGGCGGGTCGGGACCGGCCACATACTGATCATGGGCACGTCCGGGGCGTTTATCGCCGTCTGCGTGGCTGCGCTGGTGGAAGGAGGGCCGGCGGTGATGGCGAGCCTGGTCATCGTGTCGTCGCTGTTCCAGTTTGCCCTGGCCGCGCGGCTCTCGATGCTGCGCAGGATTTTCACGCCGGTGGTGTCGGGAACGGTGATCATGCTGATTGCCGGCACCATAATGCCCATCGTGTTCGATATGCTGTCGCAGGTTCCGGAGGGCACTCCGTCGGCGGCGGCGGCGCTGGTGGCGTTGGTGACGATAGTATCCGTGGTGGTGTTCGTGCTCCGCGCGCCCCCGGCGTGGCGGTTGTGGTCGCCGGTCATCGGCATAGTGGCGGGTTGCGCGGTGTCGGCCTCCTTTGGGATGTATGACGCGCAGTATGTGAAGGATGCCGCGTGGGTGGGCGTTCCGGTGGGAGGATGGCCGGGGATTGATATAACGCCGGGTGTTGAGTTCTGGGCGCTGCTGCCGGCGTTCATCGTGGTGACCTTTGTGGGAGCCATCGAAACCATCGGCGACGGGGTGGCCATTCAACGGGTATCCCGGCGCCGACCCCAGGCGACGGACTACCGGGTGGTGCAGGGCGCGCTGTCCGCCGACGGGGTAGGCAACTTCCTCTCCGGTCTCGCCGGCACGGTTCCCAACACCACCTACTCCACCAGCATTTCCCTGGCTGAGGTGACCGGCATCGCGGCCCGCCGGGTGGGTATCGTCGTGGGCGCCATCTTCGTGGCGTTGGCGTTTTTCCCGAAAATTACCGCGCTGCTGATTGCCATTCCGTCACCCGTCGCCGCGGCCTACGTGGGCGTGTTGATTGCGCTGCTCTTTGTGCAGGGGATGCGGATCATCATCCAGGACGGCCTTGACCACCGGAAGGCCACGGTGGCCGGGATTTCGTTCTGGGTCGGAGTCGGGTTCCAGAACGGGGTGATTTTCCCGAACCTCCTGGGCGGCGGCTTCGTGGGCGTTCTGCTGGGCAACGGCATGACCTCCGGCGCCATCGTGGCGGTGCTGATGATGGCGTTCATGGAGCTGACCAAGCCGCGCCGGCGGCGATTGCGCACGGCTTTGGACGACGACGCGCCGGCGCGGGTGGAAGAGTTCCTGCGGGATTTCGCCACCCGGTTGAGGTGGGACGAGCCGGCGGCGAACCGACTGGCGGCGGCCGGAGAGGAAACCCTGGCGATACTGATGCAAGGGGACGAAGACGCCGAAACGCAGCGCCGTCTGACGGTGAGCGCGCGGCGGGAAGGAGCAGTAGCGGAGCTGGAGTTCGTCGCTGCGCTGGAAAGCGATAACGTGGAAGACCGGCTGGCCTACCTCAGCGCGCTGCCCACGATACCTGACGAGGGCGAAGTATCCTTCCGGCTGCTGAGACACTATGCCTCGCAAGTGCGCCACCAACAGTACCACGGCCTGGACGTGATTACGGTGCAGGTTGCGGGGACGGCGTAGCGAAGGCTTGCGCTTGCCGAGACTATGTGTAAAATGTACATATGGTTGATACCGGACAACCCGGCAGCCGACGGTTGCCGAAGAACTTTCTCACCCCCTGGGTGCTGCTGGTGCTGAAACAGTGGAGCCTGCACGGCTACCTGATCATGCAGCAGCTCAACAGCATGGGGTTCGCCGAGGTGGACCATCCCACGCTGTATCGGGAATTGCGCCGGCTGGAGAAGGAAGGCCACGTGGAGTCGGAATGGCAGACCGACGGCAGCGGCCCGGCCAAGCGCGTGTATCGCATCACCGAAGCCGGGGAGCAGTTGCTGCTGGGGTGGACGGAAGTAGTCTCCGGCTACCAGCGGATGATCGCCGGTTTCTTCGACCTTTACGCCCAGGCTTTCGGCATGGCCCCACCTGCGCCGGGGGATTCCCCAACAGCGGCGCCGGATGCCGACGGTAACAACGACGGAACCAAATCGTAATCAGAAGGCCGCATCCTACAGGCCGCAAACCACCAGGAGGCTCGCAACGTGCCAACCACCGTAACCGAATCCGCCCAGGAACTGGTCAAGACCTACAACGAGATGATGTCCCGGAGCTTTGCCGCCGCCCAGGCCGGCTGGGAACAGACCGCCGCCGCAACGAAAACCATGGCAGAGGCCGCGCAGACCGAACAGGACGCCGCCGGCAAGGTCTGGGAACGGACCATCGCCCACTCCAGGGACCGGGCGGAAAAGATGTCCGAGCTGGCTCGGTCGTATTCCGCCGCGCCCGCCGCCGGCATGAACGCGGAAACCAGGGAAATCATCGACGGCATCGTCTCCGCCGATCAGGAGTTCTTCAAGTCTTGCGCCGAGTACACCCTGGCCGCGGAGCAGCGCCGGGCCCGCCTCGCCGCCGAGATGATGCGGGCCAACGCCGATCTCGCGGCCTCCGGGCAGGAAGTGGTCAAAAGCGCGTTTGATTACGGTCGCGCGCTGATGGACTGGTCTTTCGCGGTGACCCGCGGCTCCGCGCCCACCGCTGCGTTCTGACCCGCCCCGGCCGGCAATCGCGGCCGAAAGGAGAGTTCCCGTGGTCAATGCCACCGAGCAAGGCACCCAATTCCAGCAGGAAGTCCAGCAGCAATGGCAGCGCTTCCAGGCCTTGATGGACGCCTTCGTCGTCAACCCGGCCGACCCCCCCGCCGAGGTTACTCCCTATGAGGTCATCTGGAAGCGGGGCAACACCCGGCTGCTGCGCTACGGTTCCCGCGACCGGGACATCAAGAGCCTGCCCTATCTGATCGTGCCGTGGCTGGGCATCAGCCGGACCTACGTCCTGGACCTGCTGCCGGGCAACAGCATGATCGAGTACCTCGTCAACCAGGGCCACGACGTGTACCTGCTGGACTGGGGCGTCGTTGGCGAAGAGGACCGGGAACTCGGTTTTGAGGAAGGGGTCTTCAAGATCATCCCCCGGGCCATCGAGCGGGCGCTGGAAGCATCCGGCGCGACGGAGATTACGCTGAACGGCATCTGCCTGGGCGGCACCCTCAGCGCGGCGTATTTGGCGCTGCATCCCGACGCGCCGGTACGCCACTTCGTGGCGGTGGTGGCGCCGATCAACTTTGAGGAAGGCGGGATGTTTCGCACCTGGCTGGACGAACGACATTTCCCGGCTGACCTGATCGTAGAACACTTCGGCAGCCTGCCCTCTTTCCTGATGAACACCGGGTTCAAGATGCTGCGCCCCACGCTGGAAGCCCAGGCCATGGCCGGGCTGTGGGCCAACGCGACGCGCCCAGGTTACGTGGAGAGCTACAAGGCCATGAGCCGCTGGGCCAACGACTTCGTAGCCATGCCGGGCCGCTTCTTCCGCCAACTGTCAAAGAACCTGTACGGCAAGAACGAAATGATACGCGGCGAGTTTGCCATCAATGGCCGGACGGTCAACCTGTCGCACATCCGCCAGCCGCTGCTGGTGGCGGCGGCAAGCCAGGACTACATCGTGCCGTCGCCGGCGGCGCGGAGCCTCATGGATGTGGTTTCCAGCGAGGACAAGGAGTTCGTGGAATTGCCCGGCGGCCACATTTCCGTCTTCTCCGGCCGGCAGGCCCACCAGACCCTTTGGCCGAAGATCGACGAGTGGGTCTCGGCCCGGTCGAACTAACCCCTCGTGCGTGATGCACCAACCCCAAGGGAGCGCGCAGCAATGACTACCGCAGACAATGGCGCCGGCGGCGCCGGCAACAGCAGCACGGCCGCCTTTTTTGAAGCCTGGCAGGATATGTTTCGGAAACAGACCGAAGCGTGGACCCAGGCCGTATCGAACCTGGGCGGCTTCGCCCCGCCGAATCCGGGCGCGGCGCCCTTTGGCGCGTTTCCGTTCGGGTCCTTCCCCTTCGGCTTTCCGCCGGGCGGAGGAACGCCCGGTTCTAACCCCTTCAGCGCTCCGTTCAATCCGGCCGACTTCATGCAGCAGTGGCAGCGGATGTTCGAGACCTGGCAGTCTCAGTGGAGCGCCGGGCAGGACGGCGGGACCGGCGGGGTTTCAATAGAAGAAGCCCAACGGCAGTGGGCGCGCTATTTGGAGTCCATGGCCACCACCTTCGCGGAGACGATGAGCACGGAGGAATTCTCCAAGGCCTTGGGGAAATACATGGAGCAATCTCTGGCGTGGCAGGAGCGCATGGCGAAGCAGGTCAACCCGCAGATCAACGCGTTGCTGCGGTCGTACAACCTGCCCTCGCGCAGCCAGATGGACCGGCTGTTCGCCCGCGTCATCGGGATTGAGGAGAAGCTGGACGACCTGGAGGACGAACTTCGCAAGTTTCGGGCCGAGATGAGGGAAGCCCGCCGTGCGGAGGGTGTTATAGTGGCGGAGCCAACCCACTGACCGAACCGATGGGGGTGATATGTCCACGCAGTCCGGTTCCGACGAGCAGTCAGCCAACGAACGCATCGGTATGCGCATTGAGCAGGTCCTGGTCGGTCCGCCCCACGAGGGCGACGCCGGCGAGGGATTGCTGATACGCACCACACGGGGCGATATTCCGGCCATACTCCACGCCGCGCCGGATACCACCAGGGCGGTGGTGTGGGTGTGCGGCGCCCGGGGCGGTTTCGGCGGCCCGGCCAGCGGTCTGTATGCCGAGCTGGCCCAGGAGTTCACCAACCAGGGCATCACGTCGCTGCGGATGGACTACCGCCACCCCAATCAGATTCACGAATGCGCGCTGGACCTGGTGGCCGGCGCGGGATTCCTGAGCGCCGTGGGATACGGGCCGGCCGTGGTGGTGGGACACTCCTTTGGCGGCGCCGTCGTCATTGCGGCGGGTTCCGTGAGCGACCACATCGGCGCGGTGGTATCCCTGTCGCCGCAAACCTATGGAGCGCAGGGCGCCGGCCTGCTGTCGCCCAAACCGCTGCTGGTGGTGCACGGCAAGGCCGACACACGCCTGCCTTTCTCGTGCGCCGTCGCCATTCACGACTGGGCCAAAGAGCCGCGGGAACTGGTGCTTTACGAAGGGGCGGCGCACCGGCTGGATGAGTGCCGGGACGAATTGGCTGACCTGCTGCGGCGCTGGATACCGGACCGACTGCCGGTTGCCACCCCTACCGAATAAAATTCGGAATGACGGTTGAGGCGTCGGCCTGTTCACGCCGGGCCGGTTCCGTTAGCGTAGGGCTTGAGGGCCGCGTAGATCACGTCGTTGATGGGGGTGGGGACGTTGGCGGCCCCGCCGGCGCGAACCACTGCGCCGTTGAGGGCCTCCAGTTCCAGGGGACGGCCGGCCATCAGGTCGGCGTGCATGGAGGCGCTCATGGCGCCCTGGGCCGATTCCATGTAGTCCAGGGTGTCGGCGACGATGCTGGGGGCCAGATTCACTCCGGAGGCCCGGCCGGCCCGTTCGATCTCTGCCATGCAGCCCACGATGATCTTGTGCCACTCGGGACGGGGGAGCAGGTCGCGCAGGTATTCCCGGGCCAAGGACGTGGTTCCGGCCATGGTGGCGATGAACAGGAACTTGGTCCACAGAGTTACGGCGATGTCGTCGGAGGCTTCGGCAGCGACGCCGGCGTCACGAAAGGCGGCGCAGATCTCCTCGGCCCGCGCGCCGTGAGACGGGTTACTTTCACGGACGCTTCCGGTGACGATGCGCACGATGTCTCCGGCCTGGCTCACCGCGCCCGGACCCGGCCGGCCGGCCTCGATGTAGGCCGCGCCGGGCAGGACGATGGCGCTGGGAAAGGCTTCCAGCAAGGGCGCATAGGAATCGATCCCATTCTGCAAGCACAACACCGCCGTATCCGGCCCGACCATGGGCGCCATGGCCGGGACCGCATCGGCGTTGTGGTAGGTCTTGGTGGTCAACAGGGCCAAGTCCACCGGCCCGACCTCCGCCGGGTGGTCGGTGGCAGAGCAGCGCACGTTGAAGGTGCCCTGCTGGGTTTGCATGGTCAGCCCATCGCGGCGGATGACGTCAAGGCGCTCACCCCGGGCGACGAGGGTGACGTCGTGGCCGGCCCGGGCCAGCATACCGCCGAAGTAGCCGCCGATGCTGCCGGCGCCCATGACTCCTACTTTCATCGCCGTAGTCTCCCCGCATAAAGATGATCGGTAGCGCAGTATGCCACAGATTTGGCTATGCCCACAGCGCAGCTGCCAAAGGGTAGCGTTCCTCTTTAGGTGGTTTTAATTCTGCGGACACCGTTGCTAGCACGGGGTAGGGGCGACCGGCCGGTTGCCCCTACATGGGGAAACCGCGTAAATTGCAACACTACCGCTAAATGGTAGTTTTCAGGTTTTCCTCCTTTGGTTAGTTTATTGATTTCGGGTTCGGGGTTCAGATTGTCGGTGCTACGGCCAGAGAGCGTGGGCTGCGAATTGATTTCCTAAGTTTGCGCGTGCTGACCGCCCCCTACCCTTCCCCGCCTGGATTCCGGCTTTCGCCGGAATGACGA
>DAOUJY010000121.1:0-47538 GCA_034421995.1 Dehalococcoidia bacterium | reverse complement strand
CCGCACGCGCCAACTTAGCACTTCAATTCACAGACCCACTCGCAACCCACGCTCTCTGGCCGTAGCCCCGACAACCTGAACCCCCGAACCCGAAGCCAACCAAACCACCGACCAATTATCAACCGAACCACCTAAAATGGAACGCTACCGCCGAGGTTTCAGACGTCGGGCGCGTGTCCATCAGGTATCATTGGTATGCGGTTTTCACCGACCGCTTGGTGTGTCAACCGCATAATTGCCGCGCACATTGACATCGGGCGTCAGCATCGCTACATTGTTGGCGGCGGTGCGCCGCTGAATTAACATCTGAAACTGAGACATCGGGCGCCACAAAACCCAACCAGGCTTAATGGGGAAGGCGGTGTGAATCCGCCGCGGTTGCGCCACTGTAAGCGGGGAGCCCGCCGATGATTTGGCCACTGCCTTCCGTAAGGGATTCGGACGGCGGGAAGGCGTCGGCGGAGCAATGAGCCGCAAGCCAGGAGACCTGCCCGATGCGCTTTTGGAAATCTGCTCTGCGCCCAACAGGGTTGTTTCTTCGATGTGTCGGCTGTCAATTGCAGGACGGTTGGCGGCCATACTCGTGAAAGACCATATCAGCCCTGGCGGAGCGATACGCCAGGGTTTATTGTTTCAAACCTCGCATTACAAATGACGTCACAATCCGCTAGTACCAAAATGACCGTCGTGGGCATCGGACCCGGCGATCCTGACCTGCTCACCCTGAAAGGTCGTGAGGCGTTGGAAAGCGCCGACCTGGTGGTCGGTTTTAAGACCGTGCTGGACGTTGTCGCCGGCCGCACCGGCTCGGCGGAGGTTCGTCCGATGGCCTACCGAGACCAGGAAGCGGTGCTCGACTATGCGCAGGAACAAGCCGGGGCCGGGAAGAACTGCGTCGTCTGCGTCTGGGGAGACTTGAATGTTTCCGCCAAGGAACTGTTGAACCGGGTCCGGCGGCGGGCTGACACGGTGGAACTGGTGCCGGGCGTCAGCAGCATCCAGATCGCCTGCGCTCGCGCCGGCATTTCCCTGGAGGAGTCGCTGTTCCTGACCCTGCACCAGCGTTGGGATCGAGGTTCGGAATTAGGCGAATTGGTCGATACGCTGCGGCAAGGCCGTCGCAACGTGATCCTGCTGCCGCGTCCCTTTGACTTCATGCCGCCGGCCATCGCCGCCAACGCGATAGACGACGGAGCGGACCCGCAACACCCGGTTATCGTGTTCCAGCGGCTCACGCTGGCTGACGAATCACGCTGGGAGGGTACGCTGGCGCAATGCGCGCAATTGCCGGATGAATTCAGCGACCTCTCGATCATGGTTTTCCCCCGAACTTTGGCCGAAGGGAATTGAGCGAGGGATGACGGCGCATGACGTTCACGATACTCTTCGCGGCCATGGCGTCCCTGCTGGGCGCAGCCGTGGGATGCGCCATTGCCCCGGACTTCAACCGACACGTCTATGGATACCTCTTGGGGCACTTGGCGACGATGTCCGGTTGGCTGGTAGGCGCGTCGATGGGGGCCATCCTGGGCGTCCTGGTTGATGCGATAAGGCAGCGACGACGACAATGACGATACCAACTGCAACCGACCCGGCCACCATCGTCCTGGTGACGACGGCGGACACCGACATCCTGACCGCCGAGCGGGCTCTGGCCGGGATGCCCTGGGGCGGCGCCGTCAACGTGTACGCCTGCAATCCGGTGGCGTTGGAGGGGGAAAACGGCGCCGCTGCTGCATCCCGTGATGAACTGCTAAAGACAGTCGAAGGGGCAGGAGCGGTTGTCCTGCGACTGTTGGGTGGGAAGCGGGCGTTGGGCGACGCATTCGACCCGCTGGTTGAGACCTGCCTCGCCAACCGTATTCCGCTGATCGCCTGCCCGGGGCACCAGGAATGGGACGAGGACCTGGTAACCGCCTGCACCGCGCCGGTGGCTGAGGTGGAAACGGTTTTCTCGTACCTCATGCGCGGCGGCGTGCTCAATTTCCGCAACCTGTTCCTGTTCCTGGCCGATACCTACCTCGGCGGCGACTACGGCCACGAGGCTCCGGCGCCGATGCCCTGGCAGGGCGTCTATCATCCGGAGGTAGCGGAAGGAACCGGAGTGGCCGATTACATCGCCGGCCGGTTCATCCCAGATCGACCCTCCGTAGGTGTACTGTTCTACCGCGCCCACTGGATGAGCGGGAATTTGGCCTTCGTTGACGACCTGATCGCACGCCTGGAACAACAAGATGTCAACGTGCTGCCGGTGTTCTCCTACAGCCTGAAGCACCAACCGGAAGATGATGACGACGGCGGACACACCCTTACCGATTACATGGTCAATGCCGACGGTATCCCCAGGGTGGATTGCATCGTCAACACCATGGGCCTGGCCATGAGCGACCTGGACCACCAGCAGGGCGGCACGGGGGCCACCGTCGCTACGGGCTGGTCCCAGGAGCTGCTTGACAAGCTGGACGTGCCCATCATCCAGGGCATAGTCAGCACGGGCAGCCGCTCGGAGTGGGAGGAAAGTTCCCTGGGCCTCGGGCCGATTGATACCGCGATGAATGTGGCTTTTCCCGAATTCGACGGGCGGATCATCACGGTCCCGGTGTCCTTCAAGGAGGAAACTGAGGCCGCCGCCAATGGATTGTCAGCGGGCCGGATGCAGCGTTATGTCGCGCAGCCCGACCGCATGGACTACGTGGCGCGCCTGGCGGCTCGCCATGCCGCCCTGCGCCGCAAGGCCAACGGGGAAAAGCGCATCGCCATCATCCTCAGCAACTATCCCACCAAGGACGCCCGCATCGGAAACGCCGTCGGGCTGGACACCCCGGCATCGGCCATCAACCTGCTGAAAGCGCTGAAAAACGCCGGGTATCAGGTCGAAGACATCCCCGCTAATGGCGATGAACTGGTCCAACGCATCATCGAACGGTGCAGCAACGATACCGACACGCTGACCGAAGATCAGCTCCGGCTGGCGGCCGGCCACGTCGAGCGTCGCGACTACGCCCGTTGGTACGCGGGTTTTCCCGAATCGGTGCGAGCCGAGTTGCTGGACGCGTGGGGCGAGCCTCCGGGTTACGTGTACCGGACGGGTGATCGGCTGGCGATTGCCGGCGTTCCCATGGGCAACGTCTTTGTGGGTCTTCAGCCGCCCCGGGGGTTCGGCGAAAATCCCATCTCCGTCTATCACAACCCCGACCTTACTCCCACGCACCACTACATCGCCTATTATCGCTGGATCCGCGACGTTTTCCAGGCTGACGCGATGATTCACATCGGCAAGCACGGGACACTGGAGTGGCTGCCCGGCAAGGGCGTGGGCCTGTCGGAAGCGTGTTACCCGGAAGTAGCGCTGGACGATATCCCGCTGTTTTATCCCTTCATCGTGAACAACCCCGGCGAGGGCACTCAGGCCAAGCGCCGCACTCACGCCACCATCATCGACCACTTGATACCGCCCATGACCACCGCTGACTCCTACGGCGACATCGCCAAGTTGGAGCAGCTGATGGACGAACACTACCAGTGCCAGACCCTGGACCCGGCCAAGTTGCCCACCCTGGAGGCCCAGATCTGGGAAATGGTTCAGCAGGCCGAGTTGCACCGGGACCTGGGGGTGGATGAGCAGCCTGATGATTTTGGCGAGTTCATGCTGGAGATCGACGGCTATCTCTGCGAAATCAAGGACGCCCAGATCAAAGACGGCCTGCACACCTTGGGTGAACCGCCCACATCCGAGCAGATGGTGGGCCTGTTGTGCGCTTTGACGCGCCTGGACAACGGCGCCGTCCCCAGCCTGCGGCGCGCCCTGGCCGAGGCGCTGGGCTATGACTACTATGCCCTGCTGGAAGATCCGGCCGCCGCCGTCAACGGTTCCACCCCTTCGGCGCTGCGAGACACGGAAAACGGTTCGGGCATTCGCAACGCCGGCGACGTCATCGAAGCCCTGGAATACCTGTGCCGGTCGGCGTATCAGCGTCTTTGCGAGGACGGATTCGCGGCCCATCTCATACCCGGCGTGGTGGCTGACACATTGGGCAAGTCCGACCGCCGCGCCGAAAGCGTCCTGTCCTACGTGAGCGAGCATATCTACCCGTCGCTGCTCCGCACCACCGACGAGATAGACAACCTTCTGCGCGGCCTGGAGGGCCGGTTTGTACCGCCGGGGCCGTCGGGCGCGCCCACGCGCGGTATGGTCAATGTCCTGCCTACCGGTCGTAATTTCTATTCGGTGGACCCGCGAGCGTTGCCGTCGCCAACCGCGTGGGACGTGGGCAAGTCGCTGGGCGATGCCCTGTTGCAGAAGTACCTGGATGAAGAGGGCGGCTATCCGGAAATGGTGGGCGTGGTGGTCTGGGGCACCTCCGCCATGCGGACCCATGGTGATGACATCGCCCAGATACTCTATCTGCTGGGCGTGAAGCCGGTCTGGCAGGCAGAAAGCCGACGCGTGAGCGGTCTGGAAATAATTCCAGTCGCCGAGCTGGGGCGCCCGCGGATTGACGTGACCGTCCGCATCAGTGGCTTCTTCCGGGATGCCTTTCCCAACCTCATCTACCTTATTGACCAGGCCGTGGCCCTGGCCGCCGCCCAAAGTGAATCGCCCGAGGACAACTATATCGTCAAACACGTCCGCGAAGACGCAGAACGCCGCGCCGCCGCGTCGGATGACGAAGCCACGGAAAGCGCGGGCGATCCATCCCTGTTCCGCATTTTCGGCAGCAAGCCCGGAGCCTACGGCGCCGGCATCCTGGGGGTGCTGGACGAACGCAATTGGGAAACGGTCCATGACCTGGCCGAGGTGTACACGTCGTGGGGCGGCTACGCCTACTCACGGCAGGACTTCGGGGTCACAGCGCGCAACGAATTTCGGACCCGCTTCGGCCAGATCGTCATCGCCGCCAAGAACCAGGACAACCGGGAGCACGACGTCTTCGACAGCGACGACTATATGCAATACCACGGCGGCATGATCGCCACCGTACGCTCGCTCACTGGGCGCAACCCCCGGCAGTTCTTTGGCGACAGCAGCGACCCGTCCCGCGCGCGCGTCCGGGATTTGCAGGACGAAGCTCGCCGCGTTTTTCGCAGCCGCGTGGTCAACCCCAAGTGGATGCAGTCCATGCAGCGCCACGGCTACAAAGGCGCGTTCGAGCTGGCCGCCACCGTGGACTATATGTTCGGCTACGACGCCACCGCCCAGGTCATCGAAGACTGGATGTATGAGGACGTTACCGAGGAGTATGTCCTGAACCCGGAAATGCAGGAGTTCTTCCGGCAGAGCAACCCCTGGGCATTGCGTGGTATCGTCGAAAGGCTGTTGGAAGCGGTCCAGCGGGGCTTGTGGGAAAACCCGCCCCCGGATATGCTGGACCAACTGCGGCAGATGTACCTGGAACTGGAAACCGATATTGAGGCCCGGCAGGAAGCCGGCGCCCGCCCCAATCCCGCAACCACCCCATGAGCAGGAGGACGCGGCAGATGGAAAACACGCTTGAATTGCTCAAGGAACTGACCCTGGACCCCAAAATGATGTGGGTCGTCGGTGGCGGTTCCGTGGTCAGCGAAAACCACGCCGACGGCATCAAGGAGCCGGAGGTGCACAACGGTTGGGCCACCATCGAGGCCGACAACTGGCACTTCCACCTCCAGCTGGAACGGATCGACGGCATCCAGTTCGTCGAGGCCACCAGCCACGGCGACCTCAAATCCTACTATGTTCGTTTCTCCCACGATTGGGATGAGACTTTGGTGCGATGCTACTTCCCGAATCCCTACCTGGACGACGACGAAAAGCGCACCGAACTGCAACCGGAAAAACTGCGCGCCTTTGAAGAGGCTCGCGACCGCTGGGTCGGCAAGGAGGACGCCCTGGTCTTCGTGGAACGCTGACTCGCGCAATAGTGAATATCGTCTGCCGGCCGGTATTGTGAATCCGCCGACGGGGTACTAGAATGCCACCGTTGATGAGACTCAAAAACGTTCATCCGACCAAGAGGAGTGAAAACATGGGTATGATCAACCGCTTCCTGTCCGCTACCGACACCGCCGCCTGGGCTCCGTGGCTTGTCCTCGGCGCCATCGCCCTCTACCTGGTTGGGTACGTTGACGGCGGAGTTCACGCCGCATCCATCGGCGCTCCCGGCATTCTGACTACCGTCCACGAGTTCTTCCACCACGCCCGCCACGTTGCCTTCATGTGCCACTAGGCAACCTCATGGCCCGGCGTCGGGTTTATGCCGGGCCGGTTTCGACAACATTCCGGCTCGCGCCGGAACCCACATCGGCAAGTTTCGCCGCGCGGACGCTCGTCTGAGCGTCAGGAGGAGTGCGCCGTGATTCTGCTTGATTGGTTTATTCAAATCGTCCAAGGGCCATACGGCCAGACGATAAACCGGTTCAGCCAGAGAGTCATCGGAGGTGCATGATGACGCGCATTCTTCCCACCGCCCTGGTAATGGGCGTGATTGTAGGTCTCCTCGTCGCCGCCTACATGAACATCTTCAACGTTCCCGTGATGGAGTGGGCCATTGCCCTAGAGGGTTGCGACATTGACCGGGCCGGATGTGCCGAGCAGTTGGCAAACGCCGAAGAGGAAGAGCCGCTACCCTTGTCTTTCCTGATCAGCCTGGGCGGTCAACGCGTTGGCATGAGCGTGGGCCTCGCGGTCATCGGCATCTTGTACGGCGCCGTATTCACCGGTCTCTACCACCTGATGCGCAACGCCACTCCGGGATGGAGTCCTTGGGCTTGGGCCGCCGTGGCTGGGCTGCTGGGCTTTTGGGGCGTGTCGATGTACACGCAAATCAAGTTCCCCCTCAACCCTCCCGGCATCGGAGACGAAGGCACACTGCTGGCTCGCCAGGGCTTTCAGTTCCTCTTTATGGCCGTCTCCACGGTGTCCGTAGCTCTGGTGATCTACGGCGTTGGACTGGTCAACCGTTCCGCTGCCGGCTCGGGCCGCTGGCTCCGCTACCTCGGTATCGGGCTGGCCTATGCGGTAGTCGCCTTGCTGCTAGCCTATGCACTCCCCAGCGTCCGCGACGCCGCCCCCGACTGGCTGCCGGCGGAACTCACCATCATGTTCCGCACCTTCACCGCTAGCGGCCATTTCCTGCTGTGGATGGGGATCGCCTTTGCCACCGTGGGTTATCGGTTGTATCGCGAGCGGGATGTTCATGCCTATCCCCAGTCGTCCGGCGCGGCCCCCGCCACTACGGGCTGACGTGTGCCAATCCCATGCACTGGATGTTCCCGTGACGCAACCGACCGCAGGGCGCGAGCCGCGCTTCCCCTTCACCGCCATCGTCGGGCAAACGCCGATGAAACGGGCGCTGTTGCTCAACGCCATCAACCCCCGCATCGGCGGTGTGCTGGTGCGGGGCAAGAAGGGCACTGCCAAAAGCACCGCCGTGCGCTCCCTCGCCGCCCTGTTGCCCCAGGTGCCGGTGGTGCCGGGCTGTCCCTACAGCTGCGAACCGGGCGCCCCGCAGGAAGTATGCCAGTGGTGCCGGCAGGCCGGCCGGGTCGGCGGCCCTTCTAATCGCCAGGTCCGCATTGTTGACCTGCCCGTTGGGGCTACCGAAGACCGCCTGGTGGGTTCGCTGGATATTGAGCAAGCGATCAAGTCGGGTGAGAAGAACTTTGAACCGGGCCTTATCGCCGCCGCCCACCGGGGCATCCTGTACATTGACGAGGTGAACCTCCTCAACGACCATCTGGTGGACGTGTTGCTGGATGCCGCCGCCATGGGCCGCAACTACGTGGAGCGGGAGGGTATTTCCGTCAGCCACGACGCCGAGTTTATGCTGGTGGGCACGATGAACCCGGAAGAGGGCGACCTGCGGCCTCAACTGCTCGACCGCTTCGGCCTGGCGGTGGAGGTTGACGGTGTGTTCCAACCCGAGGAACGCCGCGAGGTGGTCCGCCGCCGCATGGCCTTTGAAGCCAACCCGTTCGATTTCATGGATGCCTGGGTCGAGATGGAGCAAGCCGAGCGGGACAGGCTCATCAGCAGCCAGCAGCGCCTCGCCGATGTCGTGGTGCCCGACGAGATCCTGGAACTCATCACCGACATCTGCGCCGAGTACCAGGTTGACGGTTTGCGCGGCGACATCGTGATGTACAAGACCGCCAGCACTATTGCGGCCTACGAGGGCCGGGCAGTGGTGGATGTGGAGGACGTGCGTGAGGCGGCGCTCATGGCCTTGCTGCATCGCCAGCGTCGCCAGCCCTTCCAGCAGCCCCATCTGGTCACCGAGCAGCTGGACAATATGTTGGAAGATTTCCAGAACCAGCAGCGCGACCGGGAACCATCCAATCAGGACACCTCGTCCGATCAAGATCCCGGCGACGCCGACAGCGATAGAGAACCCGACCCGCCGGAACCTGAACCCGAAGAACCCGCCGACGCTGCCCTGGGCGACGAATGGTTTGAAATCGGAGATCCCTACGCCGTCCAGAACCTGCAAGTCCAGCCGCCGGACCGCCGGGAGCGTCGCTCCTCCGGCCGCCGCGCCACCACCGTCAGCGATACTTCGGCCGGCCGCTATGTGGCCGCCCGCGTCCCTCAGGGAACGCCGTCCGATTTGGCGCTGGACGCCACGCTGCGCGCCGCCGCTCCGTACCAACAGACCCGCCAAGCCGGCGCCGGAGACGATGCCGGCGCTCTCCTCATCGAACCGTGGGACGTGCGCGAGAAGGTACGCGAAACCCACACGGGCTCTTTGATCCTGTTTGTCGTGGATGCCAGCGGCTCCATGGGCGCGCAACGTCGCATGGTCGCCGTCAAGGGCGCGGTGATGTCCCTGCTCCTCGACGCCTATCAACGCCGCGATCGCGTGGGCTTGATCGCCTTCCGGGGCACCGGAGCGGAGTTGTTGCTGCCACCCACAGGCAGCGTCGAAATGGCCCAGTGGTGCCTCCAGGAAATGCCCACCGGCGGGCGCACGCCGTTGTCCCGAGGCATCTATCTGGCCATGGAGACCCTGGAAACCGAGCGGCTCAAGGACCGCGATGTTCTGCCCCTGCTGGTGCTGCTCTCCGACGGGCGGGCCAACGTGACGCTGGCCGGCGAACAGTCGTCCAACGTCCTCACTCTGCCTGACGAGGTAAAGCATCTGGGCGAGACCGTGGCTGCCGCCAAAATCCCGTCGGTGGTGGTTGACACCGAGCAGGACTTCATCAAGCTGGAACTGGCGAAGAACATCGCCGACGCAATGTCGGCCCGCTACATCAAGCTGGACGACCTGGCCGCCCAAAGCCTCGCCGACGCAGTGCGCCAACAACTGCCCGGACCGGCCGATGAGGCTGCTGTGGTAACATAATAGTCACCCAATTCTGACCGCGAGGTTCACCATGCCGCGCACCATGCCATACGCCGATATGGATAAAATTCTTTCCCTGTCCAAGCGACGGGGTTTCGTCTTTCAGTCCAGCGAGGTGTACGGCGGCCTCGGATCGACCTGGGACTACGGCCCCTTGGGGGTCGAACTGAAGCGCAACGTCAAGGAAGCCTGGTGGCGCTCAGTCGTCTCCGAGCGTGATGATGTGGTGGGCCTGGACGCCGCCATCCTGATGCACCCCCGGGTCTGGGAGGCCAGCGGCCACGTAGAGAACTTCAGCGACCCGCTGGTGGAGTGCCGCCAATGTCACCGTCGCTTCCGCCAGGACCAACTGGAGACCGACAACTGCCCGGAGCCGAAGTGCGGCCGTGACTTCACCGAACCCCGGCGCTTCAACCTGATGTTCCGCACCTTCATGGGGCCGGTGGAGGATTCCAGCAACGAGGTTTTTCTGCGCCCCGAAACCGCCCAGGGCATCTTCGTCAACTTCCAGAATGTGCAGACTGCCACCCGCAAGAAGCTGCCCTTCGGTATTGCCCAAATCGGCAAAGCCTTCCGCAACGAGATAACCCCCGGCAACTTCACCTTCCGCACCCGCGAGTTTGAGCAGATGGAGATTGAGTTCTTCGTCAAGCCCGGCACCGACGACGAATGGTTGCAGCAATGGGTGCAGGCTCGTTTCAACTGGTACGTTCGATATGGTATTCGCCCCGATAACCTGCGCCTGCGCCAGCACGCCGGCGACGAGTTGGCCCACTACGCCAAGGCCACCTACGACATCGAATACCGCTTCCCCTGGGGTTGGGGCGAACTGGAAGGCATCGCCAACCGCACGGACTTCGACTTGGGCCGCCACAAGGAATACAGCGGCGAGGACCTGACCTATTTCGACGACGAACTCCACGAGCGTTACCTGCCCTACGTTATCGAACCCTCCGGCGGAGTGGACCGCGCCACCCTGGCCTTCTGGCTGGACAGCTACGACGACGAACCCGACGGCCCGGATCCCACGTCCAATAACACCCGCACCGTGCTGCACTTCCACCGAGAATTGGCGCCGGTAACGGTCGCCGTCCTGCCCCTCAGCCGGAATGCCCGCCTGGCGCCGACCGCCCGCAGCGTGTACGACCTGGTGCGTCGCCGGTTCCGCAGCCAGTTCGACGACGCCCAGAGCATCGGCCGCCGCTACCGCCGGCAGGACGAGATAGGCACGCCCTACTGCGTAACCGTGGATTTCGACACCCTGGATGATCACGCCGTAACCATTCGCGACCGCGACACGATGACCCAGCAGCGGATACCCATCAGCCGCCTGCTGGATGTGCTCCAGGACCGGTACGACCACGGTTGGTAGGAGATTTCGCATGAGCGACAAAATTACATTCTCACCCGCGCAGGTCGAACAATTGGCGCGAGTACTCGGGGATTGTGGAACCGGGGGAGACATTGACTATGCGTTCGCCAGCATCAACATCGTTGACCAATCCCGCGAGAGCACCAAATGGCGCCGCCTACGCTGGGCATTCGACGAAAGCCTACGGAGGAATCGCAACGCTAACGAGGTCCTCAAGTTCATTGAGGTATATTTGGACCCCGTAAGATTCGCTGGCCGTGCGGAACAATTCGATGATCACCGCGAAGCTATCAACACGGTTTTGGCTTTTTCTGGCTTGGTGTACGAAGCCGATGGTAAGTTCCATCGTCGCCAAGTTGCCAGGACCTTGACGCAGGCAGAAAACAGATCACGGAGAATTAAAAGCAGGCTCTCTAGCCGACGCGTACATCCCCAAGTGTCGAAATATTGCGACGCGGAACTCATGCAGGACAATTATTTTCATGCAGTTTTCGAAGCCTCCAAAGGTCTACTGAAACGGATACAGGAGCAATCCGGCATAGACTTGGACGGGGAAAGGCTCATACAAAAGGTTTTTTTGGGTGACGCGCCGCTTTTGGCGTTTAATACCCTGACGACAGAAACAGAAAGGAACGAGCAACGGGGCATTGCGTTATTGATGCAGGGTTGTGTCGCAGCTATCCGAAATCCTTTGGCTCATGAGCCAAAGATACTTTGGGACGGTGAAAACGATGCTGCGGACTACCTCACGCTAATATCGCTTCTTCATTCCAAGTTGGACGATGCGGTAACAACGAAACACTGAGGCATCAAAATGGCAACGCCAAACTTCACCAACCGCACCCTCTACCACCGCGACAATTTGGATGTGCTACGGGGGATGAACTCCGGGACGGTGGATTTGATTGCCACTGATCCGCCGTTCAACAAGAACCGGGATTTTCACGCGACACCGGACAGCTTGGCTACCGGCGCCGGTTTTCAGGACCGTTGGCGTTGGGATACTGACGTTCACCCGGAATGGCTGGACCAGATCAAGGACGACTGGCCCGGTATCTGGCTGTCGGTGGAAGCGGCGAAAGACAGCTATGGGTGGGATATGGCCGCCTTTATGGTTTTTATGGCCGTCCGACTGGCCGAGATGCACCGCGTCCTCACTGACGACGGCAGCCTGTATTTGCATTGCGACCCTACTGCCAGCCATTATCTGAAGCAGCTGCTCGACATTATTTTCGGACGGGGGAACTTTCGCAGTGAAATTACCTGGCGACGGACCAACGCCAAAGGACTGGCCTTCAAGAGCTATCCCAATAACCACGACACCATTTTCTACTACTCGAAAAGCGCCAAATTCATTTGGAACCGTCCCTTCCGGCCTCACGACCCGGACTACGTGCAAAAATTTTATCGTCACGTTGAACCCGAAACCGGACGCCGCTACCGTTTGGCTGACCTAACTAATCTCAACCGGGACCGACCTAACTTGACCTATGAATGGAATGGGCATACCCGAGTCTGGCGCTGGACGAAAGAACGGATGCAAGAGGCCCACGATAACGGGCTAATTCATTACTCCTCAACCGGGCTTGCTAATCAGAAGCGCTACCTTGACGAGATGAAAGGCATCCCGGTCGATACGATTTGGGACGACATCCCGCCGTTGCAGGCCAACTCCAAAGAGAGCACCGGATATCCGACGCAGAAGCCTCTCGCCCTCTACGAGCGCATCATCGAGGCGAGCAGCAACCCCGGCGATTGGGTGCTTGATCCCTTTGCCGGCTGCGCCACCACGCCCATCGCCGCCGAGCGCCTGGGCCGGCAATGGGTCGGCATCGACATCTGGGACAAAGCCCACCAAACCGTCCTGGAGCGTTTGCACAGCGAGGGCCTGATTACGTCGGGATCCGCCTGTGGCGGACGCCGGGGCCCGGCGCAGCCAACTCTGACCGGCGGCGACGTCCATTATGAGACCGCCCCGCCGGCGCGTACCGACGATGGCGAAAATGCCGCGCCCTACCTCAAGGTCAAGGTGCGTTTTCCCGAACCGCCCGGCCCCAAACTTTCGCGTGACCAGATGTTTAGCATACTGGTCGAGCAAAACGGCATCGTCTGCCGGGGCTGCGACCGCCGCTTTGACGACCCGCTGTACCTGGAGCTGGACCACAATACGCCCCGCTCAGATGGCGGTATCAACCATATTTCCAATCGCGTCCTCCTTTGCAGCCCCTGCAATCGCATCAAATCTAACACGCTGACCCTATCCAGCTTGCGCCGGGAAAACCAGCGGCGCGGGCGGATGGCCGGGCAAATGAGCCTGACCGCATAGCCGGGTGTGTTCCCTTGCCCGCCTCTATCGTCGCCCGGATGCTGCAAACGGGCCTGTACACGGCCATCATCGGGCGCAGCGTCAGATACTACCAGTCCACCGGCTCCACCATGGACGATGCCGCCCAGTGGGCCCGTGATGGAGCGGACGAAGGCGCGGTGGTCGTCGCCGAAACGCAGACGGCCAGCCGAGGTCGCCTCGGACGCCGCTGGGTTTCAGACGGGGGAAATCTGTACTTTTCCGTCCTGTTTCGCCCGGACGCGGACGCATTGCCCCTGCTCAGCCCGTTGGCCGGCGTCGCCGTGGCTCGCGCCGTCCGGCAGGTGGCGGGCCTTTACCCTACGATAAAATGGCCCAACGACTTGATGATTGAGGACCGCAAGGTCTGCGGCATCCTGGCGGAAAGCGCGCTGTCCGGTAACCGCGTCGAACACGCCATCGTGGGCGTCGGCGTCAACGTGGCTCTTGACGTATCCGCCGACCCGGAAATCGCCGCCACCGCCGCCAGCCTGAACGAGTTGGCGCAATCGGGAATCGACCGCGCCGAACTGCTCCGTCGCATCTTGCAGCATATGGATGGGCTGTACCTGGACCTGCGGCGAGGTCGGTCGCCGATACCGGAGTGGCGCAGGTGGTTGGACACCCTGGGCCAGCGGGTGACCGTTACCCACCACGACGCCTCCAGCGCCGGCCTCGCCGAGGACATCGATGCGTCCGGGAACCTGCTCCTTCGGACTGACGATGGCGAACTGTTGACCCTCACCGCCGGAGACATTACCCTTCGGTCAGTCTCAGGAGAATCGGTCCCCAATGCTTGAAAACCTTTATCTTGACGGCAAGGTCGTCATCATCACCGGCGGCGGTACGGGCCTGGGCCTGGAAATGGTCCGCGCCCTGACCCGTTCCGGGGCGAACCTGGCCATAGCCGGCCGGCGGCCTGGTCCCATCGAAGCGGCTCGCGACGAAGTTGTTGCCGCCGGGCAGGACGCCATCGCCGTCCCCACCAATGTCTCCAAATCCGGCGACGCCAATGGGCTGGTTGACGCCACCATGTCGCACTTCGGGCGGGTGGACGCGCTGATCAACAACGCAGCAATGGTGGCCGACAACGTGCTCAAGCCCATTTGGGAAATCACCGACGACGAGTGGGAGTCCGCGATGTCGGTCAACCTCTCCGGCGCTTTCTACTGCGCCCGGGCCGCCGCCAAGCCCATGGCCGACGCCGGCAAGGGGAAGATCATCAACGTGGCTTCTGGGTTTGGCCTGCGCGGGGGCCGCGACATCTATATGTACTGCAGCTCCAAGGGCGGCGTGATCCAGCTGACCCGCGTCCTGTCCTTCAGCCTGGCCCGCTACGGCATTACCGCCAACAGCATCGTGCCCGGCTTCATCCCGACCATCGACCCCGGCGCGGAGATCAACCGCACCCTGCCCCAGTCCGGAGACTTCCTGCCCACCGGCAAATTGGGCAAGCCTGAAGATCTGGGGCCGATAGCCGTGTTCCTCGCCTCCGACGCATCGGATTACATGACGGGTGAGATGTTCATCCTGGACGGAGCGGGCCTGGCCGCCGGCATTGCGCCCACCGGCCACGCGCCCGTTGCTCAGTTGGAACCGTAGGTCAGCCGCCATGCCACTACCCGCTGAATACAGCCTGGCCGGACACACCGCCATCGTGGCCTCTGCCGGCGGCGACGAGGCGCCCCTTCTCGCCGCGGCCCTCGCCGAGGCTGGCGCCACCGTGTTCGGCGTAGCGCGCCACGCCGACTCCGCCGTTGCCATCCGCGCCGCCGTGGCCGGCGTGACGGGTCATGACGCCCATTGCTATGCCGGGAGGTGGGACACCCCGGCGGGCGCCGCCTCGGTTCTGGAAGCCTTCGCCGCCGCTCACTCGCGCGTTGACATACTGGTGAACGACACTCGCAGTTTCTTCGCCAAACCGGCCGCCGAGACCGAGTTGGCGGAATGGGACGAACTCCACGCCCGCAACGTCCGCGCCACGTTCATGCTGAGCCAGGCGGTGGGCCAACGTATGCTGGGCCAGCAGTACGGCCGGATCGTGAACGTGATCTCAAACCTGGCCGAGCGCGGCAACATCAACTGTTCGGCGTACAGCGCGACCCAGGCCGCCGTCCTGTCCCTGACCCGCTCGCTGGCCGTGGAATGGGGTCGCAGCGAAATCCGCGTCAACGCCATCGGTTCCGGCTGGTCAACCGCCGAAGACATCCCTCTGGAAACCCAGCGCGAAGAACTCCTGGTCCGCTACACCCCCATGCGTCGCAAGGGCCACCCCCGGGACCTTGCCGCGATGCTGGTCTATCTCTGCTCGCCCCACTGCGACTACCCCAGCGGCCAGCCGGTGTATATCGACGGCGGGCTGAACGCGCATCCGTAGCCACGACTCACCGGCATTAGGCTCCTCCACCGTCATTCCGGCGAAAGCCGGAATCCAGTCGTCTCACCAGAGGACAACCATTATGAGCGGCGAACCCAAAATGTTCCGCATCAACCCGGAAAACCGGGAATCTGAAGCCATTTCAGAAGTGGAGTTTGCCCGGTTGGGTTTTCAGGAACGGCGGGATATTCAGGAATGGATAGTCGCCAACCCTGGCATTTTGGGCGACGACTTGCTGATAATCGGCAAAGAGTTCAGCGGATTCGACCGGACCGGCGAGCGCCTTGATCTGCTGGCTGTGGATTGGGACGGCAAGCTGGTCATCATTGAGCTGAAACGCGATGACAGCGGTGCCGATGCCCATTGGCAAGCCATCAAGTATGCCAGTTACTTCCGCCACTCCACTGCGGACAACATCATTGGTATGCTGGCCGCATATGAGGGGAGGACTGAAACAGAGGCGGCCAACCGTCTGTTGCAACACCTGCAAGCGGATGACTTCACAGCTTTGAACCACGACCAACGCATCATTCTTGCCAGCCACCGCTTTGCCCCGGAAGTCACCTCGGCAGTGCTGTGGCTCAACGAAAAATCCCCCGACGAAAACCTGATTACCTGCGTTCAACTGATACCCTACTACGACCCGCATTCAGATTCCCTCTACGTACAGGCGTCCACTATTATCCCATTGCCGGGGATTGACAACTACGTAGTCAAGGTCGGGGACACTGTAAAAGAAGGCAGAAGTGTCGGGGGCAGCAGTCTTGGCGAGAAACTCAGCCGTGCGTTTGAAAGGAACCGCAACGATGAAGTTACGTCCTTCCTCAGGCGGGTGGGAGACTTGGCTATAAGTCCGTTGCCGAACGACATCAGACCTGATAAGAAGAGCAGATGGGCTGGACGCCACGGTGATCAGCAAGGACGGTACTATCATCTTTGGTACTCATCGCCGCCATGGCGCAACTGGCGTACGGACTACCGCGTCAACTTGTACCCGCAAGGAGAATCAGACGAATGGCAAGCAAACGTAGAGTTCCGGCATGACCAGAATGGTTTGGCAACATGGTTTGCCGACATCATCATTTCCGATGAACAGAGTGTCGACAACAATGGCATCACAGTGGATATTGGTCGCGACGCGCTAAACGAAAAATTCGGCGACAAGATTGCCGCCACAGTGCGGAGATTCATCGAGGAAATCACGCCTGTTGTGAACAATTTTGCGGATGCGGACAACGAGGAAGAAATTTAAAAGGCGGGCGGCTCAACATGATCACCTCCGAACAAACCAAAAAAACCCAAGAATACCTCGCCGCCGCCGACCGTGAGTTTGCCGCCAGGAACCCTCTATCCGCCACCGAACGGCTGTGGGACGCCGTGGTCTGCACCCTCTCAGCGGTAGCAGAATACAACGGCTGGCCCCATTCCAACCGAGACGAGCTATACGACGTGGCCGTGCGCCTTAACGATCTTGATGACGATGCGGACGAACCCTTGCTCAGCGGCTTTTCCTCGGTGGGGGGAGGGCCGGATCGAGTCCGCTTCGGCCTCTTTGCAATCGGCGACGGCCGTGATGAAGACGCCTGCATGATCACTAAATGGGTAATCGGCATGATTCGGGACTTGGACGCGCGTCATGACGACGTTGCCGCAAAATCAGCACGTTAGCATCGTCCGGCGCTTTCTGGACAAATCGGAGCGAGAGTTTGCTGCTAATGACCAGCTCAACGGAGCCGAACTGCTTTGGGGCGCGGCGGCCCACGCGCTAATCGCCGTCGCCCAGGAATACGGTTGGCATTTTGACAGCCACGGCGCATTTCGCGATGCCGTTAAAACTTTGGCGGCGTTGCACCAAAGACCGCAATGGATTTCCGACCGATCACAACGCCGCGGCCCGGTTCCTGCGCCAAATTATGGCGCCCCGGCATTTGGCGCAGACCCGGTTGCCGATCATCCGCCGTTGCAGGACCTGGCGGAACCACTGCTGACCGCAGCCGCACTCACCGACCCATTTGGGGACGGACTGCTGCACCCGGTGACATCTTTCGCCCTGGCAGCCGATCTCACGGGCTTTGGCTTTCCAGACCGCGTCGTGGTTGTGCCGCGGGCCTACGATAGCGTGGGCTATTTCGTGCAGGATGGTGTCCTCAATCTCGGCGCGAGAGGCGGCCAGGCAGTAGCTCACCGCCAGGTCGATGCGCCGTTCCCGGTAGCGACAGACGCCGGCCCGTGTCGTGGCCAGGTCGAACCCAAACGTCCACTGCGCGTCCAGTTCGGCGCGCCGGCTATATCGGGCCAACAGGCATTTGGCCATGCGCTCCACTTCAGTCAGGGAACAGTGAACGTTTGGTCGGCGTTCCACCGCGAGGATAGCGGCATAAGGCACGTTCCACTCGGTTCCATCCTCGACGACTACCTCCGCGTGCCGCCGGCGAAGGCAAGTGACCTTGCCATTCAGTTCGCGTTGGCCCAAGCTACGAAACCTTACGACGCTGGTGACCGGATAGGCCGCCCCGGGAAAGTCAGCAGTGATGGGGCCGTTCTTGCGCTGGGTCATGGGGTCCTGCATTGGCATCAATGATAGCGTACCAATTCAGCGGCGGCCCGGTATTTGGGCGAACTTTTGAAAAGCGTTCTTGCCATTATCGCCCGCGATGCTATAATCGCAAAAACAGGGACGGTTGCAATGATGCGGCCGCCGAATTCAATCCGAATTCCACGAGGAGGCGAGCTCATGGAAAAGGGAGACACCATTATCAACATCGGGCCGGTGGACGTTGCTCTGTCGTACCGGAAGGAGATCATGCCGGACCAGGGCCTGATGGTCCAGGTTTTTGGCGACGTTGACGGTCACGATACCGAGATTCTGCGGTTCGACTGCTTCGACCAGGATCCCCACTACCACTATGGGCCGGAGAACATGAACATCCGGCTGCACATGGACAAGACTACCGTCGGCACCCCGCTGGGCTGGACGCTGAAGAATATTCGCACCAACCTGCCCGCCATGGTTCGGCGCTCCGGCTACGACGACCTGGCGATGGCCGTCGAGGCCCAGGGCGTTGATGAGAACAAGATGGACGAGGTGGAAGCGTGCGCCCTGGGCAAGGCCCGCGACGAGCGCCGCACGGTCACCCACTTCCGCGGCGACCACATCTACGAGGCCGGCAACATCCGCTTCGGCGTTGAGTTCCGCTCGAACATTGGCGCGGCCGGCGACCGGGGCGTGGCCATCCACGTGCTGACCGACCATCTGGGGCAGGAGTTCGAGCTGCTGGCTTTCGACTGCTTCGAGATCGCGCCGCACTATCACTATGGCCCGCGGAACCAGGACGTCCGGATCTACTGGGACGTTACCACCAGCGGCAATACCTTGGCCTGGACCCTGGACCAGTTCAAATCCGGCAACCTGGCCAGCATGATTGACCGCGCCGGCTACCCCACCGTAGCCGCCAACGTGGACAACGATCTGGTGCAGGCCGTCATCCCCTCGATGGAGGAGAAGGCCTGGGCATTGGTTGGGACGAACCAGCAGTAATCGTTCATCCTTGAACTCGTAGGGGCGACGCATGCGTCGCCCCTACACGTTTAATAAACCTCGACTGCGGTTACATCATCGTGTAGCCGCCGGATACGCTGAGGGTTTGGCCGGTGATGAAGCTGGCCGCGTCGGACGCCAGGAACACCACGGCGTTGGCGATTTCCTGGGTGGTGGCAATGCGGCGCAGCGGGTAGGCGCGTTTCACCCGTTCCACGACCTCCTCGGTGAACAGGTCGCCCATCCCTTGCGCCCACATACTTTCGGTTCCGGCGATTTCCGACTGTTCCGGCACCACCAGACCGGGGCAGACCATGTTGAAGCGAACGCCATACCGGCCGTTTTCGCGGGCCAATGATTTGCTGAGGGCGATGACGCCGGCCTTGCAGGCCGAATAGACCGCCTCTCGATACTCACCCATTCGTCCCGCGTCGCTGCTGATGCTGACGATGGAGCCTTGTTGCCGTTCAATCATGTGGGGCAGCGCCGCGTGGATGCAGTTGATGGCTCCCCACAGGTTCACGTCCACTTCCTTGACGTGCTCGTCCCGGGATTTTTCCATGAAGAGGCGGTCGATGGTCCAACCCACGTTGTTGACCAGGACGTCCGCGCTGCCCAGGCGGTCGATAGCTTCGGCCATCATTCGTTGAGTCTTACCCTGGTCAGTAACGTCGGCGTCAACCACGATAGCCGTTGCTCCGGAACCCATGGTTTCTACTTCGGCAACGACGCGCTCCCCGGCAGCATGGTTGAGTTCGGCAATGGCGATATTGCTCCCTTCGGCGGCGAATGCCAGGACTATCGCCCGGCCGATATTGTTGCCCCCGCCTGTGACAACTACGTTCTTACCTTTCAATCCAAGCTCCAATTTTCCTCCTCCAATATTTCCCGTAGGACGCGCAGATTTTCAACATCCTCGCGGTTGTATTCAAGCAACATGTCCAGAGCGGCGTGACTGTCCTCCAGGCGGTACTTGCGCCAAAGCACGACGGCGTCACGGCCTTCCATGTCTGGCAAACGGCGCGGTATGCCCAGCGCCTTTTCAATGGCCTTTAGTCCTCCCTTCAAACCGGCGCGACGGGATGATCGCATCAAATCTCGATGTTCGAAACGTTGACGCAAATCAACGCCCGGTTTCCACGCCAGGAAAGGGAGGTCGAAGCTCGAGCCGTTGAAGGTATAGATGGTGGTTACGCCCTCCAAAACATGGAGTATGGCGTCGATAGTGATTTCCTCACCGATCAATTGGTCGCATGACCAATCGCCCGGGAAATCGACGGCAATCCCGACGACAGTGGGATAGGAATTGCCTCCAATGAACCCGGTGGTTTCGATGTCCAGATAGGCGTCCAACGGGGTGATCAGTGGCGGAAGTGTCGCACCCCTGTGAACACCATGGCGATGCCGGCCTGGTTGGCGGCGGCGATAACCTCGTCGTCGCGGATGGAGCCTCCCGGCTGGACGATGGCGGTGATGCCGGCTTCGGCGGCCAGTTCGATGTTATCGGGGAACGGGAAAAAGGCGTCGGAAGCCAGCACACAGCCGGTGGCTTTCTCCCCGGCCGCCCGCTGGGACAGATGAACACTGACCACGCGGTTGGGCTGGCCGGCTCCCATGCCCATCAAAGTCCGGTCCTTGACGAAGGCGATGGCGTTGGATTTGATGTGCTTGACGGCTTTCCAGGCGAATGCGAGGTCGGCCAATTCTGCGGCGGTGGGCACACGGTCGGTCGCCGTGGTCCACGCCTGTGGATCTTCTTCGATGGTGTCGGGGGTCTGCACCAACACGCCACCGCTGAGCGGGCGCACGTCATAGGTGGTGGTCCCGAGCGTATCCTGCGCCGGCTCGACCTCCAAGATTCGCAGGTTCCGTTTGCGCTGGAGAATCTCCAAGGCGTCGCCGTCGTACGCGGGGGCGACCACGACTTCGTAGAAGACGGGATCCATGGCCTCTGCGGCGGCGGCGGTCACCGTGCGGTTGAAGCCGACGATGCCACCGAAAGCGGAAACCGGATCACCTTCATAAGCGAGCTGATATGCTTCGGCAATGTCGTCGCGGGATGCAAGACCACAGGGGTTGGCGTGCTTGATCACGCACACGGAAGGCTCCGCATAATCGCTGACCGTGCGCCAGGCGGCATCGGCGTCCATCAGGTTGTTGAAGGACAGCTCCCGGCCGTGCAACTGTGTGGCCCGCGCCAAGCCGCCGGCTCCGCCCACGGCGGGAACATACAACGCTCCGCGTTGATGGGGGTTTTCGCCGTAGCGCAGGCTGGAAACGCGGGTGAGGCCGATGGTCACCTGTCGGGGCATCTCGTCATCAACACCGGGGTCAGCGGCCAGGTACTCGGCCACGGCGGCATCGTACACCGCGACGTGTTGGAAGGCTTTGGCGGCCAAATCGCGCCGTTGCTGTAGATCAAGACCGTCGCCGGCCAGGGCGTCGGCCACCCAACTGTAATCGTCGGGATCAACTACAACTGCCACCGCCGGGAAGTTCTTGGCCGCTGCCCGCAGCATGGTCGGGCCGCCAATGTCGATGTTTTCCAGCGCGTCATCCAGCGTAACGCCGGCCTTGCTGATGGTATCCACGAAGGGATAGAGGTTCACCACCACCATGTCGATGGCGTCGATACCGTGTTGGCTGAGTTCATCCATATGGGCCGGAGAATCCCGCCTGGCGAGCAGGCCGCCATGGATGACCGGGTGCAGGGTTTTGACCCGGCCCTCCAGGATTTCTGGAGAGCCGGTGACGTCCGACACCTGGCGCACGGGCACGCCGGCGTCGGACAGACTGCGGTGGGTGCCTCCGGTACTGATTAGTTCATAGCCGGCGCTCACCAGCCGTGCGCCAAGATCCTCGATACCGGTCTTGTCAAATACGCTCAGTAACGCTTTCAAGATCGCTGGATTTCTCCTTTTGAGTTTTCTACCGGGTTGTTAGAAGCCACCCCCGCCGCCTCCGTCAACCCCGCCAAATCCACCGCCATGATCCCCGGGATGATGGAAGTTGCCCGCGTCGCCGTGATGGGGCAGGTGGCCGGCATCGATGTTCGAACCGGTGTGGTGGCCGCCGAACCAAACGAGTCCCAGCGGACCCCAGGCCCACCAGGGTCTCATCCCGGCGGGAACGTCAACAGCGTCAGGATGCGCGCCGGCGCCGCGGCGACGGAACAGTTTCTTCATACCCATGATGCGGTTCCTCCCTGTGGTGGCGCTAAATCGCGGTGAGGTTAGTCTGTGAATTACCTTCGCGTTCCACAATGCAGCCGACTTCTACGGCGTCAGGAATACCTTCCAGCAACGCCCGCGCGCCGGCGTCGTCGCAAACGGCGACTATGCCCAGGCCCATGTTGAACACGCGATACATCTCAGCGTCGTCGATGTCACCCGCTCGCTGGATAGCGTCAAATACTGGCGGGACGGGCCATGAACCTACGCGGAACTCGGCGGTGGCGTTGTCCGGCAGAGAAGCCGGCATCTTGCCGGGCAGCCCGCCGCCGGTGATGTGACTGAGTGCCTTGACGTGAGTGAGATACGGGGTGAGAAGCGGGTGATATGCTCGGTGGCGCACCATCAACTCGTCGCCCAGGTTGCGCGCCAAACCGGGCCAGGGGCGGAACAACGCCGCCGGGTCGTCGTCGAGGTTGAATACCTTTCGGACCAACGAAAATCCGTTGGTATGCACCCCGCTGGATGGTATTCCAATCAGACGGTCGCCGGGGATGACGTGGTTGGAGCCCAACAGGAGGTTGCGCTCGGCCACCCCGACCACGAAGCCGGCCAGGTCGAAGTCGGTTTCAGAGTACACTCCCGGCAGTTGGGCCGTTTCGCCGCCGATGAGGGCGCATCCGGCCTCCCGGCAACCCCAGGCGATGCCCCGCATCAGCATTTCCAGCCGGTGCTCGTCAAGTGCGCTGAAGGAAACATAGTCAAGAAAGAACAGGGGGCGAGCGCCTTTGGTCAGTATGTCGTTGACGTTGAGCGTGACGAGGTCCTGGCCGACGCCTTCGAAATGGCCCAGTTGAGCGGCGATCTTGAGCTTGGTGCCGACTCCGTCGGCGCTGGCCACAAGAACCGGGTCGTTGTAGCCGGATAATGCGAACAGCCCGGCAAAACCACCGCTAGCGTCCAGGACCTCCGGTCCGTGGGTCATGGCGGCGAAGGCCCTGATGCGATCCTTCAGGCCGTCCATGGCCTCCAGGGAAACACCGGCGGCTTCATACGAGGACAAACTGGGGTCAGCCAAGCGTGGTTCTCCCGCCGTCGTCACGCCGTAGTCGGTTCCAACGCCTGCTTGGTCAATTCCAACTGCACCGGAACCGGATAGTTACCCGTGAAACAAGCGTCGCAGAACCCGCCCTGCTTACCTCGCACCAATCCCATTAATCCCCCCACGCTGAGATAGCCCAAAGTATCCGCTCCGGTCGCGTCGCGAATTTCGGGAATGGTCTTGTTAGCGGCGATCAACTCCTGACGGGTCGCCATGTCCACGCCCAGGTAGCAAGGATGCTTGATGGGAGGCGCGCACACACGCAGGTGGATCTCGGCAGCGCCGGCCCGACGCAACAGCTCCACCACGTGAGGCGTCGTGGTGCCGCGCACGATGCTGTCGTCAACCACCACCAGACGCTTGCCGCGGAGCACCGCCGGCATGGGATTGAATTTTTGCCGCACACCACGGTCGCGACGCTCCTGCTCCGGTTCGATGAAGGTGCGCCCGACGTAACGGTTTCGCACCAGTCCGTTGGCGAAAGGAATGCCGGATTCCCGAGAGTAGCCCACGGCGGCGGAAGTAGAAGAATCCGGAATGCCGATCACCAAGTCGGCTTCAGCGGGGTACTCGCGAGCGAGTTGGGCGCCCATTTCCTCACGGACCTGGTGCATCAACCGGTCGTCCATCACACTGTCCGGTCGGGCGAAATAGATCCATTCGAAAACGCACAGAGCCCGATTGCGACCGGAGGCGCCTTCGTAAATCTTGGAGTGAACACCGTCCCCATCCATCACCACCACCTCGCCGGGTTCCAGTTCGCGCACGAACTCGGCCTGCATATGGTCCAGGGCGCAGGTTTCAGAGGCGGCCACCCAACCGTCCGGCAGGCGGCCCAGGCACAACGGTCGAATGCCCAGCGGGTCACGGGCCGCGATGACGACATCGGGAGTCAACAACGCCAGGGAAAACGCTCCCTGCATGAGGCGCATGCTGTAGAAAATGCGATCGGTCCAAGTTACGCCGGGCGCATTGACGAGGAGATGCGCTATGGCCTCACTGTCGGTACTCGTCTCGAAATGGCATCCCCAGCGCGTCTCCAGCAGTTCACGCAACTGTAGCGAGTTGATGATGTTCCCATTGTGGGCCACGGCCAGCTGACCGTTAAGTCCACTGACCAGCAGCGGCTGCGCGTTGGAATGTCGGCTGGATCCAGTGGTGGAATAGCGGGTGTGCCCGATGGCCATTTCCCCGGTGAGGCGGTCAATGTCGCCATCGTGAAAGGCTTCCGACACCAAGCCCATCCCGGTGTGGACCTGTATCTTTCCCGCGTCCACCGCCGCCACGCCCGCCGACTCCTGGCCGCGGTGCTGCAGGGCAAACAACCCCACTGCTGCCAAGGATGCGCTGTGGCTGCGCTCCCGGTATATGCCGACTATCCCACACTCCTCGCGCGGGTGGTCGAAGGCATCGGATTGCGATCCATTGATAATGCACCAAGTCATGGTCGCATTCTATGTGGCGGCCCTAACCAGGTCAACGGCAAAAGCAGCGATTTGCCGGCCGTAACGCACGGTGGCATAGCGCGCCAGGCATTCAGTCGCGTTCGGGGATGATCTGGACCTTGCGGCCCTCGCCGTAGCCAACACTTTCGGTACGGATGCCGTCTCGTTCTCCCAAATAGAGATGTATTACCCGGCGATCCGATGGGGTCATGGGCTCCAGAGTGATGCTGCGGCCGGTTTGGGCGACGCGATTGGCGACCCGGTCAGCCATTTCCCGGAGGGAGTCCTCCCGGCGGCTCCGATATTGTTCAACATCCAGCGCGACCCGGATGTCCTGATCGAACTGCTGGCGCACGATGCTCTGGACGATAAACTGCAAGGATTGCAGGGTGTTGCCTCTACGCCCGATGAGCAGCCCGGAATCGGGGCCATGAATGTCGATGATCGGCCCGCCGGCCAGTTCATCGTGCTCGGAGCGGAGGTTAACGTCAACTTCCGCCCCGACGATGTTCAGGATACGCTCGACTGATTGGATTGCGAGACCGGCCGGTGTTTCCGCAGTCGGGCGGGGCGCCGTTTCAGGTTGAGCGTCGCTAACCCGGGTTTCCGTTTCGGGCTCGTCCTCGGCGTCGTAGGCATCATAGTCGTAGTCAGCGTCAGTGTCGTCTTCGGGTGAGGCGCCGGCAAGCCGGGTGACGCGAACCTCGGCCAGCTCCCCGCCGATCCCAAGGAAACCCTGACGGCCCCTATTTAGTATTTCGACCTCGACCTCGCTGCGGTCGGCGCCTAGAGCTGCGAGCGCCAGTTCTTCGGCCTCTTCTACGGTTCTCCCGGTTTGCACTATCTGATCCATCGGGTCTATTCTCCTGCGATTCGGGAGCCGGCGTCACCGGCGCGACTTGTTCGGTGTCCTCGCCACGACGCGGGAACAGCGGGAACAACGGCCCCCAACCGGTGATAAAGTACTGGATACCGATGCCGATGAGATTGGAGACCACCCAGTAGAGGGGCAATCCACTGGGCCAACCCAGGGAGAATGCCCCCAGGAAAATGGGCATCATCCACAGCATCATCGTTTGACTGGACTGCTGACGGGGATCGGGTGACGGCATCTGGGTCATTTTCTGCTGCACCCAGGTGGTGACTGCCACCAGGATGGGCATAACGATGGGGGACGGATCGGGCTGGCTCAAGTCCAGCCACAAGAAGCCGTTGTTGACCGGTACAGCAGCATGGATGGGTACGAAGGTGATCCATGAATACAGCTTGTCCGACAGTCTCACCAAGTCTTCGGGATTGTTGAACAGGGTCAGGATGAGGACGCGGAACAGGCCGATCAGGATGGGCATTTGGACAATCAACGGCCCCAGGCACCCGATGGGATTGACCCCGCTTTCCCGATAAAGCCGCATGGTTTCCTGGGACGTGCGCTGCCGATCGCCGGCGTAACGCTCCTGGATCTCGCGCACACGGGGTTGCAACGCGGTCATGGCGCGCATCTGGCGCAGTTGGCGCACCGTCAACGGGATGGTGACCACCCGAACCAGCACTGTGAAGACGATGATAGCCACGCCCATCTGCGAGAGGCAGATCACGTACAACACCAGCAGGGTGTTGAGCATGGGCCGGATGATGATCTCGTTCCACAGCAGAACGAATATGGAGAAGAATTCCACTAGTTGCACCGAGTGTTTTCGCTGGTGTCGTAGCACCACATGATATTGATGCCGGACCGCACCTGAACCCGGCGGACCTTGCCGTCGTCGGACCCGATGTACACCGAATCGGGTGGATCGGTAATCCCGGCGGACAGACTGGTCGCTACGACCAGCGGCGCTTTGATTTCGGCGTCGCCCACGGTCAGGGACGCAATCTCCTGCGCTGGGCCGTGGTCCGATACGGAGGCGCGAAGCACTGCCAACTTGCCCTCCACCGTGCCCACCACCAGACCCCGTTCAAGGAGTATAGGGTTTGCAACAATGGGCGCGCCCACATCGTAGGCCCAGAGCAGCGTTCCGTTGGCATCGAGGGCGTACACCCTTCCATCCATGGACGGGGCGAAAATGGCACGCTCGGATGCCACCGGGGTTGCCCACCACCAGTTGGCGGCTTCGTGTTGCCAGCGGGGTTGGCCGTCATTGAGGCCCAGAGCGTAAAGCTGCCGGTCGAAGGAGCCAACGATCAACAAATTGTTGAAGATCAGCGGCGTGGCGACGATGGCGCCACCGGTTTCATACCGCCATTTTTCCGCGCCGGTGGTAAGGTCCACCGCGTAAACGGTTCCGTTTTGCGAACCGAAGTAGGCCACTCCGTTGCGGAGAACCGGGGTGGACCAGATCTCGCCGCTCGGCTCGGTCCGAAAAGGTGACCAGCGCAACTCTTCTCCGGTCAGAGCGTTGTAAGCGTACAGGCCGCCGTCTTCAGAACCTACCGCAACGATACCGCCGGCTTCGTCCAGCCCAGGACTTCCCACCAACGGCGTCATGTCCTCGGCCTCTATGTTGGGCTTGCGCCAGGCTACCTCTACCGGGCCACCGGCAGCGGGCGGTTGAAAAGCGTACAGGAAACCGTCAATGCCGGCGATGTAAAGATAACGACCTACGGTGGGAGGGTTATAGGCTCCGTGGAACCCGCGTTCCGCGCCGAGTGTTGAGATCCAGCGGGTGCTGACGCCGTCAGGCCCCAGGTCGTTCAAGGCATACACCTGGCCTTGCAACGTCGTCGCGTACACTACGTCGTTGGCAGCGGCCACCGAACCCCAACCGCGGGTCGATGCCCCTAAGTCGCGCGCGCATCCGGTGGCGGCCAGACACAAAAGCCCAGCCAGCGCCAGAAGCGCCGAAAATCGCCAAAGCGAGGGGGTGTTTCGATGGCACGGTTTGACCGCGAGGTTGCGGGAGGGCGGGAAAAGGTATGACATATTCAAAGATCAAGTAACCGGGTCGTATCCCGCTCCACCCAGGGGCCGGCAGCGCAGGATGCGGCGGAACCCGAGCCAACTTCCTCTGACGAACCCGTAACGGTTTATGGCATCGACGGTGTACTGCGAGCAGCTGGGTTGGTAGCGACACAGCCCCGGCCAATAAGGGGACAATACCAGCTGGTACAGACGGATTGAGCCGATGGCTAGGCGTCTCATTCGGTACCGTCCGGGTGGCCAGGTTTCCGGGAAGCATCAGCGCGAGGCCCACCCAACGGGGTCCGCCGTATCAGATTATGGGTGGCCATTCGCAGTTGATTGAAATCGGCTTCGCCGGCTCCACGTCGGGCGATGAGGATGGTATCCCATCCGGGGACCGGGTCGGCATTGCGGATCGTCTCGCGCAACCGGCGTTTCACTTTGTTTCGCACCACGGCTTTGCCGACCCGCTTGCTGACCACGAAACAATATCGATTGTGGTCGAGATCGTTGGGCAACAGGCGGACCACCAGCAGGCGGTTGGCCGCGCTTCGCCCCTGGCGATGAATTTCGGAAATTCGCTTTTGACTGCCGAGCCGGTGACGTTTCTGCATCACACACACGTAGCCCTCTATGGCGCCTTGCGAATTGACACGCGCCAAGGGCTCAGACGGCCAGCCGATGCCGGCCCTTGAACCGGCGACGGCGCAAAACCGCGCGACCATCGGAGGTGCGGGAACGAGAGCGAAAGCCATGCACCCGGGCACGGCGGCGCTTTTTGGGCTGATAAGTGCGTTTCGGCATTGTGTAACTCCGATGGCGAATTATGGTACTGCCAAACCCTATTTGCGTCAAGAAATCCCGGCCATTCCGGACGGTTACGTTAAGTCCTTCGTCGGGTTATAATCGCTGCAAGATTGACGATTGAGGCTCTTTCTCACGGGTAGTGCGACGATGAAAGAACGCTACGAACAGGAAATCGAGCAACTGCTGAGCGAGCTGGAATCTGAAACCGACGCTCCGGATACAACGCCGGCGAACACAACGCCGCCGCTGGACGACCAACCATCTCCTTTCGCGCCCCGCCCCAAGCAACGGGGGAGGTTGATTTCTCCCACCAAATTGGCGGTGGTCGGGGCCGCGGTGGCTCTGATCGGCCTGCTGGTGGCGCATTTCGTCTGGCTTTCGATGGCCGGCATGGCGATCATGGTGGCGGCCGTGGCGTGGATGTTCTATCAGAGGTTGGGTTCCCAGCAACGGCAATACTGGCGCGGCCGGCCGGTGGAATCTGAGCCGCAGACCGGCTGGCAGCGTTTTCGACGCTGGCTGTCGAAGTAATCACCAGCCGACCGCGGCGCCATCCTTGCGGGGTTCGCTGCCGCCGCTCAGCACGCCGCTGCCCGGGTCGCGGCTGATTATCTGCCCGCCGCCCATGCCGCCGGCGCCGCCGCGCTGGGGGCCGTGCATTACGTTGACGCGGTGGCCGCGGCGGTGCAAGCCGGTTACGACATCCTGATCAACGTCGCCCTCGAGCCAAACGCCGTCACCGGCAACCTGGAAGCGCAAGGCGTTCAGCGCGTCCTGGGCATCCATTCCGAAGTCCACCATGTTGGTAATGACTTGCAGATGACCCTGAGGCTGCATGAACCCGCCCATGACACCGTAGCTGAGCCACAACTCGCCGTCCCGCGTCGCCAGGGCCGGAATAATGGTGTGGAAGGGCCTCTTGCCTCCCGTCAAGGCGTTGGGATGTCCGGGCGCTGCGCTGAAAAGAGACGCCCGGTTGTGCAGGACGATGCCGGTGCCCGGCGCCACCAGTCCCGACCCGAAGTTGGCGAACACGCTGTTGATGAGGGAGCAAGCGTTGCCGGCGCCATCGATCACGCTGATATAGACCGTATCGCTTCCCGGCACCATTCTCCCGTAGGGTGCCGTAGGCATGGCGCGTTCCGGGTCTATCAGAGTACGTCGCCATCTGGCGTACTCTTTGGAAAGCCAAGCATCGGTGGGCACCTCGGCGCAACGAGGATCAGCCAGGTACTCGAATGCGTCCGCGAATCCCAGGCGCGTCGCCTCGATCATATGGTGATAACGGTCAACGCTCTGCGGCCCCATGCCGGCGACGTCGAAACCCTCTACGATGTTCAGCGCTTCCAGCGCGATGATGCCCTGGCCGTTGGGCGGACACTCCCAGCACGTTACGCCCCGATAGTCGGTACTGATGGGTTCATCCCAATCGGAACGGTGCGCCGCAAGATCTTGTTCGGACAGCCAGCCGCCCTGTTCCTGCACGAAATCAGCCATCGCGGCGGCGATGGGGCCGGTGTAGAATGCCTCGCTGCCGCCTTCCGCCACGGCGCGGAGCGTGCGGGCCAGCGTGGGCAGGCGCATCAAGTCGCCTTCCCTGGGAGCGCGACCGTTGACCAGCATTTCCTGGCCCGACGGCAGCGCGGCCAGTTTGTCTTCCTGCTGCTTCCATTGGAAGGCGATGATGTCGCTGACGGGGAATCCGTTCTCTGCGTAGTCAATCGCGGGCGCCAAAGCGTCGGCCAGGGTCATGGTTCCTTCACTTTTCAGCAGGACTTCCCAACCGTGGACGGTGCCGGGGACTGAGACGGACAAAGGGCCGAAGGCCGGCATTCGCCGGTGGCCTTTCGCCTGAAGGTCTTCGATGGTGGCGGCCATGGGGGCCCTTCCGCTGCCGTTGAGGGCCAAAACCTCTTTATCCGTCGCTTTCCAGATGAGGGCGAACACGTCGCCGCCGACGCCGGTGGACATAGGCTCGACGACGTTGAGCGTAGCCGCAGTCGCCACCGCGGCGTCCACAGCGTTGCCTCCGTCCATGAGGACGCGCAGGCCGGCCATGGCCGCCAGCGGCTGGCTGGTGGCAACCATGCCATGAGTGGCGTGGACGGTGGAACGGCGGGAGTTGAAAAACATGGGAACGGCTCCAATCTGGCTCAGTGTGCCGGTGAGTTTAGCACGCCGCCTGATTTCGGCGCACCGGGTATCGTTATGGTAAGATGCCAGCGTCGTAAATCAACAACAGCCGCGTGGGGATTGCCCGGCGGCGCGTTGAAAACCCCCAAGTGTCAGCAGCCAGGAGGTTCCTTAATGGCTATCACCGTAGGGCAAGCCGCGCCCGAATTCACCCTCCATGAAACGCCGCAGCAACAGCGGAGCCTGAGCGATTATCGCGGCAAAAACGTCGTTATCGCTTTCTTCCCCGGGGCGTTCACCGGCGTCTGCACCACCGAGATGTGCGCTTTGCGAGACCGGATCGACCAGTTCAGTTCGATGAACGCCGAGGTGATTGGGATCACCGTTGACCCGCCCTTTGCGCAAGCGGCGTGGAAAGCGGCCAACAACGTGGAGTACACGTTCCTCAGCGACTACAACCGGGAGGTTGTGAACGCCTACGACGTGGCGTTGCCCGGGTTGGCCGGAATGCAAGGATATGTGGCTGCCAAGCGGGCTGTCACCATCGTGGATGGCCAGGGCGTGGTTCGCTACCACTGGGTTTCAGAGTCGCCGGGCGTGGAACCCGACTATGAAGAGGTTCGCGCCGCCGTGGCCGCTCTGGGTTAGCGGCGCGCGACTCTCGGGGTCAGCCAAACAATGATGGCGTAGGGGCGAATGATTATTCGCCCCTACCGGGTTAAGCGTCGGGCCAGGGATATTCGGTGAGGCGCTTTACCACCATCTCGGTGAGCCGTTGGGAGTCCACTCCGAGACACACGTCAACGTTGGCATCCCGGCCGGTCATTCCGTACCAGTCCACCACCGTCTGACCTCGGGTTAGATCGCTTCCCGTATCAATCGCCACCGGCAACCGCTGCATGGTCATCAATGCGGGATCGATGGCAGCAGCCACGGCGGGCACGTCGTTGTAGCGCACTGCCTCACCCTCCGCCAATCTGCCCAGGCGACGATACGCCGCCCTGGCATATGTGGAAGCCGAAACCAGCAGTTGGACAGCAGGGCGGAGCAATCGCGTAGTCGCCCGAACTGCTGATCCGCCAGGCCGCAGAGGTCGCAAACGTCCAACCCGACTTGCACGATGGGAGCGCCGGAGTCGTACAGAATGGCCGCGGCTTCCGGGTCCTCGCAAAGATTGGCCGTCGCCACCGGGGAAACGTTGCCCGGCACCCGTACCGCGCCGCCCATGACCACCACGCCGGCCAGCGCGTCCGCGATCTCTGGAGCGATCCGTAGCGCCAAAGCTACGTTAGTCATTCGACCCAGCGCCAGGACCGTAATCTCGCCCGGCGACGCGAGGGCGCGCCGAGCGATTTCGACCGCCGCCCAACTGTTGTCGATTTCAACCCCATTCGGGCCGTCTGCACCGGTTTCGTTGGCGCCGCCGAGGGCGTCGTCGCCGTGGATGTGGGCCGCCCAGCCTTCGTTGGGAGAGCGCAACAGAGGCCTGGTTGCGCCGGGATAAACCGGGATGTCGGTACGTCCGGCCACGGCAAGGATGCGGCGGGCGTTGGCGGCGCACTGAGGCATGGAGCCGTTTCCGTAGATTGCGGTGAGCGCTTCGACCTGCAACTCCGGGCTGGCCAACGCAAGCAAGATGGCGGCGCAGTCGTCCACGCCGGGGTCGGTGTCGATTATCACTCGCTTGGGCATTACATCTACCAACATCTTCTGGATTCCGGCGAAAGCCGGAATGACGGGTTGGGGTTTTGAGGACTGTCAAATAACGGGTTGAGGTTTTGACGGTTGGCGTGGGTTGAGGCATTATACCGGTTGCATTGCGGACCCGCCTGAGGCGGGCTGTGACGGAGGGAGATTAATGCCGGTGAACGAAGTTCAAGGGGTTGTATCCAGGGCCAAAGGAGCGTCGGTAGAGCTGATCCCCATCCTGGTACCCGACCCAGGTGAAGGCGAAGCATTGGTTCGAGTACAGGCGTGCGGAGTCTGCCACACCGACCTGCATTATCGTGAGGGAGCCATCAACGACGAGTTTCCATTTTTGCTGGGACACGAGGCTGCCGGCATTGTCGAAAAGGCTGGACCCGACGTGACCAACGTGCAACCGGGAGACTTCGTAATCTTGGCCTGGCGAGCTCCCTGTGGCAACTGCCGTTCCTGCCGGCGCGGTCGGCCCTGGTACTGCTTTGCCAGCCGCAACGCCCAGCAGAAAATGACGCTGACCGACGGAACTCCGCTATCGCCGGCTCTGGGCATCGGGGCATTTTGCGAGCTGACGCTGGTGGATGCGCTACAGGCCGTGAAGGTGGACCCGGCGGCGAACCCGCAGGCGGCGGGACTGATCGGCTGTGGCGTGATGGCCGGGTTGGGCGCCGCCATTAACACCGGGGGCGTCAGCCGAGGCGATTCCGTGGCGGTGATTGGCTGCGGAGGCGTGGGCAACGCAGCGGTAGCGGGGTCGCGACTGGCCGGGGCCCACACGATCATCGCCGTGGATATTGACGACCGCAAATTGGCGTGGGCCAAGGGTTTCGGGGCGACACATACCATCAACTCAACACAAACGGATGCGGTTGAGGCGATCCGCGGCCTAACCGATGGGAATGGCGTCAACGTTGCGATTGAGGCGGTGGGCAATCCCGCCACCTACGAGCAGGCTTTCTACGCGAGGGACCTAGCCGGCACAGTGGTGTTGGTGGGCGTGCCGGACCCCACGATGAAGATTGAGATGCCCCTGATTGAGGTCTTCGGACGTGGAGGTTCCCTGAAATCTTCCTGGTACGGAGACTGCTTGCCGACCCGGGATTTTCCGATGTTCATCGACCTGTATCTTCAGGGTCGGTTGGATCTGGATACGTTCGTCAGCGAGCGCATCGGCATCGGCGACGTGGAGGCAGCTTTTGCCAGCATGGAGCGTGGGGAAGTTTTGCGGTCGGTGGTGGTGATGTCGGAGTAGAGCTATGGCAACGTTTGCGCTCATTCATGGAGCCTGGCACGGCGGTTGGTGCTGGTGGAAGACCGCGCCGCTGTTGCGCCAAGCAGGAAATTTGGTGTTGACGCCGAGCCTGACCGGACTGGGTGACCGGGAGCATCTGGCCCGGCTCATGCCGCCGGCGGTGTTGAATCTGGATTTGCACATACGCGACATCACCGAATTGTTGGCGGCCAACGACCTCCGGGATGTGATCTTGGTGGGTCACGCCTACGCCGGCATGGTGATCACCGGGGTGGCGGAGCTTGCGCCGGAGCGTATTGCGGCCCTGGTTTATGTCAACGGCGTCGCTCCTTCCGACGGTGAGGCGATGGTGGATCAACTGGAAGCGGTGCGCGGACCGGAATTCGTTGCCAATGTCCGCCGGCACATCGCCGACGGCGAGCCTTTTTTGCCGGCGCCGACTACCGTCGCGGAAATTGCCCAACGGTGGTCCATCACCGACCCAGACGACCAGGCGTTCATGCTGCCGCGGTTGTCTCCCCAACCGACCCTGACGTTCTCTCAGCCGGTAAAAACGGGGAACCCGGCGGCAAGGTCGTTAGGGCGAGAATTTGTGCTGTGCAGCGGGTCGGGGTTCGAGCCGGTGGCGGAACGGGCCGCGGCGTGCGGGTGGGGAGTTCACCACATCGATACCGGACATGACCCGATGGTTACGGCCCCAGAGGAGTTGGCGGAGATACTGCTCAATATTGTCCGCAACTAGACCGGCTCAGTGAACACGGACGGCCCGTCCGGTTCCGGGTGGCGGTGGTTGACCAACGCTTTGATGATGCGGGCTTCACTGGCCTGGATGGCCGCATTCATCTCATCCCGCGTCGGAAGTTGGCCGGTCCGCCTGACTTGGGCAATATGTCCACCAATAACGGCAATCAGTATCATAGCGCCAATGGCAATGATGGCGATTGCCTCGCTGCTCAACGTGACTTCCATGCTGAAATTTCCTACAAGACTGATTGGTTTCGGCTTATCACATTTTATCAGCGCGAGGAATGATGGGGAACCAAGCCCCTGCCGATGTGCTAGCATAGCGACGGACCAGGCAGCGCCGCGCTGCCGTTGAATTGAAAGGAGCAATGGGTTATGGCGATTACTCCGCTTGGTCTTGACATCAGGGCCTGCATTTTTGACGTTTTCGGCACGGTGGTCGATTGGCGTTCCAGCATCACGGAACAGTGCGCCAACATGGGCCGGATCAAGGGCATTGACCGGGACTGGGGCGCGTTTGCCGATACCTGGCGCGGCAAGTATCGTCCGTACATGGACAAGGTGCGCAACGGGGAGTTGCCGTGGACCAATCTGGACGCGCTGCACCGGATGTCCCTGGATGAGGTGCTGGACGAGTTTGAAATCAGCGGCCTGAGCGACGAGGAAAAGATGGAGGTCACCTATTTCTGGCACAACCTCCGTCCCTGGGCGGACAGCGTGCCGGGCCTCTACCGCCTGAAGAATCGGTTTGTCATCGCGCCGATGTCCAACGGCAACATCGCCCTGATGACCAACATGGCGAAGAACGGCGGTATGCCCTGGGACTGCATCCTGGGCGCCGAAGTGGCCCAGCATTACAAGCCCGACCCGGAAAGCTACGGCACGGCGGTCAAGCTGCTGGGTTTGCAGCCGGAGCAAGTGATGATGGTGGCGGCGCACCAGGGCGACCTGCTGGCCTCTGCCAAGGTGGGCCTACGAACCGGATTTGTGCCGAGGCCCCGGGAGCATGGGCCGGACCGCACCCCCGATCCGACGCCGGATCCGTCTTTCAACGTGGTGGCGGACAGTTTCGTGGATTTGGCCGCCAAGCTGGGGGCGTGATCGTCAGTCAGAAGCAGCGGGATTTTCAGGTCAATCCGGCGCATCCTGCCGCTGACGTTTTCCGGCGCGGATTGAGGTCACATCCAACGAATGGAAGATTAGAACGATGAAAGTAGCGATACCGGCGCTGGCCGCGCTGCTGTTGGCCGTCGTTATGTCAAACTTGGGGGGGCTTACGGGGGGAGGTGGAATAGCTTACGCCCAAAGCCCGCCGCCTAAACCCAGTGGCGTCGCTGCCGCTAATGGCGGCAACCCCGGGGAAGCGGCAGTTTCCTGGAACCCGGTCGCCGGCGCGGCCTACTATCGCATCGGCTGGGTTGCCATGCCCGACTACCATGCCGTAACCGCGCAGGGGCGGGACTGGCTGGAAGCCTTCGCCTTCGTTGACGTCGCCAACCGGGGACAGCGCAGCCACACGGTAGCCCGGCTGACGCCCGGCACACAGTACGCCTTTATCGTCGCCACCAACTCCGCGCGCTACGGCCCACCGCAATGGTCAGAATGGGCTTTCTTGACCTTGGCGGGCGGTGGGGAGAGCTGCCCGACGCGTCAGCCCGCGCCGCCGCCAGAGAACGCCACCATCACGTCCAGCAGCACTTCGGCCAGCGCCCTGGTGGAGCTGACGCTGACCATCCCCAGCCTGCCCGAGGATGCAGTGTCCGGCACCTCCGTCGAGCTGTATCTGGAGGACGACTTCCAGGTTCCCGACTCCATCGACAGCAATGCCGCATACTTCACAGCCACCAACCCCTTTTCCTCCAACACCAACAACGGCCGCCCGGTCGCAGCCGCCGGTGCTATCGAAATCAACGAAGGCAACCACTTTGGCGGCGGTGACGACTGGTCTATTCGGGTGTTTGTCCCGGATATGAACGCCAGTGCCGACGTATTCCAAGGGCCCATGTCGGGTCAAACTCTGACCGTAGTTTTCACCAAGGCCGCCGGCATCAAGAACCCCAGCGAACAGGGGACTCACAGCGTCGGCTACTCTATTCTCGGCCCCAATGACCGACCCAACAACGGCCCGCAGGTTCAGCTGGGCGCCGTGCCAACCTACGCTAAAATCACCCTGTCGGACTATGACAACACCCGGGGCTACCAGCTGACCGTGACCGGCACCGGATTCAACAACGGCACTTCCGCCGCGGTCCACGTGCTTCACGACGCCGACGCCACTCCTGACGACAAGACCACTTGGCCTTCGTGCGCCGAGGTCATCACCCAGGGCGCCCGCGCCGGCATCGCCACCGTGGGCAGCGACGACAAGGTGGCCATAACCTTCGAGGTGACCGTGCCCACTTTCCGGGCCGGCAAGAACAACTACATCTGCATGGTGGACGGTGAAGGCAGGGGGTCCCAAAACGTTGAGCAGCTTCACATGGAGGCATACATCCGGGTGGTGCCTAGCTCGGTCAACGCCGGCGACACCATCAACGTGTTCGCCCATGACTTCCCCAACCCTGGAGCGGCCCTGACCGAGCTGAGGATTGCCGGCCAGGTGGTCTGGCCGCAGAGCGCGGCGGGCAACAACTATGTGCCTCTGAGCGGCATTGACTCCATCGGTCGTGACGGCTCGGCCACGCTGTCCTTTGGTCTGCCGGGTAGCATATCCGGTGTCGCCTTGGTAGGCACGGTGCGCATCGACGCCACCTGGGGCGACGTGTCTGCGGCCAGCAAAATCACCATCACCGGCGGCCCCCGGCTGACCCTGAGCAAGAGCGAAGTGGCGGCCAACGAGAGCGTCATCATTCGTGGGGACGGCTTTGGCGACGGAGCAGGCTGTCTGACTGAAATCACCATGAGCGGCGCGAAGCTGAAACTCGTTAGCGATGACGCCGCCGTTGTCATTAATGTCGAGGAAAACGGACGTACAAGGAACATATGCAACCTTGATGGCAAGAGCGTTGAGGTATCGTCGGACGGCCAGTTCGCCGCCACCGTGGCCATCTGGGTTGAAGGCCCCGGCGTCAACCCGGCGCTGACCCCCGGCACCCACACCATCGAGGTGTGGGACAACGAGGGCTTCGCCGGCAACGCCACCATCATCATAAAGGAACCCACCATGGCGGTCTCCCCTGATGTGGCTGGTCCGCTTGATTATGTCACTATCTCTGGCGAGAACTGGCCAGTCGCCAATCCTGCGGGCGGGCGGATTCAACCAGTGGAGATCAACATCGACGAAGGCGGCGTCAACCACGACGAAGACGCCTACCCCGACGCCAATGGCCAATGGTCGGCCACCTATCAGGTGCCCAGAGACGTGGTCATTCCTTCCACCGTTCCGGTCAAGGCATCCTACGGTCACAGCGAGATAGTTCGCGTCGCCTCCTTCAGCGTGCCGGCCGCCAGATTGACGGTTGATCCCGCGCGCGTCGCACCCGGCGACACCGTCACCCTGTCCGCCACTGGCTTGGTCCCCTTTGAATCGGACATCGCAGTTAAGATTGGCAACCTGCTGGTCGACGTGCCCACCGGGGCACGTACCAACAGCGACGGCGCTCTGGACTTGGACGTCATCGTACCGTCTCTGGAGCCGGCTCTTTACATCGTGCAGATGCTTGTGGGCGAGACGCTTGTCGCCGGTGAACTCACGGTGATACGCAAGTAGCCGG
This sequence comes from Dehalococcoidia bacterium, assembly GCA_034421995.1. GTDB lineage: Bacteria > Chloroflexota > Dehalococcoidia > Lucifugimonadales > UBA3495 > Bin87. The sequence continues at coordinate 9,618 of DAOUJY010000121.1, read as the reverse complement.
TTTCGGCCTCCCAAAACGCGGGCTGATATGCCGTTGGCGGGATGGCGCTTTGCGATGTCATTTATGCTGATGACATCGGTTCCAGGCCGCAGGCCGCCGCCACCAGTTCGTAGGAACGGACGCGGTCTTCGTAGTGGTAGCAAATGGTGACCACGCTGAGATCCGAGGTTTGGTAGTCTTCGGACACTTTTTCCAAGCCGGCCTTCACCTGTTCCGGGTCGCCATCCACGCAATTGGTTAGGTATTGCTGGATGAACTGCCATTCGTTGACCAGGTATTTGTAGTCGGCCGCGACTTCGGGGGACGGGATGCCCCTGGCGCGCCCGGTGACGGAGCGGAGCCGTCCCAGGTTTCGGCTGGCCGCGATGCGGCGCGCTTCTTCCTCGGTATCGGCGCACAGCACCTGCACTCCGACGTTGACCAGTGGTTCCGACAGGTGTTCCGACGGCTCGAAGTTCTGCCGGTAGGATTCGACAATCTGCGGCCCGTCGGCGGCGCCGAGGCCGAAAAAGTGGGCGTAGGCGAAGGGCAGGCCCATCTTGGCGGCCATAAAGGCGGATTCGTAACGGGACCCCAGCAGCCATACCTCAGGCTTGGTTTCGGAGGTCTCCGGAGCGGCCAGCACCTCGTGGAAGGGGTGATCGTCAGGCTGGGTATCGCCCAGATAGTTGATAACGTCTCGTACTTGCTGGGGGAAATGGCGGATGTCCTTGGGCATACTCGGGTAGGCCAACGCCGCCGCCGTGATCTGGTCGCTTCCGGGAGCGCGACCGATGCCCAGATCGATCCTTCCGGGGTACAGGGAGTCCAGGATGCGGAAGGTTTCCGCCACCTTCAAGGAGCTGTAATGAGGCAGCATGACGCCGCCGGACCCAACCCTTATGCTTGTGGTGTGCGCGGCGATCTGGCCTACCATCACTTCCGGGGCGGTGCCGGCGAAGTTGGGCAGGTTGTGGTGCTCCGCCACCCAATAACGCTGATACCCGAGGCGCTCGGTGGCTACGGCCAATTGGATGGTCTCGCGCAGGGCTACGCCGGCGCTGCTCCCCTCCCGCATCGGCGACTGGTCAACCACGCTCAGTTGCAGTTTTTGGCTCAATTCATTCCCCCAGATGGTACTGACTATATGCCGGAAGGCGCGGATCTATCCGGCGACGGCGATCATCGTACCGCTGCATTTCCGGTTGCCGAATCAGGCCGGCCGGCATTATTATAAATGAGGCAAACCAAGAAAGTAGCGTCTGAATATCGTACCAGAATGGCCTGTCTGTCCGGGCCGTAACCGTGCCAAAGCAGGTGAACCGCTTTGCTTTTCGACAAGATAATCGGCGCCAAACCGGGAACCCCGGAGGTCCCGGCCACTGGCAAACCGCTGACCGGCAGCGGCAACAAGTACCTACTTGAACGCATTGTCAAGTGGGTACTTTTTCTTTTGGCCTCGGTATCGGTCCTGACCACGGTGGGCATCGTGTCGGTGCTGCTTTTCGAGGGTGTGCGCTTTTTCACGTCGGACTTCTACGAAAACAACCCGCTGGAACGGGTGGCGGCCAGTGAAGCGGAGGGTCTCGACGGCGCGGCCCCAGATTCGCTGGCGCCCGGCATCGTCCCTGAAATCAGGGTTCGGGCCACCACCGACTCGCTGATATACGTTGACTGGGACAAACCGACGGTGGGTCAACCGCCTACGGACTACCAGGTCTCGGTGCTGCCGAGTCTTGAGGCGGATCTGTCTGACTGTCAAAACTTGGGACCGGATCGAACGTCCTGCGTAATCGCGGATGCGGCGCCCGGACGTTCCCACAAGGTTACGGTCGTCGCGCTCTCCGGTTCCGGTGAGGGTGTGGCGCTGCAAACCGATTCCTTCAGCGTACCGGAATCGGTCAAGTGGCACCGCTTCCTGACCGACAGCAAGTGGCGAACCCTGTTGGTGCCGCGTTCCTATGGTATCTGGCCTCTTCTGGTGGGCACCACGATGATCGCGTTGCTGGCGATGATCGTGGCCGTGCCCCTGGGGCTGCTGAGCGCAATCTTCCTCAGCGAGTACGCCCACCCCCGGGTGCGAGCCATCACCAAGCCCATCCTGGAGGTGCTGGCTGGCATCCCCACGGTGGTGTACGGGTTCTTTGCCCTGTTCTTCATCACGCCGATACTGCGAGGTATCAACGACGACGTGGGCATCTTCAACGCCCTGTCTGCCGCCATAGTGATGGGCGTCATGATCATACCCATGGTTTCCAGCCTCAGCGAGGACGCCATGCGCGCCGTCCCCAACGCGCTGCGCGAGGGAGCCTACGCCCTGGGAGCCACCAAGGTTGAGGTTGCGACCAAGGTGGTGTTTCCGGCGGCTCTGTCCGGGATTGTCGCGGCCTGCATCCTGGCAATGTCGCGAGCTATCGGGGAAACGATGATCGTGTTCATCGCGGCCGGGCAGAACGAGAAGCTGACTTTCAATCCTCTTGATCCGGTGAACACGATGACCGGGTTCATGGCGACCACCAATTTCAGCGACAACGCCATACCCGGCACCGCCCAGTTCCAGGCCCTGTTCGCGGTGGGCATAACGCTGTTCATCATCACGCTGTTGATGAACCTGGCTAGCCAGTTCGTCGTCGCCAAGTTCCGCGAGGTGTACGAATAATGGCAACCGGAACAGAGAACAACTATCGGCACAGATTGGCGAACCGCAAACGCAACGCGTCCATCTTCTACGGCGTGTGTGTGGCGGCGGTAGTCCTGGCTCTGGTGATGCTGGTGGCGCTCCTGTACAGCGTCATATCCGAGGCCATCGCCTGGTTCAACCTGGATGGCACGTCCATAGTGACGCTGCTGACGGACATTCCGTCAAGCAAGGCAGTCAACTCCGGCCTGCTGCCGGCCATTGTCGGTACGCTTTGGGTGATGGGGATCTGCATTTTCGTATCTTTTACGGTGGGCGTATCGGCGGCAATTTACCTGGAGGAGTACTCCAGCGGCAGCCGGATAGCCGAATTGATCCAGACCAACATTCAGAACCTGGCCGCGGTGCCGTCCATCGTGTACGGCATCCTGGGCCTGTCTATATTCGTCACTTTCTTCGTGTGGCTGGCCCCGACGACCGACGGGAAAAACGTTACCGCCGCCGGTTTGACTTTGGCGCTGCTCATCATGCCGGTGGTGATTGTGTCGTCCCAGGAGGCCATTCGCGCCGTGCCGTCGTCAATACGGGAGGGTGGCTACGCCCTGGGCGGAACCAAGTGGCAGGTGATCTGGAGGCTGGTACTGCCCCAGGCCATGCCGGGCGTCCTGACCGGCATCATCCTGGCGGTGAGCCGGGCCATGGGGGAGGCGGCTCCGCTGGTAATCATGGGAGCCTTGTCGTTCGTGCCATTCGCTCCGGCGCATCCGCTGGACCGTTTCACCGTGCTGCCCATCCAGATTTACGTCTGGATCTCCAAGCCGCAGGAAGAGTTTCACCACCTGGCGGCCGCCGGCATCATCGTCCTGCTGGTGATGTTGCTGGGGATGAACGCCTTCGCGATCCTGCTCCGAAACCGACTGCAAAAGAACCAACGGGGGTAGTGCAATATGGCTGCTGCAACAGTTGCAACCCGTCCGGCGATTCGCGCCATCGACGTCGGGGTCTATTACGGCTCCAACAAGGTGATTGAAGGCGTGAGCATGGATATGCCGGAGAACGAAATTACCGCCATCATCGGGCCCAGCGGCGCCGGCAAGAGCACCTTGCTGCGCTGCATCAACCGCATGAACGATCTGATCGAAGTCTTCCGCATGGAAGGCGAGATGTGGTTCGGGGACTTCAACCTGTACGCGCCCGAATCCGACCCGACGCAGATTCGCTATCGGATCGGGATGGTATTCCAAAGGCCCAATCCGTTCCCCAAGTCCATTTACGACAACATCGCATTCGGGCCGCGCATCAACGGGTTCCAAGGCAGCCTGGACGACATCGTGGAGCAGTCTTTGCAGGGCGCCGCGTTGTGGGACGAGGTGAAAGACAGGCTGAAGGAGTCCGCGCTGTCGCTTTCGGGCGGGCAGCAGCAACGGCTTTGCATCGCCCGGGCGTTGGCGGTGGAACCCAGCGTGATCCTGATGGACGAACCTTGCTCCTCACTGGATCCCATCGCAACCCTGGCCATTGAAGAGCTGATGCAAGAGCTGAAAAAGCGATATAGCATCGTGATCGTCACGCACAATATGCAACAGGCCGGACGGGTTTCCGACAAGACCGCCTTCCTGATGCCAGACGAAAATCGCGTGGCTCATCTCATTGAGTTCGGCAACACCCGCACTATGTTCACCAACCCAAACGACGAACGCACGGAAGCCTACATCACCGGACGGTTCGGCTAGCTTCGTAATAGCGCCTAGCCGGCCCGCCGCCGAACCACCGAGGTGCCGCTTATGCTGAGGTCAGACTACGACCGCGACCTGTACAGCCTACAGGATGACCTGGCCGCCATGGGCCAGCGAGTCGATGCAGCTACTCGATCTGCGCTTACCGCGCTGGAACAACAGGATCTGGGGCTGGCGCGGCGGGTGATCGATGACGATGACGATATTGACGAGTTGCAGGACGCTTTGGAAAGCAAGTGCATCGGCCTGTTGGCGACGCAGCAGCCCGCCGCCACTGACCTGAGGATGGTCATGTCCGCCGTTCACATCGCCGTGGAACTGGAACGGATGGGGGATTACGCGGAGGGCATCGCCAAAATCTGCCTGCGCATCGGCGATCAACCGCTGCTGAAACCGCTTATTGACATCCCGCGAATGGCCGACCTGGCTTTGAAAATGCTGGGCGACAGCCTGCAAGCCTACGCCACTCGCGACGAATGGCTGGCCCGGAAAGTCTGCCGGGACGATGACGCCATTGATGACCTTTACAACCAGATTTACCGCGAACTGCTGACCTATATGCTTTCCGACCCACGCACCATTGAACGGGCAACCTACCTGCTCTGGGTGGCGCATAACTTGGAACGCATCGCCGACCGGGCCACCAACATCTCGGAACGGGTGCTGTGGCTGGTCCTGGGCCGCACCGTTGGCACCGGGGACCTGAAAAGCGACCGCTCGTTACGCTGAAGCCGGGCTGAAAACACGCAGTCTTGAATAGTAGTGAAAAAGGCGCAAACCGCGCCAATCGCCGTTGACAATTCCCGACCTCGGCAGTATAGTTTTCGCAAATGCAAAGTAATTGCAAAACGAACTGCCTTTGCACCTGTTCCTGTCCCCCGAAATCGGGGGCAGGATGACCCCGGCCTGACACATCAGGTTCGCGCCTGCGCCCACCGATTTTGCCCAGCGGCAGCGGTGGGTTTTTGCTTTTTCAGCACCTGAGGAGGACACCTTGACCACCCAAGCGCAAAATCCCAGCCTGGAAGAAATCCACGAGTCCAGTATGCGGCTGGCGCCGGACGCGCCGGCGATTATCCCGTTCATGGAGGATGAGATCCAGCGCTTCGACGCTGAGGTTGACCGCTTCCGCACCGGGGAACTGGACAACACCGTGTTCACGCCGTTCCGGCTCCGGCAGGGGGTGTACGGGCAGCGGCAAGCGGATGTGCAGATGATCCGGGTCAAGCTGCCCGGCGGCATCATATCGGCGGAGATGCTGGACTGTTTTGGCGACATAGCGGAACGCTATGCTCCGTTGCAGAAGGGGCACATCACCACCCGGGAGAACATCCAGCTGCATCATATCCCGCTGGAACAGACCTCCGAAGTGTTGCGGCTGTTGGGCTCGGTGGGCCTGTCCACCCGGGAGGCTTGCGGGAATACCGTGCGGAACGTGGTTGGACCGCCGACGGCCGGCGTCAGCCAGGAGGAAGTGTTCGATCCGACGCCGTACCTCACCGCCTACGTGCGTTTTGGCGTCAGGCACCCGATCACGCAAAACTTCCCGCGCAAGTTCAAATCGGCGTTCACCGGCAACGACCAGCGGGACGAGGTGGCGGCCGCGATCCAGGACCTCACCTTTGTTTCCCAGTACAAAGAAATCGACGGGGAGCAGCGGAAGGGTTTCAAGGTATATTGCGGCGGCGGGACTTCCATCATGCCCCGGTTGGCGAAGCCGCTGTACGAGTGGGTTTCGGAGGAGGACTACCTGCGCGTGGCCCTGGCGGTTTGGACGGTGTTCAACAACGCCGATATGCTGCGCAAAAACCGGATGATGGCCCGCCTGAAGGTTTTGATTGACCGCATCGGGTTGGACGAATTCCGCGACATGGTGGACGCTGAACTGGCCAACATCGGGCCAATTGACTTCCGTCCCCTGATGGTTGCGGAGGAAATACAGCGGGAAACTCCGCCGGCACAGCCGGCTTCCGCCAACGGCGACGACAGCAACCCGGAGTATCAGGGGTGGCTCAAGTCCAATGTTGAAGCGCAGCGGCAGGAAGGTTATCACGTCGTTTATGTCAAGGCGGAGCGCGGCGACTTGAACCCGGCGCAGTTCCGCGGTCTTGCTGATATCGTCCGTAAATACACCGGCGGGAAGGCCCGGACCAGCCAGGAGCAGAACATCGTCCTGAGATGGGTTCCCAGCGGACACTTGCACGACGTGTGGGATGTTCTGAAAGCGTTGGACTTGGCCGAGGCCGGTCACAGCCACATCACCAACGTGGTTTCCTGCCCGGGCACGGACAGTTGCAAGCTGGGCATCACCGCTTCCATGGGGCTGGCCAAGGCCCTGCGTGACGAGATGTCGGACTGGAACGGCCTGGCTGACGACGCCGGAGTGGGCGACATCCGCATAAAGATGAGCGGCTGCCCCAACGGTTGCGGTTTGCACCATATCGCCAACATCGGCTTCCACGGGGCTGCCGTGAAGGGCGTGGAAGGTCAGCAGATCCCGTCCTACGAGTTGTTCCTGGGCGGAAACTATGGCGACAACCGGGTGGAGGATTCCCGCATCGGCACCCGCGTCCCGAAGGTCAAGGTGCCGGCCAAGCTGGTCCCCTCGGTGCTCAAAGAGATCGTCACGTATTACAAGGACAATCGCAGCGGCGATGGGGAACGGTTCAATGACTTCCTGGACCGGGTGGGCCTGGAGGAATTGACGGGCGTCGCCGCGCGGGCGCAGGAAGTGGGCCACGAAGCCGAGGGCGGCGGGGAGATGTACTTCGACTGGGAGCGCACCAACCAGTACGTGCTGGAGCGTGGCGAAGGCGAGTGCGCCGTCTAGCGGCGAGGCTGGCGGCGTCATGGCCACGACGGCCCTGAACGGAAGAGTGCTGGCCTTCGTCGAGGCGCGGATGCCCGACGAGATGGCCGGCCTCATCCGTCGCCACGGCGGGGTGCCTTTGGGCGCTCCGGTGTTGCAGGAGCACTACCGGACCGACAGCCCGGAAGTTCGCGGGGCGATTGACGATGTCTGCGCGGGGCGGGTTGACACCGCAATTTTCCTGACCGGGGTTGGCGCCAACGCCATGATGGGGATTGCGGAGGCAATGGGACGGTTGGCTGAGTTCGAGGACGGGCTGCGCAACATCACCGTGGTGGCGCGCAGTCCAAAGCCGGGGCGCATTTTGCGTCGCCACAAAATCCCAATCACGGTTATGCCGCCTGAGCCTTACACCTCTTCGGACCTGACGGCGGCGATGGTCGGCCTGCCGCTAGAGGGCAAGCGGGTCGTGTTTCAACGTTACGGTGGGCCTGACTCCGAACTGCCCACCTATCTGCGGGAACAGGGCGCCGATTATCAGGAGCTGACGCTGTATGACTGGGGGCTGCCGGACGATACCGGCCCCGTGGTGGACCTGATTGACCGGATGGCGGGGGGTGAGGTGGACGCTCTGGCTTTCACCAGCCGGCCGCAGGTTCCCAACCTGCTGGCGATAGCTGGCGATGCCGGCCGCGAAGACAGCCTCCGGCGCAGCCTGTCAAACGCGGTGGCCGTGGCATCCGTCGGGCCGGTTTGCACCCGGAAGCTGGTGGAGCAAGGCATCCATGTGGACGTGGAACCCGAACACCCGCACATGGGCAACCTGGTGCTGGCGGTGGCGGATTATTTCGGCGGCGCAGGTTAGTATTTGAACTCTTCGCGTACCGGGCTGAATATATCCAGCGCGACGGCTTTAGTGTCCTGGCCCTGAGCGTAGTGCTCCACGTCGCCGGGGATGATGTACATATCGCCGGGCTTGAGGACGCGGACCTCGCCGCCGATGCCCATTTCCAACTCGCCTTCGACGATGATGCCGCCCTGCTCGTGAGGGTGGGTGTGGAGCGGCACCAACGCACCGGCCTCTACTTCCACCAGGGAGAAGAGCATTTGCGCTCCCCAGAAGGTGCGGGTGCGGGCGCCTTCGGCCAGTTCTTTGTAGCCGCGGTCCTCCGGGTTCAGGAAGTAATCGCTCATGGGCTGACTCCTCACATCTGCGTAATCCTGGATTCCGGCTTTCGCCGGAATGGCGGTAGAGGGATTCGGAATGGCGGTGTGCGGTTTAGGTTCGATGGAAACCGAGTCCTTTTTCTTTCAGGCTGACGAACCGGCCGCCGTGTCCGATGACCAGGTGGTCCAGCAGTTCAATGTCCATCAACTTGCCGGCGGCGGCCAGGTCTCTAGTTATGGCTACGTCTTCGGGACTGGGCGTGGGGTCGCCGGAGGGATGGTTGTGGACTACGATGATGGATGGCGCGTTTTCGCGGATGGCGGGGCGGAGCACTTCGGCGGGGCGCACCGCGCTGCTGTTGACGGTGCCGATGTAGATGGTGCGTTTCCCAACCACCTGGTTTCTGGTGTTGAGCAGCAGGGCCACCAGATTCTCCTGGGGCAGCAATGCCATCTCGGCTGACACCAAGTTGGCGGCGTCCTGGGGGCAGGAAATCTCCGCCCGCTCTTCCGGGGCCAACGACGCGATGCGGCGGCCCAACTCCAGTGCCGCCATAATCTCGCAAGTCTTGGCGTCACTCAACCCGCGCTGACCGCAGAGTTCAGCGTAACCGGCGCGGGCGAAACCTCCCAACCCTTGGAATTCCGCCAGGATGCGCGTTGCGACGTTGATGGCGTTTTCGCCGGCGATGCCGGTGCGCAGCAATATGGCGATCAATTCGGCGTTGTTCAGGTAACGAGGCCCATGGGCCCGCAATCGTTCCCGGGGGCGCTCGCCGACGGGCAGCTGGCGTATGGTGGGTTGGTAAGAAACCGTGGCCCGAGAACCCGGTTTTGGTTGAGCATCCGCCTTTGAAACCGGGCAGTCATCGCTGGACGGTTCGGTTGCGGCCGGCGACTGGCCCGCTTTGGCGTCGGCTCCGCTGAGGATTTGGTCCAGTTCGGCGCGGAAAGCCTCCAGGGCGGCTAATTCGGCTGGCGACCCGGCGATAACCATCATTCACTCCCGCCGCAAAATGGCGTCGCCGATAAGTCTAAACCGACGGCGGACGGTCTCGCTACGGGTTGTCGTCAGTAATTCAGGATAACTGCGGCGTCGGTGGAGGCGTTCTTTCGCGGGGGCGAGGTAGAGGTAGTTGTTCAGGTGTTCCTCCTTTCATTTCGTTGGGTGGGGGTTTCGGGTTCGGGGGTTCAGGTTGTCGGCGCTACGGCCAGAGAGCGTGGGCTGCGAATTGATTTCCTAAGTTTGCGCGTGCTGACCGCCCCCTACCCTTCCCCGCCTGGATTCC
>DAOUJY010000120.1:0-22431 GCA_034421995.1 Dehalococcoidia bacterium | reverse complement strand
CTCCCGAGGCAAGCTGGGCATCCTGCACCTGGGCTACGAATACTACCTCGCCACTCCCGACCCGCCTAACAACCTATTCGCCATCCAACCACGCCAAACCGGGTACGCGTGAGCTCGCCGGCCGCGTTGCGTTATGCCGTGGGCCTACGTACAATCTGGTAACCGCAACGTAGCTTGAGCCGGCGCGAAATACGCCCGGAACCGCAGGAGAGCCCAATTGACCACCGCAGAACAAACCGAAATCATCCTCTACACCCATCCGGACTGCCCGTTTTCGGCGCAGGCCAAGATGCACTACCGCCGCCAGCGGGCGCCCTACACTGAGATCGACGTGTCCAAGCAGCCCGACCAGGTGCCGGCCCTGCTGGAACTGTCCGGCGGGGAGCGGATAACGCCGATCATCGTCGAGAACGGCGTCGTCACCATCGGCTTTGAAGGCGGCTATTGAGACTTCTGACCCCGGGGCCGTGGGCCCCGTAAAACCGCCCGAAAACAGTGTCAACCCACCGTTGCGCCAATGGAACGCACGTGCTAAAATCTCAGCAAGTGCAACCAAGCAGCACGGGAGGCTAGCGATGGCGATCAACCCCGAAACCCTCAACCTGGACAAGAACAAGCTGGCGGCGCTGGAGCTTGCCCTGGGCAAGATCGAGAAGGACCATGGCCGCGGCGCCGTGATGCGCGGCAACGAGCAGGTGGCGCACCTGATTACCAACGTCATCCCCACCGGCTCCCTGTCGCTGGACCTGGCCCTGGGCGTTGGGGGATTGCCACGGGGACGGGTCACCGAAATCTACGGCGGCGAGTCGGCGGGCAAGTCAACCCTCGCCATCCACGTCATGACCGAGACGCAACGGATGGGCGGCCTGGCGGCATACATCGACGCCGAGCACGCTCTTGATCCCCAATATGCCACCAATTGCGGCCTTGACCTGGACAACCTGCTCATCTCACAACCCGACTCGGCGGAGCAGGCGCTGGACATCACCGAGCAGTTGGTACGCAGCGGGGCCGTGGATTCCGTGGTCATCGACAGCGTCGCGGCCCTGGTTCCTCAGGCCGAGATTGAGGGCGACATGGGCGACGTTCACGTAGGGCTGCAAGCCCGTCTGATGTCGCAGGCGCTGCGCAAGCTCACCGCCACCATCAACCAGTCACGCACCGCCGTCGTGTTCATCAACCAGATCCGCGAGAAAATCGGCATCAGCTACGGCAGCCCCGAGGTTACGCCGGGCGGGCGAGCCCTGAAGTTCTACAGTTCCGTCCGCATCGACCTGCGCCGCACCGAGTCGCTGAAGCAGGGTTCAGAAATCATCGGCAGTCGGGTCCGGGCGCGTATCGTGAAGAACAAGGTTGCCGCGCCCTTCCGGGTGGCCGAGTTCGACATCATGTTCAACCAGGGCATCAGCAAGATGGGCGACCTGCTGGACATCGGCGTGAACCAGAACATCATCAAAAAGGCCGGCGCATTCTACTCCTACGGCGATACCCGTCTGGGTCAGGGCCGGGAGAACTCCAAGAACTTCCTGTTGGAACGGTCCGACATCGCGGACGAGATTGAAGCGCTGATACGGGGCGAAACCACGCCGGAAGAGGACTTGCCCGACGGTGACGCCAACGGCCATCAGGCGGCAGCGTCCGAAGGCGCCGCCCACGTCGCTAACCCGAACACGGTCAGCCTGAACTAGAGTCTAATGACAGCCGACAGGTACGGCGATCCCTACGCCCAGGCGATGCAAACCGCCCTCGGTTATGTAAGCTTCAAACCGAGGTCAATCGGTGAAGTACGCAAACGGGTGGGGCGCGACTTCGAGCAGCCGGTGGTCGAGCGGGTGCTGGACTCGCTGAAGCGCTACGGCTACCTGGATGACGCCGAGTATGCCAGGCAGTGGCACCGGAGCCGGGATAAGCGCAAGCCCCGAGGAGCGTTCCTGCTGCGCCGGGAGCTGCGCGGCAAAGGCGTGGCCGATGACCTGATCGACGACGCCCTGGACGGACTGGACGAAGCGAGCAGCGCCTACCGGGCCGGACAGCGCCGGGCGCAACGTTGGTTGAGCGACGATTCCATGCCCTACGCCACCTTCCGGCGCAAGATGTGGGATTACCTGGGACGACGCGGGTTCGCCGCGGGCGTCACCCGTGATACGGTCAATCGCCTGTGGCGGGAGCACCGGCTCCAAGATTAGCGTTCAGATACTTGACGGCCTCTGGATTCCGGCTTTCGCCGGAATGACGAATAAAATGCAAAACGTCAACAGAACCTAAAGGCGGACCCGCGCGATGGCGATGAGGACCCCGCCAATCAGAGCGAGGATACCCCACAGGCTTAAAGCCACCCCGGTGGTCATAAACATCGCGAACAGTGTAGTCAGAACCACCGTGCCGCCGGCGATGTACATCAGGCCCTTGCTTCGCTTCAGATTGACCACGCGGCTGATGATCTCTCCGGCGGCGTATCCCACGGCCAGCGGCGTGACGATCAAGGACAGGAACCACGTCCCGGTGAAGAACCCCAGGGTGAGCCACAGGATCACGCCCAGCACCACCAGCACCGCCGCTACCACCAACGCCTTGGCGTAATTCGACGGCCTGACGTCGAAGGTCGGCAGGGGAACCGGCCGGCCGCACTCCCGGCAGCGTATCCCCACCGGCGCCTGCACCATACATTCGGTGCAAATGGGACGCCGGCACTGGCTGCAGGACAACCCGGTGGGCACCGTCGGGTGCCAGTGGCAGGTCATGGGCAGCGGTTCCGTTTGCCGTTCTGCCATTTCGCGTTATCCCGCCTTGTTTCCGTTGCTGCCGGCGCGGGCCAGCCATTGCTCCCGGTCGGCGATGTCGCGGTCCCGCAGCAGCCGGTTCAGCAGCACCGAACCGCGCGGGAGGTCGGCGGGTGGAGCGCCGTTGGACAGCAGCCGCTTCACCAGTATCAGCAGGGCGCCGGCGCCGGTGAACAGGGCCATCTGCTCGGTTCCGCCGGCCAGCAGCCATCGCTCCGGCCACGCCAACGCCAACGCCGGGAGCGCCACCATTACCACCAGCAGCCATTCCGCCGACCGCCTCATGGCCCGCCATCCCAACAGGTAGAGCAACAGACCCGCGCCGAAGAACGGTGGCGAAAAGCCGATGATGCCTCCGGCCCAGATACCGACGCTGCGGCCTCCCGTAAAGCGCAGGAAGGGTGACCAGTTATTGCCCAGGATAGTGAACAAGGGAGTCAGCATCAGCAGCCAGGCCGCGCCGCCCTGCCCGAGGACATGATGGCCCAGCAGCAGCGGGACAGCGCCCCGGCTAAAGTCGATAACCGCGATAACCGGCCACCACGACTTGCCCAACTGACTGGCGACGTTGCTGGCGCCCACGTTTCCGCTGCCGTGCCGCCGCAAGTCAATTCCGCCCACAATCCTGGCCAGCAGGTAGGATACCGGGGCGGCGCCAATGAGATAGGCCGCAACCCACAGGGCGAATAGATTTGCCGCATTCTCGGGCATGGCGACATCGCATCCGGAGCGGGAAAACGGGAGTTTGTGGCGTTAGCGCCGAGCGGCGAGGCGCTGCGCCGCTTCCTCCAGGCGTTCCACGGTTGTCATGGGCGGTCCGTTGACGCCGGGCCGGGGTTCCCGGGAGTTGCCGCTGTGGTGATAGTCGCTGCCGCCGCAGGGAATGAGGTCGTAGGCCCGCGCCACGTCGGCCAGCCAGTCCACCGTGGCCGCGTCGTACATGGCGTAATGCACTTCCATGCCGTGCAGGCCGGCGGCTTTCAGCTCTTCGACGGTCTCTATCAGCGATTGCTCCGGTTCCGGCTCATTGCCCCGACGCTCAAACCACGGGTGCGCGAACACGGCCACGCCTCCGACGTCGTTGAGCAGTTTCACGGCGTCGGGCGGGGTAAGCTTGGCGCGCTCCACGTAGGCTTTGCCATTGCGACCCAGGTATTCGCGAAAGGCCTCCGAGGGTTCGGGGAAATAGCCCTTTTCGACGAGGGCCTGGGCGATGTGGGGCCGCCCCACCGAGGCGTCGCCAGCGATCTCCAGCACCCGCTCCCACTCGATTTCCATTCCGAACTCGGCCAGCTTGCGAACCATGCCTTCGCCCCGGGCCAACCGGCCTTCGCGGAAACCGGCCAGCATCTCCTGGAAACCGGAGTCTTCAACATCCATGAAGTAGCCCAGCATGTGAACCTCGCCGCCGGGCACGTCGCAGCTCAACTCGATGCCGGGGATGAGCCGCATTCCGGGGATCCGGTTCACCGCCTGCTGGGCCTCGACCAGGCCGGCGGTAGTGTCGTGGTCGCTGACGGAAATCGTCCGCAGACCCTTGGCGGCGGTGAGCTCGACCAGTTCGGTGGGCGTCAGCCGGCCGTCGGACGCGGTGGTGTGCAGGTGAAGATCAACGGTTATGGACATCAGTGCCCCCAGTCATTGTCATTGCGAGCGCAGCATGGCAATCTCGTCAGTACAGGAGACGGCGCCGACGCTCTAGGATAAGCTATCTAAGCTACCACGTCTCTATGCTCCTCGCAATGAAAAATCATATCAGTCGATCTTGCGGTCAATACGCACGATATCAACGGCGTGGCCGCTTTCGTCGTCAATGTCGATCAACACTGAGTTCAGAATGCAGGCACCCTTGGCCGGCTCGAAGCGTTGCGGCAGCCCGGTGCGGAACCGTTCCAGCACGGGCGCGACCTCTGTGCCGATCACGGAGTCCTGCGGGCCGGTCATGCCCAGGTCGCTCACGTAGGCGGTGCCGCCGGGCATCACACGAGCGTCGGCGGTGGCAACGTGGGTATGGGTGCCCACCACCGCGCTGACGCGGCCGTCCAGATACCAGGCCAGTCCCTGCTTTTCGGAGGTTGCTTCGGCGTGAAAGTCCACCACCACCTTGCGGGGAGCGTATCCCAGTTCGCTCCGGGCCTCGGCCAGGCGCTGGTCGGCCTCGCGGAAGGGGCAGTCGATGGGCGGCATGAAAACCCGGCCTTGCAGGTTCAGGACCATCACGTCGCCGAACATCATCCAGCCGCGGCCCGGCGCGCCGTAGTAGTTGGCGGGCCGGAGCAGAGGCAGTTCGTCCATGTGCGGCAGGATGTCCTTCTTGTCCCAGATGTGGTTGCCCGACGTCATGACGTCAACGCCGGCTTGCAGCAGGGCGTTGGCGGTCTTGGGGGTCAGGCCGAATCCGCCGGCGGTGTTCTCAGCATTGGCCGTCACCAAGTCAACATCCAGTTCCAGGCGCAGCTGGGGCAGCAGACGGGACAGGGCGCTGCGGCCCGGCCTTCCGATGATGTCCCCGATCATCAAAACTCGCATAATGGCACCGGTAGGGGCGAATAATTATTCGCCCCTACAATTTGGTCGATCAGTCCTGGGCAGGTTAGCGGGCGACACTCTCCTCGCGGGTTTCGCGGATCACCGTAACCTTGATCTGGCCGGGGAACTGCAATTCCTTGGAGACCTTGCCGGCGATGTCGCGGGCCAGGCTGGCGCAGGCCACGTCGTCCACATCGTCCGGGCTGACCATCACCCGCACTTCGCGGCCGGCCTGGATGGCAAAGGCGCGCTGGACGCCGTCGAAACTGTACGCGGCCTCTTCCAACTCCCGCAGGCGGCGGGTGTACTGCTCGATGGACTCCTTGCGCGCGCCAGGGCGGGCGGCGCTGACGCCATCGGCGGCGGCCACCAGGAACGACTCGATGCTGGAATGGTCGTCGTCGTGGTGTTCCCGGACACAGTTGCAGACCAACGACCCAATACCGTTGCGGGTGGTCAGGTCGTAGCCGATCTCGGCGTGCGGACCGGGTATCTCGTGGGTCAGGGCTTTCCCGATGTCATGGAGCAGGCCCCCGGCTTTGGCGATCTGCACGTTGGCGCCGACCTCGGATGCGAGCATCCCGGACAGCAGGCCCACTTCGATGGAGTGGGTCAGCACGTTTTCGCCGTAGCTGTAGCGGAACTTGAGCCGCCCCAACAGACGGATCAGCTCGGGGTCCAGCCCGCTCACGCCGACCTCAAAGGTGGCTTCCTCGCCGGCCCTCCAGATGATGTCTTCAATTTCGCGCATGGCGCGGTTGACGCTTTCCTCGATGCGCGCCGGTTGGATGCGGCCGTCTTTGACCAGTTGGGTCAGCGCCAGCTTGGCAATTTCCCGGCGCACCGGGTCAAAGCAGGATAGCGTTACGATGCCGGGCGTGTCATCAACGATGATGTCAACGCCGGTCTGGGCCTCAAGGGCCCGTATGTTACGTCCTTCGCGGCCGATGAGACGACCTTTCATCTCATCGTTGGGCAGGGAAACAACAGATGTCGTGCTCTCCGACACAACGTCGGTAGCCAGACGGTTTATGGCGAGGGTGAGGATGCGACGGGCGTTATCATCCGCCCGGGTTTGGTGTTCCTTCTCCAGCTCGTAGTAGCGGCGAGCCAGTTCGTGGGAAGCCTCCTCTTCTCCGCGTTTCAGCACGATGTCTCGCGCTTGTTCGATAGACAGCGATGCGATTCGTTCCAGCTCGCGGTTATGCTGGAGTTTCAAATCCTCGGCTTTTTGCAAAGCGGACTGGGCGCTGGTTTCGCGCTGTTCCAGTTCGGCTTCTTGATTCTCCAAGGATTCCAGTTTGCGGTCGAGCTGTTCCTCACGCTGGACGTGACGGCGCTCCATGCGGTTGAGCTCGCGCCGCTGCTCCTTGATTTCACGGTCCCCGGCCTCGCGGATTTTAAGGGCTTCTTCCTGCGCTTCGAGCAGGATGGCGCGCTTTTCATCTTCGGCCTGGGTTACGGTGTTGGCAGCCTCCTCAAGGCTGCGTTGCAGTCTGTTATCGCCTTTTTTGCTGGATAGCAGCAGCCAAACCACTGCTGCTACGCCTGTTGCTAACCCTGCGACCGCCAGGACGACGAGGATAATAGTGGTGACCATGGGTCCTCCTCTGTCGTTCCGAGCGTCGGCTCGGGGATTTTTGCCCTACGCTTATCCTAGTGGTTGGCCCCCCGCAAAGTCAAGATCGGTGGTATTATGCCGCCGACTGCGTTGCGGGACGCAACCTGACTTGCCGCCAATGTGGCGTTGAGAGATGAAGCAACCGTGCTCATAGACCTCCACACTCACACCTACCCCAAGTCTGACGACAGTTTTGTGTCCCCCGACGAGTTGGTGGACGCGGCGCGAGCCGCCGGATTGGACGGCGTCTGCATCACGGAACACGATGATTTCTGGACGCCGGACGCCACCGCTGAGTTGACCCGTCGTCATGGCATCCTGGTGCTCCCCGGCGCGGAGATCAATACCGACGCCGGCCATGTGCTGGTATTCGGGCTGCATCGCTACCGTTTCGGAATGCACAAGCCCGCCTTCCTCCGCGCCGAAGCCGACAGCCTGGGCGCCGTCCTCATCGCCGCCCATCCCTATCGCCGCCGTTTCCTGGCCGGCCCGGGCAGCGACCCGGATGTCCGGGCCGAGATGCTGCAACGGGCCGTATCCGACCCCATGCTGCACCTGTTCGACGCCGTCGAGTCGCGGAACGGACGGGGCGGGGAATCCGAAAACTGTTTCGCTGAGGATCTCCGCAGGCATCTTATATTGCCCGGCACCGGCGGCAGCGACACCCATTCCCTGAACCAGATGGGCACTGCCGCAACCTTGTTCCAGCGTCGCATCACCTCGCTGGATGACCTGATCGCTGAGCTCAAAGCCGGCCGGATGCGGGCCGTTGACCTGACCACCGCGAGGCAACCCATACCTTCAGCGTGTTGATATGCCGCCGGTCCTGGAAATTCAAGACCTGCACGTGGAATTCCGCGTGCCCAACGGAGTCGTTCACGCCGTCAACGGCGTCTCCCTGGCCCAGGAAGAGGAGGAGGTATTTTGCGTGGTCGGCGAGAGCGGCGCCGGCAAGAGCGCGCTGGCTTTGGCCGTGATGGGCCTGCTGCCCGACAACGGCGCGATCACCGGCGGCAGGATACTTTTCGACGGCGTTGACCTGGTGAACGCACCGGATGAACACCTGCGCCAGTTGCGCGGCAAGGCCATGTCGCTGGTCTTTCAGGATGCCCAGTCGGCCCTGAACCCGGTGCAAACCATCGGTCAACAACTGACCGAGGTCATCATCACCCACTCCAACCTGAATCGCCGGGCCGCCGGCGGAGTGTGCCAGGAGATGCTGCGCGAGTTGGGCGTCCCCGACCCCCGCCGCATGATGGGGGCGTATCCATTCACCCTCAGCGGCGGTCAGTGTCAGCGCGTCATGCTGGCGATGGCCCTGGTCATGCGCCCGCGGCTGCTCATCGCCGACGAGGTTACCTCCAGCGTTGACGTAACTCTCCAAGCCGAGATACTGGAACGCCTCAAGGAACTCAGCCGAGATTCCAAGTCCGCCATCCTGCTCATTACCCACGATATGGGCGTGGTGGCGAACATGGCGCGCCGTGTGGGTGTAATGTACGCCGGGCACCTGGTGGAAAGCGCCGACTTGCTGCCCATCTTCCAGCAGCCGCGCCATCCCTACACCTGGTCCCTGCTGCAGACGCTGCCCCGGCTGGACGCCGCCGGTCGCCGCCTCCAGGCCCTGCGGGGTACGCCACCCGACCTGATCAACCTGTCGGAGCAGTGCCCATTCGTTCCTCGATGCCCCAAGGCGATATCCCGCTGCCGGGTGGAGCCGACGCCGGGGCTGTCGGAAATGGAAGAGCGACACTGGGCGGCTTGTTACAACCCGGTGACCTATCCGTGACCGACTACGGGCTTGGGGTTTGCCATAAGGATTGTATGATAACTTCCCCATCTTCCACAAAATTTATCGTGAGGCGGCAGCTGGTGAGGAGCATATTGCCAACGAGCGGCTTGTCGTCAGTTTCATGCACCGGCACGGCGCGCGGCTGGCCGAACCAGGATACGACTGCTCCATAGACGCGCAAGCCGCGCTGACCGTATGCCAATCGCACAAATCGTTGTCCCCGCTCGGTTAAACCAAGTTCCTGGACGATATCGCTTGGTAAAGCCAACGCGCCGGTGAACGCCGTGTCAACAACTGCCGCCACCGTTTTGAAATCCAGATTGATGCCGGCAACTGCGACGTCAATCTGCGGTTCCCAGAAAATAATAGGGCCGTCCTGCCCTCTCTTCTTGACCGTCCCTCTAATCACCACCCTTACGTCTCCAAGGCAAGGTTGCTGGGCAAAGTTTGCAGGGAATTGGGTTGTTCGCGACTTTTGCGCCTCCGAGGCAAGGGCTCAATCGGGCCCACAAAGGAGGCTGTTACCGGGTAGCCTACCAACTCTCCCCATGTGTAAGCATCCGGCCGGCGCTCCAGCAGGCGCGTGGTGACGGTGAAGTCGTCTTCGCCGGCGGCGCCTATCTCATAGTCGCCGCTCTTTACGTCGATGACTACCATATGGCCCCAGTAATTATCCTCCATAACATCGCGGATTTTTTCGTACATAGCCTGCCCGATGGCGGCCACTTCTCCTTTCTTGAACTCCATACCTGCGCCTCTTTATCCTGTTGGATAGTATCTTCGTACCATGGTAGCACAACCTCGCCATATCTAGCGGCTGGTAGCCAGGTCCGCCGCCAGCAGCTGCAAGGACACCGCCGGCTCCAGCCGGCCCTGCTTGATGGCCAGATCGCTTTCCAGCACCCGCTGGTACTTGCGCGATATGTCGCGCAGCGTCATTCGCCGCGCCTGGCCCAGCGTCTTGCGCACCACGAAGTCGGAGTTGGTGCCCATTCGCTTGCCCAATTCCGGTTGGGTGATGCCATGATTGTCCGTGAGGTCTTTCGCCATGGCCAGCAGACGCAGTTGTCGTTCCACCATGGCGATGATGTACAACGGCTCGTGGCCGTCATTCATCAGTTGCATCAGCAGGCGCAGGGCCAGGCCCGGCTGCCCGTCCACCATGGCGTCCACGGCGGCGAAGATGTTGGCCTCCTGGGCGTGGGGCACCATCTCGCGCACGTCAGAGTCGGTGATGTTCCGCCCGGCGGCGTACAGAGACAGCTTTTCCAGCTCCCGGTCAATAGTCCACAGGTCGCCGCCCACCATCTCGGCCATGGCCTGTATCGCCGGCGGCGTAATGGACGACCCCTTGGCCTCGGCGCGTCCCTTGATCCACTGATTCAACGCCGTGCCGGTGGGAGTGGATTGCCGGTGGACTGAACAACGCTCCGCCAGAGATCTGAGCAGCGGGTTGTTCTGGGACACTTCACCGTCGATCACAATAAGCAGCGTCGTATCGGGAAACTGTAGAACGGCCTCGGCCAGCGAGGCCCAACCGCCCGACGCGGCAGATTGCCGCCGTCCTCGAGACCGTCCGCCGCCGCCCGAGCTTTCCTGGGTTGCCAGCGCTCCCTCCAGCTCCACCAACCGCATCACATCGAGGAAGGGCAGGGAGTTGCACATCGCCAGCACCTCTTCGGGGCGGGCCTGCTGGGCCGTCACCCGGTGCCGGTTGGACTCCATCAGGTCGCCGGCGCCCAATTCCTCCTTGACGCGGCGGACTTCCTCCGCCACCAGGAAGGTATCGCCGTACACTACGTGGGCCGGCATAGTGTCTTGAACCTACGAGATGGTTCCATTTGTTTTTGCGGGATGCCTGGTGAGGGGCAAATTACCGTCCCAACGCCAGCACGGATTCTGACGCCTTACCCTTTGGATCCACGACATCATCCTAGTGTCGCGGTTGGACAGCACAAGCGTATTATCCTGGTGGCCGTCCGGGAATCGCCGCTAGATTCGTGATTATCAGCCATTAATCCGTTGCTCTCGCTGCGCAATCTCCCACGCCCACGGTACGATCGCATTCTCGAACCATTCCCCTTGAAGGTTTGCCCCCGCACCCCTGACTGCGTTGAGTACTGCCTCTTCTATGCGCTCAGCTTCTTGCCGGCCAGACACTCCCAAAACATGAGCGACTTCAAGTTCGTTAGGGTTCCCAGTCTGTAATGCCCGTAGTCTGCTCTGTACCGAGTAACTAACCCCGACTTTGCAGTGGCCGTCTGCTCTGCATTCTCGAATGAAATAGACAACATAAGGGCGGGACTCAGGCGTTGCCTGTTTCTCTGAGACGCTGCCTTCAGTTTGCAACTCAGGCGCAGTTGATGGTGTAGATGCAGGCTGCGGCGGTGCGGGTATCGGTAGATTTGTGGAAGATTGCTGGGCGGCACTGGTAGGGGAAAGACCGGTCACCTGCCTGTGGTAAAGATTGGTGTTCAATGCCCTGGATTGTTTCGGTTCCCGAGCTCTCTCCGTTTCCTGGTATCTCTCCAAAGCCTCACTCACCGTGCGGTATGGTTGCGGCGCAAATCCTGGCGTTGCGATATTCCAGTAGCAAGCACCCGGGTTACTGAAAAACGCTTGGCAACCTCGCTGGTGGACACATGGCCCCTTATAGAGCCAACAACCAGCATCAAGTTGTTGGCGAGATTCGGATTCGCTGATTGGCCTCGATGATTTCCGTGTAACGACGCGCTTGCCGTAGTCTCCTTCTCTCCTTTTGGAAGGTGCCGGAGCCGAGCTGCGGGTGGGCAGTTCTTGGGTGTCCCCTCCTCTCCTTTTGGAAGGTGCCGGAGCCGAGCTGCGGGTGGGCAGTTCCTGGGTGTCTCCTCCTGTCCTTTTGGAAGGTGCCTTTGTGGGGTCTATCCAATCGTCGGGCATAAGAGCAACCCCAAACATGACAGCGGGGCCGACGACCCAACATAGGACGAGGCCGAACCAGAACATACCTGCATTGCCAGCAAGGCAGGAAGTCATACCGCCCATAAAAATGCCGGCAAAACACAGAATACCCAACACCATTTTCGCGGATTCGGTCGGAGTTGCCGACGACCCGGACCGTCCCCCGCGTGTAGCAGAGCGCCATACAGAGTTCATGGCTTTGTAAGCCAGAAACCGCCCAACCATTCTGATCCCTCACTCATGCAAATCCCACGGCACCTATGAGATTGCCACGCTACGCTCGCAATGACAGCGTCGGAGTTTAGTTCTCCACCAGTTCGGTCAGCACGCCGAACACCGACCGGGGATGCACAAAGGCGATGGTACCTGATAGGCCGTGCCTCGGTTGGCTGTCGATTAGCGACAGGCCGTTGGCTCCGAGGATCTTCAGCTTGCCGCCGATGTCATCCACGTTCAGGGCCAGATGATGCAGACCCTCGCCGCGCCGCTCGATGAAACGGCCCACCGCGCTCTCCGGCGACGTGGGTTCCAGCAACTCCAGGCGGGTTTGCCCGATTTCAATGAGGCAGGCACGCACGCCCTGGTCGTCCAGCTCCACCACCTCGGCATCGGGAGCGCCGAAGTTGGCGGCGAAGAAGTCCAGCGCGGCGCGGATGTCATTCACCGCGACGCCCACGTGGTCGATGTAGTTGACGGCGCAGATTTCGGTCATCGTCGATGTGTCCCCCTCGCGTTGATTGGCGAATCAGACCGGGTATTGCGCGAGCACCTGCCGGGCGATGATCATGCGCTGCACTTCCGAGGTGCCTTCGTAGATCGTCGTGACCCGGGCGTCGCGGAAGATGCGCTCGATGCGAGATTCCTTGAAAACGCCGATGCCGCCGTGGATCTGCATGGCCTCGTAGGCCGCCTTGTTACAGTTTTCCGACGCCAGCAGCTTGGCCATGGACGCCTCGTTGATGAAGGGCAGGCCCTGGTCGCGCAGCGTGGCGGCGTGCATGGTGGCGACGCGGGCCGAGTGGACGCCGGTGGCGATGTCGGCCAGCTTGAACTGGATGGCCTGGTGTCCGGCCAGCGGGCGCCCGAAGGACTGGCGCAGCTGGGCGTAGCGGACCGCCTCTTCCAGGGCAGCCTGGCCGATGCCGACGCACTGGGCGGCGATGGAGATGCGGCTGGAGTCCAGGATGTCCATGGCGTAGCGGAAGCCCATGCCCTCTTCGCCGATCAGGTTCTCCGCCGGGATCTCCGCGTCGTCGAACACGATCTCACAGGTGCTGGACGCCCGGATGCCCATCTTGTTGTGCTGGGGGTTGATCTGCATCCCCTTGGCGCCGGCCGGGACGATGAAGGCGCAGACGCCCCGGTAGCCGATGGAGCGGTCCTGGTTGGCGAACACGACCATGGTCTCGGCAACCTCGGCATTGGTGATGAACTGCTTTGAGCCGTTGAGCACCCACGAGCCGTTGCGTCGCGTGGCGGTGGTGGCCATGGCCGCGGCGTCGGAGCCGCTGCCCGGCTCGGTGAGGGCCCAGGCGGCGATGCCCTTGCCGGAGGCCAGCGACGGGACGTACTGCTGCTTCTGCTCCTCGTTGCCGAAGCGGGCGATGGTCTCCAGGCCCAGGCCCAGGTGCGCCGCCAGGGTTACGCTGGCCGCGACGTCGGCCCGCGCCATCTCCTCGATGGCGATGGAGGACTGGCGGAACCCGCCGCCGCTGCCGCCGTAGGCCGGGTCCACGCCGATGCCGGTCAGCCCCAGGCGGGCCATACCTTCCCAGTTCTCGTGGGAGAACTCGGCCTTCTCGTCCAGCTCGGCGGAGCGGGGCATGACCTCGCGTTCCGCAAAATCCCGAACCAGGTTTTGCAGCATCTTTTCGTCTTCGGTAAGCATCAAATCAGTCACGGCTATCCTCCGTGGAAGGGCCTGTCAAGGTAGCGTTCCGTTTCCGCTGGCTTTCGGGCATGGATGTACAGGATGAACGGGATTTTCCAGACCGAGATTCCTGGATTCCCGCTTTCGCGGGAATGACAGGGTGAATTCGTGGGAAAGTTTATCACAGCCCGGCGGCGGGTTCGTATTCGCCGAACACGTTGCGCAGCACCTCGCAAATTTCGCCCAGGGTGGCGTATTTCTCCACGCAGTCCATCATCAGCGGGATGGTGTTGGCGTCGGGGGAGCGGGCGGCGTCGGCCAGGCGGGCCAGGCTGATCTGCACCGCCATGTTGTCGCGGTTCCGGCGCAGGCTTTTGAGCCGTTCCACCTGTTCGGCGGTGGCTGCCGCGTCCACGCGCAGCAGGTCAGCGATGGGCGGAGTTTCGGTGACGTACTGGTTGACGCCCACCACAGTGCGCCGGTTTTCGTCCACCTCGCGCTGGTGGCGGAAGGCGGCGTCGCCAATTTCGCGGACCTGGAAACCGTCTTCAATGGCCGCCACTGCGCCACCCATATCGTCAATCCGCTGGATGTATTCCAGGACGCCGGATTCCAGGCGGTCGGTGAGGTTCTCCACGTACCAGGAGCCGCCCAGGGGGTCCACCACGTCGGCGGCGCCGCTCTCGTGGGCGAGGATCTGTTGGGTGCGGAGCGAAAGCTGAGCCGATTCTTCGGTGGGCAGGCTGAGGGCCTCATCACGGGAGTTCACGTGTAGCGATTGGGTGCCACCCAGCACTGCGGCCAGGGCCTGAACTGTGCTGCGTATCACGTTGTTGTCGGGCTGCTGAGCCGTCAGAGTGACGCCGGCGGTCTGGGTGTGGAACCGCAGCATCATGGAGCGGGGGTTTTGGGCGCCGAAACGGTCGCGCATGATTTTGGCCCACAGCCGGCGGGCGGCACGGAACTTGGCGACCTCTTCAAAGAGGTTGTTCTGGGCCACGAAGAAGAAGGACAGCCGCGGCGCGAAGTCGTCCACCGGCAGGCCGGCATCCACGGCGGCCTGGACGTAGGCGACGGCGTTGGCGAAGGTGAACGCCAGTTCCTGGGTGGCGGTAGCGCCGGCCTCCCTCATGTGGTAGCCGCTGATGCTGATGGTGTTCCAGCGGGGCACGTTCTCGGCGCAGTACTTGAACACGTCCACCACCAGGCGCATGGACGGGCGCGGTGGGTAGGCGTAGGTACCGCGAGCGATGTATTCCTTCAGGATGTCGTTCTGCAGGGTGCCACTCAACTGGTCGGGTGATACGCCCTGCTTCTTGCCGGCGGCGATGTACAGACACAGCAGCACCGCCGCGGTGGCGTTGATGGTCATGGAGGTGCTGACCTTATCCAGCGGAATGCCGTCGAAAAGGGTTTCCATGTCTGCCAGGGAGCAGATGGGCACACCCACCTTGCCCACCTCGCCTTCGGCCAGGGGGTGGTCGCTGTCGTAGCCGATCTGGGTAGGGAGATCGAAAGCCACCGACAGGCCGGTTTGCCCGTTCTCCAGCAGGTAGCGATAGCGCTCGTTGGTAGCGGCGGCGGTGGCGTAACCGGCGTACTGCCGCATGGTCCAGATGCGGCCCCGGTACATATTGGGCTGCACGCCCCGAGTGTAGGGAAACTCGCCGGGATAGCCGATGGATTCGCTGTAATCGCTGCCGGCCGCGCCGTCATCTTCCGGCGTGTAAACGGTGTCCAGGCCCAGGCCGGAGTCGGTCTGGAACGCTTCCCGACGCTCGGGGAACCGCTGCGTAACCCGCGAAAGCGTGGAGTCCTGCCATTCCTGCTTGCTCGTTGACATACTGCCGCCTCCCGACCGGATAACGTAGGGAAATTTTATGCGCTTATTTTACCACCTGCGCCCGTCAACGCTGGTTTCGGTTACTGGATTCCGGCTTTCGCCGGAATGACGGGGATGATGCGATTACCTTGAATCTAACCGTCGGCATCGACATCAAGGACGGGTTGCGCCGGGCTCGTCGTTTCGGCGACAGGCGCCGACCGCCGCGCCACGAAGCGGATGATGCGCCGGTAGAGATTGGGCACGCTTTCCTCAAACAGCATATAGACCACCGGCACGGCGACCAGCGTAAGGAAGGTGGAGCTGAGCAGGCCGCCGATGACCACCGTGGCCAGTTCGGCGCCGACCAGCCCGGCGGAATCGCTCATCGACAGCGGTATCAGCGCCAGTATCGTGGTGAAGGCCGTCATCAGGATGGGGCGCACCCGGGTGCGTCCGGCGGCCATTACCGCATCCAATGGGGCATGGCCGGCCTGTCGCAACTGCTGTACAAAGGTCAGCAGCACGATGGCGTTGGTGACCACGATGCCCACCAGGAGCAGGAAACCCATCAACGCCGGCAGGCTCAAAGACCGGTCGGTGATGACCAGAGCGATCAGGGCGCCCACCACGGCCAGGGGCATACTGAGCACGACGATGAACGGGATTTTCAACGAGCCCAGGGTGGCGACCATCACCAGGTACACCAGGGAAACGCCGATGGCCATGGCCACGTACACGTTGTTGAATTCCTCCCTGATGTCGCTGAAGGTTCCGCCGGAGCGGACCTTGACCCCCGGCGGAAGCGGGGTGGCCGCGACGATGGCGTCAACCCGGTCCCCAATGGCGCCGGCATCCCGTCCGGCCAGGCCGCCGGAAATCGTGGCCGAACGGTTGCCATCGTAATGGGTGATTACGTTGGGTCCCACCGTATGCCGCGTGTCGGCGATGGCGCCCAGGGGTATGGCTCCGGTGTTGCCGGATATGGGAAGCAACGGAATGTCCATCGGTTCATCAGTGGCTTCCGGAGCGCCGCGAACCACCACGTCCAGCGTCTCGCCGGACAGGTCGATTTCCGTGACGTCGCTGCCGCGCATCCAGGTGCGAATCTGGTTGGCCACGTTGGCCGTGGACAGGCCGTAGCGTCCGGCCTGGTTGGGGTCGATGGCGATGGTCAACTCTTCGCTGCCGTCAACGATGTTGGTGCGGACGTTGCGCACGCCCGGGTCTTGTTCAACGACGGTCTGTAAGCGGTCGGTGGCCATGCGGACGTCTTCATAATTGGGGCCAGTGAGCGTCAGCCGCAATCCGC
The DNA here is from genome assembly GCA_034421995.1 of Dehalococcoidia bacterium. Classification (GTDB taxonomy): domain Bacteria; phylum Chloroflexota; class Dehalococcoidia; order Lucifugimonadales; family UBA3495; genus Bin87. The sequence goes on along the minus strand of DAOUJY010000120.1, from coordinate 5,765 downwards.
CGCCCCGGCCCGGCCCGCCGGAGTCGGCGAAAACGCGGGTGGTTACGTTGCGCTTTTCGGGCAGCGCGTTTCTAATCTGCTCGTCCAGGTCGGCCGGCGGGTCTTCGCCCAGGACGACGGTGAACCCGGCGCGGTCGAAGGACGGGTCGGCGGTGGAGCCGAAGCTCCGGCTGCTGGCTCCCAGCGTAACCTGGTAACTCGCCACGGCGCCGCTGGCGACGAAATCGTCCAGTATCCGCTCGGTCTCGTTCACTTCCTGGACCAGCCGAACGGTGGAAGGATTGCCCCGCAGGGTGAGGTCAATGCGAATACCCTCAGTGCGCCCCTGGGAGAAGAGCTCGATGGGCAGCGTCCGGATGAGGCTCAGGCTCGCTAGAACGACGATAACGCTGAGGATGGCGGTAATCACACGGAAGCGCAGGGCCAACCGGAGTACCGGCGTATAGACTTTCTGCAACAGCGTGTCGTCCGGCGGCGTTCCCGGCTCCCCGGTCAGGTCTCCCTGGCGCAGGAACCACGACCCCAGAACGGGAACCGCGGTCAGCGCGACCAGAGTGGAAGCCAGCAGGGACACGCAGACCGTCTGGGCAAAGGGCGAGAAGAACTGGCCGACCACGCCCGGCAGAAACGCCAGGGGCACGAACACGGCCACGGTAGTCAACGTGGAAGCTACCACGGGCGGGCTGACCTCCTGGGTGGCGGCGATCACCGCCACCGCCCGGGGGCTGCCTTCCTGGATGTGCCGGTAGATGTTCTCCAGCACGACGATGCTGTCGTCAACGATGCGGCCCACGGCAATGGCCAGACCGGCCAGGCTCATAAAGTTCAGCGTCCAGTCGAACAGCGCCATCACCAGCATCGTGATCATCACGCTGAGGGGGATGGACAGGGCGATGATGATGGTGGGCCGCAAGGTGTTGACGATGCCGGCAAGGGGCCGGGGCCGCAGCTGCAGCAGGAAAAGGAACACCGCCAGCACCGCGAAAGCGAAACCCTGGATGCCCTGTCCGATCACCTTGCCCAGTTCTTCCTCCAGCCGGGGCGCCTGGCTCTCCATGACAGCGATGTCAATATCGGGCGGAATCTCCCCTTGCAGATCAACCAGCAATTGGTCAATGGCATGGGTGATGTCGATGGTGTTGCCGTCCGGGGTTTTCTGGACGTCCAGGCTCACGCTGGGGTTGCCGTTGGTGCGGGAGACGGTGCGGGCTTCGGGAGTGGCGACGCGCACGTCGGCCACCTCGGCCAGGCTGATGGGGGTTGCGTTGCCGCCGGCGGCCCGGTTGGGACCGGTCGCGCCGCCGTCCCTGGAGAAACCCACCGGCAGTTGGCGGATGGCCTCCAGATTGGTGTAGTCATGGAAAGCGCGGACGGTAACGGCGCCGTCGCCGGAAGTGATGCTGCCGGTGTTGACATCCACCGAGTTGCCCTGCAAAGCGCCGATTACGTTCTGGATGGTCAGCCCATGGGTGTCCAGCAAAGCCGGGTCCACCGTCACGAACACCTGCTCGGCCACGGCGCCCTCAATCTGCACGTCGAACACTCCCGGGACCGACTGGAGCGCCGGGATAATCTGCCGCTCGACGATTCTCACCAGGTCGGGAATATCCCGCTCTCCCGATATGCTCAGCTCCATCACCGGCCGCCGGTTGGGAGTGAGCTCGAAGACGCGCGGGTCTCCGGCGGCGTCGGGCAGGCGGAGGCCCGATACCCGGCTGACGATTTCCGCCTCCGCCTCTTCAATATCAACGTTGTTCTGGAAGCTGGCCCGCACCTGGGAACGGCTGGAGCGGGAAGTTGACGTGACCTCCTTAAGGCCCTCCATCCCGATGATCAGGTCCTCGATTGGCCTGGTTACCTCCTCGGCCACCTGATACGGCGTGCCCTGCTGGTAGGAGGTTGCTACGTTGATGACCCGGAGGCTGATTTCCGGAAACAGTTCCTGCGGCAGTTGCCGGTAGGCGTACACGCCGCCCACCAGCACCAGGACCAGGGCCATCACGGTGACCGGACGGCTGCGCAGCGCCAGTTTGGACAAGATAATCATAGGCAAACGCTGGTGAAAGCGTAGTCCGGGGGGCGCGTGATGCTATGCTATCCCGGGTTGTTTATCCAGCATAATCGTGCCGCTGTTCCCCTACCAGCGGAAGTTCGAGTCCAGCAGGACCGCTTCGCCCAACACCGGACGGCTTTCCGTGTCCAGATACCACCGGTCAATCTGGCGGGGAGCCGGCTGGTCGTCGGCCGGGAATGCCGTGAAGCGTATGGAGAAAAATTCGTGCCCCTCCGGTTGGATGCGGACGAGCACATCGGCATGGCCTTGCCGGAAAGGAACCCGGAGCGTGCGCGGAGCGTCGATGAACGCGAATGTCGGGTCAGGGTCGCTGTTGAGCGCTTCCTGCCACCGGGTGTAGGCGTCAAACCAGAACCGGTCGGTGAAGCCGGCGGCGCGGGCGGCGGCGTTGCTGAAAAAGTCGCTGGGTGATATGGGCGCACGGTCAAGCATCGTGGGGAATCCCGCTCATGCGCGAGAGGCTAGCGGTCGTTATCGTCATTCCCGCTTTCGCGGGAATGACGGGCAGAGTATTTTCAAGGAGCGGCGCCAGTGCAAACCGGGCGCTGCCGGCCTAGTCGCTGGTGAAGGCGTAGTCCGTGGGGCGCATGATGGTGTGGCGGGATTTGCGGACCAGCGGGCCGTTTTCCTCGCTGGCGGCGCGGGCGGTGTTCCAGTCCGGGTCGGCCTGGAAGGAGCGCCAGCTCTTTTCCCGGTCGGCCAGGCTGGGGTAGCCCAGCATATAAACCAGCACGTTGTTGACGCCCACGTCCTCCGACCAGTAGCCGATGTTCTCGATGCCGTGCTTCTCGAACAGGCCGATGGTGTGGTTGGCGAAGCGGTTATGCACGTCGGGGAGACGGCCGGGCACCGCTTCGTAGATGCGGAGTTCCTGTACGGCGGTGGTGACCTTGGGTTCGGGGGAGTAGGGGGTGAGACGCAGGAAACGGTTGGTCACCGCATCGACCAGCGGGCCGTTGGCTTCAGTCTGCTTGCGTACCTCCAGCCAGTCGGGGTCTCCGCCGAACTTGGCCCAGCGGCTCTCCCGGTCGGCCATGCTGTCAAAGACGTTGATGTAGGTGAGGCGGTTGCTCTGGCCGATTTCGTCGGTCCAGAAGCCCAGGTACTTCACGCCGTGTTTGCGGAACAGGGCGCAGGTATGGTTGGCGAAACGGCCGCTGATGTCGGGCAAACGGCCGGCGACGGCGTCGTAGATGCGCAGTTCGTACAGCATCGCTTCTCTCCTTTCGGTTGGTGGTCGGTACTGTTCAGGACGGCAACCCGCGTTCGGGATGGCAGGACGGGGCCGCGGGGGTTAGTATAGCATCGGCGCCGCGACTGCGCCGGCAAAATCCGGCGCTGCCCAACTCTCGTATCATAAAGACGGGGTGCGCCCGACCGGCCGCCGGCCTGACCGCGGCAACGGCCACCCAAAAACCGGATGAAGGGGAGCTGAAAGTGTCCAACAGTCGAAATCGGGGAGTGCTGAGGTCGATTGCGGCGGGCGTCGGCGCAATCGGGCTGGCGATAGCCGTCGCCTGCGGGCAACCGAGCGCGGCGGAACCGGGTCCGGTAGAGCTGACTCCGCCGCCTCCTCCGGCCGTGAACACGGTCGCCCAGGCAACCGAGCCGACGGCGGCGGACCAACCCACGGCCAATCCGCAGGAAAGCGCCGCGCAGCCCGAGGCCGGTCAAACCCGGCAGCAGGAGCAAGCGGCGCCAGTTGCCGAACTGACCCACCAACAAGTCATGGCCGCCCATGACGCGATGATGAGCGAGCTTTATGACGCCACGGTGCCCTCCGTGGTGGGACTGAGGGTACTCAAAACCATCACCGTGGGCGGGAGTATGCCTCCGGGTATGCCCAACGATTTCTTCTCTCGCGCCGCCGGTTCCGGCTTCGTCTGGGACGATGAAGGGCACATTGTGACCAACCGGCACGTTGTGATCGATGCGGAACGGATCATCGTGATGTTCAGCGACGGCGTGCAGGCCGACGCCGAACTCGTCGGCGACGACCCCGACTCTGACCTGGCGGTGATCAGGATCATGGACGACTCCGTACGCCCGCCTCCCATCGCCGTGGGAGACAGCGACGACATCCGGCCCGGCCAGTTGGCGGTTGCCATCGGAGACCCGTTCTCGCGGGGATTCTCCATGACGTCCGGCATCATCAGCGCAGTGGGGCGCACCATCAACCCCACGGACAGCAACTTTTCCGTTCCCCGGGTGGTCCAGCACGACGCCGCCACCAATCCCGGCAACTCGGGCGGCCCGCTGCTGAACCGGGAAGGCGAGGTCATCGGCATCAACACGCAGATCATCAGCGAAACGGGCGCCTTCTCCGGCGTGGGCCTGGCCATTCCGATCAACCTGGCGAAGCTGGTGGCGCCGGCGCTGATTGACGACGGCCATTACGAATATCCATACATCGGCATCCGGGGGGCCACCGTGCGGCCCGACATCGCTGTCGCCATGGATATGCCGGCCGAGACCAGGGGCGCGCTGGTAATTGCCGTTGGCTCGGATACCGCGGCCAGTCGCGGGGGCCTGCGGGCTTCGGACCAGCTGACCGTGATCAACGGCACCGAGGTGCCCGTGGGCGGCGACATCATCATCGCCATCGACGGAACGCCCATCCAGGGAATGGACGACGTGATAGCCTACGTCGTCGAGCACACTCAACCCGGCGATACGGTGGAATTTACGGTGTTGCGGGACGGCGAGGAAGTCGCGGCGACCATCACCATGGGCAAACGCCCCGGTTAGCGCATAGCCAATGCCAACGAGAAAGCCGGCGGTTGGGCTATTGCCAACCGCCGGCTCGCATTTCCGTGGCGCGCCTGGCAGGACTCGAACCCGCAACCCCTGGGTCCGAAGCCCAGTGCTCTATCCATTGAGCTACAGGCGCAGTTCCCGTGACGATGCAACTATGGGAGATGGGGCGAGCAACGGGATTCGAACCCGTGATCTCCTGTGCCACAGACAGGCGCCTTAGGCCACTTGGCTATGCTCGCCGCGACGCTGCTCCAGCGCATGGCGCCGGCATACACTTTCAGGTTAGCATACCTTAACAAATTGGACAATACATCGGGCTCGATTGAATTGAACGCCTGCCGGCGATTGGATACAATTCTTCCGAGCGTTGCTGTTTTCAATCCGGCATTTCAATCATAGAAAACTGATTCCGGTCAGCATCTCGTATTGGCTTTTATCCTGAGTACTGATTCGGAGGAGATATGACCCGCAAAACTCTCGGCATACCTGTCATGGTAGCGGCGCTGGTGGCAGCTATCGCGGTGGCGGCCTGCGGCGGCAGTGAAACTCCCGCCGCGGAACCGGCGGCCCCTGCCGCCACTGCGGCTCCGGCGGCCGCCGCCGAATCTCCCACCGCTGCGCCGGCGGCGGCAGCCTCTGAACCTACAGCGGCGCAGCCGACCGAAGCGGTGGCCAGCGCCCCGGCGTCCGTTCCTACCGTAGCGGCCATGCCCGCAGTCACTCCCGCCGACAGCTGCGCGCCTTCCGCCGACCTCACCTTTGACAACCGGCCGCCCCAGGGCGGAACGCTGGTTCGGCTCTTCGCCGACCCGCCGACGCTGGACCCCCATCTGGCCGGCGACGTGACTTCCAGCGTGATAAGCAACGAGGTGTTCGGCGGACTGGTCACGTTGAGCCTGCACTACCAGCCGGTGCTGGACCTGGCGGAGAGCTG
>DAOUJY010000119.1:0-24167 GCA_034421995.1 Dehalococcoidia bacterium | reverse complement strand
CTCCCGAGGGAAGCTGGGCATCTTGCACTTGGGTTACGAATACTATCTCGCCACACCCGATCCGCCTGACCACCTCTTCACCATTCAACGCCACCAAACCGGGTACGCGTGAGAGCGGCACCCATCTTGCCAAAACCCGGTCGGGCCATTAGCCTCTATTGCCGTCCCTCATGCTTTTCGCATCCAACATCAGCAAAGCCTACTCCGAACGGACCCTTTTCAGCGGGCTGAACGTCTCGATGGCCGCCGGTGACCGCATTGCGCTCATCGGGGCCAACGGTTCGGGTAAGACGACGCTTCTGGACATCCTCGCCGGCGAGATCCTGCCGGACGACGGTTCAATATCCGGGCGGCGCAACACCACGGTGGGATACCTCAAGCAGGAACCGGCGCCATTCGCGGGCCGGACGCTGCTTCAGGAGGTGTTGAGCGCCCACCACGAAGCGATTGCCGTGGCCGACCGGATTGCAGCCGCCAGGGAGGATCTGTCATCCACTAACGATCCGGCCAAACAGCGCGATTTGATCGACCTGCTGGCCCAACTCGACGCGGAGTTGGAAGCCGTCGGCGGGGCCGACCGCGACCACGAGGCAAAGGCAATACTGTCGGGCCTAGGCTTCAAGGAAAGCGACTTCTCCCGCAATATGCGCGAGTTCAGCGGCGGTTGGATCATGCGGGCCGAGCTGGCCCGGCTGCTGTATCGGGACCCCGATCTGCTCCTGCTGGACGAGCCGACGAACCATCTGGACCTGGAGGCAAACCTGTGGTTTGAAAAGTATCTTTCCTCTTTTGCTGGGGGAGTGGTCATCACCTCCCACGACCGCGCCTTCTTGAACCAGGTAGCCAACCGCATCCTGGCCATCGAACCGGGAGAAGCGGTCCATCATCGCGGCAACTATGACGATTACCTGGTCGCCCGCGAGCGCGCCCTGGAAGTCAGGCAGGCCGCCGCCGCCCGCCAGGAACGCGAGATCCAGCGTCAGATGCGTTTCGTCGAGCGGTTCCGCTACAAGGCCACCAAGGCACGTCAGGTGCAGAGCCGGCTGAAACAGCTGGAAAAGATCGACGTTATCGAGCTGCCCCGAGCGACCAGGAAGGTCAGCTATTCGTTCCCGGAACCTCCCCGCAGCGGCTCCGAAATCATCAGACTCGACAACGTGGGAAAGTCCTACGGCGACAACGTGGTGTACCAGGGACTGAACCTGACCCTGGAACGCGGCGACCGCGTCGCGCTGGTCGGTCCCAATGGCGCCGGCAAAACGACGCTGCTGAAGATCCTCGCGGGAGCGCTGTCCATCAACCACGGGGAGCGCAGACTCGGCCACAACGTGATTGCCGCCTACTACGCCCAGCACGTGCTGGACCTGCTCAACCCCGGCAATACCGCTTTCGAGGAATTGCGGGAGGCGGCGCCGGCCGAATCGGAACAGAACCTGCGCACCACCCTGGGCGGCTTTCTGTTCAGCGGCGAGGACGTTCTCAAGCCGATATCCGTGCTGTCCGGCGGCGAAAAGGCTCGGGTGGCCTTGGCCAAACTGCTCCTCCAGCCCAGCAATTTCCTCCTCATGGACGAGCCGACCAACCACCTGGACATCACCTCCCGGGAGATCCTGGCCGACGCCCTGGGCGACTACCGCGGCGCCATCTGCCTGGTGACTCACGACCGCACCCTGATCCGGCAGGTCGCCAACAAGATAATCGAAATTGAGGGCGGTATCCCCCGGATCTTCCCCGGCGACTACAACGCCTATCTGTATCGGAAACAGCAGGAAGCGGACGCGAAACCCGCCGTCAACGCAGTTGTGGCCGAAACCGCCGACACCCCAAGCAATACCAATGGCCGGCGACGACACCGGCGGCCCCTGACCCCCGAAGAGGAACGGGAGCGCGCGTTGAACCGGCAGGCGCGCCAACTGGCGGCCCGTATAGAGGAGATCGGATTAGCCATCACTGAGCGCGAGACCATCTCTTCAGAGTTGGAAGCCATGTTCGCCAATCCCGAGCAATTTGAAGACCGGGCCCAGTTGGAGGCTACTGGAGAGCGTTACCGGATGCTCAAGGAAGAGGAACAGTCCCTGTGGGACGAATGGGAACGGCTGTCGCTGGAAGCGGAGGACGTGGACCGGACCCTGGTCGCGCTCAAAGCCGACTGACCAATCGGGTTCAGATCAAACCGGTCGGCGCGCCGTGTCGCGGCGGTTGCGTCGAAAATCGTTGGCTTCCAGGCCGAGCGCGTGGTCATTCGTTGACACAATGCCGCAGTCTCGGGAATCCTCGATCCGATTTCCCGAAACGGCGTAGCGGCGCGGTGGCGCGTCCTCGTTTGCCCCACCACCCGGCGCGGGGTCGCTCCAGAGGCGGATGCCGTTGCGGTTGCCCTCAATCCGATTGTCTTCAATGCGATTGTCTCGCCCATGCTCGATGGCGATGCCGTCGAACCGGTTGGCCCGGATCTCGTTCCTCCTGACCGTTGTGTCCGTCGAATAGCCCAGCCAGAAACCGTAGTTGGAATAGTTGGCGACGTTGTCTGCAAAGACGTTGCCCGAAGAGAAAACCGCCTCGAAGGCATTGTTGGGCGAATAGCTGGCGTCGTTGCCGGTTATGAAGTTGTGGTTGGACGGTTCTCGATTGTGGGTCCGGATGAAGAACCCGTCGCCGCTGTAGCGCAAGTTGTTGCCCGTGACCCGGTTGTGGTTGGAACCGTCCTCTAGGAGGATTCCCGCCGAGTCCGCCGTGTCGCACCAGAAGCGGTCGGTGTAGCGGATGCAGTGCTCCGCCCGGTTGTCCAGAATTTTGTTGTGGCTGGACCGCAGCAAATAGATCCCGACGTTGCCGCAGTAAGACGCGTTGTTGTCTCTGATCGTGTTGTATTCCGACCGGACGACGCTGATGCCGTTGAAATTGTTGTTGACTTGATTACCGGCTATCGTGGCGTGCTGAACCTCGCGGAGATGAATACCACCGCCGAAGCCTTCCTCCACCGGCGCCTTTATATCAGGGAGCCAGCCGGCGTCAAGGGGGTTCGTATTGTCCGAAACGACGCAATTCCGCACGGTAAGGTTGCCGACGTTTTCGGCGCGAATGCCCCAGTGAAAGCCGATCACAACGCCGTTGGCGATAGTCACGTCGCTGCAATCGTGTACCCAGACGGCCACGCCACCGTTCCCTTCGCCATCCAGCACCACGCCTGAGAGGTCCAGCACGAGTCCGTCGCTGCATACTTCGATGATGGCTCCAGGAGCGGGCGGCGCCTTTAGCCCCGGGTACTGTGACGGCTGGAACGTTGCCCTGGTGTAACGGTCGGGGATGACGCTAACGTGTTTCATCGCGGTGGGCTGTGGACGGGAAGCGCGAAAGTGTGCAGCCAGGACTCAGGAACAGGCGAAAGCCACCCAAAGTTTGCTGTCTTCCGGCGGGGTATCTTCCGGCCGGGTAATGTCACGGTCAAAGACTCGGATCGACGAATTCCCGGCCACGTCTTCCAGCCTCGGATCTACTACCAAGCGGTAATTGCCCTCTCGCCAGGGCAGGGACGGTGTAAACCGCCAACTCCGCTCCTCCTCTCCAACCTCGGTGTCACCCGGCACCACCGTTCCGGTTTCGTCACAAACCCGAAGGCAGTGTTGCAGCAGCCCATGGTCCAGGGGACGCCCGAATTCCGCCATCAGCGTGGTACGAGACCCCGCCTTGGGGACGGCAATCCGCCAATCGTCCAAGTCGATGCGGGACCGCAGGGCCGTGCCAATGCCGTAGCGTCGTTCTGCTCCATACTGCAACGGCCGGCCCGCAGCGTCTCGAAATTCGGCATCCACAAAGACTTTGATCGGCACGCCTTCGACCAGTGGATAGCCCGCTTCCAGGTTGGGAACCAGCCCGCGCTTGATCCGGCCCGGATCCAATAGCATGGTCAACCGCCGCCGCTCCGGATCCCATAGCTCCGGTTCCGGCGGGAGAAATACATCCTCCAACGGTTCCCCGGTGTCGCCACGACAGACCCGTACCGCCCTTGCAGCCCAACCCTCGCTCATCGGCGCGGAAAAGTGAACGTAGATCCTGAGCAGGTTGACCGGCAGTTTGGCAGTGGTGGGATAAATCGCCAGCACCTCGGCATCGGACGCGGAGCTTTGGGATGCGCGGGCAATGCTCCAAACCTCCGAACCATGGCCGGCGGTGTCAACCACCAGCGAGTAGCTCATGCCATCGGCGAAGGGAAACCGGGGTGTAAAACGGACCACAGCTCCCGCTGAAGCAAAACTGCCGGCCACCGGGGGAACCGCCCCAAGGTCGCCGCCATCCGCAAACGCCTCGCCGGTGTAAAGGGCCAGACGCCGGCCCAGTTCGCCGGCGTCCGACCCTTCCAGTCCCAGCAGCTCGGATTCAGTCCAACCTCGGACTTCCAGGCAAAGGCGCCCCTCGCGCTCCGCCCACTCCAGCCGCAGTTGACGGTTGTGGATCACAGCGTGTCGGTGGCGTAGGTGCGCAGATGGGTAGCTCCATCCTCGTCCTGCTGCAGCATCAGCACACCGTTGCCGTTCAGGTTCGCCATTCGCTTCACTCCCGGGTGGGGTAGCAGTTCGCGGGGTATGCCCACGCCCGGCGTGACCGGGTCGGCGGGGCTGTTGTCCATCGAGTCGTCCGGTTCCGTCAGCGGTCCTTGCCCGTCGATGTCCTTGCAGGCGATCTTGAACAGCGGGTGACGGTCGTTGCACACCAGCAGATACTCCCCGCCCTCGTGCTGATAGGAAATCAGGTCCAGCGGATGGTTGTGCGAACCCAATTCGGCCACCGTCTTGCCCATCACGTGCTTGCCGGCATCGAAATCGGACAGGGTGAACTGCACCACCGGGGTGCAGGTGTAGCTGGCCAGAATGCTGGTGTTCCCCTGGTAGGGTACGAAAGCGCGGATGGGGGCCGCCGTCTCGTACTGCCCGTGGGATACGTGGAATATTTCCAGCGAGTTCGCTTGCGCTTCGCCGGTGAAGGGGAACGGGATCCGCCGCAACGTTGAGGTGAATTCCTCGTTGGACGTGCCGGCCACCATCAGCAACCCGTCCACGTAGGACATATCAGTCACCGTCACCGTACGCAGCTTCATCCGGGTCACCAACCTCGGGTCGTCCTCATCAGCGGCGTCCATGATGACGTACTGGGAAAACGCCACGTTCTCCAACGGCACGTCGCTGATGCTTCCGTCCCCGGACACCCTGACAATCACCGGAACCGCGGCATCGCCGCTGCCCCGCATGACGGAAAGGTAAGTGTTGCCCGAGGCGGGATGCACGGCCATGTCCCGTATCCCCACGTCCTCCCGCGCGCAGCCCAGGTACGACGCCAGGGAGGCGTCAAAGTTATCCAGATTCACTGCCTCCGTCTGGCCGCCGTTTTCGCCGGCATCCACGGCAAATATCGACGCCCCAACGTTGTCGGCAATGAACAATACGCCGCCGGGACCGAAGGCCAGCGGCCCCACCGACTTGATTGACGGCGTACCCGCCTTCAATCCCAGGCTCTCCAAGTTGGTCGCAGTTCCTAGCTCAACCATAACCGCCTCCTACGCATTACGTTGTCTGATGTCCGTGAGTGTAGCATTAGCCGCATCGCTGCGCCACCGACGGTTTGAAATCGCCGGGATTTTGCTATACTTGGCGCGCTTGTTGCCCAAACGACAGGCAGACATGACGGCAGCGAGGAAAACGCTATGACTACCGAACGCAGAAGAGGCACCGTGACCCTGCGCCAGGTCAGCGGTTCGGCACGATCCAAGAAAGTACGGGTGGAGCTGGGGCCGGAATCCGCTTTCACCGAACTGCCGGCTCCCGTGAAGGTGGGCGACGCTGCGTACTTTCTGGTGAAGGGCCGGGACGGATACAAACTCCTGTCAACGATCTGTCCCCACCAGGGCGGCGAGATTGAGGACGAAGGCGACGAGGTGTTCGTCTGCGACGGCCACGGCTGGCAGTACGAAAAGGGCGAAGGCACCTGCGTCAACCAGCCCAACTTCCGCATGAAGGCTTTTCTGGTCACCCTGCAAAACGACCAGCTTGTGGCGCTGGTGCCGGACGAGTAGCTCGTCCACGTTACGAACCGATGCGTAGGGGCGGGTTTCAAATCCGCCCCGTCCACGGTGGTGATTCCCGCGTAGGGGCGAATAATCATTCGCCCCTACTTTCCTTGCAGGACTAACCCACCATTTCGTGGCTACGCAGCAGTTTTCCGGGCAGGGCTCCGGTGCATTCGTTGTCCACGAAGGTGACGGTGCCGTTGACCAGGATGTACCGGATGCCGGTGGGCTTTTGCACCAGCCGTTTTTCGCCGCCGGGGAAGTCGGTCTCGAATCGCGGCTTGTCGTACAGTAGTCCCAGCTCTTCCATGTTGTAGATCATGATGTCGGCATAGTCGCCGACCCGCAGCGTGCCCCGGCCCTTCATGTCGGAGAACGCCGCCGGCAGGGCGCTCATCTTCTGGTGGGCCTGCTCCAGGGTCATCAGCTCGTTGTCCCGGATCCAGTGACCCAGGAAGTACACGGGCCACACGCTGTTGACCAGGAACCTGGTGTGCGCGCCGCCATCGGACACGGAGATATGGACGTAGGGATTGACCAACCGCTCGGCGCGGGCGTCGTCACCCTGCCCGCCGGCCGGGTGAGCGAACTCCGTTTCCAGGTCCTCGTCCAGCGCGATGTCCAGGAACACGTCCAGCGGGTGCTTCCCCTCGGCCTCGGCGATGTCGGCGATGGACAGCCCTTCGTACTTGAGGTTGCGCTCCAACGCCACCTCCACCACTTGCACCTGGGTCCAGTCGGTCCTGGCGTGGGGACGCTCAATCACGTCGCGCTTCATGCCGTCGCGGATGCCGTCCTCGGAAAGCTTGGCGATCCGTTCCTCCTTGGAGCCCACCAGCGGCTGGACCCAGTTGGGCATGTAGTCGAACAGGTTGTATTCGGAGAGCTTGAACTCCGCGATGGTCGGCACCGAACCCTGCTGGGCTAATACTGGCAGGCCCTCTTTCCTGACTTCCTCAAGCCAGTCGTAGCCTTCTTCGTCGCCCAGCGCCACGTGCAGCGGGCGTCCGCTCATGCGGACCATCCTCTCCAGCATCTCGCGCTGTCCGGGCCGGTCGTCGGAGATCCCGATGGTCCAACCGAGGTGGCCCACGCCGAACTCGCTGAGCACTTCGGACAGTGCGTAAAACTCCTCCGGCGACGCAACGTGGCTCGGCAGCCAGCTGCCGTCCTCGGGCCGGTCTTCCAGGTTCTTGTCGGCCGACAGTCCGAACGCCCCCGCCTTCATGGAGTCGTACAGTATCTGCTTCATCTGGTTGAGCTCGGCCTCGGTCACCGAGGTGCGCTCGCGGGCGGGGATCATGCCCAGAACGTAGCCACGCAGCGGCGAGAAGGGCACCAACGCGCCGACGTTGACGCCGAGACCCTGGCGGTCCAGGCTATCCATGTATTCGGGGAAGGTTTCCCAGTCCCAGCGCATCCCCAACCGCATGGACTCCAGCGGTATCGCCTCGATGCGGTTCATCATTCGCATGTTCAGGTCCCGGTCTTCAGGCCGGGTCGGGGCAAACCCGAAACCGCACTGTCCCACCGTCAGGGACGTAACGCCGAACCATCCCGACAGGGATGCGTAGGGATCCCAATTCAACTGCGCGTCGTAGTGGGTGTGAAGGTCCACCGCGCCGGGCGCGACGATGCAATCGCTGGCATCCAGCACCTTGGCTCCGGCGGGGTTGATGCGCCCGCTAACCATGGCCACCCGCCCGTCCTTGATGCCGATATCGGCACGGACGCGGGGTAGTCCGGTGCCGTCGATTACGGTTCCACCGCGAATTACCAAATCAAATTCCGGCATATCATCACCTCCAGCGGCGGTTTGCGGCATTTCTCAATGCTCTTGCTGTCGCCAAGAGCATACTGATGCCGCAGAGTTTAGGTGTACCGGATTGGTATGTCAATTAATCAACGAAATCCGTAAATCCTGAGTGGATCACCTTACCCTTACCAGTTTCTGCGCCCGCTGGGTTGACGTGTCCGCGCCGTAGATGTTGCCCTGGGAGTCGGTGTACACCTGGTGGGCGTACTCGAAAGTCCGCCCACGCGCCAGCAACTCTCCGTCCAACGTCAGTATGCTGATGCGCGGAACCTGGTCGGTGACGTACACCGTCTGGTCAGCATCGATGTGTATCCCCATGGGACACTTGAAATCCGTCCATTGATCCAAGAAGTCGCCGTCGCTGGTGAACACTTGCACCCGGTTGTTTTCCCGGTCGGCCACATAGACCCGGCTGTCGGCCGACACCCGGATGCTGTGGGGTACGATGAACTCCCCCGGCCCTCGACCCGGCCGGCCGAAGGATGCGATATGCGTACCGTCGGCAGCGAACCGGTGGACGCTGGAGTTGCCGTAGCCGTCGGCGACGAACAGCTCGCCCGAGGGCGCCACGCACACGTCCGCCGGGTGGTTGAACGGAGCCTGCAACGAGGCCCGGTCCCGGGTGCCCATCGTGCCCAGCAACGCGCCGGTGGACGAGTATTTTAAAATCTGGTGCGCGTCCCGGTCCACCAGGTACACGGAACCGTCGGGACCAACATGGATGTGGTGAGCATCCGCCGGCACGCCGTTCCGTCGTTCCCATGCCGCCACCGGGTTGCCGTCCCGGTCGAACACCAGCACCGGTGGCCCCTGCCGCTGGAACACGTACACCCGGTCCTGCCCGTCCACGGCAACGCCACTGATGCCCCGAAAGCCCTGTCCCACTGACAGCCGCGCCCATTCGGGTTGATACTCGTACACATATTCGCCCATGCCGACGGTTATCGCCATATCTCACCCGTCCACTGTTATGTGGTGTCGTGCCCTGCCGATGAAAGGCTACCGTTGCTATGCAGCTCGGAGCATCGGCCAAAGAGTGGCCGCGCTTCCGCCCATGATCCAGTCAACGTCTTCGCTGGACAGCCAGGGTAGCGCGGTCTGTCCAAGCTTCACCTGTCCAATGTAACCGCCTTCGCGGGACGACGGGAAGTTGGAACCCCACATCACTCGGCGCGGCGTGAACGCTTCGATAACCCGCCGGAACAGATCTTTTTCGGCATCATTAAGTGCGGCGTAGGGGCCCAGGCTGGTGCTGGAGATACGCAGATGGGCATTGGGCAAAGCAGCCAGCTCTTCCAACGCGCCGGTCATCGCCGCCTTGTCCTCCGCTCCGCTCCAGCCGGCAAAGTGGTCGGGAGCGAATAGCACGTTGGGATGACGGGCGCCAATGGCGCGCATCCGATTGACCTTGTCGGGTTGGCCGCCGCCGCCGATGGAAATTGGGATGCCCAAGCTTTCGGCGCGCTGCCAGAGGGCGTCGCAGCGCGGGTCGTCGGGTTCGGCCCGGCTCTGGAGGCGCACGCCCTTCATGTCCCGCTCGTTGACCCAATAGGAAAGCAGATCCGCGGCGTCGGAGGCGGCGGGGTCCAGGATGCCCACCGATACGGTGCGCGGCGCATACCGCAGGGCGCTGTCGCACTGGTAGGAGTTGTCCAAGCCGTAGGTGCCGTTGGGCTGCACCAGGGTGGCGCACTCCACGCCGGCTTGATCCATCTCCTGGATCAAGTCCTCAACATCGTTGCTGACCTGCGTGGACCATCCCGTGGCGTCGGGGTGGAGGGGATGTAGGTTTTTGTCGCTGCTGACCACGTGGGTATGAGTATCGATGATCATGGGCGCAACTCCTGCTTCGGTTGGCTATCTGGGAACAACGGCAGTCTAGCACACCAGGTAAGATCGTCAGGATCAGGATTTACCGGATTGTAGGATTTCTAGGATGTGCTCAAATCCGGTAAATCCTATAATCCTGGCTATCCTGATTCTGACAATCACGCCAAGCAAGGTAAGGACAAAAATGGCTGAGATCTACACCCTGGGCGCCGGAACGCCTACCCCCACGCCCACCCGCTTCGGAAGTTCCCACGTGCTCAAACTCGGCGACCAACTCCTGATGTTCGACTGCGGGCCGGCCGCCACGCATAAGCTGGTGAAGGCCGGGTTGTTCCCCACCCAGGTCGATTACCTCTTTTTCACCCACCACCATTTTGACCACGATATCGACTATCCCTGCTTCCTCCTCTGCCGGTGGGACCAGAGCATCGGCAAGGAGAACCAACTCCAGGTTTTCGGTCCCGACCTGACCGAGAAGATCACCGAGGGCATTCTGGGCGAAAACGGGCTGTTCGCTCACGACTGGAAGGCGCGGGTGAACCACCCCCTCAGCCAGCAGGTTTTTGTCAATCGCGGCGGCACGCTCCCCCGGCCGGCCCCGTCGGTATCGGCACGGGACGTTGGGCCGGGCAAGGTGTTCAGCGGCCCGGATTGGGAGGTAACCGCCGCGCCCGCCGAGCACGTGCAGCCCTATCTCGACTCACTGGCCTACCGGGTGGATTCCGCCGATGGCAGCGTTATATTCACCGGCGACACGCAACCCTGCGACTCGGTGATCAAGCTCGCCCGGGAAGCGGACATGATGCTTTGCATGTGCTGGGACGACCAGGCGGTGATGGACGCCAACGGCGAGTACACCGGACAGTGCGGCACCACCGGCGCAGCCCGCATGGCCCAGGCCGCCGGGGTGAAAAAACTGGTGCTGGTACACATCGGCCCGCATCTCTCCGCCCACGGCCCCATGGAGCAGGGCATCGGCGACATCAGCCGGATCTACGACGGTGAGATAGTATTTTCGGAAGAGCTCATGCGAATCTCGCTGTAAAGGCGGTCGGGACAAGGTAATCGCATTTGGTCGAGCCCAGGCTCGTCATTCCGGCGAAAGCCGGAATCCAGGAATCCGATGCACTGGTTTCGTTGCCGACTGTTAATCTTTTCGGCCTCTGGACTCCGGCTTTCGCCGGAGCGACGGGTGGGATCATTTGTAATGCAATTGCGCTGGCGGTCTGGGCCGGATTCCAATGCCGGCCCCGATGAACGGTTATACTGACACGGCGCATTATCGTATCGGAAGATAATCGCGCCTGGGCTGAGCAAGTGAACCCGCAGGAGGAACACACGTATGCACTGTGGAGTGATGGTCACCGGCTACAACCAAGGTGATTGGGAACGCCTGTTGAAGGAAGAATACGACCGCCCGCCGGCGGTGGCGGACGCCGAAAACATGGATAACACCCTTTACATGGGTGAACTGGTCGAACCGTTGGGGTTTGACTCGATCTGGGCAACCGAGCACTACGGCTCCGCGTACTCGATGCAGCCCAATCCGTTGCAATATCTGGCCTACTGGGCCGGCCGCACCAGCCGGGTCGATGTGGGTACGGCGGTGGTCGTCGCTCCGTGGTGGAACCCGGTCCGGCTGGCTTCCGAGCTCTCCATGCTCGACATACTCCTGAGAGGCCGTCGGCTGCATCTCGGGATCGGACGGGG
Source organism: Dehalococcoidia bacterium (assembly GCA_034421995.1). Taxonomy (GTDB): domain Bacteria; phylum Chloroflexota; class Dehalococcoidia; order Lucifugimonadales; family UBA3495; genus Bin87. The sequence goes on along the minus strand of DAOUJY010000119.1, from coordinate 12,750 downwards.
GATCGCGCCCCACGAGTATGCCTCCCTGGGTTACCCGATAGGCGAATCGCACAAGTATTTCTACGACGTGATCAACGCCATCAGGGCCGCCGACGGCGCGGAACGCTTCGAGTTCCGAGGCAATGTGTACGACATCCCGCCGACCACTATCCGGCCTCAGGCCCGTCACAAGGGCGAATTGACGCGCGACATCAAGGTCGCCTTCACCACCGAAGCGTCGGCAAGAATGGCCGCCGAAAACGGGCTTGGGCAGATGTTCGTCGCCGGCGACGACGTGGACGAGATGACCGACAAGGTGCGCCGTTTCAACCGGATCCGCAAAGAACTCGGCCTTCCGCCGGACCAGCCCACAACTCTATTGTGGATGTACTGCGCCGAGACCGAAGATGAAGCCGAAGAGGGGTGGACTTACTTCCACAACCAGCTCATGGCGGCCCAGCATCACTACTTCGAGTGGAACAATCCGGGCTATGAGGGTATCAGCGGCTACGAGGAATACCTGATCCGCCAGCAGGCCGACGTCGGCACCGCCGATGCCAGCTATTCCGCACGCCGCGCCACCCAGCCCATCGGCACGCCGGACGAGATCATCGAAAAAATCAGGACCTTGCAGTGGACCATCAGCCTGGAGAAGTTGGTGATCCATATGTTTTACGGCGGGATGCCCCGGGGCAAGGCCGAGAAAAGCCTCAAACTCTTTGCCGAAAAAGTCCTCCCGGCGGTGCAGGCCATGCCCACGCCAATAAATCCCGCGTCCCTGGAATAGGAGTCCTCATCATGCCAGACAAAATTCGCTTGGGTTTTGTAGGGGCCAACGTCAACTCCACCTGGTCGGGCCAGTCGCACTTTCCGGCGCTGCTGGCGAGTCCTGATGTGGAGATGACCGCCGTCTGCACCACCCGGCCCGAGAGCGCAGAAGAGGCGAGGCAGGCTTTCGGCGCCAAGCTCGCCTTTCACGATTTCAACGAAATGGCGTCGTCGCCGGAAATCGACGCCGTGGCCGTGGTGGTGCGGGTGCCGTCCCACTATGAGCCGACGAAAGCCGCCATCGAAGCCGGCAAGCACGTCCTGACGGAGTGGCCGTTGGGCCGCAATACCGCCGAAGCCGAGGAGCTGGCGGCCCTGGCGCGATCCAGAGGCGTGCAGACGGCGGTGGGTCTGCAATCCCGCGTCAGCCCCGCGCTGCTGTACGTCAAGGATCTGATTGACACCGGCTACGTGGGCGAGATGCTGACCTGCACGGTCAATACTTTCCGCGACGGGCCGCTGAACCGCGCTTCCGGCGGCACCTGGCAGCGCGACCCTGGCATGGGCGCCAACACCCTGACCATCGCCACCGGCCACGTCATCGACGCCCTGCGCTTCGTGGCCGGCGACTTCAAACGGGTGGCGTGCATGGTATCGACCCAGGTGCCGCAATGGTACGAGACCGATACCCAGCGTTACGTGGATACCACCTCCCCGGACAACGTGCGGGTGTCCGGACAGCTGGAGCGCGGCGCGGCGGCCTCGGTTCACGTTGGGGCCGTCCCCTGGGCCGGCACCGGCTATCGCATGGAGATTTTCGGGCGGGAAGGCACCCTGGTCGTCACTGGTAGCGTCTCATCCCAACGGGGCGAGATGCTGCGCGTGCAGGGCGCTCAGGGCAGCCACCAGTTGGAAGATCTGACCATCCCCGACCGTTTCGTGTACGTCCCCGATGACTTCCCTCGCGGCGACCCGTTCAACGTGGGGCAGCTGTACGCCCGGTTCGCGGAGGCGATCAGGTCGGGGCAGAACCACGCCCCGACCTTCGATACCGCTGTTGGCCTGCATCGTTTCCTTGACGCCGTCAAGCAAGCGTCCGACGCCGGCCGGGAACTCGCGGTGGACTGACGCGCCAGGACTAGTAACCGATGGCGTAGGCCTCGCAACGCGGGTCTGCGCCACCCTGCAGCACTCCGGTATCCGGGTTGCGGGTGATGACGCAGTACAGGGCCGAACCCTCCCACCATTCCGGATACTGCTCGATGGTGTGGCCCTTCCCCTGCAGCGCCTCGGCCACTTCGCCGGAAATACGGCCCTCCAACCGCAGCATTCCCGGATCATACCGGGACGCCCAATTGGAGCTGGGGAAGTTGTAGCTATAGAAGCGGGGTTCCTCCACGGCCTCTTGCGGGTCGCGGCCAAATTCCAGGACATTCAGCAGCAGTTGCAGAGTGCCCTGCGGAATATGGTCGCCGCCGTGCGCCCCCAGGGCCATCACCGACTCGCCGTCACGCAGTACCAGGGCCGGCGCGGGGGTAAGCCGGGGCCGCTTGCCGCCGGCCACCGCCGCCGGATGGCCTTCGACCAGCTTGGACTGGGTTCCGCGCAGGGAGAACGCCAGCCCGGTGCCGGGGATGATCGGCCCGCCGTTCTTGGTGCCCTCGCTGGGAGTGCAGGAGAAGATGTTGCCGTCCCGGTCGATCACGGCGAAGTAAGAAGTCCCGCCGCCGCTGACGCCGGCTGTCGCCACCGGAGTTGCCGCCTCTCTGGGAGACTGAGGCGCGCCGTCAATCGTCGCCTTCACCTTGCGGGGATCTCCCGCCGGCGGGGTGCCCGGCCAGGCCAGGTCGGGATCGATCAGAGAGCGGCGCTTGGCCACATACTCCTCTGCCATCATCTCGTCTATCGGCACGTCCACGAAATCCGGGTCGCCCACGTACTGCTCCCGGTCGGCAAAGGCCAGGTTCAGGGCCTGGCTCACCGTGTGGATGTACTCGGGGGAATTGTGGCCCATGCCCGCCAGGTCGAACCCCTCCAGGATCTTGAGGGCCTGGGGGAATGTCGGCCCCTGGCCCCACGGCCCGGTGCTATACACGTCGTATCCCTTGTAGTTAACCGTAACGGGCGGAGTCACCTGGACGTGATAACGGGCAAGGTCGTCTTCAGTGAGCAAACCGCCCATTTCCTGATTGAATGCCACGATCTTCTCCGCCAGTTCGCCGGTGTAGATGTAGTCCCTGGCTGCCTTGAGCGCGGATTCCCGGCCCTTGCCGGCGTTGGACGCCTCCAAATCCGCTATTTTGGACAGCGTAGCGGCAAGGTCCTTCTGGTAGAACATCTCCCCCTGCTTGGGAGCGCGACCGCCGGGCAGGTAGATATCGGCGGTCGATGGGTAGGCGTTGTACTGGTCGAAGGCGGTCTTGAACCGTCCGGCCAGGTAGCGGTACATGGGGAAACCGTTGCCGGCCAGATCGATGGCCGCGGATGCCACCTCGCCGAATGTCATCGTGCCGAACTTGGAGAGCGACGTGATCCACGAATCGGCGGCGGCCGGCGTCAGGGACGACATCACGCCGCCCCGCATCTTGCCGCCGTGGTGTTGGTGGAAGTACTCGACCGACGCGGCTTCGGGCCAGACCCCCAGCCCGTCAACGGTGACGACTTCCTTCCGGTCGGCCAGGTATATCACGGTGGGCGCGACGCCCAGGAAGCTGCAATCATCAACGTGAACGACGTTCAACGCCAGGCCAACGGCTACGCCGGCGTCAATCGCGTTACCGCCTTTTTTCAGAATCTCCAATCCGGCCATGGCTGCGCTGGGGTGGCTGGCGGCAACCATGCCGTTGACGCCCTGCATCAATGGACGGTAACTGGTCATCGTGGTTCCTTTGACTGGCATTTTGGGCCTCCATATTTGGGATAGTGGGTTCTCGGTTCGGGCAGCGTGTTTTCAGCCGGCTTCTTCTCTGGCGGCTTTGGCCATGTCGATCAGGAACCAGGCGTCGGCGACGGTCTTTTCCAGGTAGTCCGGCTGGTCGGTCAGGCGTGGTTGCCGTCGCGCTCGGTAGCCGAGGCGCCCGGCGTACGCCGCGTAGATGTCGGGGGCTATGGACAAGCGAAAGTCCCGCATTTCGAGGTGGAAGTGGCGCAGCGTGCCCAACAGGTCCGCCATGCTGTGGTTGTAGCTATAGGGAATCTGTCGGGATTCCAAAAGGGCTTTCAACCCGCACTCCAGGGCAAAGTGGGCCTGCTGTCCGATTGGGAAATCGGGCTGGTCGTTGCTTGCCAGCGACTGGAAAGCGGACAGGTGCGCCTCTGCTCTTTCGATGAGGATTTCGTAGTTCTCCCAGTCGTAAGAGCATTCGGTGTCCTCGTCTTCGTATTGTGACGAGCCGTACTGGTTCGGATCCCTGGGCATGATTATTCCGTCCTTTACGGCGTGGGTCTCGACGCTGTTGACGTACCGGCGGTTGTGCCGGAACTCTGCGGTGGTTCTCCACACCAGTTCCACCGGCACTTCCCGTCCGTAGGTCTCCCAGGCGACCTTGTCGGCCGCATGTTTGGCGGCCTTTTGGACAGCGTAGTCAGGTTCGGTAGCCTGCACCAGCATGACGTCGATGTCCGATTGCAGTTCTTCGTAATCGCCCCGAGCGCGGGAGCCGAAGAGGATGACGAGTTCGGGCTGCTCACGTTGTTGCACTGCTTTCGCTATGCGCAGAGCTTTGGGGTCGTGATTTCGCATCTGATTCGTCTCCCGGCGATGTCGTCACTCGCCTGGCGCCGGGCCAGTAGTTGATGGGCATTTTATTGAACCGCCAGCGGCGTAGCGTAGTATAGTCCCTATACGTGGTCCAATGAAAACTGGAGGTCATCATCATGGTGGTAAAACGCCCCACCGTCGCGGAGTTTTTCCGAATCGCCGAGTCCTACAACCTGAACCCCTCGCCGGCCGACGTGGAGTCCTTCGTTGAGCTGAGCCAACCCATACTGGACTCCTACGCCCGGCTCGACCAGCTTACCGCGCCCAGCCTGCCGGTCAAACACCCCCGGTCGCCGGGGGCGCGCCCCCAGCCGGAGGACAACCCGCTGGGCGCCTGGTACTGGCGCACCGACATTACCGGCCCCCAGGGCGGCATCCTCTCCGGCAAGACCGTCGCCATCAAGGACAACGTCTGCGTCGCCGGCGTCCCCATGATGAACGGCACCAGCGTTCTTGAGGGCTACGTTCCCGACGTGGACGCCACCATCGTCACCCGCATCCTCGACGCCGGTGGCTCCATACGGGGCAAGGCGGTCTGCGAAAGCCTGTGCTTCTCCGGGGGAAGTCATACCTCGGACACCGGGCCGGTGCGCAACCCCCACGACCATGCCCGCACCGCCGGCGGCTCCTCCAGCGGCAGCGCGGCGCTGGTCGCGGCCGGTGAGGTGGACCTGGCCATCGGCGGCGACCAGGGCGGTTCCATCAGGATACCGGCCAGTTGGTGCGGCATCTACGGCCTCAAACCAACCTACGGACTGGTTCCCTACACCGGCGTCTTCCCCATAGAACTGACGCTGGACCACACGGGGCCGATGGCGCGGACGGCCGCCGATGTGGCTCTGATGCTGGAAGCAATCGCCGGCTCCGACGGGCTGGATCCGCGCCAAAGGGCCGGTCTCTCTGGACAAGCCTATTCTCAGGCGTTGACCGGCGACGTGTCGGGCCTGCGCCTCGGCATCGTGCGGGAGGGCTTCGGCCTGCCGGAGTCTGAAGCGGACGTAGATGCGGCTGTGGAGAACGCGGCCCGCTCTTTCGAGAGCATGGGGGCGCAGGTGGACACGGTTTCAATACCCTGGCACAAGGACGGCAACCACGTCTGGCGGGCCATTGCGGTGGAGGGGGCCACGATGCTCATGGTGGCCGGCAACAGCATGGGCACCAACTGGAAGGGACACTACACCACCGGGTTGCAGAACGTGTATGCCCACGGCTGGCAGAGCCGCGCCGACGATCTGTCGGAAACCACCAAGCTGGTGGTCCTGATGGGACAGTACATGCAGGACCGTTATCACGGCTACTACTACGCCAAGGCCCAGAACCTGGCCCGGACGCTGACCGCCGCCTACGACCAGGCCCTCAACGAGTACGACCTGCTGGTGATGCCCACCCTGCCCATGAAGGCGACGGTGATCCCACCGGCCGATTGCAGCCGCCAGGAGTACACCGACCGGGCGCTGGAAATGATCCACAACACCTGCCCCTTTGACGTTACCGGCCACCCGGCTATCTCGGTGCCCTGCGGAACATCCGACGGCCTGCCCATCGGCATGATGCTGGTGGGACGTACCGGGGATGACGCCACGGTCCTCCGTGCCGCCGACGCCTACGGACGAAACAGCTAGAGCCGGCTTGCCGCGCCAACGCATCCAGGGAAATGGTCGGAGGAAAAATGATAGTAGTTACGGGAGCGGCGGGCAGGCTGGGCCGCCGGGTAGTCCAACTGCTAGTGGAACAAAACCGGGAAGTGCTGGCGACGGACCAGTTGGATGCCGCTGACCTACCGGCGAAGTTCGTGCGCTGCAATCTCAGGGACGCCCAGGCGGTGAAGGGCATCCTCAAAGGCGCAGAAGCCGTGATTCACATGGGGGCTATCCCGGGGCCGCTGCGGGAAGACCCCAGGGTGATTTTCGACAACAACGTGTCCTGCGACTTCAACGTCATGATGGCGGCGGCGGAGTTGGGGCTGCGCCGGGTGGTTTTTTCGTCCAGCGCCTTCGGCATGGGTTGGGCCCACGACGGCAACGCCTTCGTTCCGCTGTACCTGCCGTTGGACGAGGAACATCCCATGATGCCCTTTGAGCCTTACGGCCTGTCCAAGCAGGTCGGCGAGGACATCGGCAGGATGATCGCTCGCAATTCGGACACCACGGTGGCCAGCCTGCGGTTCACCAACGTCGCGCTGCCGGAAGTCCAGGCGGAGTTTCCCTGGCCGGCCCCGACACCGGAGACCCCCCTGACGCTGGTGATGTGGGCCTACGCCGACGCCCGGGATGTTGCCGAAGCCCACGTGCTGGCGGTGGACGCGGAGATCGATGAGTACGAGGCGTTCATGCTCGCCCAGCCCTCCAGCCGCTTCAACGAGCCTACCATCGATCTGATCAAGAACAACTTCGGCGACCGGGTGGAGATACGGGAGGGGTTGACCGGCACTACAAGCGTCATCAGCACGGAAAAGGCGCAGCGAATGCTGGGCTGGAAACCCCGCCACGATTGGCGATAGGCATAGGAAAGGAGGACCAGATCCATCATGAAGTTTGCCCTGTTTTTGTTGGGCTCCTGGACGGAGCCGGAAACCAGCGCCCAAAGCCGTATCTTCGGTGAAATGCTGGAACAGATTGAATACGCCGAGGAGTTGGGTTTCGATTCAATCTGGATTGCAGAGCATCACTCCAGCCGCTACGGCATTTGTCCGTCCCTGATGCCGCTGCTGACCCACATCGCCGCCCGCACCAAGAAGATTCGCATCGGGGCCGGCGTCAGCGTCCTGCCCTTCTACAACCCCATCTTCCTGGCCGAGGAGAGCGCCATGCTGGACGTGCTGAGCCACGGCCGGCTGGATTTCGGGGTCGGGCGCGGCTCGGCGGACTACGAGTACGGCAACTTCAACATCGACATGGATACGCGGGACGTGCGCACCCAGGAGGCGCTGGACATCATCCTGGGGTTGTGGACGCAGCAGGATTTCTCCTACCAGGGCGAGTTCTACCAGGTGAAAGACCTGACCATCGCTCCCTCGCCCGTGCAGAAGCCCCATCCGCCGGTGTACATGGCGGTTTCCCGCACGCCGGCCAGCGTGGACGTCGCCGTGGAGCGCGACCTGCCCATCCTGACCAGCTTTTCGACGCCGGAGGCCGACAACCTGGGCCTGTTCTCCCTGTACGCCGAGCGGTGCGCCGCCGCCGGCAAGGACCTGTCCGTGGCGGAGATGCCCTACTTCCGGTTCGTGTACCTGGACGAAGACGAAAAGGCGGCCCGCGAGTACCCGCGGCAGTCGCTGACCTGGGTGCGGGACCTTGCGACCTACCGGCGCACGCTGACCCGCGGCGACGAGATCAACGTGGATCTCGACCACTGGAGAACCATCCGCCCCACCGAGCCGGCCAGCTATGAGTCGGAGCTGGAGGGCACGGTTTACTTCGGCACGCCGGACGATTGCGTGCAGCGGATCCAGCGGCTGCGGGACGAACACGGCATCGGCTACTTCGGCGCCAGCATGTCCTTCGGCCACATGGAACACGCGAAGGTGATGCGCTCGATGGAGCTGTTCGCCAGGGAAGTGATGCCCAGGTTCCGATAATAAGACAAGGAGTTATCTCATGGCAGAACGCGACCTGATCGGCTACGGCCTGAACGCGCCGGCGGTGGAGTGGCCCAACGACGCCCGTATCGCCGTGTCCTTCGTCCTCAACTACGAGGAGGGTTCCGAGAACTCGATACTGGACGGGGACCCGCACGGCGAGACGGTGGGCGAGTCGCCGTCGCCGGTGGCTCGGGGCGAGCGGGACCTGGCGAACGAGTCCTTCTTCGAGTACGGCAGCCGGGTCGGTGTCTGGCGCATCCTGGACATGCTGGACGAGTACGGCATCGACGGGACCATTTTCGCCTGCGCGCTGGCCCTGGAGCGCAACCCGGAGGTGGGGCGGGAGATCGTGCGCCGGGGCCACGAGGTCATGGGCCACGGCAACCGGTGGGAAGAGTATTACACGATGACCCGCGACGAGGAACGGCGCGCCATCCACGAGGCCGTGGCATCCATCGAGCGCTCCTGCGGGGAGCGGCCGCTGGGCTGGTACACCCGCTACGGCCCCAGCGTGAACACCCGCGAGCTGGTGGTTGAGGAAGGCGGCTTCGTTTACGACTGCAACGCCTACAACGACGACCTGCCCTACTACACCCAGGTGCACGGCAACCCGTGGCTGGTGGTGCCCTACTCGCTGGAGGTCAACGACTACGGGTTCTGGCGCGGGCAGCTTTCAACGCCCATGGACTTCTTCGAGGCGGCGCGCAACTGCTTCGACACGCTGTACCGAGAAGGAGCGACCCATCCCAAGATGATGTCGGTGGGGCTGCACTGTCGCATCATCGGCAAGCCGGCCCGGGCGGCGGCGCTGCGCCGGTTCATCGAGTACGTGAAGAGCAAGCCCGGGGTATGGCTGCCCCGCCGCATCGACATCGCCCGGTGGTGGCTGGAGAAGTATCCGGCGCAGTAAACAACGTACTCCTTCAAGCAGAATCAGGTGGCTGCCGAGGTTGTGGAACATGATCAGACTGGTTAGCTGGAACACCGCGTTTAGCCGACGACCTTGGTTGGAACTGGCCGAAATGGACGTGGACGTCGCTCTATTGCAAGAAACCTGCACGCCTCCGCCGCAGGTACTCGACACAATGGAGTTCAGCCCGTACAAGCATTGGCTTGCTGAGAACTACACGCTCACTGCGCTACGCCCAGCCAGAGTCGTGAAAACGTCGGACCGGGTATCAGTCGAATGGTTCGAACAAGTCGAGCCACGCCGAGGGGTCTCCGAACCACACCACATGGCGGTGGGCGACATAGGACTATGCGACGCGGCCAAGGTAACGCCCAAGGACGGCACCGAGCCTTTCATCGTAGTGTCAATGTACGCTGGTTGGCAGTCGCCGCACCCAGTCGCCGGACCCGGTTTGATCTTCCCCGACGCTTCGGCTCACCATATTATTTCAGACCTCTCCACGTTCGTGCCCACTTACGATGAGGAGAACCCTGGACACCGAATAATAGCGGCGGGCGACCTGAACGTCGCATTCAACACTATCGACGCCTTTGAAGCTCGCGCCCGGACGATCTTGGACCGCATGAGTGCTCTTGGAATGGAGTACCTGGGACCGTTATTCCCCAACGGCCGCAAAGCCGAACCTGTGCCACCACACTTGGCGGAAGAATCTCTGGAGGTCCCGACCTACCACACCGTAGCGCGAGAGCCGGCGACGGCCCATGTGCAAATCGACCACGTATTCGCATCCCGGGGATTCCACAATACGATCACCACCCGGGCTATGAACCACGTTGAGGAATGGGGGTCAAGTGACCACTGCCGAATTCTGATAAACCTCGAAGCGCCGTGCCCTGGTACAACCTAGCCCTTTTCCAATTACCAAGCCCAGTAACGGCTATTCGTCCACAGCCTGGGCGGCGACCAAAAAATCAGCGTCGGCAAAGTCCGCGAAGCGGTCGGGCAGGAATTCGCTCATGTCGGCGACCACATCCGTTGAACCCCGGTAAATGTAGTCGCCGATGATGCGTCCCGTGATGGGTCCCAGGTGGATGCCCTTGGTGGTGTGGCCGGTTGCCAGGTGGACACCCTTCCAACCGGGCGCCGGGCCGATGATCGGCTTGCTATCAGGGCTGAGGGGTCGGGAACCGGCCAGCTGCTGCACCAACTCGGCCCGCTCCAGGTCCGGCAAGACGTCGATGGCCCGCTGGAGCAGTTCCAACCGGGCGGTTGCGGTGGGCTGTCGGTCAAATTCCTCGCCCAGGAACAGCTCCTTCTCGTCGTAGTCACGACCGCCCGTGCTGCCGATGCTGGTGAGACCATCCCTCCGGCTGATCATGTGGCCTCGCTTGGGAGAGCTGATGAGTACCGGCAGGGGTTCGCCGGGATAGATGAGCAAAAGGCGTTCCCCCTTCATGGGACGGACGGGAACCGGGAAGTCCAACCACGACGAGAAGGCCCGGCTCCAAGTTCCGGCGGCCACCACTACCGTGTCGCAGTGGATGTCTCCGGCGGCAGTCTTGACGCCGTGAACCGTGGGGCCGTCAGTGATCAGGCCGGTTACTTCCCGGTATAGGATGCTGGCGCCCTTCAGTTCCGCGCCCCGCGCCAGGGCCAGGTTGAAGCGGTAGCTATCCAGTTGGGCCGACTCGTCCTCGTACATCGCGCCAATGATGTTCTGCGATAGCCTGGGTTCGATAGCGCGTACTTCCCCGGCGTCAATCCAGTGCATCTCGACGTGAGGTTCCTGCCAGACCATCAGGCTTTTGATCAGATCGGCCTCTTCGTCATCCAGCGCCAACCGGAGCGAAGGTCGCCGTTGGTACAGCAGGTCCATGCCGGTGGCGGTTTCCAGCTCGGGAACGAGTTGTACAAACTCGGCGTATGACGCCCGGGCGATGTGGAATGACGCGCCGGCGGTGAACTCAGCGCCCAGCAGGCTCAGGGAGCCGGTGGCGTGCGCCGATGCCCCGCTGCCGATGGACTCCCGCTCCAGCAGGGTCACGTTAACACCTTCCCGGGCCAGATAATAGGCGACCGAGCAGCCCACCACGCCGGCGCCAATCACAACCACGTCCGCTGTTTCAGCCAAACGTTTGCCCTCCTACCTGCTCTACTACCGTCATTCCACTCAACCACCGTCATTCCGGCGAAAGCCGGAATGACGGTAGCCTTTGACGACACGCCCTAGACTGTCGCGACCGCCGGCACATGGCTCTTCAGGAAGCGCCGGGCGTGGGCCACCGCTTCGTCGATATGCTCCGGCGTGTCCTTCCAGGGATAGATAGTTACCTCGGAGTTCGGGGCCAGGTTCGCAACCTCCATTGCCCGTTCGTACGGGTGTGCCGGCACGTCGTCGGGGGCGATCAGCAGCGGCACCTCCAGCCCACTCACGAACTCCCGGGAAACGGTGAACACGAAATCCGCCCGATTGGTGTACATGTTGGTCAAGAAGTCGTGGACCATGTCCATGGTGAATTCGGGACGTTTTTCGCACAGGGGCGGTCCCCATCCGGCGATGTTGTTCTGGTAGAAAATGTCCGGCAACTCCGGACGGAACCCGCTGGGCTGCATCAAAGCCGCCGCCGCCACCCGGCCCGGAGCGGCCCGGCTGAGCAGGTTCAGAATCATCGGTCCGGCGATGCAGAAACCGATCACCCCGAACTTGTCGATACCGAGATGATCCATCAGACCCAGGTGGTCGTCGGTGTAGGCATCCCAGGGCCGGTCAATCTCCAGCGGGCCGGTGGATTGGCCCGGCGGCGCATTGCGCAGGTCGGCGGCGATGCAGCGGAAGTCGCCCCCGAAGGTTTCCAGAGGATTGAATGGATGCGAGGTTCTCAGGCCCTCGATAGTGGAATTGAGTCCGCCGCCCGGAATGATCAGCAGCGGGAATCCTGAGCCGACCTCTTCGTAATAAATGCGCGTGGAGCCTCTTTCGTAGAACGGCATGGCGATTTTCCTCCATCAGCAAATTAACAGTACCTGTTCAGGGTTGAGGGTAGCATACCGCCCCCGACGCGTCATGCCCGCGAAAGCAGGAATCCAGTGAATGACACTGCATTCGTCATTGTCGTAGGTCCTGAATGACCACTTCGAAGTAGTTTGTCATTGCCAGCGGAACGCCGCAATCTCGTACATAAAGCAAGGTACGCATGGCGGATTGCCTCACGCGTACCCACTTTCTGCAACTTGTCATTGCGAGAATCCCGCCAGGCATTCGTGGCAATCTCGTTGCGGTATTTAAGGCTACTTGCGGAGAACCCTTCCTACGCCGACGAGATTGCCGCGCTGCGCTCGCAATGACAAAGTGGGCACGCATGAGTGACATCCGCCCCTTGCGCGCCCTCACATCCGTTCCCTACACTATACCTACGCGTAAGGTAGCCGGCCAAAGGCCACGGTCCGACTGCCTGCACCACATTTGAATATCGGGTTCACAGGGTTCAGGTAACACGGCCAACCGCTGCCACGGTACACGGCAGCACGTCGGACTTTTCTGCACCGCTGGCTATCGCTTACAGGCCGGTAATCGCATTCCCCGGTACCGCATAGACCAGTACGGCGGGTTTCACCACCGCTGCGCGAGGGTGGTTCATACGTAACCGTTGGTGCTAGTTTGTGTCAGAGGGTGAAGTTAGCGATGGAGCGATGGATGCGTCCGGTTTCGTCAGGTTCCAAGCCATTCCAGTTCACCAATAGGTTGAAGGCGGC
>DAOUJY010000118.1:0-10255 GCA_034421995.1 Dehalococcoidia bacterium | reverse complement strand
TGATAAAATCGGTGATGTTCATGGGGTTCCCTGCTGTGGAGGATTGTCAACTCACAGCATAGGGGAACCTCGTGGCATTTTCAAAATCACTTCAAACTAGCACCAAAGGTTATCAATCACGATTTCCGGCAAATTCATGCTGCACTTGACAGCAGGCCCAACGCGAACCCACCAATGCCAAGTGCGTAAATCATTAGAAGACCGGCTCCAACGATAACCACAATCTTAATTGGCAGGGGTCTGCCGGGCGGCTCTGGCTGCTTGGTCGGTAGCCCGTTCCAGTGCGTAATCAACGTATGGAGCAGAGCGGCCATCCCACCAACCCCAATGAACACCAGGACGCTAAACCCAAAGTATGCGTCCACCCTGGAGTCATTCACAATGCAGGCGAAACGGGCGAACAGGTTGGAAATCGTTCCGCAGTCCATTGCCCACCTCGTCTATCAGAGCATCGCCCACCTACGGTTTCAGCCGCACCAGGAAGCTGGCCTCTCCCAACGGCATTCCGTCAAAGGCGATGGCGGCCACGTGGCGGCCCAGGCGGGTTACCGGGATGCGGAAGGGCTTGATCCAACGCTGGAAGAAGATGCCTTCGTCCCAGGTGACGGCCTGGGGCGGCGGGCTGGACAGGCTGGCGCCGGGGGCGCGGATGGTCACCTCCAGCGTGTGCTCGCCGGCGGTGGCGCCGGCGATGCAGAAGGCCAGCTGCGCGTCCACCTCCGCGAGCACTCGGGGACCGTCGCCGCCGGGCGGCTCCTCGGGCAGCGCGATGTCCACCAAGTCAATGACTCCCTTGAAACTTAGGTCGTCCCCGTCCCCCTCCTCGGTTTCCCGGCAGAACAGGGCATATTTCAGGTAAACTCCGCCTCGTTCGGTTGTCAACAGCAGCTCCGTTCAAACCCGCGCCGGGCTGGTAATATATCGGCACGATTGTAGCATCGGCCGCCCACGGCGGCAAAAGACGACCTTCATTACTCCAGGAGGCGCGCAATGGCACTATCAGCAGAGAAGTTCGCACAGGGAATGACCACCGACCAGTACATCGACATCATCAAGGTGAACAAAGACCCGTTCCAACAGATCCACGCCGGCGTGGAAATTCCGGCCAACGTGCTGGACTACTTCAGCGGACTGGAGCAGCCGGTGAACCTGGCCGTGTTCACCTCCGATTGGTGCGGCGACGCCATGTCCACCACACCGGCCATCCTGAAGCTGGCCGACGCCAGCAATAACATCCGCCTCAGCGTCTTCAACCGCGACGATGAACTTGAGCTGACCAACAGTTTCCTGCCCGAACACCGGGCCGGCACCGTGCCCGTCTTCGTGGTGTTCGACGATGACATGGGCGAAATCGCCCGCTTTATTGAGACGGCCCGTTCCCTGGTTCCCGCCATCGACGCCATGGACGAGATGGTAGCCCAGGCGGCGGCAGCCATCAGCGACGAAGGCGAAAGCCGGCAACACGCCCGGGGCCGCCGCACCGCTCATCGCGTCAGCAAGGCCGCCGAATGGGGCGCGGTGATCCTCAACGAGTTCCAGCAGGTGGTGGCCGACGGCATGGGGCTGCCCGCCGCCGACCGTCCCGCCGAGGGCGGCACCGAATGGCCGCCGCAAGACTAGCAAGTTACAGGCTGTGCAAAAAGCAAGTCCGTCACTCCGGCGAAAGAACGTCACCCCGTACTTGATACGGGGCCGGAGTCCAGAAAACGCCACTGGGTTCCGGCTTTCGCCGGAATGACGGTTTAAGGCGAGGGTGAACCATGTCCGACGACCACGACAACATAACAATCATCACCATGGAGGACATGGCCGTCGTCTTCTCCGTCACCGACGACTTCGGCATCCACCGCGAGTCGGTCAGCGTTGAACTGGCCCGTGAAGACCCGGGCGAGATCATCGTCAGCGGCGGCAAGGTGGAGATCACCTTGCCGGCCAGCCGGGCCCCGGCAGATTTTGCCCCAGTCATCCGCTCAGAGTTGGAGGGTCAGGGCTACACGCACAACCCGGGTCAGGTTGTCACCAACGACGGAGATGAGGCCGGAGACGGCGAGGAAGAAGACGACTGGCTGGGCTGATCAGAAGCCGTTAGCGATGTAGGGGCGAATAATCATTCGCCCCTACGTTTTCCGCGGATAGGTGTCCGAGCCTCAGTACCCCGCTTCCCGCCACTCGAAGGCCAACGTGGCGTAGCGCACGAACACGGCTCCCCCAGGCGCCGCCAGCGGCCCGTTCATCGCCAGGATGGCGATGGTGACCTCGTCGCCGGCTTGGGGCGTCGCGGACACGACCACGCGCTGGGGCACGTTGAACCCCTGCACCGTGGCCCGCTCCCGGTCACATTCGCCGTTGATCCAGATTTCGCCGTAGTCGTCGATGCACGACTCGAACAGGCACCGCGCCCCCTCGATGGACCGGCCGCCCACTGTTTCCGGCAAAGTCGCCTTGATGCGATACCAGATGAAGGACACGCCGCGCCGGCGCCAGGCCCCCAGGTCCTCGCAGGCTTCCCAGCCCGAGTCGTCATAGTCGGGCAGTCGGCATGGCGAACCTTCCGCCTCGCTCACTACGCCCTCGTTGGGCTGGCCGGGCACAAACCCGTTGGCGCATTTCCACTGCCCGCCCACGGCGGACAGATCGGCGGCGTTCTGCAAATCAAGTGTAGCTCGTGGCATGGTAGTTCCTCCTGTCGGCCTGACCGGAACGCAACTTCCGGCACAGGCAAAGGCTGTATGGTGTTCTTGCAATCCGGGCAGCTACGCCGGCCGGCCTACTGAGTGATTGCCAGCCGAAGGTTGAGACTGTCCAGAACTTTAAACAAAGTGTCTATGCGTGGGTTGCCTTCGCTGGAAAGCGCTCGGTACAGTGACTGCCGTCCCAATCCGCTGGTTTCGGATATGGAAGTCATGCCCTTGGCGCGGGCGACGTTGCCCAGAGCTTTCGTGAAGTAGGTTGGATCTTTTTCTTCCAGCGCCACGTTGAGGTACTCGATCAACGCCTCGTCGCTGTCGAGGAAGTCAACCACGTCAAATTTCTTGAGTTCCATGGTGCCTCCCTAAAGTTCCCCGGCCATTTGCTGAGCTCGCCTGATGTCCCGAGCCTGGCTGGACTTATCGCCTCCGCAGAGCAGGATTACTAACGTGTTTCTCCGTATCGTGTAGTAAACCCGATAGCCTGGACCAACGTCGATGCGTAACTCACTGACACCACCGCCGACGGATGCGTGATCCCCGAAGTTGCCATCCTCAATGCGTTCGACACGGGACACAATCGAGGCTTTAGCTCGGATGTCGCGCAGACCTCTGAGCCATCTCTCGAAGACCCGAGTATAAACGACCTCCATCGCTGTATTGTCTCGTATAAGAGACACTGAGTCAACGATCAGACAATCGCGACTGCCTTGTCCGCCAACAATACCGCAATCACACCCCGGTTATCCGCACCCCTGAATGCACCCGGTGGATGCGATTGATGTTCACCAGCAGGGGCGTTATCTGCTCCACGTACTTGGCGTTGTAGAGAGCGCCGGCGTCCACTGGGCGCAGGTTGGGGATCTTCCGCGTCAGGTCAACAACCACCTGCTTGGCATCCGCGTCGTCGGCGCAGATGACCACGTCCTCGTCCAGCGTAACGCCGGGCTTCAGTAGTTCCTCGGCGGACACGTTCTGGAAGGCCGCCACCACCCGCGATGCAGGGGCGGCGGCCTGGGCTTCCTCGGCCGCCGATCCGGCGGGTACGTCCTCGGCGACGGCCCCGACGCCCCGCTCGAACCTCATGGGAGCGATAACCGTCACCACCGTTTTGCCGTTCAACGCTTCGCCAACGCCGGCAATGGTGGGAGACATACCGTTGTAGGGCATGGTGAGGAACACCACATCGGCCTGGGCCGCCGCCTCCGGGTTCACCGCGCCGGAGATGGTAGTGCCCGGCGCCAGCTCCAACAGCTCGTCCGCCGCCTCCTGGGCCCGACCGGCGTCCCGCGAACCGATCACCACCGATTCGCCGGCCATGGCCAGCCGCAGCGCCAAACCTTTGCCTTCCGGCCCGGTTCCTCCCAGAAATGCCAGCATCGATAACGCCTCCAGGAACAAATTCGGCGCAAGTATATCACCGCGCGGGTCGGTCGGCGCGTTATGTTACAATCGGCACAAATATAAGCTGTCACTCCGGCGAAAGCCGGAGTCCATAGAGGACGCCGGCTTTCGCCGGAATGACGGGACTGCTGTAGCAAGGAGGGTTCACCATCATGGCATTCTCACTCAACCACGTCCATCTCAAGACTCCCGACCCCAAGGCCACCGCCGACTGGTACGTGCAGAACCTGGGCGCCACGGTGACGTCCGAGGCCGCCAACGGCGGGTTCCGGCTGGACCTGCACGGCCTGCCCCTCAACGTAACCGATCACATCGCCACCCAGACCCACCCGCAGAACTACGGGTTCGAGCACATCGCCATCGACACCACCGACATCGAAGGCACCATGCAGGACCTGAAGGACAGCGGAGCCACGGTGCTGGAAGAGACCACCGTCGGCGGCGGCCGCCGCGTGATGTTCTTCGAGGGTCCCCAGGGCATCATCCTGGAAGTGCTGGAAGTTCTGGACCAGTAACTGAGACTATTCGTAGGGGCGAATGATTATTCGCCCTTACGCCATTCCCCAAATCCAATGGAACACGACCGTCATCATGCCCGACCATCGTCTGCTCATCCTCTTCGCCCATCCGGACGACGAAGCGTTTCCCGTCGGCGGGACTATCGCTATGCACACGGCCAGGGGGGTGACTGCGCGGCTGATCACGACCACCTCCGGCGAGCTGGGCGAAATCCGGCAACCAGGCTCTGCCACGCGCGAGACTATTGGTGAAGTGCGTCGCGGCGAACTGGCGGAGGCGGTCAAGGAGTTGGGCATCGCATCCCACGAGGTCCTGGGCTACCGCGATTCGGGCATGGCCGGCTGGGACGACAATCACCATCCCAAAGCCTTCGTACAGGCCGATGAGCATGAGGTGGTGGCTCGGCTGGTCTTTGAAATCCGCAGGTTCAAGCCCCAGGTGATTCTGACCTTCGGTATGGACGGTCTCTACGGCCATCCGGACCACATCGCCATCTGCAAGCACGCCACTACCGCCTTCCGCCTGGCTGCCGACGCGACCGCCTTCCCGCATCACATGGCCATCGGCATCCAGCCGCACCAGACCGACCGTCTGTTTTACAGCGTGCGGCCGCGCGGTTTCCGCGTCCACATGGCTGAAACGCTCCAGGCCGCCGGCGTGGACTTCCCCATGCCTCCGCCGGACCGGGTCAACGACGGGGCCGACCCGGACACCATCGACCTGACTGTGGATGCATCCGACGGCCTGGACGCCAAGATGGCCTGCATCAAGCGGCACTTCACCCAGCTGCAGCCCGACTGGCCTTACGAGCGCCTCCCCCGCGAGGTCGCCGCTTCGGTAATCGGCATCGAGCACTTCATCCGGGCCATCCCGCCAGTGGCCGAAGGCGAAACCGTGCCCGCCGACTTTTTTGCCGGGCTCTAGCCCCAGTACTCTGCCGGCAGTATCTCGCTAATGGGAATAGTTATGTCCGGAAAAGCGACCGGAGTGAGCTTGCCATCCGGTTCAACGGTCAGAGGATGGGCGTAGCCGCCGGCCAACGGTTCGCCATAAACCTCCACACACCGCCCCGGCAGGTCGAACATCCATACCTCGACAATGCCACAACGGGCGTAGAGAGGGAGTTTGCGACGCTTGGCAAAGCCAACGTCGCAGTCAGCTATCTCAACCAGCAGCAGGACATCAGCCGGGCCGGGATGCGCCGGCTGGGACTTACGATCTCTTCTGGGCAACAGCGTAAGGTCTGGTATAAGTTCGTTGTTGACGTCCAGCCGCACCGGGTTGCGTGGGTTCAGGGTTGCCCGCTTTGCCAAAGATTCAAAGAACAGATAATTGAGTGCGCTGCTGCAGGCCGCGTGCCGGGGGCTGATGCGGGCGGCCAGAAACACCTCTCCTTCCAGCAGTTCGGTGCTGGTATCCTCGGGCAGGATTCCTGCCACATAGGTCATAGCGTGGAATTCGGTTACATTGAACCGCCGGCGGATGCCGGTGTCCTTATGGCATACGTCGCCGTCCCGCAGTTCCACCCGCTCGTCCGTAGCGACAATGCCGGTTGCAGCTAGAGCTTCGTACTCATCCTCGGTGAAACGGCGGCGGCAGGCGTTTATTGGGCGAGGCGCGAAGATCATTTGCTCACTCCGGCATAACTTCGCCGACTGAAATAACCACGTCCGGCAGCGCGGCCGGCGACAGCGTCTCATCCGGCCCGACCACTCGCATCCTGGCGTACCCTCCCGCAATCGGTTGGTCGTACACCTCGACCTGACGGGCATTCACGTCAAACAGCCACATTTCAGGGATTCCCTGCGCGGCGTACAGCGGCGCCTTGTGGCGGCGGTCAAATCCGGCAGTGGTGTCGGAAACCTCAATCACCAGTAGGACGTCCTCAGGGCCGGGTTTCGGAGATTCTCGGTAGCGGTCGTCACGCCATCGCAAAATCATAAAGTCCGGTTCCGGTTCGCTCCCGGTGTCAAGTGTTACCGGACTTTGCACATCCACTACTGCCAAATCGCCCACGGCGATGACTAGCGCCTTGATCAGCCAGCGAAGGCAAAATACGTGCCGGTTGCCAACTGCCGTCATAATAAATATCTCCCCCGCCAACAGCTCGGTCCGCTCGCCAGGCGGCAGGATGCCGGCTTCGGTCATCGCATAGTATTCCTTCACGGTGAATCGCCGCCGCCGGCCGTCGTACTTGCAGAACAGCTCCCCGTCGAGCAGTTCGATCCCGTCGCCCCGGGTCAGGATGCCGGCTTCACCCATAGCGAAGTATTCATCCACATTGAATAGCCGACGCGCGGGCAATGCAGTTGTCGTTCCGGTTGCCATTTCAGCCACCATCCGGTATTGCTGGGTATCGGTATATGACGGGATTATAGCACCGGCAAAAATTGGGGCGCCCTTTGCGGACGCCCCGATACGCTGGAGAGGCTGCATTGCCCCTAGTCGGGCCGCTGGATGATTTCCAGGCTCACCTTGTCCGGCGCTTCCACGAACATTACCTGAGACCCTGAAGGCATGGTCCACGGTTCGCAGATGATGTTGGCCCCGTTGGCCTTGAAATTCTCAAATGCCGCCTGGATGTCATCGGTCTGGAAACCGAAGTGGTCCAGGCCGAAGCGCGGGTGGGTGGAGCCGGGGACGGCGTTCTCGCCCTCGGCCTCGCCGGATACGGTTAGCAGGGGCTGGCCGTTGAGCTCCAACTGGTGGGACACGGTGTTGGCCAGCGGCCGGGTCGATACGATCTCCGCGCCGAAGTTGTCCACGTAGAACTTGGCCGCGTTGTCCGGGTCTTCGCTGCGCAGGTGCAGGTGGTTGCAAACGAATGCCATGGTAATTCCTCCGTTGTGGTAGTGGTCGAATCTGTGCCGGATTACCGCAGGTAATCGGCAATCTGCTGGTCGTAATCGTCCTTGCGAGTCACCTGGGCAATGAGGTCCGCCGAGGCCAGGCTGTCCCGCAGGTCGGCCGGGGCTACTCCGTCCCGCAGCGCCTTCAGCGTGTCATACACCGCTTTGATGGCCGCCTGGAAGGGCAGGTGCCCCTGCAAGGCCACGCGCACGCCGTTCTGTCCCAGCCACGCCTTGTCGGACAGCTCGCCGCCGGCGCCGCCCAGCAGCAGCGGGATGTTCAGCTCGGCGTTCACTGCCGCAACCTGTTCCCTGGTGCTGGCGCCGGCCAGGAAGATGGCATCGACGCCGGCGGCCTCATAGGCTTTGACCCGCCGCAGGCACTCGTCCAGTCCCTCGGCCAGGCTACTGGTGCGGCCGGCGACCACCAGGTTGGGGTCGGTGCGACCGGACAGGGCGGCCTTCATCTTGCCCACGCCCTCTTCCAACGAAATGAACCGGGCGCCGCCGCCGAACTGCATGGGCAGCACGGTGTCCTCGATGGTCAGCGCCGCGACGCCGGAGGCTTCCAGCTCCTCGACGGTTCGCTTCACGCTGAGGGCGTTGCCGTAGCCGTGGTCGGCGTCCACCATCAGGGGCAGCTGGCCCGCTCGGCAGATGCGGTAGATCTGCTCGGCAAACTCGCTGAGGGTCAGCACCACGTAGTCCGGCGCGCCCAGCACCGTCCCGCTGGCGATGGAGCCGGCGAACATGCCGACCTCGAACCCCAGATCCTCGGCGGCCCGCGCCGAAATCGGGTCAAAAACGGAACCGGGATGCACGCAGACATCGCCGGCCAGAACGGCGCGATACCGCTCCCGTCGCTTGGTGTAATCCATATTCGCTAAGCTCCTTCCATTCACGTACCGTCATTCCGGCGAAAGCCGGAATCCAGTTGCGATAGTATCAACGGCAGTATGTTAACATCCGCTCGCGCTTATTCTAACCGTTTTATACACCCACGCAACATGCAAGCATGACTACCATCATCGGCGTTGATTTCAGCGGAGCCCGCTCTGATTCGAACACCTGGGCCGCAAGGGGCCAGCTGGACGGAGACGGAACCCTGCATCTGGACAGCGTTCAGCGAATTCGCCGCGATGAACTCGGTGACTTGCTCCCCGAGATTCCTACCCTAGCCGTAGCCGCCCTGGATTTCCCCTTTGGCGTGCCACGGCGTTTTGCCGAGCACCTGGGCGTGGTTTCCCCTTGCCCCACCATGCCCGATCTGTGGGAGGTTGTCGCGGCGATGGGCATCGACGACTTTATCGGTCAACGCAACCGATTCGTCGCCGAGCACGGTGAACCCAAGCGCGCCGGCGACCTGAAATATCATCGGGAAAGCTATTCGCCGCTGCACAGCGTGAACCCCAATATGCTGCCCATGACCTACCACGGCATCAGGTTGCTGCGCCGCTGGCATCTGGGGCAACCCCGTCGCTGGCACGTCCCTCCTCTCAAGCCTGGCAGCGCTCCGGCGGAGACCGTCACACTGTTGGAGCTAATGCCGGGCGCGTTTCTCAGGTCAATCGGTTTGCCCTACAAAGGGTACAAAAGGGGTCAGCGCGCCCGGCAACTGCGTGACGAAATCCTGGTCTCCTTGGCTGCCAAATCCGGCGTGGGTATCGACAACCTGTCTGATGTACGAAGCGACTGCCAAGGAAACGACGATTGCCTGGATGCGGTGGTGGCGGCGGTAGGCGCGGCAGCGTGGGCCCTTGATCCCGCTCGCTTTCACCATCCTACCGAGGACGAACTTCCTGACGCTCGGCTGGAAGGGTGGATTTACGTTCCCAAACCGAAAACGTGTCGGGGCGAATAATTATTCGCCCCTACCGCTCTCTCAGCGCCCACACTAACCCTATCGCCAAACCCGCCCCAACCAACTGCATCACAATGAACAGCGGCGCGGAGCCGGGATGGATGCCGGCGAAGGTGTCCGAGAACATCCGCGCCACCGTGACCGCCGGGTTGGCGAAACTGGTGGACGACGTGAAGAAGTAGGCCGCTCCGATGTAAGCGCCCACCGCCACGGCCACCACCGCGCCCCGGCTGCGCGGGATCAGGAATATCACGAACAGCAGGCCCAGGGTGGCGATGACCTCGGCCAGCCACTGGTCGGGTCCGCCCCGCACCTTGGTTGACCAGTTGACCGGCGGCAGGGCGAACATCAGGTTGGCCAGGATGGTCCCGATGATGCCGCCGCCGACCTGCGCCCCAATGTAGGCGCAACCTTCTCTGACGGGCCGGCCCTGCAACACCACGTCGGCGATGGTTACGGCGGGGTTGAAATGCGCCCCGGACACCGGGCCGAATGCCCAGATGAGCGCCATCAGCGCGAAGGCGGTTGCCACGGCGTTCTCAAACAGTTGCAGCCCCATGTCGCCCGGGCTGAGCCGCTGCGCCATGATCCCGCTGCCCACCACCGCCATCAGCAGGAAGGCCGTGCCCACCACCTCGGCGAGCAGTCGCTGGCTTAACGAGCGCATACCCGTCCTACGGCCGGCCGGGTGTGATGCGGACAAACAAAAAGGGCGGATTTTCCGCCCTCGCGCAAAGCCCAATCGGGAGCGATTTCGCCGCAGCAATCCATAATGAAAATAGTCTAAACGCCTCTCTATCAGTGGTCAACCGCCGTCTTACTCTCACGCGTACCCGGTTTGGTGGCGTTGAATGGCGAAGAGGTGGTCAGGCGGATCGGGTGTGGCGAGATAGTATTCGTAACCCAAGTGCAAGATGCCCAGCTTCCCTCGGGAG
>DAOUJY010000117.1:0-25681 GCA_034421995.1 Dehalococcoidia bacterium | reverse complement strand
CTTCCCAGCTGTGCAGCGCAGCCTCCGACCAGCAGGCCACTGTTGAGGGCAGCCCGGGCGGAGGAGCGCACCACAGTCCCGGAGACGGCAGCGCCGCGCGTACCCAGGCGACGGAACAGGTTCTCCCGGACCGCTCCACTGCGGTCTTCGGACCGAACATCACCGTTGCCCATACCAGGTCCACAAAGCCAAAACGGCCCCATTCGGAGCCGTCAATGAGTAGGAAATCGCAGGATTGGTGCCGAAGGTCAGACTCGAACTGACACGGGATATTATCCCACCGGTTTTTGAGACCGGCGCGTCTACCATTCCGCCACTTCGGCCGGTATTCCAGTATAGCACGGTTGCGCCGAAGGGGGCGGCGTTGTAGCATTGTCCTGGTATTAAACAGCGACCCGCCACCGGTATTCATACCCCATACCAGCGAACGCGACGCGAAAGGCAGCAGGGCCATGGTCAACATCAAGGACCGGCTGGATGAAGACATCCGCAATACCATGCGCGCCCGGAACCGGGAACGCTTGGACACTTTGCGCTTCCTCAAAAGCCAAATCCAGCTGACGGAAAAGAACAATCTCAAAGAACTGGACGACGCCGGCGTCACCGACGTCATCGCCAAGCAGGTCAAGGACCGCCGCGAGAGCATTGAGATGTTCGGCCAGGGCGGACGGGCCGACCTGGTGGCCAAGGAAGAAACGTCCCTCGCCATCCTGCTGGAATACATGCCCGAGCAGCTCGGCGATTCGGAAATCGAAGCCCTGGCCCGTCAGGCAATCGCCGATACCGGCGCCTCCGGGCCCGGCGACCGGGGCAAGGTGATGGGACGCATCATGCCCCAGGTGCGGGGCAAGGCCGACGGCAGCCAGGTGAACGCCATCGTCTCCCGTATCCTCGAAACGGGCGGCTGATCCCACCCATGCGTTTCGGCATCCTGGTCTTCCCCGGCACCTGGAGCGATACCGACTGCCACCATGCCGTCAACGGTGTCCTTGGTCAGGACGCCGATTACGTCTGGCACAAGGAACAGAGCGTAGCCGGCTACGACGCCATCATCGTCCCCGGCGGGTTCTCCTACGGCGATTACCTCCGCGCCGGCGCTATTGCCCGTTTCTCCCCGGTGATGTCCGCAGTGCGCGATTTCGCCGCCGCCGGCGGTCTGGTCATCGGCATCTGCAACGGCTTCCAGATACTTTGCGAAGCCGGCTTGCTGCCGGGCGCCCTGCGTCGCAATGGTCATCTGGAATACCGTTGCCAGTGGACGCACCTGCGCACCGAGCGCGTCGATACGTCTTTCAGCAGCCGCTGCCGGGAGGGACAGGCCCTGGCCGTTCCCGTGTCCCACGGCGAGGGAAACTACTACGCCGATGACGTCACCATCGCCCAGCTGGAGGAACAGGGCCGCATCCTGTTCCGCTATTGCGAGCCGAACGGCGCGGTCACCGAGGCCGCCAATCCCAACGGCTCCGTGAGCAACATTGCCGGCATCCTGAACGAGGGACGCAACGTGCTGGGCATGATGCCCCACCCGGAGCGCAGTTGCGAACTGTTGCTGGGTTCCGATGACGGCAACCTGATTTTCGGGTCAATGATCGACGCCGGAGCCGGTCAGCCCGTCCCCATTCAATAACAATGCTGCTGTCGCTGGGGCTGGCGTGCATCGCCGTGCTGGGGTTCGGCAGTTCCGCGGTGCTGGCCCGTTTGGGTATGACCGCCATGCGACCGATGCCGGCGTCCGTGGTTTCCCTGGTGGCCTCAACCCTGCTGGCGGGAACGCTGGCCCTGGTTTTTGAATTCGACGCCATCATCGCGCTGCCGGCCATCTCCCTGGTGTGGCTCCTGGGCAACGGCATCCTGACCTATATGGGCGGACGATCCCAGCAGTACATCGCCATCAGCCTGATCGGCGCATCGCGCGTGACGCCCATCGTGGGCAGCGCCGCGCTGTTCTCCGCGCTGTACGCCATCACCCTCACTCGCCTGGGCGTGCCCGGCTTCAACGAGCATTTGACCGTATTGTTGGGCTTGGGTACGGTGGTGGTCGTCACCGGCCTGGCCCTCACCGGAGGCAATTTCGTGCGCCAGAGCTGGGGCCGCGACTGGAAATCGGTCGCGGGTTACGGCCTGGCGATACTGGCGGCGGCGTGTTACGGCGCATCGACCCTGAGCGGCCGGGTGTTGAGCATCCAGTTCGGATCGCCCCTGATCATGGCCGCCGGCAGTATGTTCTTCGCCACGCTGGTCCTCTCGCCGGTGTTCGGACGGGAGGCGGCCCAAAGGGTCACCGGCTCCGCGAGGGCCACGCTGTTCGTGTTCCTGGGCGGTTTGGCCGCCGCCTGCGCCGTCATATCGATATACTTCGCCGTAACCCGGGAAGGCTCCAACATACTGGTCATCGCGCCCATCGTATCGTGCAACCCGTTGGTAACCCTGCTCATGGCCCGCCTGTTCCTGCGCCAAAGCGAAACCGTCACCAGGGAGTTGGTCATCGGCACGCTGATGGCGGTGGGCGGCGTGGCCATGGTGGTGGTTGGCGGCCTTATCGGGTAGGTGTCGTATAATCGGATGCGCAGACTGTGAGGTGAGCTATGACCGAGACTGAAACTGTGACAGTGCGCATCTCCCCGGAGCTCAAGCGGGAGGCAGAAAAAGTGCTGGCGAAGTTGAAGCTAACCCCCGAAGTGGCGATTGCCGACTTTTACCAGCACGTTGTGGAAGAATACGAAGCTGGAGGCGACGCCTGGCTTGAGATACCTCATGTCACCTGCTGCTTGGCTTTCGGCAAGGGGCCAAATGCCGAGAGCATAGCGGCGATGAAAGAGATTGATGAAGGCGGTGGCATTCGGCATAGTAGCGTAGCTGAACTCAGGGCATATTTGGAGAGCGATACCGAAGAAGACGCCGTAGATGAGTAAGGAAGTCGTCAGCAGCACGTCTTTTCGCCGGGACGTCAGACGGGGTACGCGCCGGGGTCTGGACACGGACCGTATGTGGCAACTCATCGATATGCTGGCCGATGGCATACCGCTCCCACGCAGCGCCCGGCGACACCGGCTCATTGGCGATTGGGCCGGACGTTGGGAATGCCATATCGCCGGTGACTGGCTTTTAGTATGGAGAGAAGACGCTGATACCATCTATCTCGAGCGTACTGGTACTCACTCCGATATTTTTGGCAGGTAGTTCGTAATGCCGGTCAGCAAAGAAATCCTGGACGAAATCGCCCTCTCTCCCGCCGAGTACGACATGATCGTGGACCGGCTGGACCGGGAACCCAACCCGGTGGAGTTGGGTATGTTCGGCGCGCTGTGGAGCGAGCACTGCGGCTACAAGCACTCCCGCCCGCTGTTGGGGATGCTGCCCACCCGTTCCGCCCGCACCCTGTCCCGGGCCGGCGCCGAAAACGCCGGCGCCATCGACATCGGCAACGGCCTGGCCGTCGTGTTCAAGGTGGAGTCGCACAACCATCCCTCGGCCGTGGAGCCATTGCAGGGCGCCGCCACCGGCGTCGGCGGCATCGTCCGCGACATCCTGGCCATGGGCGCGCGGCCCATCGCCCTGCTCAATTCCCTGCGTTTCGGCCCGCCCGATTCCGCCGCAAACCGTCGGCTGCTTCGGGGTGTGGTGGACGGCATCGGCTGGTACGGCAACTGCATCGGCGTCCCTGACGTAGCCGGCGAAATCTACTTCGACGAATGCTACTCGCAAAACCCGCTGGTCAACGCCATGTGCGTGGGCATTGCCCGCAGCGACGAAATAGCCAGCGCCGCAGCGGACCACCCGGGTGACGTGCTCCTGCTGGTCGGCGCCGGCACCGGACGCGACGGCATACACGGAGCTTCCGGCCTGGCGTCCCGCACCTTCGAGGAAGAGCAGGAACTGCGCCCCACGGTGCAGGTGGGTAACCCCTTCCTGGAAAAGTCTCTCATCGAAGCGTGTCTGGAGGCGCTGGGCACCGGCAAGGTTCGCGCGTTGCAGGACCTCGGCGCCGCCGGCCTGACCAGCGCGGCGGTGGAATCGGCGGCCCGTGGCCGGCGCGGAATCATCCTCGACATCAGCCGTGTCCATCGCCGGGAATCGGGAATGACCGGGTACGAGGTCATGCTGTCCGAATCCCAGGAGCGGATGCTCCTGGCTGCCCCGCCCCAACACGTGCCCGCCATCAGCGACGTGTTCGAGAAGTGGGACATCACCTGCCGGCCTATTGGAACCGTAACCGAGGAGCAGTTCGCCCAGGTGCAGGACGGGACGGAAACCATCGCCGCCTTGCCGGTCGAACACCTGTCGGACGCGCCGCGCTACCGACTGTCCGGCCAGCCCTCTGCCGATGCGCTGGCCCGTCAACGTCTCAACCTGCGCGAGGTCCCCCGGCCCGCCGATTTTGACCAAGAACGGGCCGGGCAAACCCTGCTGCGCCTGCTGGCCTCGCCCAACATCGCCAGCCGGAGGGGAGTATATCGACAGTACGACCACCAGGTGCAGACCAACACGGTTATCGGCCCCGGCGCCGGCGATGCGGCGGTCCTCCGCGTCAAGGGAACCGACACCGCCATCGCCGTCGCCATCGACGGCAACGGCCGGCAGTGCTACCTGGACCCCTTCCGGGGCGGCCAGCTGGCGGTGGCCGAGGTCACGCGCAACCTGTCCTGCGTCGGCGCGGAACCCCTGGCCCTCACCGATTGCCTGAATTTCGGCAATCCGGAGCGTCCCGAAATCTATTACCAGTTGGAACAGTGCATCCGGGGCATGGCGCGGGCCTGTCGAGCATTGGGCGTCCCGGTGGTCAGCGGCAACGTCAGCCTGTACAACGAAAGCCAGGGCGCCGCCATCTACCCTACCCCCATCGTAGGCGGGTTGGGACTGCTGGGCGATGTGAACCGGCACTGCGGAGCGGGTTTCCCGGCTGAAGGTCTGGCGGTAGTCCTGCTGGGCGCAGGGCAGCTGTCCGCCCGCGCCTCCGATCTGGCCGCCAGCGAGTATCTGCGCACCGTACACGGCATGGTGCGCGGGCGACCCCGCCTTGACCTCGCCCTGGAGCGGCGGGTACAGGCGTTGTGCCGACAGCTGATCGCCGACGGCACGGTCCGTTCCGCCCACGACTGCTCCGACGGCGGCCTGGCCGTGGCGCTGGCCGAGTGCTGCATACTTGGTGACGGACGGGTCGGCGGCGCCGGCCCGGTGGGTTTCATATCAGCCGATGATTTCTTGGCCGGCATTCCCCGGCGATGGGACGCTGCGCTATTTGGCGAAGCCCCGTCTCGCATCGTCGTCTCGGTAGAACCCGACCGTCTGCCCCATCTGTTGAACGCCGCAACCGCCGAGAATGTGCCAACCATGATGCTGGGAGTAACCGGGGGCAGTCGGCTATGCTTCAATAACTTGATGGATATTCCAGTGGGCGAACTTGCCGAGGCATGGCGCGGAGGGTTGAGCGACGCCTTGAGATAAGAGCGGAGGACCCATGAACGCAATAAAGAAACTCGTTGCGGTATATCTGGTCGGCGTTGCCGTGGTGGTGGCGGTGTATTTCGCCATCAATCCGTTCCTGGTCAACGTCATCGACGTGCCGCGCATCTGGCTGATACTGGACGTTCTGATGGCTGTGGGGCTGGCGCTGGGGCTGGCCTACAACTGCGCGCATAAGCGGGCCATGGGCGGGCGCGACGACGGCGAACCCGTCACCCGTGGGTACTTGGGGGCCAACGTGGTCTTCTACCTCAACGCCGGCGTTGCGCTGCTGTTCCTGAACAACTGGTTTTCACTGCTGGCCTTCGGCTCGGTCAGCCTGGGCGACAACCACACTTCCTGGGTCATCTGGGCCGTGGTGGACACCATGCTCCCCATCATCCTGGGCATCACCGGATGCCGCCTCTGGCGCGAATCCTCCCGTAGCTGACCACTGTAGGGGCGAATAATCATTCGCCCCTACCCCCACCAGGGAAATCCTTCGCCGTATGGACCAACTGAGCGGACTCGAAAACTTGGAACCCACAAAACAAAAAACCATCTACCTCGCTAACCCCTACGGTTTCTCGGCGCAACAGAAGGCGTTGCTGCTGCCGGAAATCTCGGCCGCCCTCGCCGCGCTGGGCCTGGAGGTTTGGGAACCCTTCGAGCGCAACAACCAGGTTGACTTTTCCCAACCCGGTTGGGCCTACCGCGTCGCTCAAGCCGACGTGCGGGACGTGCGCGAGGCCGACGCCATTTTCGCCGTGGTCAACGGCGCGCCCCCCGACGAGGGCGTGATGGTGGAACTGGGCATTGCCATCGCCCTGGGCAAGCCCACCTTTCTGTTCCGCGACGACTTCCGCCGCGTCACCGACAGCGAGGAATACCCGCTGAATCTGATGCTCTTCGCCGGTATGCCGCCGGAAGGCTGGCGAGATTACTACTTCACATCCGTCGCCGAAATCGCGTCGCCGGAAAAGGCGCTGGCCCGTTGGGCCCGCCTCAGCTGATGGCGACCACTTCGGCCTCCTCCACCACGCCAGGATTGTCGGCTTCAGCGGAGCCGTGGTCGGCCAGCGGCGGCGTCGCAATGGCGTCGTTGGTGGCCCCAATCTCTTCGGACGGCGGCGGATAGGGCAAACCCAGGCGCACCGCCAGCGCGATGCCGGTCAGGGGATGCTCGCGGTTCAGCCCGAATACCCGTCGCCGGCGCAGCCGGTTGGTTTCCGGGTCCCGGGAATTCACGTTCCGATACTGGAAAACGCCGTTGGACATCAGGCCGCGCACTTGCCGCGTGATCAGGTTCCGTGTCACCAAGTCTGTAGAATCGCCCCAATGCTCCAGAATGGTCGGGTCTTTGGCCTCCATTCCCTGGGTCAGGGCGGTGCTGATTTCGTTGCACAATGCCTGGAACATCACCGCGTCGGCGCCGTCCCGCTCTTCGACGAAATGGCTCATCGCCACCAGGTCGGCAATGCGGGCCACGTCGTCCGCTGCCGGCGGATCCTCCGCTGCCGACAGGTCCAACTCGCCCACCGCGTCCCCCAGCGCGCGCTCCAGTTCTGCCAGGTCCGGTCGAACCGGTTCAGAAGCGATTGGCTCCTCTATCGGCTGGGATCTTGCCGGCGCGATTTCCTCTTCCGGCTCTGGCGCTGGATCGTACGGCGCTCCGGCCGCCGCTGCTTCGGGTTCGTCGGGTTCGGGTTCTGCGACTACGTCGTCAACGTCGTCATCGACCTCGTCGTAGGCATCGGCGGCTTCCAGTTCCGCGTCATCGTCATCCTGCGCCACCGGAACCGGGTCGGGTTCGTCGGCCATCAGGATCCAGTCCACCAGGTCAACGCTGCGAATCTTGATGTTGCCTTCCTCGGCGACGCGCAGCATGAGCTTCTTGAATCCCGAGAAACCCAGTTTGCGCTCGTCGAAACCGGCGATGCGCCGCACCAGGCGCTGCTTCAGCGAAGTCAGCAGCAGCGTATGGCCGGCGGCCCGCTCGGTGCGGATCACGTCCTCGATGGCGCGGATTACCTCGGGCAGTTGGTGGCGGCCCGGATTGGCCAAAGCGGCCGGCGCCGGCGGACGGTTCCGCTGGAATGGTCCCCGCTGCGGGGCGGGTTCCACTTCAATGGGGTCAACGTCGGCGTCGTAGAAGATCAATCCGTCCACGTGGTCGGCCATGCGCCGGGAAGTCGCCCAGGACACGCCCACCACCAGCACCCGCTTGCCCACCGCGCGCAGGGAGTTGATGACGTGAATGAAATCCGAATCCCCGGACACCAGGACAAAGGTATTGATGTTGGGGAAGTTGTGCGCCGTGTCAATGCAGTCGGCGGTCATCTTCACGTCAACGCTGTTCTTCACGCTGACAGTGCGACCCGGTTGGTACGATCCGCGCAGCGGCAGCCGGGTGGGTACGTACACCGGCTCAATGCCGGCCGCGTACAGCGAGGGCGGATCGTGGATGAACTGGCTGGCTCCCTTGAGCTCGGGAGCGCGGCTTACCCAGTCGGCGTAGGCTTTGCCGACCACCACTCGACCGTGGTTGGAAACTTCCTCTTTGAGCGCAGATACGTTGGGAGTCCGGCCCCGCACCGCCAGACTGATCTTGAAGTTTTCCCAGTCGATAAATAAGGCTACGTCTTCACTGAATGCGGTGTTGCCATTAACTTGCTGGATAGCGATGATGATACCTCAACTGATCGTCCCTTTCTTGGACTGCTGCGTTCGTAGAGTTACTTGCTTTCGGTTTCAAGGACGTAACTCCTGTATCTGGAAGTTTAATAGCGATGGCGGAAAAGCGTCAAGTTTGCTACCTTCCGTCCGAAAGGCGAAACGCCAGTGACTCGGGCAGTCCGGCATCCAGTATCCTCCCCTGGGCGGTGGCGATGTCATATTCTACCCGGCAATGCTGGAGAGTCCCATCCCCGTCCCCCTTGTCGTCGTAGAGTAGGTACGAGGCCCGCCAGTCGCCGTCCCGGGGCTGGCCCACGCTGCCGGGATTGACGATCATCCGTTGGCGACGGTCCAGCGGAACCGGTTTCGAGGCATCCAAAAGGAAACCGTCGGCGCGGCCGTCTCCCTCCACCCAGACCAGCGGATAGTGCGAGTGCCCCACCAGGCAGAAGGGCGTCTCCAGCAGGGCAAAAGTCGCCAGCGCCGCCGGCTCGCTGATCAGGTATTCCATCACCGGATCGCGCAGGCTCCCGTGGACGTGGGTGAAAGCTCCCTCCCGCCGCACTTCCGGCAATGCGACCAGGTATTCCCGCTCGTCGTCGGCGAGGCGTTGCGCGGTCCACAGGGCAGCGGCCCGAGCCGCCCCGTTGAAGAGATCGGGGTTCAGCTTCCCGATCACGGCATGATCGTGGTTCCCGGCAATGCCCACGTGCGGCAACTCGCGCAGCCGCGCGATGCAGGGCCCGGGATCCGCCCCATACCCCACCAGGTCCCCCAGAAACCACACCACGTCATACCCGCCGCGCCCCTTGGCATCGGCCAGCACGGCATCAAAGGCCGGCAGGTTGGAATGAATGTCCGACAGAATCAAAGCGCGCATGGGCGGTATGGTAACATAGCGGCAGCTTTACTCTTGGCGCCCTGCTGTCGCCGGGTACGATAGCAATGTTGCCCTTTGAGTTCGTAGTCTATCGCTCTCCCGTGTCGCAGCAGGCCCGGCGCCGAGAACTGGTAAGGCAATGGACGCAGGAAGTGCATAACGCCGCCGCCGCGCTTTGGCGGCAGCAGCAGCCAGTTGACGGAGCCGTGGCGGTAATGATTACGCACCTGTTTGACCGAGCGGAGCTGGACGTTGACAATATGCCCAAACCGATTTTGGACGCTCTGAAAGGGCTCGTCTATTCCGACGATGCCGCCGTAACGGACCTGATTTGCCGCAAGCGTAACTTGAAAGACGATCCTCAAATATCTAACGCTTCACCCATCTTGCGACAATCTCTGAACCGCAACGTTGAGTTCGTGCATGTTTTCATAGATGACGCGCCGATACCGGAGGCCAATTTCTGATGGAAGACATAGCTATCAGCGAAAGGCAATTCATCGCCAAGAAGGCGGCGGAATATCGCAGCAGAGGCTATGAAGTGTTCCAGGACACCCCTTTGGACTTTCTGCCCGGATTCCGCGCTGATTTGGTGGTTCGCAAAGACGGCGAAACCAGAGTGATTGAGGTAAAAACCAGAACGTCGCTTGCCGTCACTCCGCAAATGACGGAACTGGCGGAAGCCATCAGCGCCCGGCCCGGCTGGAGTTTCGACCTGCTGGTGGTAGGGGAGCCGGAGCGACTGGAGGCCCCGGAAAGCGCGCAGCCTTTCACACAGAGCCACATAGAACGACGCATCGACCAGGCGGAAAAAGCTCTTGCCATGGGATTCGCCGAGGCCGCTTTTCTGCTGGCTTGGTCGGCTTGCGAAGCCGTGGTCAGAGTGTTGACGGCCGCGGAAGGCGTGGATATCAGACGTGTCACTCATTCCGGCTACATCTTGGGCCAGGCAGTCTATCACGGCGCGATTTCAAGGAACGACGACGCTTATCTATCCGATATGC
Source organism: Dehalococcoidia bacterium (assembly GCA_034421995.1). Classification (GTDB taxonomy): domain Bacteria; phylum Chloroflexota; class Dehalococcoidia; order Lucifugimonadales; family UBA3495; genus Bin87. Next base: position 15,679 of record DAOUJY010000117.1, on the reverse strand, counting down.
TGGCCTACCGCAACGCCATTGTCCACGGCTTCGACGTTCCTGACTTTGACGACGAACGGGCCAGAGAGCTGATTGTCGCCGCCAGGAATCTGCAACAGGCCAGCGTGGACTCCGAGCTGGCGCAGCCGGCTGACATCCTGGCCGCGCTGGATGTGCGGCCGCATTAGGAGTGCACCATGCCTAATCCCACCGTCCACATCATCGCCACCGGCGGCAGCATCGCCGGCGTCGGACCCGACCGGATGGACTACATCCGCTATCCCGAAATCGGCGACCACCTGACCATCGAGCAGAACCTGGCGCGCGTCCCTGAAATTGGCGACCACTTCAACGTCATCGCCGAGGATATGGTCAGCGTCGGCAGCACCGCCATCGGCCCGGCCAACTGGATCGCCCTGGCCGAGCGCATCCACGCCATCGACCGCGATGAACCCGACACCGCCGGCGTAGTCATCACCCACGGCACGGCCACCCTGGAAGAAACCGCCTACTTCCTTCACCTCACCGTCAAAACCCAACGGCCCGTCGTCATCACCGGCGCCATGCGTCCGCCCACCGCCATCAGCACCGACGCCGACCTGAACCTGCTGGACGCTTGCCGTATCGCGGCCACGCCCGAGTCCGCCGGCATGGGCGTGCTCACTGTGCTCAACAACGAAATCCACTGCGCCCGCGAGGTCTATAAAGCCAACACCCTCCGGGTGGAGACCTTCAAGCCCAACGAACTCGGTTTCCTGGGCTACGCCGACTCCGACCACCGCGTGGTCTTCTATCGCCGCCCGGTTCGCAAGCACACCACGGGAACCCCCTTCCGCGTGGACGGAATGACCGACCTGCCCCGCGTGGACATCGTACATTCCTACGCTGGCGCCGACGGAATGCTAATTGACGCGGTGTGCAACCATGGTTCCGCCGGCCTGGTGCTGGCCGGTTTTGGCGCCGGCACCTTCCCCCCGGCCGTCATCGCCGCCGCCGAGTCCGCCGTAGCCGGTGGTATGCCCGTCGTCCTCGCCAGCCGCTCCAGCGCCGGCCGCGTGGTGATGACCCCCCGCAAGGAAGAGCAGGGCTTCATCGTCTCCGACAACCTCATGCCCCAAAAGGCCCGCATCCTGCTGATGCTCGGCCTGACCGTAACCCAGGACCGCAACGCTCTCCAGGAAATGTTTTACGAATATTAGGCAGCGCCACTCGTGAAGGGGATTAACACTGCTATAATTTCCCCCGCTCAGTTACCCGATCAGATAGATCAGATACTATTTGCGAGAATGGAGAGAGGGCATGGTCATGAGAACTCGCCGTATGCGACTGCTGACGGTCACGGTTATCGCCGCCGCCATCCTGGTTACCCTGGGGGGATGGCTGGCATTGGGCAACACGGCCCAAGCCCAAACGGGCCTGCCCGCCCCGGCCAACGTGCAGGTGGTCAATGGTTCCAATCCTGGCGACGTGGTGGTGACCTGGGACGAAGTGGCCGGCGCGTCCGGCTACACCATTCTCTGGGTGAATCATGATGCGGCCTGGGACGCTCATCACTCCGGCCACGACTGGCTGACGCTCACCCTGTCCGTTGACGTCCCCGGAGGCGGGACTACTTCTCACGCCTTGACGGTCAGCAGTCCCGATACCGCCGGCGCGCGGTACCTGTTCATCGTGGGCAGCAAAAGCAGCCCCGAAGCAGATCCGGTCTGGTCGGCGTGGCAGTCCCTGAACGTGCGCGGCGCCGCCGCCGGTGACGCTGATGTTCTGGCCGCCGCTTTGTCAATCGCCACCAACGCCAGCGCGCTGGACGACGTCGGGTCCGTAGCAACGCACGGCGGCATGACGCCGGACACCATCCGCGCATCCGCCCAGCAGATCGGCATGCACCGGGCCGCCCTGCAGCAACAGCTGGGGATTCTGGCCGGAAGCGGCCACCGCGACCGTGTCGCCCGCATCCGCGCGTTGGTGAACCGTCTGGTTTCAAATGTGGGACAGATCCAAGCCGGCCGCCGCCCATTGGGCGAGGCGTTGCGCTCCGAGAGCGCCAGCCGGGTCCAATTGACGCAAGCCAATTCCACGCGCCTGTTCCCGGCTACTGATGCCGTCCTTGATAACCAGTTCTATGCCCTGGTGACCAACGCCGGTGACGGGTCGGCGGGTTCAGAAGATCTGTCGCAGAACGACATCCTCCGGTACACGCATACCAGCAGCCTGTCGTGGAGCGTGTCATTGGGGCACACCCTCTTGTTGGTGGCGAGCCTCATGCAGGACCCTACCTTCGTAGCGCGCATCCACGAAGCATACGACTCGGTGGCGGGCCGCGTGGATCGTGACGTCGAGTATCTGCGGCAGAACCCCGTTCCCGGGTTGGGGCCGGGTGTCCTTGCCCTCGCCGAAAACGTCCGTGACGCCGGCGGCGGAGCTGAGCAAGACGACTACTTTGATCGCCTGGAGCAACGTCTCGAACTGACCGTTGCCGAACGCGGACTTATCGCAAGCAACGCGAAAACTCTGGACCAGTTGCTGTGCGAACTTGACGCCCTGGCCGCCGTGGTCCAGGGAATGCAGCCCGCCGGAACCTGCGCCCCGGACGACCGCGCCCCCGGAGTTCCCGGCGTCACCGCCAACCGGATCAGCTTCGGCCAATCCGCCGCTTTCACCGGGCCTTCCGCGGAATTGGGCCTGGGAATGCGCCTCGGCATCCAGGCAGCGTTCAATGAAGCCAACCAGGCCGGCGGCGTCAACGGCCGTATGCTGATGCTCACGTCCCGCGACGACGGCTACGAAACCGACCGCGCCTTTGCCAACACCCTGCATCTGATTGAGAATGAACGCGTATTCGCGCTGATCGGCGCGGTGGGCACGCCCACCTCCCGGGCGGCGTCACCGGTGGCTCACGCTGACAACGTGCCCTTCATCGGTCCGTTCACTGGTGCTCAGTTGCTGCGCGAACCTGAACTTACCAACATCCTCAATCTCCGGGCTTCGTATCACGAGGAAACCGAGAAAATGGTGGACTACCTTGAAGGTGAGGGCAAGACCAGGGTCGCCGTCCTGTATCAGAACGACTCCTACGGAGTGGATGGCCTCAACGGCGTGAAGCAGGCGCTGGAAGGCCGGAATATGGATCTGGTCGCGTCCTGGTATTACCGGCGAAATACCGCGGCCGTAAAGTCGGCGGTGTACCGAATTGCCGAAGCGGAACCCGACGCGGTTATCATGGTCGGCACCCACCTTCCGACGGCCCGGGCCATAGAGATGCTGCGCGATAAGCTGGACCCGGATCCCGTTTTCATGTCCGTGTCCTTCGTGGGCAGCAACGCCCTGGCGGACGAGCTCGGCGACGCCGGAGAAGGCGTTCATGTGACTCAAGTTGTCCCTCTGCCCGACGGCGACAGCATTCCCGTCCTCGCCGAGTATCGCGCCGCCCTGTCTGCGTATGATCCTCAGGCGGAGCCCGGGTTCGTCTCTCTGGAAGGTTACCTGGCAGGACGCCTCGCCATCGCGGGCCTCGAGCTTTGTGGCAGTGATGTCACCCGCGAATGCTTCCTCAATGCGGTGCAGAATGCCGGGACGATAAACTTGGACGGCTTCGAGCTGATGTTCGGGAGTATGGACAACCAGGGGTCCGATGCAGTGTTCCTGACCATGATCGGCCCGGACGGGTCATATGACACGGTCGATTAGCCGGCAGATGTAACCACCAATATCCGTCATTCCGGCTTTCGCCGGAATGACGGTGAAATGTCAACACGGCCTAGCGTGTGTTGACATTCAGGTCTTGAACCTGATAGCCACCCGTCATCCTGCCTTCGTGAGCACGTTGCTGCAACGTGTGACTTTAGTAGGTCGCTTGCTCCACGGCCTCCACCGTCGCGGCGCCGCGAGGTATGCCTATGCCCTCCAGAAACGTGTAAACGCCTTCCACATCCCACTCGCTCACCACTCCGATGTAGAGTTTGTTTATGCCTTCGTGCAGGTCGGTCATATGCACCCCGTCCAAGTCCCATAATCCTTCTGACTCCGCCAGGGCATACCAATCAGAAAGCTGGGTAATGGTGTAATCGCCCTTGATGACGTTCAGCTGCAAGCCCGGCTTAACCTGAAACAAGTCTTCAATTTTTTTCTGCATTTCTTCCAGCTTTTGCGGGTCCGTCTCAATTTCAGTAAGGTAAACGTTGAGAACTGTTCCTCTCTTGGATAGGAAAATCCCGCCGAATCCGGGAATTTCGTCCGATGTTTCCTTCAACAGTCCGTTGTGGTTCTTGCAGGTTGAAGGTTCAGAGTTCTCGCAGGTTGACAGTTCCTGATGCTTGTAGGCTGAAGGGTCAAGGTCTGTGGACGGCCATTGCGTCCACGCGAATGCCGCCATCGCCACCGCCAGAAACCCGGCTATCACCAAAAAACGTCTCGATACCATTGCATCACCTCCCACGACACGGACCAAAGGGGTTTTTCCAGTTGCTCCCCGCGCGGGCATTGTAACAATTGGATTGACGATGGCCTCTGCTATAATGCGCCCCAATCAGCCCTTGGCCGCTATTTGAGGAGCGTGATTTATGGCACAGGCAGCCGGCGTCAGTCCTTCCCAACCTGCCACGCAGGACGCGGAGCCGCGCACCAAGGGCTCCGTGATGGCGACCACCCTGGTGGGCGCCCATGCCTTCGAGCACCTGTACGCCCACAGCATCCCGGTCATCATCCTCGCCATCATCACCGAGTTCGAGCTGGGCGCGTTGAGCGTCGGCGCGGTCGTCGCCATCCGCTCCATCTTCGGCGGCATCACCAGCACCGCCGGCGGTTTCCTGGTTGACCTGTTCCACCACCGGGTGGCCTGGGTGCTGTCCATCAGCACTTTCATGATCGGCCTGGGCTACCTGCTCATGTCCATCGCGCCGTCCTACGCCCTGATCCTCTGCGCCCTGGCCCTGGGTTCCATGGGCAGCGCGCTGTGGCATCCGCCGGCCCTGGGCCTGCTCGCCCGACGCTTCCCCGAGCGGCGCGGCCTGTTCATCTCCATGCACCGCTCTACCGGCAGCATCGGCGACGTTATCGGCCCACTGGCCGCCGGCGCGCTGATCGCCGGCGCTCTGACCTGGAGCGGCGGCGCCGGCGAGGCCGAGGTTGGAGTGTCCTTCCCCCTGCCCTGGGGCACCGTTGACTGGCGTTACATCCTGGGGTTCAGCACGCCGGTGATGTTTATCGCCACCGTTGCCATCTTCTTCCTGTTGCGCCACGCCGGCAGCGAGCGGCCCGTCAACGTGGACGTCGGCGCTCGCATTCGCACCAATTGGGCCGGCATGAAGGACGCCTTCCGCGGCACCGGAATGTGGGCCATCTTCACGGTATCCGCCGTGCGCGGCATGGCCGACCGCTCCCTGGTGTTCCTCGTTCCCCTGTACCTGATCCATCTGGGCGTCAGCGAGTTCCAGGCCGCCGTCCACGTCATGCTCATGGTGCTCCCCGGCATCCTCTTCGGCCCCATCATCGGCTCCCTGTCCGACCGGGTGGGCCGTCGTCCGTTGATTATCTTCATCATGGGCATCACCACGATGCTCACCATTGCCATCATCATGGTCAGCGGCGAAGGCTACACCCCCTGGATTACCGTGTTCGTCGCCATCTACGGGATGCTGAACTTCTCGGTCAACAACCTCACCCAGGCCGCCGCGGCCGACATCGCCGCCGGACGCCGGTTGGAGTCCAGCTTCCTCGGCCTGATGTGGGGCAATAACACTCTGTTCGGAGCCATCGCCGCCTTCATGATCTTTGGTCCGGTGGAGTGGTTCGACTGGCAGTACGGCTTCTTCATCGCCGCCGCCATCTACTTCGCGGGCTTCTTGGTCTCCCTGCTGATCCCGGGCAAGCCCCGCGAGCCGGAAGCGGTAGCGGCCCCGGCCTAACCGTAGAGTAGCGTCAGGGTGGCTGCCGCCCCGGGGACGTTGCCGGATGCGCCGGCGGCGGACGGACGCCGCACGGGCAGTCGTGTGCTGGCGTCCACCCTCATCGGCGCCCACGGCTTTGAGCATCTCATCTCCAACAGCATACCACTGCTCACCACCGTCATCGCCGTGGATCTGGGCCTGGGCGCGTTGCAGGTCGGAGCCATCGTCGCGGTGCGCTCGGCCGCCGCCGGGATCACCAGCGTAACCGGCGGCTTCCTGTCCGACCTGCTCCACCACCGCATCGCCTGGGTGCTGTCCATCAGCGCCTTGCTCACCGCCATCGGCCTGCTGCTGGTGGCGACGGCTCCGTCCTATGCCGTGATACTGCTGGCGCTGGCCCTGGCCTCCTGCGGCGCGGCGTTGTGGCACCCTCCCGCCCTGGGCCTCCTGGCCCAGCGCTTTCCCACCCGCCGGGGGCTGTTCCTGTCCATGCACCGCTCCACGGGCAGCGTGGGCGACGTGGTCGGGCCGATGATCGCCGGCATCCTCCTCCTGGGAGCCTTGCAGTGGGAGGCCGCCGACGGCCTGACGGTCGGCTGGGAGCTTGGTCTGGAGCCGGTGCAATGGCGCTGGATACTGGCCGGCGCCGCCCCCATCATGTTCATCGCCACCTTTGTCATCTACGTGTTGCTCCGCCATGCCGGCAGCCCGCCGCCCGCCGGCGTTGACCTGGGCCAACGGCTGGGCGCCATGTGGCGCGGAACCTACGTGGCCTTTCGCGGCACGGGCCTGTGGGCAATCTTCGCGGTGGCGGCGGTTCGGGGCATGGCCGACGGGTCCATGCTGTTCCTCGTGCCCTTGTATCTGACCCACGGACTTGGCATCAACACCTTCCAGGCCTCGGCCCACCTGGCTCTGATGGTCGGCCCCGCCATCGTAACCGCCCCGCTCATCGGCGCGCTCTCCGACCGCGTGGGCCGCAAGTCCCTCATCGTGTTCCTCATGGCCTTCGTCACGGTGCTAACCTTTGCGATCCCCATGAGCGGGCCGGACTACTCGGTCTGGATCACGGTCTGCGTCGCTCTCTACGGGTTGCAGCACTTCACCGTCATCAACCTCACCTCGGCCGCCGCCGCCGACGTGGCCGCGCGCTACCGGCTGGAATCCAGCTTTTTGGGACTGATGTGGGGCAACAACATCCTCTTCGGAGCGGTCGCCGCCATCGTCATCTTCGGCCCCATCGAATGGCTCGGCTGGCAGTACGGATTCTTCATCGCCACCGCCATGTATTTCCTCGGTTTCCTGGCCTCCCTGATGATTCCCGGCAAACCACGGGAGCCGGAAGCGGCAGCTTCCGCCTAGTGGATGCTACAATGGATTAGCGCAACACAGCTGCCGGAAGCATACAGGAGCCGACTATATGACCACTCCAAAACGCCGAGTGTTTTTCAGTTTTCACTATGAGCGCGATAACTGGCGCGCAGCTCAAATCCGTAATGCTGGAGCATTGGACGGGAACGAACCCGTTACCGACAATCAGTGGGAAGCTATACGCGGACGCGGCAACGCTGCAATTCAAAAATGGATCGATGACCAGATTAGCTCCAGGTCTTGCACCGTAGTTTTGATTGGCAGAGAAACTGCTGAACGTCAATGGGTACGGTACGAAATAACCAAAACGTGGAATGAAGGCAAGGGCGTGGTCGGCATATACATCCACAAACTCAAAGATCGTTTGGGTCGCCAAGATTTGCAAGGCGATAATCCATTCGACCAAATCACATTCAATGGGACTAGGCAGTCATTACCCAGCATTGTGAAAGCCTATAACCCGAACTCCAACGATAGCCAACTCGCATATGCGGCCATCACAAGCAATCTACAGGCTTGGGTCGAAGAAGCCATACGGATACGCCAGCAATATCGGTGAAACCTATGAACGAGCGAGCGCTATACGACGCCGATTCCGAGGCGGTGCAGACGCACCTGACCATCCTGCAGGACATTATCCGCAGGATGGCCGGCAACAGCGCTTCCTGCAAGAACTGGTGCATCCTGCTGGTGGCTGCCATCTTGGTGTTGGTGGCCAGGACTGACACGACAGACTACGCACTGCTGGCGTTGCTTCCAACGCTGTTTTTTCTGCTTCTGGATGCATACTATCTGGCCCTGGAGCAGACCTTTCGTAATTCCTACAACGCTTTCGTATCCAAACTCCACCGGGGCGACGTGTGTTTGTCGGACCTTTATGCGGTGTCGCCCGGAGGCAGAGTAGGGCGTCAGCTTTTGGTAAGCCTGCGATCGAAGCGATTTGGCCTTTCTATCTTATGCTGGTGGTGGCAGTGTTGCTGGTATGGCAATTTGCGTGCATCAGAGTGTGGCTCGGTTACTGATCACAGCAAACTGTTGACCGTGCGGACGCTCGACAGCCCCCAACATGCCGTTGCGCTTGCCCTCACGCTATCTTGATACCGGCGACCAAATGACTGCCGCCCGCGCCGCCGGCCTGTTCCTCCTCCTCACCGCCCTGGCCACCGCAATCTCGGTGCCGACGCGCCTGCTGGCCGACGCCGACCAACCCACCCTCACCGAGTCATTGCTGGCAATCATCGCCAACCGTGGCTACTACGCCACCGGCGGCGCGGCGCGGTTCGTGTCGGGGATTGCCCTGCTGGCCGCCGCGTGGTTCCTGTGGCGGGCCGTGGCTGACTACCATCGCCCGGCAGTGGGCTTGGCCGCCGGGTTCCTGGGATTATCAGGAGTGATTACGGCGGTGTCCGGCGCGTGCGCCGTGGCCATTGCCGCCGCCGTGCCGGCGCCCGCCGGGCCGACGGCAACTCTGGTGGTGGGCGACGGCCTGCCGAACCTGCAACCTTTGGCCGACGCCCGCTGGATAACCGGCACGGTGGGTTTCACCCTCGCCGGCCTGGGCCTCATCGCCCTGGGGCCGGCGCAATGGCGCATCGGCGGCCGGCTCAAAGCATCCGCTATCGCCGACGTGATCATCGGCATCGCCATGCTCTTCATCTGGATCGACGCCGCCACCGTGATGCACCGCGTATCCGGCGTGGCCTTCCTGCTGTGGCTTATCGTCAGCGGGGTTTGGTTGGTGGCCGGCCTGCTGAAAACACCCGAACCCGTTGCCGCGTCCCGTAGGGGCGAATAATCATTCGCCCTCGCCGCAACCAATCATTCGCCCCTACGCAACAATCGCATCAAGGAGAAATCAAATATGGCCACTCGCGATGAAAACCTGGCCACCGTGCGCCGCGTCCGCGAGGAACTGACCACCCTGCTGGACGGCATGGACTACTGCCTGGACTGGAAGGACGGCGACGGCTGGTGCGCCCGCGAAGTGTTATATCACCTGGTGGACACGCCGGAGGGCGGCATCGGCAGCGTCATCGCCGGCGTCCTGGACGGCTCCCTCGCCGAAGTGACCATCCTCCCTGACATCAGCAACATGACGCCGGAACGCATGGCTGCCGACATCGACGACGCCCTGGCCGGCCCGCTGTCCATCCTCCAAACCGCCGAGGACGCCATCGCCAACGCCGCCGACGCGGATTTCCAGTCCCGAACCGCCCTGGCCCACCTGCCCCACCGCGAAATCCACGAGATCCGCCCGGCCCAGTCCTTCATCGACGGCCTGGAGCGGCACTGGGGCGAGCATCTGAGCCAGCTGCGCGAGATCCGCGACGCATTGGGGATGTGATGATGGCCTACAACCTGGGCTGGTAGCGGCCGGGTTCGAGGCAGGTATCGTAAAGGGGTTTGTTGATGGGTATGAACGTCGTGCCTCTAATTCCCGATGACTGCCTTCCGGGAACTTCAGGAAAAGACGATTGAATGATCACAAACCGCCCTTGCTTTCGTGCTACTTCTTTAGCTCGCCGTACTGCCGGAGCGAAATCCGCGTCCTGACTGACGATGATGGCAACGTCGTATTCCTGCTCGTAAGTGTCCGTCACCAGGTCTATGGCTAGGCTAATGTCAGTGCCTTTCTCCCGCCTGTTGCGACTCACTGCGCTGCGGGTAACTACAATCCCCTGATTACGCAAACGTCGGAGCTTGCTGTTCCAGAACTGATGCCATCGCCCTGCGTTGGGAACGCCGGTGTAGAAGCAAACCTTCTCCAGGGTACGGCCCGGATCCCGGGCCGCCAAGGCCGTGGCGAGCTTAGCGACATCGTAGCTGGGCCAGTTGTACGGCGTGTCCAGGAATCCGCCATCGGTTCCCCAAGCCTCGCGGGCAAGGTGGTAGAGGTTCTGGCCGTCAATGTAGGTAACAACGCGCATAACACAAAAACCCGCCCGGGGAATGGGTCAGGCCATTCGCTGCGGACGGGGTGCCATATAGGTCAATAGTACCCTCACGGCGGAGCTTTGTCAATCGCTCCAGCCGTCCAGTTTGACACCCCGCCCGCGCATGGCTATATTCCGCCTAACGCCATTATGAAAACTGGAGGAAACCCAATATGACTACACAGCGAGGACGACAGAGGTTTGAAGCGGGCAACGTCGGGTTCGTGGTCCAGCATGAACTGTGGGATGGCAACATCCAGGACCATTCCGACCAGGGCGTGGTCATTCTCGTCGAGGTCGGCGATCAGACCGCCCTGCGCTTCAACTGCTTCGACATCGAGAAGAGCTACGTCTATGCCCCCGACGGCGAGAGCGTGCAGTACCGCATGGACCACACGGTGGACGGCAACCCCATCGGCTGGTCGGTGAAGACCATCCGCAACAACCTGGCCGCCATGCTGACCCGGGCCGGCCATGCCGACGCCGCCGGCGCCCTGGACCAGGCCGCCATCAACGCCGCGCTGGAAGAGGTGGACAGCGCCGCCCGGATCAAGTTCGCCGGCGAGCGCAACACCGTCAAGCACAACCGGGGCACCGACATCATCGAGGCCGGCAACATCCGCTTCGGACTGGAAATGCGCCGCCAGGCCTCGGGCGACGGCGGTCTCGCCATCCACGTCCTCAGCGACTTGGCCGGCAACACCGGCCGCGTCTTCACCGAGGAGACTGAGCTGCTGGCCTTCGACTGCTTCCGCGACGAGCCCCACTACCACTACGGCCCCCGCAACAAGAACCACCGCATCTTCTGGGACAAGACCCTGGTCCCCGACCCCCTGGGCTGGTGCCTGGATCAGTTCAAGACCGGCAAGCTTAAGGCCATGCTGGAACGCGCCGGCTACCCCGGCGTAGCCGCCGACCTGGACGAAGACCTGCTCGCCTCCGTCATTCCCCAGGTGGAAGCCCGGGGACGGGAGATGGAAGCCGACGGCATCCCGGCGGAGGTAACTCCCAACCTGGTGCAGTAGCAAACTGCCCGACACTAGGCAAACGCAGCCACCCCAACCGCCGCCGGCGCCCTCGGCGGCGGTTGTTTTCATTGGCGGCATTGACGAACTCCCCGGCAGTCTGCAACTATGAAACACAGACATTCGGCACAGGCGGAAACTACGATGGTCAGAATACAGCTGGAAATATCCGAAGAGGACCGGGAGCGCTTTGCCCGGCAGGCCGAGCGAGAAGGCAAGACGCTGGACGCCTGGCTGGTTTCGGTCGCCAGGCAGCACAGCCCGAAGCCGCCGGCGCAAGAATACGAACGGTTCAAATCAGCGGAAGAACTGAGGGCGTTTTTCAGAGATATCAACGCCAGATCAGGCCCTGGACCGGAACCCGACTGGGAAGAGCACCTGAGGAACATTGATGAATCTCGTCGGCAAGGGTTGCCTGAAGTATGACGTTCGTTGACACTAACGCGTTCATGTACGCAGTGGGAGATCCGCATCCGTTGCAACAGGCAGCCCAGGATTTTTTCCATAAGTCGTATTTGGATGGCGCTCAGTTGTGCACCTCGGCCGAGGTTTTGCAGGAGTTAGCCCACGCTTACCTTCGTGTGGGTAGAACAGAAGCATTCGACGCGGCGATGGAAGTCCTGCATCGCACCGGGGTGGAAGTATTGCCGCTGGAAGCGGACGACGTACTGCTGGCCCGCCAACTGCATGACCAATATCCCAACTTGTCCGCCCGCGACCTTTGCCATCTCGCCAGTTGCCTGCGGCGGGGTATCGACGAGATGATGACCTTTGACCAAACCCTGGCCGCCGCCTTTGATAACGCATCCGCATCGTAACTCCGCACTCGTACACCTTCATACATAATGCCCACCTACCCCCACATCCAACGCTACCGCGCCGACCTGGAGCAACTGGTCCAGTTCGGCGGCTCCGATAGCGAGCTGAACATCCGCCCGGCCTTCCAGAACTGCCTGGCCGCCTACTGCGCCGACCACCGGGAGCGCCTCATGCTGGTGCCCGAGCTCCGCGTTGGCAACGCCAGCGCCAGCATAATCCCCGACGGCACCGTCAAGGACTCCCTCCGCATGGCCCGCGGCTATTGGGAGGCCAAGGACACCCACGACGACCTGGACGCCGAAATCCAGGCCAAGTTCAACCGCGGCTACCCCCGCGACAACATCGTCTTCGAGGACTCGGAAACCGCCGTCCTGTTTCAGAACGGTCAGCAGGCGATGCGGGTGGATATGTCCCAACCCGCCGGCCTGCATCGCCTCATCCGCCGCTTCCTGGACTATGAGCTGCCCGAAATCGAGGAGTTCCGCCACGCTCGCCAGCAGTTCAAGGCCGACCTGCCCGCCGTCCTGGAGAACCTCCGCGCCACCGTCGCCGAGGCCGAGGCCGCCAACCCCGACTACCAGGACGCCGCCGCCGTCTTCCTCGCCCTCTGCCGCCGCAGCATCAGCCCCGACGTCTCCGACGCCGACGTGCGGGAGATGCTATTGCAGCACATCCTCACCGAGGACATCTTTCTCCGCGTCTTCTCCAACGTCCAGTTCCACCGGGAGAACAACGTCGCCCGCCAGCTGGACGCCCTGGCCCAGACCTTCTTCACCGGCCCGGTCCGCCGCGAGGCCATCGACCGCCTCCGCGCCTACTACGCCGCCATCGGCCGCACCGCCGACGAAATCGCCGACTACGCCGAGAAGCAGCAGTTCCTCAAGGCCATCTACGAGGACTTCTACCAGGCCTACAACCCGGCCGCCGCCGACCGCCTGGGCGTCGTCTATACCCCCAACGAGGTCGTGGACTTCATCATCCGGGGCACCGACCACCTGCTGCAAAAGCACTTCGGCAAGACCCTGGCCGACGACAACGTGCGTATCCTGGACCCGGCCACAGGAACGGGGACGTTCATCACCAACCTCATCAACTACCTGCCGGCGGAGCGGCTGGAGCGCAAGTATCGCCGGGAGATTTACGCCAACGAGGTCGCCATCCTCCCCTACTACATCGCCAACCTCAACATTGAGTACACCTACCAGGAACGCACCGGACAATACCTGGAGTTTCCCAACCTGTGCTTCGTTGATACCCTGGACAACATGGACTGGCAGGGCGCCGGCGCCAGCGGCGGCGCCGTAACCCGCCAGGCCGCCTTCAACCTGGGCGGCCTCTCCGAAGAAAACTGGATCCGCGTCCAGGAGCAGAACGAACAACCCATCAGCGTAATCATCGGCAACCCGCCCTACAACGACAGCGCGACGCTGTGGGGCGACGGCGGGGCGAACCGGCAGTATCCCGATATTGACCGTCGTATCCGAGATACGTACATCGCGTCGGGTACGGCGCAAAGAACGCATCAGTACGATATGTACAAGCGGTTCATACGCTGGGCCTCGGATAGATTGGCAGATGACGGCATCTTGGCCTTCATCACTAACCGCAGATTTCTTGATGCTCAACAGGATGACGGGTTCCGCAAAGTAGCGACTCAAGAATTCAGTGATTTGTACACGGTAGATTTGGGGGGCGACGTAAGAAAAGATGGCAAAGTTGGTAACATTTTCGGGATCATGACTGGAGTCGCCATCACATTTTTTGTCCGCAACTCGCAAGCGTCATTCCGGCGAAAGCCGGAATCCAGTGGCGTCTATTACTACGCCGTCGAAGATGGGCAAACGGGCGCAGAGAAATTGGCCGTACTAGCCGAACTTAATATCCCGGACATCGCGTTTGAGACAATCTTACCGGACGCGAAAAACAACTGGCTCAACCAGTCCACGGCCGGCTTTGAACAACTCATAACTGTCGCCGACCGGCGAACCAAATTCGCCAAGGCGACTGCTGATGAGCAGGCTGTGTTCGGCCTGTTCACCAACGCAGTCAAGTCAAACCGGGACGAATGGGTATATGACTTTGACGTTGCCAATCTTCGGAACAAGGCGCTTTTCTTTGCCGACACATATAACGAATCGGTGGACAATAAGGACGAAACCTATAACCCGGTTATCAAATGGAGCAGTACGTTGCGAGACAAGTTCCAGCGTGGTGAACGAATCGTTTATAACGATGGCTATCGCGTCCAGTCGCTCTACCGCCCGTTTGTCGCCAAGTGGCATTTGGCCGACGTTGCACTGAACGACAGGCTCACCAAGAACCATTTCGATATGTTTGGGTCGGATTTGAAACAATCCAATTGGGTAATCTGTTTCCAGAGTACCGGGGCACGCAGACCCTTTGCAGCATTGGCTACTGGCAAAATATCGGATTTCCATCTTTTCTTTGACGGTGCACAATGCCTGCCCCTCTACCGCTACACCCCCGACGGCGAGCGCGTCAGCAACATCACCGAATGGGGCCGGCGCCAATTCCGCGAGCGCTACGGCGACGACGCCATCACCGCCGAGGACATCTTCGCCTACACCTACGCCATGCTCCACGACCCGGCCTACCGCCAGCGCTACGAGATCGACCTCCGCCGCGAGTTCCCCCGCGTCTATTTCCAGCCGGATTTCCACTGGTGGGCCGGCAAGGGCCGGGAGCTGCTGGACCTCCACCTGAACTTTGAGACGGCGGAACCGTGGCCCCTGGAACGTCAAGATGTAGGGGCGCCCCTTGTGGGCGCCCAACCCGGCGCGGGGAGCAGGGCAACCACAAGGGTTGCCCCTACGCCCAAAACCATCCTCCGCGCCGACAAAGACCGCAACCGCATCATCCTGGACGACCAAACCACCCTAACCGGCATCCCCAACGAAGCCTGGTGGTACGAACTCGGCAGCCGCTCCGCCCTGGAATGGGTCCTCGACCAGTACAAAGAACGCAAGCCCCGCGACCCCACCATCCGCGAGCGCTTCAACGCCTACCGCTTCGCCGACCACAAAGAGCGCGTCATCGACCTGCTAGCCCGCGTATGCACCGTCAGCGTGGCGACGGTGGACATCGTGGGGGATCTGGATCTGTGGACGGAGATTGACCCGGACGAGGGGCGGGAGCTGCGGCTGGAGACTTTGGCAGAGATGTTGCAAGATGAGCGGATAGCCCGGGCAGCCGGCCGCCCCAGGATGCCCGATGAGGATTTCGCCAATCTGGAGGAAACCGTCAAAGTTTCGACTTGTAGGGGCGAATAATCATTCGCCCCGACCCCGGCCCCGCCCGCCGCCCCGACCCCTGCCCCTGCGCCGCCCCAATCTGGAGGAAACCGTCAAAGGGTATGGCCGCTACCCGTGAGCTACGAGGTTGAATTCGTGGTTTCGACTCGTAGGGGCGAATAATCATTCGCCCCGACCCCTGCCCCGCCCGCCGCCCCGACCCCTGCCCCTGCGCCGCCCCGATCTGGAGGAAACCGTCAAAGGGTATGGCCTTACCCCGTGAGCTACAAGGTTGAATTCGTGCTCACGCGTACCCGGTTTGGTGGCGTTGAATGGCGAAGAGGTGGTCAGGCGGATCGGGTGTGGCGAGATAGTATTCGTAACCCAAGTGCAAGATGCCCAGCTTCCCTCGGGAG
>DAOUJY010000116.1:0-25329 GCA_034421995.1 Dehalococcoidia bacterium | reverse complement strand
ATGTCGCTGGCGGCGGCCACTTCCGAAGGGGTGTTGGCGAGACGCGCGCCGCCTTCCAAAAGGGGCAGGGCCGCCTCCTCGCGCAGGTCATAGACGATCATGGGGTAGCCGGCCCGCTGGATGTTGGCGGACATGCCGCCGCCCATGTTGCCGAGGCCGATGGATCCTACGGTTTCCATAATGCTCACTCGCTCCGTTAGTTGGGATGGTTCGGCTCGCAGTATAACCCAGGCAATAGGCTGGGAAATCCGAGTGCTATAATGAGTACAGATGCCCCGTGGTGTAGCGGTAGCACGTCAGCCTTTGGAGCTGTAAGCCCTGGTTCGAACCCAGGCGGGGCAGCCAAGTCAGTTGGCCTGACCAGGCGACTGTTGCGAATCGGATTGTCTTTCGGCAGCAGGGTGGATCACGACGCTGTGACGGCGCACCGCGTTAACGATGTGTTGCCCCGCTTGCTCCAGAGGGACGACATCGACATTAATCGGTATATCCGACTCCTCCAGCGCCTCGCGCAGCCCGAACAACGTTGCGCCGTCCACCGGCGCATCCCCGCAGATGGCGATGTCCAGATCGGAGAACGGGCGGTTGCCGCCGGTGACGCGGGAACCGAAAGCGCGTACCTCCCGCTCCGGCACGTAACGTTGCAGGATGTCCTGCACCATGGCCAGCCAGTGCGGGCGGATTATCACGCCACCGGATGCCTGTTCTCTAGCGGTGCTCATATATCCGTACCTGCATCGCTCTGTAATCTACTTAGCAACCGGCGGGCGTCAGCGGCAAATTTGGGAACGTTGGCAACAATGCTGACGGCGACCGGTTCATTGTAATCGTGGGTCGTGCTCTGCCTTGAGTTGGTGTGGCCGATCCACGCTTCCGGGTCGTCGATCAAACCAGCGTCAGCGCTGAACCTGATTGTGGTTCGATAACCGTATCGGCCCGCATCCGGATGAGCGCCTCGCCTCAGCCGGCTGCGCAGGCAACGGATCGCCATTTCGTAGGTGAATTCAAACCGCTTGATGACCCCATCGCGGACTACCGTTAGGGCAGGATATTCAGCCATTGCCAGCAGAGCCTCATCTAACCGGTCAACGGCATCCGCAAACAGGCCCATTTCGCTGGAATGATGTGACATCATCGTTCTGCTTGTCTGCCTAACTCCCTTCCGGCGCTGAACGGTTCGCGGGCGAACACCCGACGCACCATGGGCTCGAAAAACTCCAACGGCAACGACTCGTAGTCCGGATCGAAGGAAGCCTGGTCCCATTTGTGGCAGAAGTCCACCGCGTCCTGGTAATAGGGATGGTCAATATATCGATCACGGGCGTCGCGGTCGCCCCCCACGTGGTGGGCGTAGTAGTAAGTCTGAAACAGCCCATGCTGTCTGACGACCCAATACGTGCGTTCCGATACGTAGGGACGTAGTACAGCCGCCGCCATCTCACTGTGGTTGTGCGGCGCCAGCAGGTCCCCGATGTCATGGAGCAGCGCGGCCACCACCATTTCCTCGTCGGCATTGTCGCGGTAGGCGCGGGTAGCGGATTGCAACGAATGTTCCAACCGGTCCACTTTGTAACCGGCCAGTGACCCGGCTAGCCCCCGCAACTGATCCAGCACGCGGTCCGCAGTGGCGGCGGCGAATTCCGCTTCCAGCTTCTCCAGCAGCTCGTAGTCTTCCCTGGTGCCGGCTGCCATGCTGGTGAAGGAGACCGTGGGCACGGCGGGTTGGGACGCATTGGTCATGGGTTCGCTCCCGTGGTGTAGTATGTGGCGGAATTGTACCACCGCGATGATCATGCGCGGCGTCAGAGGGAGGCTCCAAGTGTCTGACGAGAAACGACTGCAAGGGAGAGCGGCGTTGATCACCGGAGGAGGTCGGGGCATCGGGCAGGCCATCGCCCGCGCCTACGCCGCTGAAGGGGCGCGACTGGCTCTGGCGGCCCGAACCGGCGCAGAGTTGCAGGAGACGGCCAACGCCATCCGAGATGAATTTGACGCAGAAGTCGTTACGGTCATCGCCGACGTTACGGACCGGGCGCAGGTGGACAACGCCGTGCGGCGGACAATCGAGCAGTATGGCCGCATCGACGTCCTGGTGAACAACGCCGGCAACCTCGGCCCCGTCGGTCGCCTCTGGGAGAACGACCCCGATGACTGGGACCGCACCATCGCCATCCATCTGCTGGGCACGTTCTACGGATGCCGGGCGGCGATTCCGGCCATGCTGGCCCAGGGGGCGGGCCGCGTCGTCAATATGTCCGGTGTCGGCGGGCCGAACAGCGCCGCCTACGACGCGGCCAAGACGGCCATCGTCAACCTCACCGAGAACCTGGCCCTGGAGCTGGCCGATACTCCCATCACCGTCAACGCCATCAGCCCCGGCTCCATCCACACCCGGATGTGGGAGGACCTGCGGGACTTGTCGCGGGAGATTGGCGACACGGCGATGTACCAGCGCGGCGTGCAGGTTACGTCGGGGCAAGGCGCGTCGATGGAGCGGGCCGCCGAGTTGGCGGTGTTTCTGGGCAGCGACGACTGTGGCAGATTGTCCGGTCGGCTAATCCGCGCTTTCGCCGACAAGTTTGAGGAGTTTCCCCAGCAAGTTGACCGGATTATGGCGTCGGAGGCATACCAGTTGCGGCGGGTGGACCCGGAGCAGTCCTTTCCTACCTCGCCGTCCTACCCCGATTTGCCGACGGACTAATCGGCGGCGGCCAGCGCTGCCCTCGCTGCCGGATGGCGCGGCGGGCGCGCCAAAAGCAGCGCTGCGGCGGTCAGAGCACCGAGAACGGCATAGATGACGAAAGCCCAACCATAGTCGCCAGCGAATTGAAATACCAAACCTGATGCTACTGCGCCGATAGCCTGTCCCAACGATGTGAAGGGTTCCGTGACGCCACGTATGGCGCCCAAGGAGTGCCGTCCGAAGAAGTTAGCATACGCCACCGCCGGGACGACCAGAATCCCGGCCACGGCCACACCGAACAGGCCGGCCGCAAAAAACGCCGTCGCCACCGTGTCCGCGACCACGAACAGTCCGCACGCCAACGCCATCACCAGAGCGACGATGGCGTAGGTATATGACACCCGCATTTTTTCCACGACCCTACCCCACAGCAGGCTGCCGAAAGCCGTACCTGCCGCGTTGACCACGATGCTGAGCTGTGATAGCGACAGGTCGATGCCCCGCGATCTCAGCAAGTCCGCCTGGTACACATTGGTGCCCGACTGCAGCAGGAACAGAAAACCCGTCCCGATGGCCAGGACCCAAAGGGCCGGCGTGCGCATGGCCTGCCGGGCGGTCCATTCCAGGTCGGCTGGATCGCTGCTGCCCGGCGCGGCGGCAGCCGCATTGAGTTCATCGGGCGCATCGCCGTCGGGCAACAGACCCACGTCCTCCGGCCTCTGTGCCACCAGCAAAGCAGCCGGGGCCAACGCTATGGCATATACCATTAGGCCCAGAACGATCCACGCTGTCTGCCACCCATAGGCCACGCTGACCCAGGTGGCAACCAGGGGAAACGCCACCATCCCCCCGGAGTGGGATAGGAACAGCAACCCGGTGGCGCGGCCCCGCTGTCGCACGAACCAACGGCCCACCACAGTAGCAGCGCCCACATTCAATGGGCTGCTGAACATAATGCGCCCAATGGCCAGGGCGGTGTAGAAAATGGCGATATGAACTGACAACCAGGCCATCGCGATGGTGCTGAGCCCGAGGATGATTATTCCGAACACCAGCACCACCCGCGCTCCGTATCGGTCGATGGCCCACCCAACCGGCGGAGACGCCCCGGTCGCCAACAGCCCACCCACGGCGGCGGCTCCTCCAATCAGCGCACGGCTCCATCCGGTCTCATCCGCGACCAACGGCACGAAGACCGCGAAGGTGAGGCTGCCCGCGGCGTTGCGGACGAACATACTGCTGCCGGCTGTGCCGAGGACGATCCACCCGTAGTAAAAGGGAATCCGCTGGGAGATGTACGCGATGAGGATGTGCATTGGGGTATGCTCCTAACCGTTCAAATCGCGCAACGCCGCAATAGCATCATCGCGGAACCTCACCCAGGACGCTAACTGCTCCAGAGGGCCGCCGACGGGGAGATTTTGCAATAGACGCCGACAAATGTCGGGTAGCGCACGCTGCATATCAGTTCGGCGACGGCCACGCTTTTCACTCGCGTCCAGTAAAGCCGTTTCCAATATAGCTCGTGGATTTGCCCTCCGTTCTGCTTCGTTGGGAGATGGTAAAGTTAGCTGCGCTCTGCCGAGCGGGTTCCGAACCACTTGGCGAATTGCCCTCGCGTCCAGCAGTAGCCATGCTTCAGTCATCCTTACCGGCACTATCCCCACCCACGGCCCCTCGTACTCTGAGTCCTGAACTGCTGCTTCTATCTCTCGGTAGCGAGCATCTGCCCCGGCGTTGTCGGCGTCCCTATGCACAAACAGTAAATCATATTGACCGATCCGCCGCGGGCTATTGCGAATCTTGTCAACCGGGCGTCGTCCCGAAGTCGAGGTTTCAAACTCGGGCTCCGAACGGCTGTACCTCGCAATCAATCGTCCGATATGCGATATGAGGGCGGTATCGAAACCACCTTCGCACACCAACAGACACCGTATCACCGCCATACGGATTCCCAGAATTCTCGAGGAAAGGCTATCTGCGTCTCTTCCGGCGGCATAAGATAAGACTGCAAAGACAGCAGCGTCATCCCCTCACGCTCGCTGGAACAACGCCAAGTCCCCTGGTAAGGGTGACATTTCAACAGATGCTCTACCAATTCACCCGATTTGGAGCGCACCATGCGGGCTCTCGCCAGCACCAAGTCTTCCTTGTTCTGCAACTGCACGAAATAAGGTGAATGGGTGGCTACTATAACCTGCCGCATGGGGTTATCTATGCCGACTGGCTCATCGGCGTCCACGGCTATATCATGAAGGAGACGATTCATCGCATTCAGTTTAGTCGGGTGAATGCCGTTCTCCGGCTCCTCCATGCAGAAGACTGCGCTTTCATAGACTGCCTCAGTCAGCGCTACCAAAGCCAGGAAACGCAGCGTCCCGTCCGAAATGGAGTTAGCCCGCAGATTCACCCCGGAATCCTCTTCCAGTTCCAACGAGAACAATTGCCGCACGTCGTCCTGAACCACGCGAACCATATAAACGGGAACGAGTTCCGCCAACCTGATAGACACCATCGCATAGACGTTTTCCGGTTCGTCATCATACTGTGGCGCGATGTTGGACAAGTGCTGAAGCGTGGCCGGGATGTGCGCGCCGTTGGGGGCGATGCCCGGCGGTTGGGTGTAGCGGTCAGGGCGACGCATCGCCGCCGGGTCCAGCGCCAGCACCCGCCAGTTCTGCATCTCTCGCTTCGCCGCCAGTATGGTCGGCGTCGCCACGGTATTCTCCGTTCCGATGATGGTCCGCGTCGCGCTTTGTGCCGGCGATGGGCGGCCCCTCCCGTGAGAGCCGCCGTCCTGGTGGACTACGATGGCGGTCTGTTCGGTTTCCGGGTCAACCTGCGTAGAAATAAACCCACTGCGCGCATGCCGTCTGTTGTACACCACGCTGTCGCGGAACTTCGCCTTGCTGTGGGGAAATTTCAGGTGATGTACCGCCCGACCGGTGGCGATGGGGCGCAGTTCTTCCCGTTCCAGAACCAGCCCGCCCAAAGGTCCGGTACTTGACGACGGCAGTTCGTAGCGGAAAGCGACCTCGTAGCGCAGGAAGGATGATGACGCTTCAGCTTCACGGCCAAAGTCGTCTTTCACGTCCCTGCTCACTATCATCTCTGCGGCCAGTTCAATCCGGTCGGCCCTCTCATCGCCATCAGCGAAGAACAGGTCGACAATGTCGCCGGTATCCTCGCCGGCGTTGCGGATTTGCAGGGCCGCGTCGTTGATGGTACTTTCCGTCAACAGCGACAGGAAGCGAATGGCATCAAATATGTTGGACTTCCCCACCCCGTTTGGACCGGCGATGCACGTGTACGGCCCGAAATCCAGCGAAAAATCCACCAGATTTTTGAACCCGTTGACTTCCAGCCTGGTCAGCATATTTGCCTCCGTCAACGACAAACGCGCGATGGTTGGGCAATTTTAGCATGGCCTACGCGGGCGGCTGCTGTGCCATCTCGCACGCGAACCAGAGCGCCAGGCTCCCGGTGCGGTCATCGTAGCCGTTGACGGCGGTTCGATCCAAATACGCGCGGGCATCCGGCATCACGCCGGTGCTGATACATCCGTCCACCACGTTGGCGTCGTCGTCGATCCGCTCTGACAGAGCCCGCCAGCAGGCATCCAAGCCGGCGCGATAGCCGGCGGTTTCGCCGTCGGGCAGCCAGCCCAACCGCAGCCCTCGCGCCAGCGCGTATCCCACCATGCCGGTGGACGTAAGTTCTCCCCACGCGCCGGGCACGTCCACCAATTCGCCGAATGTGCCCCAGGGTTGCTGAACGCGCAGCAACGCGTCAAGGTGTCGGCGGTGTCGGTTCAAAAGGATGTCTCTTGCCGGGTGGTCAGACGGCAAATAGGTCAGGGTTTCGGCGTATCCCAAAGCCGCGAAACCGTTGCCCCGGCTCCAATACCATGGCGCCGAGCGGGCGTGTTTGAACAGCCCGTTACCATCCTGGACATCGCCGCCATCCAACAAAAACCGGGCCAACAGGTTGGCGTACCTGGCGTCGCCGGAGATCCGGTATGCGCGGCCCAGCATCGCGCCGCACATGAACATATCTTCCACGCGGAAATCGGGATCGCAAGGCGTCGGAGCTTGCCCGGCGCCCCGCGACGCAAAACGATCCGCCGCGTAGAAGAACAAACGGCGATAGATTTCGTCGCCGGTGTAGTCGGCCAGTCGGGCCGCCCAAACCACGCCGGTTAGCGCCGCCCCGCCGGCGTCGGACAAATACCGGGCCGGGTCCGCCGCGATAGGTGCGATCAACTCCGCTATATCAGTGGTTGGGTTCTGGTAGGTATCATCCAAAGCGAACAGGCGCAGGCGGCCGCTGATGCTCACTCCCTGGGTGTAGTTCACGGGATCCAGAGCGTGCCCGTAGCGGGAGGCGAGAATCCGGGCCAGTTCCAACGGGGAACGTTCCCGTCGAGCCTGCAACGCCAAGCAGGCGCCGGATGGAGGAACATCACTGCCTTTCCCGGTCAACGCCCACACCGACGCCAAGGCATCGGTCAACCCGCCCCAATGGGTGGTGAGGCGCAACGCTGGGATGGCGCCGGGGGCATCCCCAGCCGGCCTACCCAACGCAGCCACCAACGAATCGTCATCGGCAGCGCGGGCGGCATCCAGAGCATTGGCGACGGCGCTTCCGGCAGCAGCCGCATTAGCCTCCCACAAAATCGGCTGATCGGCATTGTCGGACAGAGACACTTCGATCAGCAGATCAGGAGCCTGGTAGCAAATCCAACGCCACAAGTAACGGCGTTCCGGGGCTGTTTCGTCGAAATAGAATCCGCCGTCCGGGGGATAACCTTCACTGAGGTCCACGTGTTGCGGCGCCATTGGCTCCCAGTCGCCCCCGGCGAGAGCATCCGGGTTGGCGGCAACGATGGCGGATAACGCGACGCCCGACGCTCCCGCGGCGGACGAGCGGGCGAAAAGGTCCAGCGCTGCCAGAATTCGAGGCGTATCGGTGGTCTGCCCGCGCAGCCCCGCCACCAACATCACGTGCGGGCGATGTTCCTCCACTGAGTTCGGCAGCGTGCGGGCATCCACTAACCCCAGGACGGGACGGAGGTTTGGCGTCAGACCGATGGCGACGGTCTGCCACCATGGTGGGTTCCGCTTCCGGACCAGATTGATCAATGCGGCGTTGATGTCGGTGGGATGCATGGTACTCATTGGTGTCTCTCAACGGATGGTGGGATTGGCCGCCAATATTATAGCCGCCCGGTTTTCCGATAATCCCTTTTGACATGGTTGGAAGCCGGCGATACATTAGCTATCGCACGGCCAATGGGCCGGAAAGCCCGGATTTATCAGCAATCGCAGTACGGAGTTAGCGCGTATGCCTCGGTTCGACGACTACGCGGGCGAGCATCTGATACCCCCTTACCGGATCCTGGACCTTACCGACCGGCGGGCCGCCTTCTGCGGCCGTTTGCTGGCCGACTACGGGGCGGACGTGGTGAAGGTCGAACCCCCGGGCGGCGACCCTTCCCGACGCCTGGGTCCCTTCCCCGACGACGCACCGGATGGTGAGCGCAGCCTGGACTTCATGTTCTACAACACCAACAAACGATCCATAACCCTTGATCTTGAAAGCGCTGCCGGGCGCGCCATTTTTCGCCGATTGGTTGCCGACGCCGATGTGGTCATTGAAAGCTATGACCGTCATTATCTCAACGCATTGGGCATTGGGTATGACGCTCTCCGGGCACAAAACCCGGGCCTGATCGTCGCGTCGGTCACGCCATTCGGCGGCTCAGGCGAATGGGCCGACTATCAAGGGGATGACTTGGTGGTGATGGCAGCCAGCGGTTATATGCAGATTACGGGCGAACCCGACGAACCTCCCGTCCGCCAGGGCAACGAGCACAGCCATTATCCGGCAGCCCAATACGCCGCAGTCGGCATCCTAGCTGCCCTGTACTACCGGGATTTCGCGGGCGGAGGCGTGGGACAACATATAGACGTTTCATCCCAGGAAGCTCTTATCACCTATTACACCGACGCGCATCCCGCGTTGCTGTGGCGGAAATTGGGGCAGAATGTAACCCGGGTGGGCACGAACTCCACCCTCGTTATTCCGTTGGGGGCGTATCCCTGCAAGGATGGATGGATCGCCGCCGGCGTAATCACGCCCCGGGAATGGGATACCCTCGCGGAGTGGATCCACGAAGTGACGGGCAACGACGAGGTGCTTAGTGAAGCATATCGGGGCGGCAACCAGGACCGGGCGGAGCATATCGACATCATCACGGCGTTATTCCTGGAATTCGCCGAGAATTTCACCGTCCAGGAACTGTTCCACGAGGGGCAGCGGCGGAATTTGGTGTTCCTGCCCGTCAACGAGGTGGCGGACCTCCTCGCCGACCCCCAATTGGCTGAATCGGGATTCTGGTACGACATTGCACATGACGATGCCGCAATCGGCGCCATCAAGTACCCGCTGGGCATATTTCACAGCGAGGAAGTCTCGGCGCGGCGGCGACCGGCCCCGGCATTGGGCACGGACAACGCGGCAGTGTACCGGGGCGAGTTGGGGCTGACCGCCGACGAACTCGCCGCTCTCGATGCCGACGGTGTAATCTAGGCGTCAATCGCCCAGGAGGATTCTGCAATGGTTACTGCTAAACCCCAGCCTACCGCGTCTTCCCAGCCGTCGGCGGAAGTCGAACCGGCCTCAGATTTGCCATTGGTGGGCGAACTTCGCCTCAACCTGTCTGCCCTGGGCGTTGACCACCTCGCCCCCGACTTCGGGGAGCGACTGTGTCGGTTCTCCATGGATAACCCGCTCTGGCAGTTTGAGTATTCCGCACAAGGAGAATTGATAATCATGCCGGCCCCCGGTTCCGAGAGTAGCGCCGACGAGTCCGAAATCACCGCAGACCTTGTGGTACGGCAGCGCACCCATGGTGGTAGAAGCTACGGTCCCACCATCGGCTTCCACCTCCCTAGTGGCGCCCAACGCATCCCCGACGCTGCCTGGATTACCCAGGAACGCTACGACAACCTGACTCCTTCAGAGCGGCGTGGAACCATCAACGGCGCGCCCGATTTCGTGGTGGAAGTTCGCTCCCGCACTGACCGCCTGCCGCCGCTGCTGGCCAAGATGCAAGAATGGATGGACGGCGGCGCGCGCCTGGGTTGGCTCATCGACTACCTCACCCGCCGGGTGTACGTCTATCGCGCAGGCCGGGAAGAGCCGGAGATACTGGAAAATCCCGAAACCCTGTCCGGCGAGGACCTGCTGCCCGGGTTCGCCTTCGATGTACGTCGCCTGATCTTCGACCGCCATAGCGAGGAGTAGTCAAGATGACCAGCGCCAGCGCAGACATGCCGTCCGCTCTCACCGGCATACGTGTCGTGGAGTTTGGTCCCTACGTGGCCCTGCCGCTCACCGGCCGCATCCTGGGTTCCCTTGGCGCCGAGGTCATCAAGGTGGAGACCAACAAGGTGCTCGATGAGATGGCTTTCATACCCGCCTGGTCCCGGGGCGCGGGTCAGCCTGAGTACCAGCGCGCCAAGCGTCGCATTACTCTCGACGTGCGTACCGAAGCCGGGCGTGACCTGATGCTGGAGCTCGTGCGGATCAGCGACGTTTTCATGACCAATTTCCGGCGCAACGTGCTGGACCGTTGGGGAATCGATTTCCCTGAGATACGCCGGCAGCGACCCGACGCCATCATCATGTGGCAAACCGGATTGGGCGGGCACGGGCCCTACTACACCTATAAATCCTTCGGTATCCTGGTGCAGCATCTCTCCGGGGTATCTCTTATGACCGGCCTGCCGGACGACCCGCCCGGCGTGGTGAACACATCGTACTCCGATTACCATACCGGCGTTTTCCAGCCGGCGGGAATTATCGCGGCATTGATGCGGCGGCGGCTGACCGGCAAGACCGCCACCCTGGAATCGTCGATTTTCAAATCGGGTGTTGCCACCGGCGGGCCGGCCCTGCTGGACTACCAGGTGAACGGGCGTAGCCCGCAACGCCGGGGAAACAGAGACGAGTGGGCCGCGCCGCACGGGGTTTATCCGTGTGCCGGAGAAGATCGGTACATCGCCATTGCCGTGGCTGACGATGAACAGTGGCGGAGTTTGCGTAAGGCCATGGCCGACCCGGCCTGGGCAACCGCGCCCGAATACGAAACCCGGATTGGACGCCGGCGCAACGAAGCTGCGCTGGACGCCGCGATAGCGGGGTGGACACGGACCCAGGACGCCGCAACCTTGATGGACGACCTGCAAGCCGCCGGAGTGCCTGCCGGAATTGTTTCACAAGGCCAGGACCTGCACGACAGCAATCACCTGAAGTCCCGCAATTTCTATCAGGATACCCGCTACTGGGAAGCGGAACGCGGCATCAAGGCCACGGAATGGGTGGAAGGCGAAAGCGTTTCCTGGTCAATTCCGGCCAGAATGCCGGAAACGCCAATCGCCTTCGGCAAGTACAGCAACATCGGCGAGGACAACGACTACGTCTTCGGGGAATTGTTGGGAATGCCGGCCGGGGAGATAGAAAGGTTAGAATCTGCCGGAGTGATTTACTGACCACGCCATCCGGTTTGAGGAGAAGCGCCATGGAGAAAGTACGAAACAACTATCCCGATATAGCCCCCGCCGGCGCGACGTTCAGCAGAGGGGTCAGAGTAGGCAACCTCCTGTTCATTGCCGGTTGCACCGCCAGAGGAACGGATGCCCAAGGCGCCACGATGCTCGAGCAGCTGGAGGTAACCCTGGACCGGATCGTGCGCATCGTCGCGGCTGAAGGAGGTACGCCATCGGACATCGTGAAGATCACAACTTTCGTGACCAGCGTCCCGGCGTGGCGAGAAAACCAGTCCGGACAGGAGGAGATGTTCGCGCGTTATTTCCAGGGTGATTATCCGGCCAACACTCTGGTCGAGATTACAGCCCTGGCGGAAGACGGTCTTGACGTGGAAATTGAAGCGATTGCCGAGTTGTCTTGACGCGGAGCAACAAACCGTGCGGGTTTTGGTCATTGGAGCCAGCGGTTTCATCGGGCGGCATCTGGTGCGCCACCTGGCCGGCGGCGCCCGACGCCATACCGTAGCGGGCACCTTCCGGTCGCGCCCTCCGGCCAATGACGGCAATTCCTGGCATCGAGTCGAACTGAACGATAGAGTGGAATTGGAGCGTGTCTTCCGAATAGTACGGCCTGAGGCAGTGGTGCATCTCGCCGCCATTGCCGACGTGGGCGCCGCCGAAAGGGACCGCCAGCGCGCTTCTGCCGTCAATGTTGCTGGAACATCGCTGGTCGCCCAACTCTGCCAACTACATCAAGCAAGGCTGGTCTATGTCTCCACTGAGTACGTATTCCCCGACGCTCCCGGTTACTACCCGGAGGATGCAACGCCCGACCCCACCACCCATTACGGCAGGACCAAGTGGGAGGCCGAGCAACGGGTGGCTGAACTCTGTTCCCGATGGAGCGTGCTGCGCACCAGCATCGTGTACGGGTGGCCGGAGCCGGGCCAGCGAAACTTCGGGCCGAGGCTGATAGAAACTTTGCGCAATGGACAGCCGTACCACGCCCGTACCGACGTTTATCGAACTCCGATTTACGTGGGACACCTCGTGGAAGGCATCGCGGCATTGACCACCGGAGATTATCAAGGCGCTTACCACGTCGCCGGCAAGGATTGGGTGAGTATGTATCACTTTGCCCATGCCATCGCTCTAGCCTTTGACCTGGACACTGACTTGGTGGCGCCTACCGGATCTCAATCGGAGCAGGGCGGTGCCTCCGATTTATTGGGATTGGATTCTACTCACACCATGAATGTGTTGGGTTTGCAGCGCTATGGATTGGCCGATGGCATCAGAGCATTTCGGGCCGGCGCTCCGCATTTTTGAAACACCGTGAAAAGGGGTTGCGAAATGTCCTCAATCACAATCTACGTTGGAATGCACGACGGAGTCTGCGCGGTGTCCACCGCCGACGGCGGCAAAACCTGGACCCAGGGGCCGGTGACCCCTCTGGCGCACGCGGCCGCCCGGTTGGCTTGCAGTCCGGTCGCTTCAGGACGGGCTTACCTCGCCGCTTATGAAGCCGGCGTCTATCGTACCGACGACGGCGGAGCTACCTGGCAACACCTGTCATCCTATCCCTCCGATTATGCCCACAGCGTGCTGGCCCATCCCACCCAAGCGGATACCGTGTACGTCGGCAGCGAACCGGCGGCAGTCTTTCGCTCCGATGATGGTGGCGCGACCTGGGTGGAATGCGACGGGTTCCGGGCGGTGCCGGAGGCAGTCGATTGGGGTTTCCACGCTCCCACCCGGGACTCTCACGTGCGGGACCTGCGCGTCGCGCCCGATGACCCCGCCCGTTTGTACGCCGGTATTGAAGTCGGCGGCATGGTGCGCTCCGGCGACGCCGGGACCAGCTGGAAACAACTGCCTGGACTGGACGACGATATTCACTGCGTGAACCTCAGCGCCGACCGGCCCAGCAGCATATACGTTGCTACCGCTCGCGCACCCTATCGATCCGACGACTGCGGAGACCAGTGGGAACTGATCAACGACGGGTTGCAACGCCGGTACACCCTGCACATATCAGCAGCCCCGGACGACGCTGACCTGGTGCTGGTCACGGTGTCCGAAAACGCCCGGCGCAGCAATCCTCAGTTTTACAGGTCCACCGACGGCGGCCGGAGCTGGAAACTGGTAGATGGCTTAGGCGAAGGTGAGAACGCCGAGGACATGGTGGTGGCGTTTGAATGGGACCCCGATGAGGCCAGCAAGGTGTACGCCGGCACCGACGGCGGAGCCTTGTATTGCAGCGAGGACCGGGGCGTCAGCTGGAAGCAATTGCCGGTGCAATTGGGAACTGTGGCCGTTGGGGCCATGGCCATAGCCGCAACCTAATCCAGCCCGGATTTTTCAAGAAATCGCAGTTTCTCTCGGAACAGCGCGACCGCCCGCTGTTCCGAGACTCCCATGAAGAACCGCATCCCCTGGACATATTCCAGCACCTCCCGGGACAGCATCAGCAGGTCGTTGCGCGGGCCGGTGTCCTTATAGAGGTTGTTCATCCAGTCCTCTTGCCCGACGAACAGCGCGTCCTGGACGATCAGGAAGTCCTGCCGGTCCATATCCGTCCGGGCCATCCAGCGGCTGAACACGAAGGGCAGGCCGGTCCACGTCTGCCATTCCTCTCCCAAGTCGTGACGATGGGAGAATCGCCGCTCCGCCCGGCGTCCTCGCAGCGCTTGATTGCCGGTGAGCAGCAAGGCGTCGTGGTCAGACGCCCGATCAGCGAAGGTCGGCTCACCCAGTCCATGCTTCTGCGTGAGCAGGATCCGGAGGAGCTGCAGCGAGGTTGGGTCCGGGTCGCTGAGTCCAATTTTAATGCCGCCCAGTTCGTCTATGGGTTGATTGGACAGCAACACGCACGAAACCGCGCGGTTGACGGACGCCACGCAGAACTCGGTGATCAACGCCGCTTGTGAAGTCAGCCGTTCGATCTCCAATAGCGACACCGGCCCGGCGTCGATCTCGCCCTGTTCCAGCGCCTCAGGAACGGCGTTGGGTTCCATGTCCAAGAGCGCGATGCCGCGCCTTTCCATATCATAATAGAACGCTTCGCATTCCAAATTGGGTATTCTGGCTACTCGGGCGGGCATGGCGAAGGGTGGCTCCCTGGTTGAGTCTCGGTGTTCACGACAGCAGTAGGGGCGAATAATTATTCGCCCCTACGTGTTGATCCAGTAGTTTCGGCGCCTCCCCAATGGGACGGCCTTGGACTACAGGCGCGGCCCCATGAACATGAGACCCTGCTTCTGGAACACCTGGATGCGGTTGCGCGGACCTTCGCAGACGAACACCCGGTTGTCCACGTCCACTGCGACGCCGGTGGGCGCCCAGAAGTCCCGCTCGCGTTCGAGGCCAGGAGCGCGGTCCCGCTCACCCCACATTTCGGGGTTCGCGTCCAGCTTGTCCTTGCCCCACTTAGAGACGGTGGCTTCGCCGGTCTTCTGACCGCAGAAGATGCCGTCCGGATCAAAGTACTGCAGCCGATTGTTCAGCCAGTCGGCCACGTAGATGATGCCGTCCTTGTCCACCGCCACGTCGGCAGGGCGGTTGAACTCGCCATCACCGTCGCCCGACGACCCGAACTTCATCAGGAAGTCGCCGGACGGGCTGAACTTCTGGATGCGGTCGTTGCGCCAGTCGGCGACGTAGATGTTGCCCTGGCTGTCGATATCGATTCCCCAGGGGGTGTCGAACTCGCCGTCGCCCTGGCCGTAGCTCCCGATCTTCATCAGGAACTGGCCGTCCGGCGTGAACTTCTGGACGCGGTGGTTGTTGCCGTCCACGACCCAGACGTTGTCGTCCGCGTCGATGGCCAGGCCGGACGGCCGGTCCAGTTGGCCGTCGCCGCTGCCGACATTCTCCGCCCACTTCCCGATGTATTCACCGTCCCTGGTGAACATAGAGATGCGGTGGAGCCATTCGTCTGACACGTACACGTTCCCGTTGCTGGCGATGGCCACGTTGACGGGCCAGACCAGGGAACCATCCTCGAAGTTGTATTCGTGGGGACCCTGCTGGGGAACGCCGCGAGCGAAGGCGTTGACGTATTCCTCGTCAACGGTGCAGACCGTGACGCGGGTGCCCTCGGGCCGGTACTCAGAGGACCGGCAGAGGACGTACATCAGATCGTCTTCGCCCCGCGCCATGTGGATCGGGTAGGTGAAACCCGGGCCAAATTGCTCGCCACGCCCGATGGTGTGGCTGTACTGGAGCTGGACGTGGGATATTCTGGTTGCTGTTACCATGATCGCCTCCTTGTGTCGGGCTAAATGAAGTCCATCTGCTCGAAGGAGCCGTTCACGATGGGCTGGGCATCCAGACCCATCCACTTCTCCAGGAGGGTGGAATAGAGGCCGCGGAAGTCGTTGTTGAAGTGCAGGTCGCCCTCAAGCAGCTTGTTCTCCTCCAGCGAGGGGTACTCGCCGTAGAGGCCGCCCTTGACGCTCTCGCCCACCACGAAGGCAACGCCGCCCGAACCGTGGTCGGTGCCGGAGCCGTTGTCGTGCACCCGGCGCCCGAACTCGGTGAAGACCAGCAGGATCACTTCGTCTCCGGCGTTGTGCTCCTTGAGGTCGTCGTAGAAGTCGGCGACGGCGTGGGAGGTCTCGGTCCACAGGCGGGTGTGGTTGGCCAACTCGCCGGCGTGGGTGTCAAAGCTGTTGTAGGGCGCGGTGGTGTAGAGCACGCGAGTGCCGAACCCGGCCAGGTGCGTCTGCGCGATGTTGCGCATGTACTGGGCAACAGTGTCGTTGCCGTACTCCACCGAGGAAGAGTACATGGCGGGAGCGGTGCTCAGGATGTCCGCGCCTTCCAGCGCGTCCAGGCCGGTCTGGGCGAAGTAGTCCAGCACCGGGCCCTGGCCCAGCATGGGAGAGTACACGCGGGAGAAGACGTCCAGCGCCTTGGTCCGCTGCTCCTCAACCTCGATGCCCGTGAGCACGCCGTAGGTCTCCAGATTGCCCACGGAGGCAACCGGAACGCCCGGGGCTACCAGCGACCGGGGAAGGCCGCGGCCGAAGTTCACGCCGGTCAGCACGTTTTCCTTCTGCGGGTCCAGGTCGCGCACGGCCCGGCCCAGCCAACCCTCGTCTCCCACCTTGTCCGGCTCACAGGTGTGCCAGATGTCCATGGAGCGGAAGTGCGAACGGCTGGGATTGGGGTAGCCCACGCCCTGGATGACGGCGACCTTGCCCTCATCGTACAGGCGCTTCATCGGCCCCATGGCCGGGTTAAAACCAATCTGGTCGTTGATGGGCAGAACCTGGTCAATGGGTATCCGCACGTTGGGGCGGTTATCCAAATACAGCGGGTCGCCGTAAGGGATGATGGTGTTCAGTGCGTCGTTGCCGCCAGATAACTGGAGGACCACCAGCACCGGATCTTTCTTGGTGGCTGTCATTTCGTTCGCCCTCCTTGATTATTCGAACAGGTACTCGGTGGTGGCCACGATGGACTGCAACATCTGCCCAACTCGCTGGCCGAACTCGTCGGTGCCGGTGCGGAGTTCGCCTTCACTGTCGGCGAGGGCGATCAACTCGTTGCGCGTGACATCCGCCAACTCGTAATGGCCGAGCAACTGCAAGCAGCCGTCCACCAACCGCTCGGACGAAATCGTGTCGCCCTCGGAACCCAAGCGGTTGATGATGGCCTGGACACCACGATGGGAGGTGTTGCCCACAGCGTCGGCGGTGAAGTTGATGCGCTCCACCAGGGTGCCGCTGTCAATCCACTCACGGCCGGTGTGCCAGCCTTCCACCGTCGGCGGGTTCAGCAGGTCCTGGCCCATGTAGCGGATGGTCAGCGTCATGGCGTTCATGCCCGGCTTGGGCATATCGAAGTCGCCAACGAGGCGCATGGTGCCGACCACGGTTTCGGTCGGGCTCTTTACCTTCTCGAAGCGGGCGTCCTTGAAGAAGTCGGAGTTGAACAACACCCGGAGCATCGAGCGGATGTCGTAGTTGGAGCGGAAGTACTCGTCCTCCAGCATCTTGATGGCTTCGGGGTCGCGCGGCGGCGTGTTCTGCCAGGCGGGCACCTGGGGCTCGTCGGCGACGAAGAAGTTGTACATGTGCCGGGCGACGAACCGGGCCGCGGCGGGCTGGCGGGCGATGATCTTCACGATGTCTTCGCCGTTCCAGTTTCCGGTTTCGCCCAGGAAGGTCTTTTCGCCGTAGTCGTGGTCGGACGGGTCATAGATGAACGCCGCCTCGTACTTCCCGTAAGGGTAGCGGGGAACGGAGTTGGTGACCGTCCATCCGGTGAAAGCGCGAGCGGCTTCCTTGACGTCATCCTCCGAGTAGTTGGCCTCGCCGTCCATGCCGACGCCGAGGGAGAACAGCTCCAGAAGCTCCCGTCCCCAGTTCTCGTTGATGGCGTCTTTGTGGCTCATGCAGTTGTCCAGGTAGAACATCATGGCCGGGTCGGTGGACAGACCCATGAGCAACTGCTCGAAGTTGCCGAACCCCATAGTGCGGAACATATCGAGCTCGATCTGCTGCTGCTTGGGATACTCGCACTTGGCGTGGCCGGTGCAGAAGATATGGTGCCAGAACAGGCCCATCTTCTCTTCCAGCGGGCGCTTGGTGTTGATCATCCGGAAGGTCCATTCTTCCTGCTGACCTTCCAGTCCTGCCTTGGACACCCACTGCGGCTGATAGCGCATCAGGATGTCGTCCTGGATCGCGGGCTGGCTCTCCGGGTTCAGTAGTTCCTCAACGGTCTCCTCGTAGCCCTTGGCGGCGCGAGCCTCCAGTTCTTCATACGTCGCTCCGAAACCGGCGCGCCGCATCAAGTGGGCCATTAAGGCAATATCCTTTTCTGCCATGCTTTTACCTCCTGATTACCTCTCCTCGGCGTTGACCGACTACACCCTATCGGTTGCGGTTTGGTATGGCTATCGTCCGCTCCGAGGTGATATACGCCGATTCTCCTGGCTCTCTGCTCAAGAATTCACAGAATCCCGCCGGGTTATTGTTGTCGCCATCGTATTCCTAACGGTGGCGTTAGTCAACCCAACTCCAGCAGGCGCATCCCCCTTTCCACTTGCTGCCCCGGTTGGACGGCGACCCTCCGCACGACGCCATCTCGGGGCGCTGTGATCACCAACTCCATTTTCATGGACTCCATGATTGCGACAGTCTGGTTCCGTTCCACGCGGTCACCCTCTTCGACCAATATCTCCAGCACGGAGCCGGGCATGGGCGCCAGCACGTCTCCTGTGGCTTCATTGGCGGCCGCGCTGCCCCGGCGCCGTCCTGAGCTTGTCGAAGGGTCCGCCCGCTGGAAAACCAACAGGTCCCCATTCAGCCACAGGTGCAACTCCGGGCCGACCCACTCCCACGCGAAAGCGAACGCCCTTCCGGATTCTGTCCGGCACAAACCTTCTCCGCTTTGGCGGGACTCGACGCTGAAACTGGTGGGGCCTGCCGACCCGAACGCTTCGCCTTCCAAGTCAAATGTGAAAGAATCTGCCGACTCCGTTAGGCGATAGCGAAAAGGCTCGCCATCCCATGGGTACATCTCCCGCATCTCGCCCCGGCTCGTCGTCACGGCAGCCTCCGCTCACCGACAGACTGCCAGAGATTGGTCCTCGCCCGGTCCGTCGCCGCTGCGGCCGGGACCTGAGCCACCGTCGGCTGGCCCGACGCCCACGCCGCCAGCGCACGCGCCACGGTTCGGGCCTCATCGTCGATCACCGCGCTGGTAACTGCCGGGTTCCACTCGAGAAACCCGGTATCGTAATCACCCCTTTGAAACTGGGCGTGTCGCAACACTGCCCGCAACAAAGGGATGTTGGTTACAACCCCGAGTACCAGGAACTGCGACAGCGCGACCTCCATCCGGCGTAGGCTGACGCCGCGCTCTGGTCCCCATGCGATCAACTTCGCCAGCATCGGGTCGTAATAGATGGAGACTTCCTGATCCTGCGCCACGCCACTGTCCAGTCGGAGACCGGGACCGCTGGGAGGCCGCCAACGCAGCAGATTCCCGGTGGACGGCACAAAATCCCGGTAGGGGTCCTCGGCGTAGATGCGACATTCTATGGCGTGCCCCCAGGGTTGTATCTCCTCCTGTTGCAGCGTCAGGGGTTCCCCTGCGGCGATGCGGACCTGCCACTCCACCATGTCCAACCCCAGGACGGCCTCGGTAATCGGGTGCTCCACCTGGAGCCGGGCATTCATTTCAAGGAAGTAAAACTCGCCGCTTTCAGGGTCCAGCAAAAACTCCACCGTCCCAGCGTTGAAATACCCGGCTCCCTGAGCGACGGCGACGGCGGCGTCCCCCATCCGCCTTCGCAAATCCGGCGTCAGTGCCGGCGACGGCGTCTCTTCAATTATCTTTTGGTGACGGCGTTGGATGCTGCATTCCCTCTCGCCGAGGTGGATGATATGCCCGAAACCATCGGCCAGGATCTGTACCTCCACATGCCGGGGATTCGAAACGTAACTCTCCAGGAACACGCGGCCATCGCCAAAAGCGGCCTGGGCTTCCCGACTGGCCGTCTCCATTTCGCCGTCCAATTCCCGTCGCTCGTTGACCAGGCGCATACCCCGGCCGCCCCCACCGGCGGCAGCCTTGACCATCAGAGGAAACCCCAACTCCTCCACGAACCGCTCGACGGCTGCGTCCCCCGGAAGGCATTCCGGTGAGCTGGGAATCACCGGCACCCCGGCGGCAAGCGCGATGTCCTTGGAGCGAAGCTTGTCTCCCAGGGCCTCCATGCTCTCCGGGCTAGGGCCGATGAAGATTATTCCGGCTTCCCGGCAGGCCCTCGCGAACTCCGGGTTCTCCGACAAAAAACCGTAACCCGGGTGTATGGCGTCAACCCCGCAGTCGTGCGCGGCCTGCACTATCTTGGGGATGCTCAGGTAGGTATCTTCGGCGATATTGCCCGGCAGGACTACAGACTGCTCCGCCGTAATCACGTGAGGAGCGCCGGAGTCCTGGTCAGAATATACCGCGACGGGAGCAATCCCCATGGCGCGGAGGGTCTGGTTGATCCGGACGGCGATCTCGCCGCGATTGGCTACCAAAACTTTGGAGAACATCAGGTAAATCCGTAGGCGAACCGTGTCGCGGAATTCAGGATGCAGTCAGGCCTCACATTCGGAAAACGCCCCGCCTCTGCTCCGGGAAGGGGGCATTGACGGACGCGGCTATCCCCAGACCCACCACCGTCCGCGTGTCCACCGGGTCAATGATGCCGTCGTCCCACAGGCGGGCGGTGCTGTAGTAGGGGTCGCCTTCCTGCTCGTACTTCTCCAGGATAGGACGTTGCAAGTCGTCTCGCTCCTCCTGCTCCATGGTCCGGCCCTGTCGCTCCAGTTGTTGCAGCCTTATGGTGAGCAGGACCTCCGCCGCCTGCTGCCCGCCCATCACCGAAATCCGAGCGTTGGGCCACGTCCACAGGAAACGGGGTTGGTAGGCGCGCCCGCACATGCCGTAGTTGCCCGCCCCAAAGGAACTGCCAATGATCACCGTGAACTTGGGCACGGCGGCGTTGGACACCGCCATGACCATCTTGGCGCCGTCTTTGGCGATTCCTCCGGCTTCGTACTGGGTGCCCACCATGAAACCGGTGATGTTTTGCAGGAACAGCAGGGGGATTCCCCGCTGGCTGCACAACTCGATGAAGTGGGTGCCCTTCAGCGCGCTTTCGGAGAAAAGAACCCCGTTGTTGGCGACCACTCCCACCGGATACCCGAAAATACGGGCAAAGCCACAAACCAGGGTTTCCCCGTACTCAGCCTTGAACTCGTGAAAACGGCTTCCATCAACCACGCGGGCGATCACCTCGCGCACATTGTACTGCCGTCGGTTGTCCGGGGACACGATGCCATATAGCTCGGCCGGATCGTAGGCTGGCGGTTCCGAGCCGGCGACCTCAAACGGCGGGGCGCGCCTTTGGACAAAATTCTCCACGATGTCCCGCGTGATGGCCAGCGCATCCGCATCGTCGGCTGCCTGATGGTCAGCCACGCCGGATATCCTGGTGTGCACGTCCGTCCCGCCCAGGGTTTCCGGGTCCACCTCCTCTCCGGTGGCAGCGCGCACCAGCGGAGGCCCACCCAAGAAGATAGTGCCTTGCTGCCGCACCATCACCACCTCGTCGCTCATGGCCGGAATGTACGCGCCCCCGGCCGTGCAAGACCCCATGACCACTGCCACCTGCGGGATGCCCAGCGCCGACATTTGGGCCTGGTTGTAAAAGATTCGCCCGAAGTGGTCCCGATCAGGGAACACCTCCGCTTGCAACGGCAAAAATGCACCTCCCGAGTCCACGAGGTAAATACACGGCAGGTGATTTTCCAGCGCGATTTCCTGGGCGCGCAGGTGCTTTTTGACGGTAATCGGGTAGTAGGTGCCGCCCTTTACCGTCGCGTCGTTGGCGACCACCACAACCTCTTTCCCGTGGACCAATCCGACACCGGTAACGATGCCGGCAGACGCTTCGTCCCCATCATACATATCCCACGCGGCCAGGGGACTGAGCTCCAGGAAGGCAGTGCCGGCGTCCACCAACCCGTCAATCCGCTCCCGGGCCAGCAGCTTGCCACGGCTGCGGTGCAACTCCACCGCCCGCGGCCCGCCTCCGGCGCGAGCCTGCTCCAAGCGCTCTTTCAGGTCCTTCACCAGAGCTGCCATGCGCGCCCGGTTGTCCTGAAAATCCGGGTCGGCGGCGCGCAGGTTGGAACCGATTACTTCCATGTCATTCCTGGACCACGTCCGTCAGGTAAGTGGATGATAACACGGCCCAAGTGCCAGGGCCGCTTCTCCGGCTGCCCGGCGGCAGCCCTTTCCACGCTGAGACTGATTACCTTCGTTGTAATGCCAAGCGC
This sequence comes from Dehalococcoidia bacterium, assembly GCA_034421995.1. Classification (GTDB taxonomy): domain Bacteria; phylum Chloroflexota; class Dehalococcoidia; order Lucifugimonadales; family UBA3495; genus Bin87. The sequence continues at coordinate 3,241 of DAOUJY010000116.1, read as the reverse complement.
CGTCTAGTACAATTTGTAAGCCGCAATCCGCGTTCCTGGCGAAGTACAGGTTCGCGTTTCCACCGTATGATACCCGCTCGCGGAGAGGTGGCCGAGTGGTTGAAGGCGCCGGTCTCGAAAACCGGTATGCGCCTCTGGCGCATCGCGGGTTCGAATCCCGCTCTCTCCGCCATATTTGCATCGTAAAACCCCAGCAGAACCGGCCGTTTCCTGCTTGATTTGAGTGGGAAACGGCCATTTTCATTTCCAGTGAAGTCCGGTGAAAACCGCGGTAGTGCACGAAACAATGGCATACAAATTGGTATACAGGAAATATACGAGGGACCCACCATGGCTACGACAAAACGCCGACGCGAAGCCCTATCCGTCGCTTTCGTCCGGACCGTGAACGAGGTCGGGACCTATTCTGACGGGAACGGACTGAATCTCCGGGTAGAGAAAACCGGGACCAAACGTTGGATCCAACACGTAACCATCAACGGGGCGCGAAGAATTTTGGGCTTGAGTTCATATCACGCAGTCTCACTAGCGGATGCGCGCAAGGCGGCCTGGGCCAACGCAACCATGATTAGCGAGGGCCGGGATCCCGTCGCGGAGCGGCGCGAGGAAAAGGCCGCCAGGCAGAGACCGCCGACGCCGACATTTGCCGAAGCGGCCGAGACCGTCATCCAAATGCGGCAACCGACCTGGTCCAACTCGAAGCATGCCGCCCAATGGAGCAGCACGCTCGAGACCTACGCGTTCCCCAAGATAGGGTCCAAGCTGGTCACCGACATCACCACCGCGGATATTTTGGCGGTCCTAACCCCGATATGGACGCGAAAACCCGAGACGGCGAGCCGGGTACGCCAGCGCATGGAGACGGTGCTGGACTGGGCGGTTGCCCAAGGTTACCGTATTGACAATCCCGCCAATCGTTCAATCGCCAAGGTGCTGCCCAGAATGCCACGCACCAAGCGACACCATCAGGCGTTGGATTACCACTAAGTTCCATCCGCAATGGAAACGGTCAGACAATCGACTGCGGACCCGGTCACCAAATTGGCATTCGAGTTCCTGGTTTTGACAGCCGCCCGTAGCGGGGAAGTCAGGCTGGCAACATGGGATGAAATCAATTGGGATGAACGGAAATGGACGGCGCCAGCCGAGCACATGAAAGCGCGCCGCTAGCATAAGGTGCCTTTGTCAAAGAGGTCCATAGAGGTTCTGCGGTTGGCGGAAGATTTGTCCGATGGGTCTAGCGATTTGGTGTTCCCCGGTCTGCCCGGAAAGCCGTTGTCCGACATGGTGTTTACGTCCATGTTGAGGAGGCTTGAAATTCCGGCCGTTGCCCATGGATTCCGTAGCAGCTTCAAGGAAGGACTGGTGCATGGAGTGCACTGACACCAGGTCGGAGGTGAGTGAAGCGGCGCTGGCGCACAACCTGGGCAATCCCACTCAGCAATCGTATGCGCGGACCGACCTGTTTGAACCACGCCGAGAACTGGTGGATATGTGGGCAGATTTCGTGGGCACCAGCAGCGTACTTCCGGGAGCCACCGACCGAAAATCTGGACAGTCCTAATCCTAGGTAGATTTAAGGTGCGCGTTCATGCGGATGAACAGGAACATCAACGTTATCCCCTACCAGCCGCCGCGTCAGTCAATTTTCAGGTTAGGTTATCGGGAACCCGCCTCCCCTTGGCGGTGGACTTTCAGACGGTTTACGTCATCATTAGCGTTGGACAAATCCGCTTCGCTAGGCTTTGCGCATCTCAAGCGGCGTAAGCGAGGGAGTCCACCATTCGGCGGTACAGAGTGGCGGGGAGTTCCCGTACATCAGGGTCGCCGGCTGACAGTGATAAACCCTCCGACGCCAGCCACAGGTGGCGTCGCACCAGGGTGATGGCGTCCACGAAGGTGGGCGATCCGCCTCAGGCGGGTCGTACCAGGCGGCGGTGCGTTGGGCGATGGGACGCTCTTGTTGCAGGACATGGGCGGCGAGGGTGGTCCAGGAGAAGAGACCCAGCAGGACCGGCGTGGTGCGGGCGATGGCCAGGTCGGACCACTGGCGCTGGGTTTCCATGCCCAGATGGGTGCGCGCTTCCTGAAAGAGCCTGCCCCGTACTTGATACGGGGTGACTTCGAGTTGCCAGCGCAGCACAAACCACTCCAGGATCTGGGTCGGTTCTTCGGTTGGGTCGGTGCAGAGGAGGGCCTGGGGATCGAAGGTGGCCTCGGGATCTCGTACCAGCACCCAGCGGATGGTGACGGGAGGCTTGCCCGAGCGGTACCAGACGGCGGTCTGGGAGGTGATCTCCACGGTACGAGTGGTGCCGTCGTACCAGGCCACCGCGGCGACTGTCCAAGGCACCCGGTTTTGGTCAAGGAGTGATTTCAGGGAGGGTCGCCGCTGGCCCTTCAGCGGCGGTCGACCGTTTTGTCCCGGCTGCCGAGGTGGCGCTGGCGCATAGAGGGCGGCGTCCAGGCGCAATCTGGCGATGAGGGTCACCGGCTCACGCAGCGACTGGCAGCAGTGGAGCAGATCCAGTCCGCCTCAGGCGGATCGCCCACCAGCACCAGGGGGCGATGAGGCAACCAGCAACGTCCGCCCGAGGCGGACATGATCATCTGCCGCGCCCAGTCGGTGATCTTCTTGTGCCGACAGCCTTGCCGCTGGTGGTAGCGAGAGGAGGGCGCCAGCACCGTGAGCACTGGCAACGCCCAATACCGTCCGGCCCAAGGGACATGGCACAACCACATCAGGGAGATCCAGCGCAGACCACTGGCCTTGACCAGCTGGTGGCGACTGGAGCGAACTGCGTCCCGGTAGATGCCTCGGGCACTGATCTTGGAACCGCGACGCCTTTCCAGGGTTTCGTCAATACCGAAGATCAACGGACCGTCGCCGCGATCCAAGTACTGAATCAAGAGCAGCAGCAGGATGCGGGCCACCTCACGGTGCGACCACACCGCCCGATTGAGCACCTCATGGTAGCGGGCGTATTCGTCCTGGTCGCTGCGGCCCATGACCCGCAGCGCGGCGGCTATGGTGCGTTGGCCTGTGGTAAGGATCGCGCCCACCAGCAGCAATTGCGCCTTCTGCCAGGTTGGGTTGGTGAACAGCATTGCGAAAGGGGAGAGTATCGGTAACCTTTGGTGCTAGTTTGAGACGATTTTGAAAATGCCACGAGGTTCCCCTATGCTGCGAGTTGAGAACACTCCGCAGCGAGGAACCCCATGAACATCTCCGATTTTATCA
>DAOUJY010000115.1:0-39504 GCA_034421995.1 Dehalococcoidia bacterium | reverse complement strand
CTCCCGAGGGAAGCTGGGCATCTTGCACTTGGGTTACGAATACTATCTCGCCACACCCGATCCGCCTGACCACCTCTTCGCCATTCAACGCCACCAAACCGGGTACGCGTGAGTTGCCAGCGGGGTTGACACCGCCGGCACCATCGTCTATTTTACATCGCCCATAACATCATGCAGGTGAATAATGATGACCTACCGACGTTCCGCGTATTTCGCCTTTGTCCTGACCTTGGGGCTGATTCTCCTGGCCCTGCTGGCCCCGTCCTGCGGGCCGGCGTCGCCGGCGCCCCAAGGCGGCAGTCCGCCGGCCGAAACCGCGACGCCGACGCCAACACCCTCCCCTGCGCCGGCTCAACCGGCGGATACGAATGGCCAGCCTTCCAAGCTGGGCAGCGCGCTTTTGGCGCGATTGGATGAATACCGGTCCAATTTGTCCCGGCCTCCAGACTCGGACCAGAGACGAGCGTCGCCGGGGTCCGTCGGCGTCATCATAAGGGCTAAAAACCAAGCCGCTTGTCATGAGATATTGACGCTCCTGGGAAATTACGTCACGTCAGGCCGATCTTGCCCTCATATCTACGCTGACGTCCCGCCGTCCCTCCTCGTCACCTTGGGACAGCGCGCCGACGTTGCCTACGTAGATGCTCATCCACTGCCCTATCCCAATTTAGGGGCGGACTTCAACGGTCTTATCATCAGATACAAAGCGGGCCTGCTGCCTAGTGAAGACACCTCCCCCACTTTCGTCAGGTTGGTAACCATCATTGACGTTGAGGACGGCCATGCCCAATATGAAGCCGTAGAACGTTTTCTGAAAGGCAATGGGGCCGTAATGGCCGTTACGGACGCACTGAACGACGATGTGTACAAGCCTTATGGCATGATAGTCGCCTATGTCCCCATACGGATATTGGCGGAACTGCATGAGATGCCCGGTATTTATGAATTCAGAGCTGAAGCATACCCGGTGCCGAAAAAGTGGCGCGTTACGGAAGGACTATCTCAGCCTGAACCGCACTCTTTCCTCACTCCCACATCTCGAACGCCGGCCCAATCGCCCACGGACCAGGACGGCGCCGGCGCTACCGGCGGGCCGGGTGGGGTGTTGCAGAATCCCGCAAACCCGGCCGCCGTGGCCCATGGCGCCAAGCCCTGGAATGACGCGCAAGTGAAGGGGCAAAGTGTCAAAGTAGGCATAATTGACGTTGGTTTTGACGGCTATGCATCTCTGGTCAGTAATGGGCAACTACCCGTTCCGGCTGACCACCGGTGCTATGAGCCGATGCTGAGTTCGTGTGTGTTGCCCGGCAATTTAATCACCGACCATGGAACAGCGGTTGCCGAAGCGGTAATAGATGTTGCGCCTGACGCTGATTTGTACCTGGCCGGGCCGGTTTATGAGTCTCATTTTCTTCCCGCCGTAAAATGGCTGGCCAGGACTAAAGAGGTGGATGTCATAGTGCAGTCCAGGGCTTGGCACTATGACGGCCCCGGAGACGGCACGGCTCCTCCAAGACCCAGTCCCATTCTCCAACCGATCCACGATATGATTGACGACTATGACGTCCTATGGGTTAACTCCGCTGGCAACGAAACCCGGCACAGCTGGTTTTCAACGTCTGACCAGTACACCCTCAGCCCGACAAGCGCGCCCGGAGCTTTCCCGCGAACCGACGGTTTTCTCAACTTCAACCTGGGCAAAGGCGTCAACACCGCGCCGGGCGCAGCCTCCCCGGCCCATTGCAACCGCATCAACCTTCCCGCCAACGGCTTCTACTTTTTCCACCTCCGCTGGGCCGACGGCGCGGGTTGGCGCCGGACGCCCAACACCAACCTGGACCTGATCCTTACCAATACGGCCAGCATAGTCCCGATACGCATTTCCGCCGCCAACGGGAACAAGGATAAGAAATATCCGGTTGAAGCACTCCGCGTTCACACCTTTCCGCAGGCCAGCATTGCCAATGGGCTGCTCGATGGCGAACGCATTGCCAGCGGCGATTACTGCGTACGGGTAGATTTCAAAAGCGGTTCCGAACCCGACTGGATACAGCTGCAGGCTTTCGGCAAAACGGCGGATGGAGGTTCGGCCGGGCCGTTGCAATACTCGACAACGGGCCAGAGCATCGTTACGCCGGCGGACAGTTCGCACCCCAACTTGCTGGCCGTAGGCGCGGCCAATATTCAAACCACTCCGTCGCAAGTTCCGGCGGCCATTGCGGCTTACAGCAGTCGCGGGCCTCTGCCGGGCGGCAGCACGGTCAAGCCGGATATTGCCGGGGGCGACAACGCCTATTCATTAGCTCTGAAGCGACGGTTCACCGGCACCAGCCAGGCCGCGCCCCACGTGGCCGGCCTGGCGGCGCTGTTCCGCCAGAAGTTCCCGGGCTACCCCGCCGAGTTGGTGGCCTACTTCCTCAAAACCAACGCCGTCCAGCAGGGCGCGCCGGACCCCAACAACGAATGGGGACACGGCTTCGCCAAACTCCCCACGCCCAACGCCAAGCCGGTCAAACCCACCGGCCTGGCCGGCGCGAAAGGGGCGCGCCGCATAACCCTGGAATGGAACGATATGCAGAACGTTACCGGCTACGTCGTTGAGCAGTGGGATGGAAGATACAACAACGGCGCCGGCAGGTGGCGGTCCCTTCCTTTCACCGAAACCGGCCCCGGCTACAACAAGACCTACGGCTACGAGCTGACCGGTTCCGGCGCGGAAGTGCGCAACCTGATCCCCGGCGTCAGATACTTTCATCGCGTCAGGGCCACCAACTGGACCACCGATTCCGCTCAGAGCAGCGCGATAAATACCATCGCCGACGGAGACCTCCCCGTGCCCACCGGCCTGCGGGCCACGGCTGGCGACCAATCCATCACCTTGCGCTGGAGCGCCGTCTCCGGCGCGACGGGATACGAAGTCTGGCAGTGGGACGGCCGGCACAATCCCCCCACTTTTCGCAAGCTGCCCTTCCGCGAAACGGGCGTCAATTACAGCAAGAATTACTCAATCAGCATAAGGGGAACCCGGGCCACCGTCACCAACCTGGTGAACGGCGTGGCTCACACTTATCTGGTAGTGGCTACCAATGGGAGCCTGCGGTCTGCCGGCGCGATGCTGCGCAACATCCGGCCAAAAGCTCCCAGCGGCGGCGACGGTGAGCCGGCGCGCGAAAACCCGCCCGGAAAAATCAAGCGCGGCGAGCCGGAGCCTCCCCCGGCCTTGCCGACTCCCACCCCCGGCCCGCCGCCGGCGCCCGCGACGCCAAGCGAGGATGACGGGGCGCAGCAGGCCGGGCCGGACGGTGTTCTGCCCGCGCCGGGTGTCGCATCGCCCCTGATCTATACCCCCACACGGGAACCGCCGCCGGAGCTGCCGCCGACCCCATAGCCGGCCCGCGGCCCGGCATCGTCGGCGCCCCCTGGGACTAATGCTCGCCGGCCGCCATGGTCATCAGCTCGATGATGTCGTTGCTGGTGACCGCGCCCAGGAACTTCTCCGAATCTCTTTCCATCACGGGCATGATGGAAAGGGAGTTCTCGGACATCCGGCGCAGCACGTCCTCAACGTGCTCATCGGGCCACGCCAGGGGCGTTTCGCTGCGCACTACGTCGCCGAGCGGAGTCTTGCCCCACGCCTCTTTGGGCAGGTAGCGGAACATTTCCAGGGACACAATGCCCACCAGCGCGCCCCTGTCCGCCACCACGTAGTCGTGCTGGTGCGGGACGGTCCACCGCTCCGTGAAATCCCGCACCGTGACCGAAGAGTCCGGATGACGATGCGTGCGGTCCAAGATGTCGTCAACCCTGATGTCCTCCAGCGCGAAGCGGGCAATTCCCAGCGGAATATCATCCAGTTGCTCCGGCAGGTCGGTCCGGCGGCTGGCCCGGTTGGCCGCGAAGCTGATGACCGGCGGCATGAACAGTATGTAGCCGAACATCACCAGCACCAGGAACGAGAACACGGCCTCGTTGATGATTGCCGCCTCCCGCATCACCAGCAGCAGGGCGATTTCGGCTACCCCCTTGCCCATCAACCCGGAGGCCACCGCGTAGGGCACGGTCAGTCGGGCGGCGTAGGCTCCAACCAAAGCCCCGACGAAGTTGCCAAGGAGCGGGATTATCGCCAGGACGGCCATGGTCCAAAGCGGCAGCGAGACAAAGGTGAAACTGAAATGGAGACCCGCCGACGCAAAGAAAAGCGGCACGAACAGCCCTTCGGCGACGCCTCGCATCCCCGGAATGATTTCCCGCCGCACCTGATACGGCAGCCCGGACAGGGCGGCGCCGAACAACAGAGCCCCCAGAGTGCCGTGCAGCCCCATCAGCTCGGCGCCGTCCACAACCAGGAAAAGCACTCCAATCAACAGCCCCAGGGACAGCTGCGGCACATGTATCACGCGCTGCAGCAGGGCGACCAGGGGCGGCAGTACCCGGGATGACAAAACCCAGCACACCACGGCGAAGCCGGCGATTTTGCCCAGCAAAATCAATATTCCGACGGGCGACACTTCGTGAACGTGTTCGCCGATACTGAACCCGATGAGCAGCAGCGTAATCAGCTCGGCAATAATCACCACCGTGAAAATTTGCAGGCCAATCGGTTCTTTCAGGCGTCCATCGTCGGCCAGCACCTTAACCACAATGCCCAGGCTGGTCATCGACAGCACGCCGGCCAGAGCCACGGCCTCCGTTATCCCCAACCCCAACCCGAAATCGTAAATCACGCCGGCAGTTACCAGCAGGGAAATACCCAACGACAATATTACGGAGAGTATCGCGGCCAGGAAGTAATGGCCGCGTAATGTTGCCACAAAGCTGGAAATGTCAATTTCGTCCAGGCCAATCAGAAAGAAGAATATGAAAACTCCCAGCGTCAGCAGCAGTTCGATGTGGCTTGTGAAGTGAACGTACCACAGGCCGGTCAGTTCCAGCGTCGGGCCCAACAGCAGGCCCGCGGCCACGTAGGCGACGATGGCGTTGAGCCGCAAACGGCGGAAAACTCCCTCGGCCAGCTTGGCGACGATAATCAGCAGGCCCAGCGACAGCAGCGATTCCCGGATTTCGCCGGACTCGCCGGCAAAACTGAACAGATCAGTAATCCCATGAAGCAGCAGGGATTCTTCAATCATTTGAGATTTCTCCAATAATTGGGCTACGCAGCCCGTGGGCATTATTCCCCAATTGCCCCCGGCGTACAAGCGGCCCCTGACCCGTGTGATAAACTGCCCTCAAACCCATTTTGAACCGCAAACCCGGAGGAATCCCGATGCCTTCCGCCGACGCCGTTGTACTGCCCGACACCGTTCGCCCCGTTCATTACGACCTGACGCTGACCCCCGACTTTGACGATTTCACCTTCGCCGGCGAGGTGGACATCACGGTGAGCATGGAACCCGGCGCCAGCGAAATCGTGCTCAACTGCGCCGAAATCGACATCCATGCCGCCAGCGTCAGCTGGACCGATGCCAACGGCGAACAGGAACACGCCGCCAGCGGCATCGCCTACGACACCGAAAACGAGCGAGCCATTATCAGCATCGCCAACACGCCGGGAGACGGCGTGTTGGGCAACCCCCATCTGCGGATGACGTTCACCGGCGAGCTGAACGACAAGCTGCGGGGGTTCTACCGCAGCCAGTACACCAACCCCGAGGGCGAGACGGCCTATCTCGCCACCACGCAGTTCGAGGCCACCGACGCCCGTCGCTCCCTGCCCTGCTGGGACGAGCCGGCGGTGAAGGCTTCCTTCCAGGTGACGCTGAACATTCCCCAGGACATGCAGGCCGTATCCAACACGCCGATCATCGAGGAACGTCACGGCGACAACGGCCTGAAGACCCTGGTGTTCGACAGGACTCCGGTTATGTCCACCTATCTCCTGGCCTACGTAATCGGCGACCTGACGCACATCGAGAAAGAGGCGGCTGACGGCACCGTCGTGGGCGTCTGGATGACGCGCGGCAAGGAGGAGCAGGGGCAGTTCGCCCTGGATACCTCGGTCAAACTGCTGTCGTTCTTCAACGACTACTTCGGCATTCCCTACCCGCTGCCCAAAATGGACCACCTGGCCATACCGGACTTTGCCGCCGGCGCCATGGAGAACTGGGGCTGCATCACCTACCGAGAAACCGCCCTGCTGGTGGACCCGGCCAACTCTTCGGCCGGCACCCGACAGCGCGTTGCCGAGGTGGTGGCCCACGAAATGGCCCATATGTGGTTCGGCGATCTGGTGACCATGGAGTGGTGGGACGACCTGTGGCTCAACGAGAGTTTCGCCACCTGGGTGGGCACCAAGGCCGTGGACTGGCTCTTCCCCGAGTGGTCCATGTGGACCCAGTTCGTCAACATGGACACTAACCGGGCCTTCAGCCTGGACAGCCTCAAAAACTCCCACCCCATCGAGCAGGAGGTCGCCAATCCCGCCGAGGTCAGTCAGCTCTTCGACGCCATCAGCTACAGCAAGGGCGGCTCCGTGCTGCGGATGCTGGAGCATTTCCTGACGCCCAGCGTGTTCCGCACCGGCCTCAACGTCTATCTGAACCGGCACTCATACCAGAACGCCCGCACCACCGACCTGTGGACCGCGTTGGAAGAAGCGTCGGGCCAGCCGGTGAACACCATAATGGGCAGCTGGACGGGACAGACCGGCTACCCGGTCCTCGACGTGGCGGCCAGTCCCAGCGACGACGGCCTCGCGCTGGAAGTGCGCCAGGAACGCTTTGTCTATGACTCCATTCTTGGCGAGGATTCCGGGGACGACGAGGAACAGGTGTGGCCGGTGCCGTTGACCGTAACGGCGGCCGGCGCGCCGGTGACGGCCCGGTTGGTCAACGCGGCCAGCGATACGGTGCCGGTGGCGGCTCCGTCCGAACCGGACTGGTTCAAGGTCAACCCCGACCAGACCGGCTTCTACCGGGTGAACTACACCGACACCGACCGGGAACGGCTGGCCACGGTGGTCGCCGACCGCACCTTGCCGGCCACTGACCGCCTGGGCATCCAGAACGACGCCTTCGCGCTTACCAAAGCCGGCCTGCTGCCTGTCACCCGGTTCCTCTCTCTAGCGGAGGCATACCAGGACGAAACGGACGCCTCGGTGTGGAGCGACCTGGCGACCAACCTGCGGGAGATTGAAGGCATGATCTCCGAGGAGCCCTACCTGGATGCGTTCCATGCCTTTGGGCGGCGTTTGTTCGCGCCGGCGGCGCAGCGCTCCGGGTGGGAGCCGCAGCCCGGAGAAGGACACCTGGACTCGCTGCTGCGCTCCACCGTCCTCAGCCAGGCCGGAGTGTACGGCGATCCGGCGGTAATAGCGCAGGCACAGGAACTGTTTGAGGGCTATCAGGCCGACCCGTCCAACGTGCGGCCCGACCTGCGCGGCGTGGTGTTCAGCCTGGTGGCCCAGGAAGGCGACCGGGCAATGTACGACCGCATCTGGGAACTGGAACGCGGCGCCGAACTGCACGAAGAGAAAATCCGCCTGCTGATGTCCCTGGCCAGGTTCCAGCAGGAAGACCTGCTACGGGAAACTCTGGACCGCTCGCTGAGCGACGACGTGCGTTTGCAGGACACCATCTTCGTGGTGTCGGCAGTGGCGGCCAACAACCGGGGCCGCAACATCGCCTGGGACTTCCTGAAGGAGCAGTGGGACGAATTCGACCGGCGTTACGGCAGCGGCGGGTTCGGCCTAATGCGGCTGGTAGCCATTACCAACTCCTTCACCAGCAACGAAAAGCGCGACGACGTGGCCGCTTTCTTCGAGGAGCACCCCACGCCGGCCGCGGAGCGAACCATCCGCCAGGCGCTGGAGCGGATCGCCCTCAACGTGGCGTGGCTGGACCGGAACCGGGAAGAGCTGGGGCGGTATTTTGGTTAGGAACAACCTAATCCAGCACTGCCGCCAACAATTCAGAAACGTTGCCGCTTCCCGATACCAGGTAGAACGGGAAGCGGATCGGATCAGTACCATGTTCTTTGAAATAATCGGACAAATCACTGAGATCGAAACCATTACCTGGTCTGAACCCATACACGACGGGACACGTCTGAACACCAGATATGTCGTCTGCGTCAACAACGAGGGCTACGCGGCTTCGTTGGAAGTCCGCAAGATCTACCTCGCACTAGTCGAAGCCGGAGAGCCTGACCACGGCCTAATTAGGATTATCGATGAGTCGGGAGAAGACTATCTGTATCCGGAGGATTGGTTCGTACCTGTTGAGTTCACGGAGGAAGCCGAGAGAGCCGTCTCCGCCACCTTTTGACACGAACATAACTTGCCTCATCGCACCGTTAGTCCGAGCAAACCATCAGCTAACCGTACAATCCGCTCCCGCTGCGGGATGCAGTCCAGCCACCGTTGCGGTATGGCGGACGCGCCGTAGCGCCCTCCCAGCACCGCGCCGGCAACCGCCGCATTGGTGTCGGTATCGCCGCCAGCGCTGACGCTGGCAACCAGGGCATCCTCCAAATTCAGCGGTGTGGACACCGCCCACAGGCCGACCTGCATGGCCAGCAGGGTGTGGCCGATGAGGCGGTGGTCACGCAACAGCCAGGAAATATCGCCGGGCATTGGTCGGCCGGCGACGATGGCATCCAATACATCGCTGGGAATGCCGTCGGCGTGGGCGATGGCCGCCAAATCGGGGCAACCGTCGGCACGGGCAGCGTCCAACAGGGCCGACAAGTCCGGCGTTACACCGTCCAGCAAAAGCGCGATGGTCGCATTGATGATGATGCAGGACCACTGGCACGCGGGAGCGTAGTGAGTCACGGCGCAGGTGGCGGCGGAGTCGCTGACCAGCAGCTCCGGCCGGCTCCGGCGGGCAATGGCAACCGGGGCGCAGCGCATCACCCCGCCGTTGGGCGCGATGCGGTTTCTGCGTTCATAGACGACGCGGGCCGGCTCGGGTATGAGTTCGCCGCGTTGCAGTTCGCGGATGACCTCGCCGGTGGTGATGCCCATGCCGCGCCCATTCTCCCGCGCCCAGACGATCAGGCGGTCGGCGAAAACGCGGGCGTAGTCCCCGCCAGTCAGCAGCGCTTCGGCCAAGTCCACGGTCTGGGCCAGATCATCGTCCATGGGGCGATGCGCTTCTTGCGGGTCAATGTCGGCCAAGCCACTGGGATACCAACGGGCAATATCGCAGTGCCACTGGCTCTCCACCGGCAATCCCAGCAAGTTGCCGGCAGCCAGGCCGAGCAGGACGCCGCGGGCCCGGTTCAGCAAAGCGCCCGGATTACGGGCGGCTGCGTCGCCCGGTGTGTCAGTCAACAGCCGAGCAAGGGTAGGGGATTGAGATACGATACCGGAGTCGTTCATTTCCCCCACACCGGTCAGTCAGGGATACGCGATGATGAAGAGGCTGACGCCACGCGCATCGGCCAGGGCGCGCTGCGATTCGGGCACGTTTGACGCAACCAAGGCGGGTATCACGGTGGCGTTGGCAACGCCGGCCAGCAGTTCTGACCGCCGGACCGCGCGGGACAGGTCAGTCTCATCGGCAGTGATTGAGACTTCAGCCAGCAGGTAACGGTTGTCCTCATCTTTGATGATGATATCCGCGTTGTAAATGTCCGTGGCGTCGTCCTCCGTAATTGCGCCGGATTGAATGGCGCGATGGATGATGCTGTTGAGTTCAGGAGCGCTTTGACGGTCCTGAACCATGGCGAGAATAGGTTGGTTCAGGTTGAAGCGCAAAGTAGCGCGGAACAGCAGGCGGTTGCGGACCCGGCGCTCGTAGTCGTTCCCTTCAAAATTGCTGAACCGGCCCTCCAGCCTAGCCAGAGTGGCTTCCAGCCGGTCGAGGCGTTCATATACCAGGCTAAAGTTTTCGTTAGTGGCCTGGACGAAATCGTTGACCTGCTGGGTCAAGTCGCTGACCCTTCCGGTCAGTTCGGCCAACTGCTGCGGGACGCTGAGCAGTTCCTCGCCGACCACGATGCTGCGGATGATGTCCAGCCATTCCGGCCGCTCGCGCAGGATTCGCGCCACGTCGCTGATGTCGTTGATAGTAATAGGCGTAGTCATAGCCGTCATTATAGTCCATCTCCCGCCGGCGCGTTTGACATCCCTGCGCATTGCGGGTAGCCTTGATTGTGAAAATCGGTACAAATTGGCATTGAATTATGAACGCTTCTGAACGCATCAACGAACTGAAATCGTTGCTTGGCAAGCGTATTCTGGTCACCGACGGGGCCATGGGTACGCAGATTCAGGCGCGCGGGCTGGGACCGGACGACTTCGGCGGAGAAGAGTACGAGGGGTGCAACGAGTATCTCAACGTCACCCGCCCGGACGTCATTGACGACATTCATCGTTCCTACCTGGCCGCCGGCGCCGACATCATCCAGACCAACACCTTCGGGGCGACCGCCCTGGTGCTGGGCGAGTACAACCTGGCGCCCGAGGCACGGCGCATCAATCGGGAAGCCGCCGCCATCGCCCGTCGCGCGGCGGACGATTTCTCGCACGCCGAACCGGACAAACCGCGTTTCGTGTACGGGGCCATGGGGCCAACCACGCGCACCATCTCCGTGACCGGCAACCTGACTTTCGACGAATTGGCGGCGGACTATCACCAGCAGGCCGCCGGATTGATCGAGGGCGGCGCCGACGTCCTGGTGCTGGAAACCGGCCAGGACACCATCAACATCAAGGCCGGACTGGAAGGCATCGACCGCGCCCTCGCCGAGCTGAGCGCGGACGTTGCGGTGGCGGTGCAGGGCACCGTTGAGCCCATGGGAACGCTGCTGGCCGGCCAGGACGCCGAGGCGCTGTACACGTCCCTGGCCCACCGCGACCTGCTCTGGGTCGGGTTCAACTGCGCCACCGGGCCCGAGTTCATGACCGACCACATCCGCGTGCTGCATGACCTGTCGCGGTTCGGCATCGCCTGCGTGCCCAACGCCGGCCTGCCCGACGAAGACGGCAACTACAACGAGTCGCCGGAGATGCTGGCCGGCACGCTGGCACGCTTCGCCGAAAACGGCTGGCTCAACGTGGCCGGCGGCTGCTGCGGCACCGGGCCGGACCACATCCGCCGCATCAGCGAGGCCATGGCCGGCAAGACGCCGCGACTGACCCGACCGCCCTTGGAAACCCGCGTATCCGGCATTGAAGCGGTGGTGGTCAACGAGGACACCCGACCCACCATCGTGGGCGAGCGCACCAACGTCCTGGGCAGCCGCCGGTTCAAGCGCCTCATCGGCGGCGACCGATTTGAGGAAGCTGCCGAGATTGGCCGACGACAGGTTCGCAACGGCGCCCACGTGCTGGACGTGTGCCTCCAGGACCCCGACCGGGACGAAACCGCCGACGTCATCAAGTTCCTGGACCAACTTAACCGCAGGGTCAAAGCCCCCATCATGGTCGACTCCACCGATGCCGCCGTCATCGAGGAATCGCTGAAGCGTCTCCAGGGCAAGTCAATCATCAACTCCATCAACCTTGAGGACGGCGAGGAACGGTTCCAGCGGGTGGTTCCCCTGGCCCGGCGCTACGGCGCCGCGCTGGTGGTGGGCTGCATCGACGACGACCCTCACCAAGCCCAGGCCATTACCCGGGAGCGCAAGCTAGAAATCGCCCGGCGTTCCCATAAACTGCTCACCGAGAAGTACGGAGTGCCGGAGCAAGACATCATATTCGATCCCCTGGTGTTCCCGGCCGGCACAGGCGACGAGAACTACGTCGGTTCCGCCGCCGAGACCATCGAAGGCGTCCGGATCATCAAGGAAGCCCTGCCCAACACCAAGACCGTGCTGGGCATCTCCAACGTGTCCTTCGGCCTGCCGGCCGCCGGTCGCGAGGTGTTCAATTCGGTGTTCCTTTACCACTGCACCCAGGCCGGCCTGGACATGGCCATCGTCAACTCGGAGATGATGCAGCGTTATGCCACCATACCCGAGGAAGAACGGCAGTTGTCCGAAGACCTGATCTGGAACCGGGGCGAGGACCCGGTGGCGGCCTTCGCCGCCCACTTCCGGGACCGCGCTCCCCGGGCCACCGCCGAGGAACGCTCGGCCCTGCCCCTGGACGAGCGGCTGGCCCAGTGCATCATTGAAGGCAGCAAGGAAGGCTTGACCGAGGATCTAGACCTGGCGTTGCAGGAGCGGGAACCGCTGGCAATCATCAACGGCCCGCTGATGGCCGGGATGGACGAGGTTGGCCGGCAGTTCAACGCCAACCAGTTGATCGTGGCGGAAGTGCTGCAAAGCGCGGAAGCCATGAAGGCCGCTGTAGCCCACCTGGAACCCCACATGGAGCGCACCGACGCCGCCAGCCGGGGTTGTGTGCTGCTGGCCACCGTCCGGGGCGACGTACATGATATCGGCAAGAACCTGGTCGAGATCATTATGTCCAACAACGGCTACCGGGTGGTCAACCTGGGCATCAAGGTGCCGGCCCAGGAACTCATCGCCGGCTACCGCGAGCACAACCCGGACATCATCGGCCTGTCGGGCCTGCTGGTGAAATCGGCGCAGATGATGGTGGAAACCGTGCAGGACTTCCGCACCGCCGGCATCCGCGTCCCGGTGCTGGTGGGCGGCGCAGCCCTCTCCAACCGCTTCACCCGCCTGCGCATCGCCCCCGAGTACGACGGGATGGTGGCCTACTCGCCCGACGCCATGACCGGCCTGGCCCTGGCCAATGTCATCCAGGACGCCGACGAGCGGGAGCGGCTGGCGGCGCAGCTGGAAGCGGAGAGCGCGGAGATGGCAAGGGAAGTAGCGGCGCGGGGGTAGGCCATGCCGGAAGACGCCCGATTGCGGCGAGCCTGGGAGGAATTGCCCAAAACCCCGCATGGGTGTGAAATGCTGATTCGGCACCCGGATATACGTCCAGAATGGGTGATGCGCGTTATCGAATCTCCGAATTCTTACGAGTGGATAGAATACTCTACAACGCCTGAAGACAGGTTGCGAGTTTGGAGAATTCAAGTTGGACGGGTGCCAGAAATCGAAACTTGGATTAAGGTCGTGTTTGAAGAAGGTGAATCAGGCGATAAATTTGATACAGCATATCGCCTTCGAGACAAGCAGGCAGAACATCAACTGAGAGGTCGGACCAGGAGAAGTTGAACATGACCAGCGCGAAACCCCAGCCGGAATCGAAAGCCATCCGGCTCGGTGGGCAGTGCCTCTGTGGCTGCGGCGAAATCACCACGCCGAAGTCCTACTTCCGCCAGGGCCACGATATGCGTGTGAAGGGAATGCTATCCCGTCTCGAGGGAGCGGACCCTGAGGAGAAATTCCGTCTCCCGGATGTCCTGGTGGCACGGGCGACCATAGACCCCACTTTGCAGGTACATGGCTACGACGCAGAGGCTATCCTCCGGCTGGCGGCATTGGCCCATTCAGAGTTGAAGCCGACCATTCTGTATTACCCCGACACGCAAACACTGGTCATCGAGAACGGTGCGCGCCGCGCCGTAGGCGAACAAGTCGCCAAGGGCGTGGTGGCGTTTTATGCGGAGGAAGAAGGGGGCGAGCTTGACCACGACGTTACGGCTATAACGATAGAAAACGCGGAAGTAACGCTCAAGCCCTTCGTGGACGCAATCCTGGAAAAGTACGGCGCACAGTCAGCATGAACACCACCAATACCACAACCGTCGAACGGCTGGATTCCTCCCCCCAGCCGCCGGACCTGCGTCTCCATGTCCTGAACGACTACGACCTGGACGAGATTTTCGGCTA
This sequence comes from Dehalococcoidia bacterium, assembly GCA_034421995.1. Taxonomy (GTDB): domain Bacteria; phylum Chloroflexota; class Dehalococcoidia; order Lucifugimonadales; family UBA3495; genus Bin87. The sequence continues at coordinate 25,806 of DAOUJY010000115.1, read as the reverse complement.
CATCAACCCGCAGATGCTCTACGTCCGGCACCTGGGCTACCGGGGCCGTTTCTGGGAGGCATTGCGCAACGATGAACCGAAAGCCGTGGAGTTGCGCCGGCAGGTGCAGCGGGTCGAGGACGTGATGCTGTCCCGTTCCGACATCAACGCCAACGCCGTTTTCAAGTTCTTTCCCTGCCGCTCCGAGGGGCAGTGGCTCGTCATCTATGAGTCGGACGGGGCCACGGAGTTGGAGCGCTTTTACTTCGGACGGCAACAAGAACGCGAGGGGTTGTGCCTGACCGACTACGCCCGTCCGGTGGGCGACGGCCCCAACGACTACCTGGCAATGTTCGCCACCACCGTCGGTCCCGGCGTCCGTGACCTCTCCGAGCGGTGGAAGAACGATGGGCGTTACCTGGACTCCCACACCCTACAGGCGCTGGCGATAGAGTCTGCGGAAGGGTTTGCTGAACTGCTGCACAAGCGCATCCGCACCATGTGGAACATTGGCGAACCATCAAGCCGGCAGGGGCCAAGCGAGGATGAGCTGCGCGACCTCTTCCGCGCCAACTACCAGGGCAAGCGCTATTCCTTCGGTTATCCCGCCTGCCCCCGGCTGGAAGACCAGGAAAAGCTGTTTTCGCTGTTGGACGTTACCGGCAATATAGGCGTGGAACTGACCGACGGGTATATGATGGACCCGGAGGGTTCGGTATCCGCCGTGGTTTTCCACCATCCCCATGCCAAGTATTTCAACCTGGACGAGGCCGACATCGAGCGGCTTGAGTCCGAAATCGCCGATCTGCCGGCGGCGAACCGATAGGCGATGAACCGTCAGTCGTGGCAACAGCCCGTAGCCTTTCGGCATACGGGTTTTTATTTTGGGTATCGCAGCAGGCCGCTACTGCGCCGTGAATCCCCCGTCCACCACCAGCTCCGCGCCGGTGATATAGGACGCTTCGTCGCTGGCCAGGAACAGCACGGCGTAGGCCACTTCCTCCCGGCGTCCGGCGCGTTTCATCGGGATGTTGGCCATCATAGAGTTGCGGGTTTCGGAGTTGGCCGAGCCGCCGGCCATGGGCGGCATCAGTCCGGGGTGGACGGAGTTGACCCGTATCCCGGCTTCGGCCCATCGAATAGCGGCGGACTTGGTCATCAGGCGCACCGCGCCTTTGGAGGCGTTGTAGCCCATGTGCAGGAAGTCCTGGCCCACGATGCCGGAGATGGACGAGATGTTGACGATGCTGCCGCCATCTCCCTGCTCCATCGCGCCGATGGCGTGTTTCATGCCCAGGAAAACGCCCTTGGCGTTGATGTCCAGCAGGCGGTCCCAGGTCGTCGTCCCCAGGTTGTCCTCCTCGTCGTAACCGGAGATGCCGGCGTTGTTCACGAGGATGTCCAGCCGCCCGTGCCTGGCGACAATATCGGCGATGACCTGACGCCAATTGTCCTCATCGGTGACGTTGAGGCGAGCGTACTCAGCGGCTCCGCCGCTGGAAACGATGTCGTCGGCCACCCGCTGCCCGGCGTCGTCGGACACGTCGCACAGCGCCACCGTTGCTCCTTCTTCAGCGAACAACCGGGCCTCCACTTCGCCCATGCCGCGGGCGGCCCCCGTCACTATGGCGATTTTCCCTTCCAGCCTGGGCATTGCAAACCTCCTGCCGGATCACGAGCTTCATTGTCGGTTGGCGGATTATAGCACCGCACTTCCCGCCGGTTCCGCAGCCACCACCTGAGGATGTAATGACGACAACCCAGACCATCGACCCCGCCTTTGTCGCCGATCCGATCTCCGCTGATCGCCCGCGCCGGGAACGATGTCAGTACACCGGCGTCATCGACGTTGGTTCCGGCTCCGCGCGGGCGGTGGTGATGCAGGTGAACTCCGGCGGCGGCATTGAGATCGTTGCCCAGCAGCGAGTGAACCTGAACCTGATGAGCCACGTGGACGCCGACGGCGTGCTGGATGCGGTTAGCGTCCGCAGCACGCTGGATGCCCTGGAGGATTTTGCCCTGGTCGCTCGGGGGTATGGCATTGAAACGGTCCACGCCGTCGGCACCGCCGCCCTGCGGGAGTCGGGAAATGCCGAGGCAATCATCGCCGCTGCCGAGCAACGCTTCGGTCTCACCCTGCGGATCATCGACGGAACCGACGAGGCGGCATACTGCTTCATCGGGGCGATACACGGGTTGCGAGTGACCGACGGGATGCTGGCCGATATCGGCGGCGGCAGTACCGAGTTGGTACGGTTCACGGACCGGACGCTGGGCGAGAAAGTCTCCTTGCCCTTGGGCAGCCTCCGCATCGCCAACCGGTTTGGCCTCACCGACCGTCCGAGACCCGAAGACGTGCAGGCGGCCTACGATCACGTATGCGGCGTGCTCTCCCGCGGCGATGTCCCCAAGTTGCCCGCCGGCGGGGCGTTGGTGGGTTCCGGTGGGTCGGTGCGGCTCCTGTCCCGGTTGCGCCGGCACCGGGAGATGTACCCGATCATCAAGATGCACGGGTTTCAGATCGACGCCGACGCCCTGGCCGAACAGGTCTATATCCTTGCCGCGCTGTCTCGTCAGGAACGCGACGCCATACCGGAAATGAACCTGGAACGCAGCCATTCCATCGTTGGGGGCGCCGTGGTGGCCCACGCGTTGGTGAGCCATATGGAAGCTGATGGGATACTGGTATCGGGCCAGGGATTGCGCGAGGGACTGGCGCGCCATCCGGCTCCACTGCTGGAGTGCGAAGAAATCCGGCTGCCCGATCTCGAAACGGTGCGGCAGGAATCCCTGGCTGATCTGGAGGCCCGTTTCGCGCCGCAATTTTCCCAGCGCGGCCGCCGTCGCGCTGCGTTAGCGGCCCGCATCGCCCGGGTGGCGTGGCAAGGGCAGCACCGACAAATCATCGGATCTCTGGAGTGCGCGGCTTTGCTGGTGGACCTGGGCAACGCGGTGGATTTTTACAACCGCTTGAATCGAGCGGCCAGTATAATAGTACGCACCGACTTGCCGGGGTTCACCCATCGGGAGTCGGCGCAGGTGGCGGCAATTCTGCTGGAAGCGGAAGCGGAACAGCTGCCGCGCCGGTTCCGCGAGTCGCGGCTGTTGCCAGGGGACGACGCTACGCTGGTCAGGCAGGCGGCGGCGATTCTGCTGGTTGCCGACGAACTGGAACGTAGATTGCCGCCTGATTGCAATGACACCGTTGTACAAATAGGGCGACAATCGGGTACATTGACACTGACAACGCCCTGGTGGTCTGCGGTAGCTGGTCCGGGGATTCAGGAAAAGTGGTTGAAGACAATGGGGGAAGACCTACGCATAGGGAGAAGTGAAACATGACCGTGCTGATAGAACAACCGGCGTACAAGATGGGCGAGCGCTACGGCCAGCACCCGGACGACGGCGAATATCCGGGCAAGCTGATCATCGTGGAGGGCATCGACGGGTCCGGCAAGAGCACTCAGATCGACCTGCTGGGGAAATGGCTCACCAGCCAGAACCTGGTGACCGTATTCACCGAGTGGAATTCGTCGCCCATCGTGCGGCGCACCACCAAAAAGGGCAAGGTCGAGGAGTTGCTGACGCCCATGTCGTTCAGTCTGATCCACGCCGCCGACTTCGCCAACCGCGTCCACGCCCAGATCATTCCGGCATTGCGCGCCGGCGCCGTTGTGCTGGCCGACCGCTACGTTTACACCGCCTTCGCCCGTGATGCCGCCCGAGGAGTGAACCGGGAGTGGCTGCGGCGGGTCTATTCCTTCGCCGTGCAGCCCTCACTGGCGCTGTATTTCAAGGTTCCGCTGGACGTATCAATCCACCGCATCAACGTCGGTCGGGAAGGTTTGGGATTTTACGAGTCCGGTCAGGATATGGGCTTCTCCACCGACCGTGAGGAATCTTTCCGCATCTTCCAGGGCAAGTTGTTGGAAGAATATGACGCCTTGACCGAGGAATTCGGTCTGATGACCATCGACGCCACGCAGCCTATCGCCGTGCAGCAGCAGCAGGTCCGTCGTTACGTGGAACCGCTGATCAACGGCACGATGCGAATTGAAGGACAAAGCGTGCCGCAGGCCCTGGGGCAATCCGGCCTGACCGGACGTTACATCACGGCTCCCTCGCGCCGCCGGTTGACCGAACAGGAAGCGCTGGCCGCCGCGTCAAGCGGATAATGGCAGCGAGCCTTGCGCCGCCGTCGCAGCATCTAGGTTATCTGATTGCGAGAATTGCCAGGGAGCGTTAAGGATGAGCACCGTTAGGTTCTACGGACACACTCCGCCGGTAGCCGGCGACGAGCCTACCCTGGGCCGTCTCATCGTGGTGGAAGGCACCGATGGGGTGGGCCGTTCCACGCAAATCGCCATGTTGCAGGAGTGGTTGGAAGCCGAAGGTTACGCCGTGCTGGTAACGGGCCTCCGACGCTCCGAACTGGCCTCTTCGGGTATCGACCGGGCGATGCGAGGCAACACCCTGGATGCCCTCACCCTCAACCTGTTTTACGCCACCGACTTCTGGGACCGGCTGGAGAAGAGCATCATACCGGCCATGCGCTCCGGCATGGTTGCGCTGATCGACCGCTACATCTACTCCATCATCGCCCGGGCGCGGGTGCGCGGAGTGCCCGCCCGCTGGCTCAACGACGTGTTTGAGTTCGCCGTGGTCCCCGACCGCGTGCTGTATCTGGATGTGGACGTGGAGCATCTGCTGCCCAGGGTGCTCGCGGTGCGGCAGCTGGACCACTGGGAGTCGGGCGACGACTTCCTGGGCGGCACGGACCTTTACGAAAACTTCATCCGCTACCAGAGCGCGCTGATTGACGAGTTCCGCGAACTGGCCAAGGAGCACAACTTCGTGACCGTGGATGCCCGGGGCAGCGTCAGCGACGTTTTCCAGGCCCTGCAAACCGAGGTGCGGGAAGCGCTGAAGGGGATGGGGGAGTAGCGACTGTCGTTTCGTGACAACGTTGGTGTCTCGCAGGACAAGCCGGCATAGTATAATATTGGTACTCACCACAGGATCGCGCTAATCTCGGAATGAGTAGGAGGGGTCACTATGAGTACCCCCAACACACAAATGGACGAGACTTCAGCGAGCATATCGCTGCTGGACGGTGATCCCGAGCCGGCAACGTCAGAACAATTCCAGCATGAGATTGGGCACTCCTTCCGTAATCCTGCTTCGGACAGCTGGGCGAGCCTGGCCAGCTTCGTCTTTGCCGGGATCAGTGGCCTCGGCTTGCTGATAGTGGTGTTCGGCGTGTATTTGACGCCTAGTGACCTGCTGATCCTGATTGGAGCGGGGATTATGAGTCTGGCCGCATTGGGCTGGGTAATCGTGGCGCTTTTGATGGTCGGCATAATCGTCAAACGCTGGCTTACCTTCTCAGGTAAATCAGATAGAGCGTTACCGTGAGCCAAACCAAGACAACCACAGCCGCCGTCGTTGCCAAGCTCAACAATATTACGTCGAGAAGGACAGGCAAATAGGCAGTCAGTATGGATGGTGGCAAATCACTGCTCAAGCGTCGCTCAATCAGAAAATAACCCAGAACCAGCAAAGCCGCCGCAGAAGCACCAAGAACCACAATTTGTTGCCAAGTGTTAGACAGCGCATTGAACAATGCCGAGACCAGTTTATCCAAATCGAGCGACAAATTCGGCATATACGGTGCTCCCGTAGGCCAATGCAAAGAAACAAATGCCCACGCTGGGTATGCGCACCACCTCTTGCGCAACCACGCAGACTTTCTTGAACCCTTATAGATCCAGCGCGTCCGCCAGCCGGCGCCGGTGGAACCTGGGGTCTCCGAGAAACTGGTACAGCGTGCGCGACGCGGTGGTGTGCAGGGTGAGGCCGTACTCGGTGGTGCTGCCCACGCCGGCATGGACCTCGTGGGCGTGGTTGCAGGCGTTGTAATAGGCGACGCTGCTCACCGCCTTGGCCAGGTGGATGCTGTCCTCGGCAGGCCGCTCGGAGTCCAGTTTCCACAGGGCTTCGTAGGTGGTCCAGCGCGCCGCGTCCAGCTCGTTGACCAGGTTGATGATGTGGTCCTGCACCCGCTGAAAGCGTCCGATGGGCGTGCCGAACTGGATACGGGTCCGGCTGTAATCGACGGACATCTCGTACACCTGCTGTGAACCGCCCACCTGGTAGGCGCACAGGAGCGGGATGGCGCTGGCCACCGCGCGCTCCAAAGCGATCCAGCCCCGGGCGAAGTCGCCGCCCAGCACCGCCGACGGCCCGACTTGGACGCCGTCCAGCCGCACCTCGGCCAGGTTCCAGGCAAAGCCGTCCAGCTTCCTGATGGCCACTCCCGGCGCGTCGGCGGGTATCATCACCAGACCCACGTGCTGGCGGTTCTCCGTCCGGACGGCGCAGATCAGGTCGGTGGCAGCCGCGGCGTCGTACACGTACACCTTGGTCCCTGAAATGCGATAGCCGGCTCCGTCGGGCGCGGCGATGGTCTGCACGTCAGACTCGTCCCACTGGTAATCGGCTTCGGTAATCGCCAATGCCACGGTGCGCCGCCCGGAGGCGATGTCAGGCAGCAGGGAGCGTTTCTGCTCATCGGTGCCCGCTTCAAGGATGGTCAGAGCGCCCAGCGCGGCGGTGCTCAGGTGGGGTCCCGGCACCGGCCCTCGGCCCAACTCCTCGAACAGAACCCCGGCGTCGGTGTAGGAACCGCCCTCACCGCCATATTCGGTGGGGATGACGATGCCTAGCCAGCCGGTGCTTGCCAGCTTTTGCCACGGCTCTGACGGCGCGGTCTGCCCGGTGGCTTGCAGTTCCAGCAGCACATCTTTGGGATATTCGGTATCCACAAACCGGCGCGCCGCCGCCTTGAGCATTTCCTGTTCTTGAGTGAGGGCCAGGTCCATTGGTAGTTACTCCCGCTGTTCGTTAGTAGGGGCGACGCATGCGTCGCCCCTACATGTGCTAAACGACGATAATCTCAGGCCAGCGCCCCGGCCCGTTCCCGCTGCTGCCGTCCGATGCCGATGCGGCGGGCCATGATGACTTTCTGGATGTCGGTGGTGCCGCCGGGATGCAGGGCGATGATGGCCGCGCGCTGGTGCGACTCGATGTGGCCCTCGCCGGCGCCCCAATGCTTGTCCTTGGTCAGCGCCGCCGGCCCAAGGATGTCCAGGATCCCGGTGGCGATACGCAGCCCCGACATCTTGCGGAAGTAGGAGGCCTGGGGGCCTTCGTAGGTGATGTGGGCGCCGCTGTGCCGCATCCAGTAGTTGCGCAGTTGGAACAGCCGGCCAATCTCGGCGTCGATGTAGATGTCGATCAGCCGGTCCCGCACGTCGGGATCCTTGCTCAGAGGCTGCCCGCGCCGGTTGTTGGTCTTGCAGTAGTCGAAGATGCGGTCAACGATCCAGTTGCGCCCGATGCGACCGCCGGTGCCGTGCTCCAGCTCCAGGTGCGTCGTGGCAACTTTCCAGCCCTCGTTCTCGCCGCCGATAAGGTTCCTCGCCGGCACGCGCACGTTGTCGAAATAGACGATGTTCTTGACGCCCGAACCGGCGCCGGACTCGCCGGCGGAGGACAGCAGGTCCATGGGAAACACGCTGATGCCGGGCAGGTCGGAAGGCACCATGAACCAGCTCAGGTTTTGGTGGCGGTCGCCCTCCGGGTCAGTGCAGGTGATGGTCCACATATAGTCGGAGCCGTGGGCGCTGCCCACATAGACCTTCTGGCCGTTGATGACGTAATCGTCGCCGTCGCGCCGCGCCGCGGTCTTGGCGTTGGCCAGGTCGGAACCGGCCTCTGGCTCGGTGAGCAGTTGCCAGGTGCGGATCTCGCCCCTGAAAATCTTGGGCAGAAATTCCTGTTTCTGATCCTCGGAACCCCAAACCAGGATGGAGTTGCCGCCGAGACGTCCGCCGGAGTCGTAGTAAGGCGGCAGCGACAGGTTGTAGCCATCAATCTCCTCTTCCAGCACCACCGAGTGGTCAACGGTCAAACCGCCACCGCCGTATTCCTCCGGCGCCGTGGGCCACAGCCAGCCTTTCTCGCCCAGCCGCCGCCCCAAGTCCCGGCGCAGCTGGTATTGCTCATAGGTCAGGTCAATGGAGTCGGCGGGATGCTCAATGCCGGACGGGATATTCTCGCGGAGCCAATCCTGCACCTCGGTGCGAAAGGCTTCCTGCTCGGCGGTATAACGGGGTTCAAAGTCCATGGTATGCCTCATGGCCGGCCACGCCGGGGCCGGGGGATGAAATTCGGAATTAGGCCGCAATTATGCCCTATGGGGCAGGCAGGGGCAACCGGGCTTGACGCGCATTTGGCGCAACCATATATTCAGGTTATGACTACGCCAAACATCAAAACCACATACACATTGGACGACGAATCGGCGCGCGCGCTGGCGAAGTTGGCGCAGCATTGGAATACAACGGAGTCCGAGGCGCTGCGGCGCGCTTTGCTGCAAGTGGCTTCCGGTTATGGTCCTGTTCTTTCTCCTGAAGAACGGTTAGCGGCGTTGGACCGGCTGCAAAAATCGCTGGCGGAGCGCGGCGTTGACTTCGACGCTTGGGCGCGGGAGGCACGGGCGATACGACATGGTGACGACCCTGAATGATTCACCTGGACACCAGCTTTTTAATCCCGGCCCTGATAGCGGATAATCAGCAAGACCGGCAGGTGCGGAAACGCAACCGGCAGACGGCGCCGGATGATGGTGGACCGCCATGATTGCCGCCGCCACCATCGCCGATGACGCGCCGTTAGCAACCGTAAATAACGGTGATTTTGGCAGGTTCGCCGAACACGGTCTGCTGCTGGATTAATCTATCCAACAAATGCGGGAATAGTTGACTATGGAAAACGTATGCAGTATGCTTATCTGCGATATACGACATACGAATTTAGCGGAGGCCATCATGGTGCGAATCGGTGTCAACATCCCCACCGAACTGATGAAGCGACTGGAACCTCTGAAGCCGGAACTAAACATCTCGCAGGTCTGCCGAGAGGCGATTGCCAGCCATGTGGGAAAGTACGAAAACGCCATAACCAACCTTGACAGCGGCGCCACCAAAGTCGCGCTGGAGCAAGTCACCTCTGAGGAATTGCGGCTCCGGTCAATCCTCTACATCGATTGGGAAGCGCAGGGCTACGAATTTGCCGTTGCCTGGGTGCAGGCTGCTGAATGGCAAGACTGGAATCAATGGCACAGCATCCAAGCTATTCTCGAACGACAAGGGCGACCGGAATGGGATATAGAGCCGAGGCTGCACGGTATTTCAGGGAGCAAAATAGAGGGCTTTGATGACAGGTGGCATACATTTCACGAGCGAATAATGTCGCAAAGCGATGAGTTCCTCGACTGGATGGATGAAAACAACATAAACCCCGAATGGGATGCCGCGAAACGTGAGTTTGGCCGCGCTTGGGTAGCCTACCTCAAAGCTGCTTGGCAACGGATTCACCAGCGACGTGAGGAATGGTACGAGGCGCGCCGGAAAGAACGCCTTGCGGCGCGGAGTAACCATCCCGAACCAGAAATCCCCGACCACTTGTTTGGTCATGCCCAGCCTCAAGAGGAGCCGCCGTCCCAAGTCGTTCCCCATCATGCCGGCTATGCGCCCGGCGTTGACCCGCTGAAGCTCAATCACCTCATCGGCGATCTTGACGTGGAGGATTTTCTGGCTAAACGGGAAATGCTGTAATGATCGTGCCGGACGTCAACCTGCCGGTGTACGCTTACGTTAACGGAGATCATTTCTGCGATACCATCACGGGAGCGTAGCGCCATGTCAGTGGACTACAAGAAAATCATCACCATTGAGCCGGGGAAGCGCAGCGGACAGCCCTGCATCCGTGGAATGCGCATCACGGTGTACGACGTGCTGGAATACTTGGCCGGCGGGATGACCGAGGCAGAAGTGCTGGATGATTTCCCGGAACTAACCCATGAGGATATCCTGGCCTGCTATGCCTTTGCCGCGGAACCCAAGCGCCGCATCCGGCACCCGGAAATGCTGTGAAGCTGCTGTTCGACCAAAACTTGTCGCGGCAACTCCGTCGGTTGTTGGCCGACCTTTATCCGCAGTTGCAACAAGTCCGGGAAATTGGGTTGGCTGATGCCGACGACACCCTGATTTGGGATTACGCCCTCGAGGGAGGCTTCGTTATCGTCACCAAGGACACCGATTATCGTGACTTGAGCAGCGCCCGCGGGCATCCGCCAAAGGTGATCTGGATACGGCTGGGCAATTGTCCAACGTCCGATGTAGCCGCGCTGCTCCGCGACCGCCACGACGATCTGATCGCGTTTCACCTAGACGACGAAGCGGCATTGCTGGAGCTGTCCTGACCAGCGCGATGTAGCGCCGTTACCGGCTCCGCACCACCTGCCCCGGCAGCGCGCCGGTATGCCGTCCGTCGTCGATCACCAGCGTCCCGTTGACGGCCACGTAATCGATACCTACCGGGTATTGCAGTGGGTCGTCGAATGTCGCTGGCGTGTCCACGGTGTTGGGATCAAAAAGGACCAGGTCGGCCTTCGCGCCGTCTCGGATTACGCCCCGGTTGGTGAGGCCGAAGCGCTGGGCTACCGCGCCCGTCATCTTGCGGATGGCCTCTTCCAGGGAGAACAGTCCCTCGTTGCGCACGAACTGGGACAGCACGTAGGGGTAGGTGCCATAGGTGCGGGGATTGGGCCGGCCGCCGGTGAGGATGGCGTCGGTGCCGATCATCTGGGCCGGATGCGACGCGATTTCTCGGATATTTTCCACGTTTCCCGTGCGGGCGACGAAGGCCACCTGCAAATCTTCTTCGAGCAGCAGGTCGCACACGGCGTCCACCATGCGCCCGCCCCGGTGCTGGGCCAGCTCTTCCAGCGAGCGGCCCTCCCATTCCTTGTTCTTATCCGAGGCGATGTTGGCGAAGATGTAGTTGTCCAGGGTCTGGCCGCCCCATTGCGGCTCCACGGCCCGCACCATCAGGTTGCGTACTTCGGGGTCAGCAATCCGCGTCAGCAGGGCTTGCGGGCCGCCGGCATGAACCCAGTAGGGCAGCAGCGAGTGAAGGATGGTGCTGGCCGCCGGATACGGATACTGGTCGTAGGTAACGTCCTGGCCCCGGTTGCGGGCCTCGTCCACCAGCGCGGTCATCTGCTCACCCAGGCCGGCCACCGGACTGTGGTAGTGGGAAATATGCACCGGCGCGCCCGAGCGCCGGCCGACTTCCAACGCCTCCCGGAAGGGATCCAGCAGACGGTCGCCCAGGGTGTAACGGGCGTGGGTGCAGTAGAAACCGCCCTCCTCGGCGGCGACGGTGGCGGTGGCGGCCAGTTCGGCGGTGTCGCTGTACGCCCCGGGCGCATAGGTCAGGCCGGTGGTGAAGCCGAAAGCGCCGTCCCGCATCCCCTGGCGCGTCAGCTCCCGCATCGTCGCTAACTCCGCGTCCGTGGGCAGGCGCGATGACCAGCCCATGGCCGCCACCCGGATAGCGGCGTGGGGCACGAAGTGCAGCACGTTGCACGCCGAGTTGCCCTCGAACAGGGCCAGGAAGTCTGCCACGCTGCTCCAGCGGACGTCCGGCGCATCGCCATTCACCGCCGCCAGATAGACCAACAGTTGCTCCAGGCCGCGCGGCGTGGTCGGCGCATACGACAGGCCGTCCATGCCCAGCGCCTCGGTGGTGACGCCCTGCCGTATCTTGGCCTCGTGGGCCGGGTCGGTGAGCAGTTTCAGGTCGGAATGGGAGTGCATATCGATGAAGCCGGGACAGATGACGTAGCCGCTGGCGTCGATGACGCGCCCGGCGTCCACCGCCGAAACGTCCCCGGTCATCACCTGAGCGGTATCGCCGGTCACGGCTACACTGCCGCGATAGCCGGGCGCGCCCGTGCCGTCGATCACCGTGCCGTTGGCAAATAGCAAGTCAACCATCGTTACACTCCCCCGAGAGCCCATGGCCACATTAGCGATTCTCGGCATGATACAACGGCTCATGCCGAGAATGTAGGGGCGAATAATTATTCGCCCCTACGCGAACAGAACGTTGCATCCTATGCTATCTCGCCCATCGCGCCCGAATATCGGCTATAATGGCTCGCAATTACCCACGGCAAAGGAGGCTCACCATGCCGGCTACGGTGAATCCCGATGAAGTCTATGAGGCGCTGCGCACGGTCTATGACCCGGAAATTCCGGTCAACGTGGTGGACCTGGGCCTGATTTACGATGTGCAGGTCAGCGACGCCAATGACGTGTTCGTCCAGATGACGCTGACTTTCCCCGGCTGCGGCATGGGGCCCCACATCGCCCAGCAGGCCGAGTGGGCCGTTCAGGACGTCGAAGGCGTCGAGGAAGTCAACATCGAGCTGACCTTCGACCCGCCCTGGTCGCCCGACCTGATCAGCGAGGAAGCCCGCAATATGCTGGGCATCTAGCCCACCACGTCATCCTCGCCCCTCCACCGTCATTCTCCTTTTTATCGCCATCCTCTCTTCACCGTCATTCCGGCGCAAGAACAGCCTGCCCCGTGCTTGACACGGGGTCACCCCGTACTTGATACGGGGCCGGAATCCAGTCGTATCGTGGATTCCCGCTTGCGCGGGAATGACGAATAAAATTGGAGACACCACGTTATGGCAACTCCACAGCAGCCCAACGCCCAGCAGAACGCTCGCCTGCAGCAGATCCGCCGCCAGTGGGAGCAGAAACGGCAGATTACCGACCGCCTGGCCGCGGTGCGCACCACGATAGGCGTCTATAGCGGCAAGGGCGGCGTGGGCAAAACCACCGTGGCCTGCAACCTGGCGACGATGCTGGCCCAGCAGGGCGAGCGCGTGGGGTTGCTGGACGTGGACATCGACTGCCCCAACGTCACCCGCGTCATGGGCATGGTGGACACGCCGGACTACCGCGATGGCCAGATCACTCCGGCCCAGGAACACGGCGTCAAAGTGGTGTCCATGGCCTTCTTTCAGGAGAACGAGGACGAGGCCATCATCTGGCGCGGCCCGATGATCCACAACGCCATCAACCAGTTCCTCCAGACCACCGACTGGGGCGAGTTGGACTATCTGATCGTTGACCTGCCGCCGGGCACCTCCGACTCGCCTCTCACCGTGATGCAGACTTTGCCCATGGACGGGTTCGTGGTGGTCAGCACGCCCCAAGACCTGGCCATCATCGACGCCAAGCGCTGTATCAACATGATCCGCAAGCTGAACCTGAACGTGGTCGGCATCGTTGAAAACTACTCCGGCGACATCTTCGGAGCAGGCGCGGGCCGCCAGCTGGCCGAGGACATCGACGCCCCGTTCCTGGGCAGCATGTCCCTGCGCGGCTCCTACCGGGACACCAGCCAGCCCACCGTGCTGGTGGACGAAACCGTAGGCGAAGAATACGCTGCCGTCGCCGACCAGTTGCGGAGCAGCCTGAAAAGCTTCGGGCGCGAAGCGTGACGCCCCATCAGGAGACCGACTTGCAGCGGCGCTCACGATTGATGCAAAGGATCCTTTCTGCTCGTTCAGATGCCAATATCCGTTTCAACGACTTGCTCGTCTTGCTGCGGCGTCTGGGATTCGATGAGCGGATAAGCGGCAGTCATCACGTTTTCCGCAAAGCAGATGTTGCTGATAGGATTAATCTGCAACCCCATGGCAGCCAAGCCAAATCCTACCAAGTGAGACAGGTCCGTGAGATAATCCTGAAGTATGAATTGCACGAACCTGAGGAATAGATCTGATGCCCAAGTACGAAATCGTCATCTTTTGGAGCGACGAGGACGATGTGTACGTGACTTATGCGCCCGAACTTCCTGGCTGCATGGCCCACGGTGACACGTACGAAGATGCACTCAAAAGCATTCTGGAGGCGATGGATCTTTGGCTAGACGTTGCTCGAGAGTTCAAAGATCGGGTGCCCGAGCCCAAAGTCCGGCAGATAGCGTTCGAGTACCCGTCGGCGGCCGCGGAATTGCCGGCGGCAACGGGAACTTAGCATCTCGCGCCCTCCACCCTACGACGCCCGCCGCTCCAACCCTTCTTCAAGCGCCAGGCGTTCGCCCGGCGCGCCCGCCGACAACTCCGCCGGCGTCTCGTCCACCACGTGCATCCGCAGCAGCGCGGACACTTCCTGCTGGATGGCTTCCTGGGCGAAGGGGTTCAACTCACCCATCTGGCGGAATTTGCGGTAACGCTGCTTGACCAACTTGCCGGTGGATACTCGGCTCGCTTCCGCCAGGTGCTTGTAGATGGCGAACTCCAGATCCGTTGCGGCTTGACGTGGGTCATTGTGGGAGCCGCCGGCAGGTTCCGGCACCACCTGGTCGATGATGCCCAGTTCCTGGCAGTCTCGGGCGGTAAGCATGAGGGCTTCCGCAGCCTCTCGCGTCAGATAGCGCTCCCGGGACGGTCCGCCCACGGTGTGATGCAGCGAAATCGGGGAATAGATGGCGTACTGCTGCATCAGGATGCGGTCGGACAGGCTCAGCGCCAGGGCGGCCTCGTTGCCGGCCTCGCCGATAATTACTGAAACCAATGGAGTCGGCGCATCCAGCATCATGGAGAGACTGCTGGCGACGGCGTTGCCAACCCCCTGTTCTTCCGCCTCCAGTCTCGGGTCGGCGCCCTGAGAGTCGATGAGGGTAATTAGCGGAAGGTTGAACCGCGCGGCGAGGCCGATGACCCTTTGGGCCTTGCGGAGACCGCTGGGGTGCAGCAGGTACCGTCCGCGGTCGCTGTCGTGGGAATGGCTGCGCTGCTGGCCGATGGCGGCCACCGGGTGTCCGCGCAGCAGGCCAATGCCGCCGACCACGGTGCGGTCGTCGCTGCTCACCCGGTCACCGCAGATTTCAAAGAAATCCTCCAGAATGTGCCGCATGTAGTACAGGGCGTCGGGCCGCTCGTCGTGGGTGGCCGCGTTCAGCGATTCCCACGTCTCCGTATCCTCCGCCGCCACCGCCTGGAGCCTGGAGACCGCCCGCCGGCTCAGGCGAATGCCCTCCGGTTCCACCAGCAGATTAAGCAATTGGCTCAGCCGTTCCCGCAGTTCTTCCCGGTCCACGACGCTGTCCAGCAATCCCTGTCGCAGGTGGTGTTCGGCAGTATGCGCGTCCGGGGGCAATTGCTGGCCGGTGGCTTCAATAATTGTGCGTATGGGCGACAAACCCACCACCGAACCCGGTTCGGCGATGATGATGTCGGCCAGGTTGGCGAAGCTGCCGTAGGCCTGGCCGGTGGAAGGGTTGGACAGAACGGCGATGAACGGCGTCGCAACCTCGCGCAACTTGTTGACCGCCGTGACGGTTTTGGCCATCTGCATCAGCGACAGCACGCCTTCTTGCGTCCTGGCTCCGCCGCCGGTGACCAGGGCCACCACCGGCAGGCTGCGGCGGGCGGCCAGCTCAAAGGCCAGCGCCACCTTTTCCCCCACCACGCTGCTCATGCTGCCGCCCATAAAGCCGTAGTCCAGCACCGCCAGCATGACGGTTCGCCCGCCGATCCGGCAGGTCCCCGTGACGGCGGCCTCAGTGAGACCGGTGCGGTCCTGGCTTTCCGTCAGCTGGTCGTCGTAGGGCGTGCGGTTGGAAAAGGACAAGGGCGCCACCGAGCGAACGTAGCGATTATGCTCCCGGAAGCTGCGGCGATCGGCCAGTAGTTCGATGCGCTCCCGCGCTGACAGGGTGTAATGAAAACGGCAGAAGGGACAGACCCGGAAGTCCAGGTAAGCCCGGGAGTCGCTGATCGGCTCATGGCAGAACAGGCAGTGGTCATGCACCGCCGAAAGGTACATCTCCTCCAGCTCGTCCCCGTCGCTGAACAGATGGACCAGAAAATTCGTCAGATTGCGGACCGGCACCTAAACCCCTCCTTTAGCTGCCGAGAAACCGACGACCGGCGTGTTGGTGAATCGTGCGGCTTTTGCTGTCAATCCAGCTACTTTGGGTTATCATCTTATTCTACACAATCATCGAATCGTCAAGGCTAGAACCGGCCGTTGCCGTTTCGGCCCAATCCACATATCTGAAATCAACGCCAGCCAGCTCAGCCGTCAACCGCCGACGCGCTCAAACCTGACCATGACTGCCGGGAGTTCGCCGCTGTCTGAAGCAGGCACGGCAGCCCAGTCCGCAATCCGAACCCCGGCAACCCAGGCGATGCCGGCCGGCGTGACCACCAGCGGCATCCGTTCCCGCCAGCCCCGAGGAACGCCGGCGTCGGTGAACAGATCCTGCAATTTGCGCGTGCCCGACATCCCCAGGGGCTGGATCCGGTCGCCGGCCCGCCAGGTCCGAACGGTAGCGCCTTCCGCCAACGCCGCCGGGGACAGGTACGTCGCCATGGGGTCGCCCGTATCCAGCGCCGCATCCGGCGGCAGCCGGACCGCCTGGGCCGTAACCTCCCACCCGTCCTGCTTGGTAACGGCGACGGCGATAGGCCCCATGGGCAGCGTCAGCCGGAACTCCCGGCTCAGCGCCGGGTACGGGCAGTCGTCGCGGCGTTGCGGCGCGGCCAGCGTTGCGTCGGCTCCCTTGGCGGAGAAACGATAACCCCGGGGAAGTTCCACCGTTTTCCCCGACACGGGCACGGCCACTAGACGCGCCATCGCGGCCAGATGTCGCTCGGTCAAGCGGCGGTCCTGGCCGGTAACGGCAATCCACGCCCGACGCAACAGTATGTGCCGCAACGCCGGATGGGCCTCCGCCAATCGCTCCCGGTCCATATGCAGTGCGCCGTCTTCGGTTACCGGTTTGGACGCGACCTCGGGCCAAAGCAGGTCGGCCTGCTCCTCCATGTAATCCGCCTGGGCCGACGCGGTGCGGGAGAGGCGACCCAGCGCCTCCACGATGCGCGGGTTCAACTGTTCTTTCAGCGCGGGCATCAGGTCATGGCGTACCCGGTTCCGGGCAAACTCGCGTATATAGTTGGTACTGTCGTCCCGGTAAGTGATACGGCGATGCCGGCAAAGGGAAATAGTGTGATGCCGTGTTAACGCCAGCAAGGGACGCCAGACTCGCAAGTCTTGTTCTTGCCCCGCCGGATAGGGCCATTCGTCCAGCTCCCTCATGCCGCGCAGGCCGTGCAGGCCGCTCCCGCGGGCCAGATGCAGAAGCACGGTTTCCCCCAGATCATCGGCCGTGTGGGCCACTGCCACCAGCCTGGCGCCCACCTGCCGGGCCACCCGCGCCAGGAAGTCATACCGAACGTCTCGCGCCGCTTGCTCGAAGGAACTTACACCGGACTCTCGCTGGTACGCAGCCACATCCACCTCATCGATGATGCAGTTGGGCCACATTCGCCGCACGAAGTCGGCATCGTCGTAGGTTTCCTGGCCGCGGAAGTCGTGCAACAGATGCGCCGGCTGCACGGTGAAGCCGAAACGGGTATCCTCTGCGACCCAGCTCAGGACAGTCATCAAAGCGCACGAATCAGGTCCGCCGGACACGCCAGCGACCACCGCATCGCCTGGTCCAAGCCCGGCTCGCCGCGCCGCGCTCAGGACGTTGAAATACAGTTGCCTTACCGCCCCAAATTGGCGGTCGTTGCGCCGCCTGTTGCGACCCATGGCGGGTGATTCCTAATACCCGGTGCGGTTGGCCGGCGTCAGGTGGTCAACGGCGTTGTATTGGTTGAGCCGCCGGCCGCGCCGCCCGGTGGTGATGGTGGTGCGACTGCCCAGGCCCAGGTCCATGTAGTTGATGTTGGCCAGGGGAAGGTCGAGCACGGCGGCAACGATGCAGCGGATGGTGAAGTTATGGGTCACCGCAATCACCGTGTCCTCAACGTCGTGCGCGTCGTCCAGGTCGGCGAAGGCGGCCATCGCTCGCTCCTGGACCATGCCCAGCGACTCGCCGTCGGGCATGGTGACGCTGCTGGCGTCCCGGCGCCAGCCCTGGTACAGGTCGGGCCAGCCGTCGCGCATCTGCTGAATGGTTACGCCTTCCAGCGCGCCCATGTGCATTTCCGTGATGCGAGGCTCTTCGGCGACAGCCAGGCCGTTCAGTTCTCCGATACACGCGGCAACGTCCCGGGCCCGCTTGAGCGGACTGGAATAAATGGCCGCCGGGTTCCAGGTCAGGCTGGCTACCGCCAGTTCCCGGGCCTGTCGATGGCCCCGCTCGGTCAGCAGGGAGTTGGTGGAACCCTGCAAACGGCCGGCGGCGTTGATGTCCGTTTCGCCGTGGCGAACCAGGTGGAGTTTCACCGAACCGCCTCCTGTCCGACTGCGGCCACGCGCTCCAACCGCACTTGGTCAATGCGCGCCCCCGCCATATTAGTAACCGTAACCATCAAATCTCCGGTACGCACCCAGTCGGTTTCCCGGGGCAGTTCGCCCAGTTCGTGGAGCACCAGGCCGGCGATGGTTTGGTAATCGCCCTCCGGCACTGAGATACCGGCGTCCTGCAGACGGTCGTTGATCTCGATGATGGTCAACCCTCCCTCCATCAGGTAAGCTCCGTCATCCAATTCGACGATGCTGCTGTCGGCCTCAGCCGACGGCGGGTCGTCGTCCACCACCGTACCCACGATGACGCCGACGATCTGCTTCAGCGTGACCAGGCCCGCGATGCCTCCGTACTCGTTGGTGACCAGCATCATGGACCGGCGTTGCGCCTGCATGGAGTCAAAAGCGTCGGATACCGGCACCGTTTCCGGTATGAAATCGACCGGCCGCAAGGTGTCGGTTATGGGGTCGTCCATCCCGATCTGGCCCTGGCTCTGGGCGATGAGCACTTCCTTGTTGGAAATAACCCCCAGCACCGTTTCCTGGGAACCCTCGAAGACCGGAAACCTGGTGTGGCTGTTTTCAGCGTACAGCGCCAGGAACTCCCGCAAGGTGGCGCCCTTCTCTATCCACACGATTTCGGTGCGGGGGGTCATGATTTCGCTCAGCCGCCGGTCCCGGAAGTTGAACACCCGATGCAGTCGCTGCGCTTCCTCCTGTTCCACCGCTCCCTGCTGGCTGGACAGGTCGATCATCATGCGGAGTTCGCCCTCGGTGAGGCCCGTTTGCCACGCGTCGGGAGACGTTCCTAAGAGTTTGTACATCAGACGCGGAACCACCGTGAACAGGTAGATGAACGGGGTGCAAACCAGCATCACCAGGGCCACCGGACGACCGGCCAACAGGGACCAACGCTCGGAGTAAGTGGCGGCCAGGGTCTTGGGCGTTATTTCGCCGAATATGGAGATCGTTACCGTCATGATCACCGTGGTCAAAAGGGCCGCGTATCCCGCGTTTTGCAGCAAATCCGCCGCCAGGGCCGTGCCAATGGCGGTGGCAAAAATGGTGAAGGCATTTTGACTGAGCAGGATGGTGGCAAAAAACTTCTCGTGCTGCGCCAGCACCCGGTTCACCACGCCGGCGGCGGCGTTGCCCTGACCGTCCAGAAACTGGATGCGAATCTTATTGACCGCAACCAGCGCCGCTTCGGCGCTGGTGAAAAACGCCACCCCGAGAAAACTAATGACCAGCAACGAAAGCTGCAGACCTAACGGTATGGTCAAGCCCCCGGTCAAATCTCCGGCCTGCAACAGAACGACCCAGCGGGATAAACCATCGGGCGCAATGTCCAACATTGGGGCGTCAAACCTCCTTATGAGAACGCGGGCAGTTCGCCATCCCTGGCAACCAAAAGCCCGATTTTGATTATTCACGAAAAGGATAGCATTGGCGGCGGCCTACCGTAAAGTTGCCGCTCCATTCATATCTGTTCAGAATTGAGGCGCCGTCGTGACGCCAAATCCGTCATACCGGCTTTCGCCGGTATCCAGGAATCTTCGCCCTCCTGCTATAATTTTCACGCCATCAATCGGGACCGGTCAATCTGTATGCTTATTCTGGGTATCGAAACTTCCTGTGACGAAACCGCGGTCGGCGTGGTTGAAGACGGCCGCCTCCTGCGCTCCAACGTGATTGCCTCGCAGGCGGCGTTGCACGCCACCCACGGCGGCGTGGTGCCGGAGCTGGCTTCCCGCCAGCACATCCGCGATATGCAACCCACCTTGCATCGCGCCCTTTCCGACGCCGAAATCGCCCTGGAGGACGTGGACGCCGTCGCCGTCACCCACGGCCCCGGATTGGCCGGCGCCCTCATCAGCGGCGTTAACACGGCCAAGGCTCTGGCGATGACACTGAACGTGCCGCTGCTTGGTGTCAACCACCTGGAGGGACACATCTACGCCGCCTGGCTGGCGGCCACCGGCCCGGCGCCGGCTGAGGAGCCCGGCTTCCCTCTGGCCTGCCTGGTCGCGTCCGGCGGGCACACCGACCTGATCTTAATGGAAGGCCACGGCGACTACAGATTGGTGGGCCGCACCCGCGACGACGCCGCCGGAGAAGCCTTCGACAAAGCGGCCCGGGTGCTGGGCCTGGGCTTCCCCGGAGGACCGGAAATACAGAAGGCTGCCGAGTCCCTGGCAACCTTCGATGAAGATGACAACAACCACAGCCCACGCGAGGAGCAGGCTGCGGCGGCTCTGCCCCGGGCCTGGATGCGCGACACCCTGGATTTCAGCTTCAGCGGAGTGAAAACCGCCCTGCTGCATCGCGCCCAGGATGTTGGGCTGTATCCGCCGCCGGAAACGAATGACCCCGACGCCGACCGGCTGGTGGCGCAACTGGCCCACCAGTTCCAGGAATCCCTGGTGGACGTGATGACCGCCAAACTCCTGGCCATGGCGGAACGCTACCATGCCCGGGGGCTGATCCTGGGCGGCGGCGTGACGGCCAACGCCCGCCTCCGGCAACGCGTGCTGGCCGATTCGCCCCTGCCGGCAGTCATACCTCCGCCGGTTCTGTGTACCGACAACGGCGCCATGATCGCCGCCGGAGCCTTCTACCAGTACCAGCGCGGCGACATCGCCGACCTGACCTTGGACATTGACCCCTCGTTGCCCTTCGGGCAGCCCGCGTAGGGAGCAAGGGCAGGGCGCTATTGCCTTTACAATACTTCGGCCCAGAATTACTATTCCAACGGTTATCATGCCCGAGACCACTGAACCGCCGCCGCCCGAACGGGAGGACAACCTGGGCAGCCTGGAGGCCAATCTGGCCAGCCGGCGCGCCAAACTATCCCGCATCCGCGAACGCGGCATAGAGCCATACCCACCCCGCGTCCGGCGCGATTGCACCGCCACCGAAGCGGTGGCCCGTTTTGAGGAAGCCGAAGCTGTCGGGCAAACTGAAAGCGTAGCCGGCCTCCATCTGGCCGGGCGCATCGTCTCCATGCGCGTCATGGGCCGCGCCGCCTTCTTGGATCTGCGCGACGCCTCGGGCGTGGTGCAGGCCATGTTCCGCCAGAACATCCTCGGCGACGAATACGCCCTGCTGCAAGACCTGGACCTGGGCGACTTCCTGGGCGTATCCGGCGACATGATGCGAACCCGCACCGGCCAGCCCACCATCGAGGCCCACGCGTTGACCATTCTGGCCAAGGGGATGCGCCCTCTGCCCGAGAAGTGGCACGGTCTCAGGGACGTGGAAACCCGCTACCGCCAGCGTTACCTGGACCTCATCGCCAACCCGGAGGTCGTCGATACCTTCGTCCAGCGCAGCCGCATCATCAGCGGCATCCGCCGGTTCTTTGACGGCCGGGGCTTCATCGAAGTGGACACTCCCATCCTGGTGCCCATTCCCGCCGGCGCCCACGCCCGCCCCTTCATCACCCATCACAACGCCCTGGACGAGCAGCTTTACCTTCGCATCGCCACGGAACTCTACCTCAAGCGTCTCATCGTCGGCGGGCTGGACAAGGTGTACGAAATCGGCCGGGTCTTCCGCAACGAGGGCATCGACCAGGACCACAATCCCGAATTCACTCTCCTTGAGTCCTACGAAGCCTACGCCGACTACAACACCGTGATGGAGATGGTGGAGTCGCTGGTGTCGTCTCTGGCCCAGGATGTTCACGGGAGTATGCAGATTGCCATGGGCGACGACATTATCGACTTCACGCCGCCTTGGCCGCGCCTGTCCCTGCGGGAGGAACTGCGGCGCCGCAGCGGCATAGACATCGAGGACTACCCGGACGCCGAGTCGCTCACCCGCATTGCGTGGGATCTGGGACTGGAACCTGCGCCCAGAGAGGCGCGGGGACGCCTCATCGACAAGATGCTTTCGGTGTACGTGGAGCCGCACCTGGTCCAGCCGTCTTTCCTCATGGATTACCCCGAGGATATGTCGCCGCTGGCCAAGGGGCACCCCGATAAGCCCGGCTACGTGGAGCGATTCGAGGCATTCGCTGCCGGCATGGAAATCGCCAACTCCTACACGGAGCTGAACGACCCCGAAGTCCAGCGCGCCCGCTTCGCCGCCCAGGAACACCAGCGCGACGCCTACGGCGACGAGGAAGCCGACCGCACCGACGAAGATTTCCTCAACGCCCTGGAATACGGTATGCCCCCCACCGGCGGCCTGGGCATCGGCATCGACCGCCTGGTCATGCTCCTCACCGGCCAGTCCACCATACGCGATGTGCTATTATTCCCGCAGATGCGCTCCCTGTCGCCCGCTTCAGAAACAGAGGCGCAGGAATTGTTGCAATGGTTCACGTGGGCATGCCGCGAGCTACCCGACCCAAGGCCTAGCGATTCTGTTACCCATCAGTTGCCAGCGATTTTTACCCTGATGGCGTTGGCGGTGCGCTCTGGCGCAGAGGGTCTCGACACCATTTCGGCATGGGGCATGAGGCAAGACTACCATGTAATCAAAGCGATGGGGTTCACCAGCGGTAGAACACCGTCAGAGGACGAATTGCATTTTGCACTCGAGGATCTGGATCCTGAAGAATTTGTCCAGACGACCGAAATTAGGTTCTTTGGCACCCTCGATCCGGATCTAGACGAAGCGTTAATGAAGGTAGAGCGCCTCGTCGAGTGGGAATATTACGACCGGAGACGTCGGAGTAACCCGCGATGAATGCCTCGCTGGCGGTTGTTTTCAACTCTTTGCTCGACGGTTACTCCGAGCCCATGCCGCTATCATTGCGGTTGCCCGACGCAGTGATTTCCGCCGGTACGGACGCTGGTGAAGCCTGCTTTTGGGCAATCCGCTTGGCGGACTCGGAAGTTCTTGACGACTGGACTTGGCATATCGAACTCAACGCCAGCGGGGAGCTGGAATTAACGATGTTCCCCGGCCCGCCATATGATCTGTATGATGATGAATTGACTATCGCGTTATACAAATGGAATAGGGAAGGGAAACCTACCGGGTTGCTGACAGGGCCCAAGAGAACCGCCTATCGATTAGCCAACGGAGCCGTGCGTAGGCCTGTCGTTTCTTGGACCTCACATGAAAACCTCGTGATCCCAGCCTTGCCATTTTTCGCAGCGTACCGAAATTGCCCTGATTTCGTTGTCGAGTTGCGTTCTGACATTCACATGGTACCGTTTTTGCTTGCCAAAATGCAGGAATACATGGACAACGGCGCCAAACTGGGCTGGTTCATTGACCCCCTGGAGCGCACTGTCCGCATCTACCGCGCCGGCGCGGCCGAACCCGAACTGCTGACCGACCCGGAGACGCTGGACGGCGAGGATGTGCTGCCCGGTTTCGTTTTTGAGGTACGCAAACTAATCTTTGACCTTGTCTAATCCAGTGGACTTATGCTCTCACTCGAACAGATTCGCAACGAAACCGACACGGTGCGCGCCGCCCTGGTACGCCGCGCCGAGGATGAAGACTGCCTGGACGAAATCCTGGCCCTAGATGCCCGCCGCCGCGCCGCCATCACCGAAGGCGACGAGCTTCGCGCTCGCCGCAACCAGGTGTCCCGCGAGATCGGACGCGCCCGCTCCCAAGGCGGCCCGCCGCCGGACGACGTGGTCGCCGAAATGCGCCAGGTTGGCCAGCGCATCAGCGAGTTGGAAGATACCGTCCGGGATTTGGACGCCCAGATCAACGACGCCATGCTGGCCCTGCCCAACCTGCCCGACGCCAGCACGCCCGACGGACACGACGAAACCTCCAACATCGTCCTGCGACGCTGGGGCGAACCGGCCACGCTGGAATTTGAAGCGCAACCCCACTGGGACCTGGCCGAAAACCTGGGCATCATCGACTTCCAGCGCGGCGTCAAGCTCGCCGGCAGCCGGTTCTATACCCTGAACGGCTACGGCGCGCGTCTGGAGCGGGCCATCATCTCCTGGATGCTGGACCTGCACGGCGGCGAGCATGGCTACAACGAAGTGGCGCTGCCCATCCTGGTGCGCCGGGAGATTATGGAAGGTTCCGGCAACCTGCCCCTCTTCGCCGACAACCTGTACCACGATGAAGAGGACGACCTGTGGTTGATCCCCACGGCGGAAGTGCCGGTAACCAACCTGCACCGGGACGAAATCCTGTCCGCCGATGAGCTGCCCCTGTACTACGTCGCCCACACGCCCTGCTTCCGGCGCGAGAAGGCCGCCGCCGGCCGAGACACCCGGGGCATCAAGCGCGTCCACCAGTTCAACAAGGTGGAGATGTACAAGTTCGTCTCACCCGAAACTTCCTTTGACGAGCTGGAATCCCTGCTCGGCAACGCCGAAACCGTGTGCCAGCGGCTCAACCTGCCCTACCGCATCCTGCAGCTGTGCGCCGGCGACATCTCCTTCCCCTCGGCCAAATCCTACGACATCGAGGTCTGGGCCGCCGGCTCCCAGGAATGGCTGGAAGTCTCGTCCTGCTCCAACTGCACCGACTTCCAGGCCCGCCGCGCCAACATCCGCTACCGGCCCGGCGTGGGAGAACGCCCCCGTTTCGTCCACACCCTCAACGGCTCCGGCCTGGCCCTACCCCGCGTCATCATCGCCATCCTGGAAAACAACCAGCAGCCCGACGGCTCGGTGGTCATCCCTGAAGTTCTACGACCCTATACCGGGTTTGACGTAATACCGGCAACATAGCGTGTCGCAATGACACCCGAGCGACGCGCCAGAGAAATTATCGACGGGCTGCTGCTTCAAGCTGGCTGGAGCTATCGTACCGAGACGCGCGCTCCCGGTGCGGGTCGGGCCGGTTTCGCGGACTACGCGCTCTTCGATGCCGCCGGAACCGCTGTTGCGCTGCTTGAGGCCAAATCCGCCGGGAAAGACCCGTTGGTGGGCAAGGAACAGGCCCGGGAGTACGCCGCCAGCCTCGGCGTCAATCACGTCATCCTGTCCAACGGGGCAGAGCACTGGGTGTGGGATGCCCGTGCCGGCGACCCCAAGCGAGTTCTGTCCGTGCCTTCTCCACATACGGTAAAGAACATACAAAGCCACCCTCCGGTGGACCGTTCTCGGCTGTGGACTACCGACGTAAAAGCCGACTACCTGGCGAAAGCGGCGAAATCAGAGATTGAGATGCGCCGCTACCAGGTCGCTGCCATCAACGCGATACAGCATCAAGCGCAAGCGGGCGATACGGCCTTTCTGCTGGAAATGGCCACCGGAACCGGCAAAACCACCGTCGCCGCCGCCCTGTGCTTCCTGTACCTGAACACCGGCAACGCCCGGCGTATCCTGTTCCTCGTTGACCGCATCGAACTCCGGCGACAGGCCCTGGCCGGGATTAACTTAGCCTTGAATGAGCAGTACGTCGCACGCGATTATTACGGCGACCCGGCCTACGATTGGGACCGAACGCACATCACCGTCACCACTGTTCAGTCTATTGACGCCCTGATGCGCTACGGCCAATCCATACCGGCCGACTATTTCGATCTGATTATCGCCGACGAAGCCCACCGCTGCATCAGCGGCCCGAACCACCGCCGGCTTTTTGAGCAGTTCCACGCCGAGAAAATCGGGCTTACCGCTACCCCTCGAACCTTCGTCAACAACGCCGTTGCCGAGGATGACGACTCGCCGGCGGCCCAGGAACAGCGCGCCCT
>DAOUJY010000114.1:0-25766 GCA_034421995.1 Dehalococcoidia bacterium | reverse complement strand
GAAGCAGACGCAGTGTAGCAACGAGCGAGCCAGTCGCTCCCACGCCAAGCGCCGGTCCGCTTTGCGCGCATCTCGGACTGTCCCGCCTTGAACTGTCGTTGTAATACTAGGAGTTTGGGGTAGTGATGGTTTTTACCGGGACTGGAAGGGTCATATCGACGGCGGCGGACGGCGGAATGAGTTGAAGGACCCAGCGGCGATGTAGCGGTATGGTTGCCAAGAGACGAGGATTGACTATAATTTTCATGTTGTTCTCCTCTACTGGAGGACTGGACAACCGGGGTGGGACGGTGCTTTCATCCTGCCCTTCCATTATAACAGAGCTACAGGAATATTCGATTTCAAGTTGATACATGGCGCTCGCTACAATCCGCCACCCGAGATCAAACGTCGCGTTTATGTTGAGGTTCAGGAGAGACATCAATGCCAAAGCCAAAAATCACTGAGACCCTGGCTTTCGTTAGAGGACTGTTGTCCGCCGCGGACGGGGTCTCTTGGACAATTAGCGAGGGATTTGAACCGCGGAGAGTGCTTGCGCGTAAGCACTCGGAGATCGCAAACCTTGAGCACGGGAAGATCGAGGAGTTGGGAAAATATCAAGGTAGGGTCGTCTTGGTTGCATTAGCAGCAGAATTAGCGCTCAAATTTGCTTGGGAAGCTGAAAACCAACGTCCTGCGGATAATGAACATGACCTCCGCAAATTGTTTGACCGCTTACCCGACCATGTCAAACAACAAGTCAGGGACGCGTATCGAAGGCGGGTGCCAACCCCCTATGAACCTGACTGGGAAACCGCCGACCAGGTGTTTGAGATTTGCCGGAACGCTTTCGTGAGTTGGCGGTACATCGTTGAGGAAAACAGTTATCCAAATTACATCATGCGTGCAACTTATTTGAAAGATGCCACGTTGTGCGTTATCGATGCCCTGGAATCGTGAGGAGGCTGTGGACCTACGTAGGATACTGGCACCAGCCGGTGAACTAACGCGACTAGATAACGCCGGATATCTGAGCAGGGAATTCGCTGCGGTGTTGCATCGCCGCGCCAAGGGAGCACGCCAGATATAGGAAGCGGCAATTCGGCGCGTTTTTCACGCTGTGGGGTGGTGCTATACGTTCAGCTCCAAAATGTACAGCCCGCCCTGCAGCCGGTCCACCACGTACATTATGCCGTTTTCGTCCACGTGGACGTCGTTGATGCCGTTGGCGTCAGCGCCTTCGGGTATCTGTGGGATGTAGTAGGCTACTTCCTGGGGTTGGAAGGGGTTGGTGGTGTCGAAGACGCGGATGCCACCGTTGAAGAAGGTGGCGTACACCAGGGTGTCCGATTGCAGGGACAGCGCGCCGGGGCGGTTTTCGTGGATGTTGTGCGCTCCGTAGCGGCCGGGGCGGTTGAAGAAGTCGTCGGTGTCCTACATGGGCAGGGTGCTATGGTTTCAATCCGGCTAATCCTTACAATCCGGCTAATCCTGCTTCTGACATCTGCGAAAACCGGGCGCGCATGGGGCAGTTTATCACCCCATGATGCGCCGGAAGAGAGCCAACGCGTTGCCGCCGGCGATCTTTTTGACATCCTCGTCGGAGTAGCCGCGGGCGATGAGGCCGCGGATGATGTTCTTGCCGTCGGCGGGGGACTCGAGGCCGTCCATGTAGCGTGCCGGTGTGGGGCCGGGGCGGCCCATAACCGCCTCGCCTATACCGACGTTGTCGCCGATGCTGGTGTCGGTGCCGATGGCGACGTGGTCCACGCCCACCAGGTTGACCATGTAGTCGTAGTGGTCGAGGACGCATTCGATGCTCTGCTCGGGGTCGTTGCTGAGGCGGTTAGGCACGGCGGTTATGCCGATGACGCCGCCCTTTTGGGCGCAGGCCAGCAGTTCCTCGTCCCGGCGCAGCCGGCGAGCCTGGAAGCTGTGGCTGGCCAGGGTGTAGGAACCATCGTGGCTGAAGGTAACGGGAGTTTCCGACGCCGCGATGGCGTCCATGGCGGTGCGGACAGAGGCATGGGACACGTCCACGACCATGCCCAGCTCGTTCATCCGCTGGACGACCTCCAGGCCGAAGTCGCTGAGGCCGCCGTCGTTGCGCTCGAAGATGCCGTCGCCGATGTAGGCCTTGCGGCTGTAGGTCAGGCCGGCGAGACGGACGCCCGCGTTGTAGAGCACGTCCACCAGGTTCAGCTCGTTGCCGATGGCAAGGTGCTCCACCGTGGGCATGAAGCCCACCTTGTCCTGCCCCTTGGCCGACTCGATGTCGGCGGCGCTGCTGACCTGGAGCACGTCGTCATGCTGCGAGATGTCCGAAATCATCATGCTGATCTCTTCCAGCAGATCCGAGAAACGGATGAAGGACATCTCGTTGGTGTTCAGCATCCCCCGAAAGACGTTGGCGGTACCCACGGCGGTGAAGCCGCCATGGCGCACCGCGTCGTACCCCCAGACGTAGCGGTCGCTGCGCAGGTACTCCCAATACTGGCTGAAGTCTTCGGGTATGACCATGGGATGCTGGTGGAGGTCAATCATTATCGACTCGTCCATCAGGCGCTGGAACCGGATTTCCTGCTGGGCGTCCAGCGGCACGGTCATGGAGGGGACGCGGCCCACCTGGGCGACGAGGTGAAAACGGCCTGGGGTCATGATGCAACTCCTTTAGTAGGGTGAGCGCCCGCAATATCCGGTGTCACGCCTGCCGCAGCTTGGGCGCGACCGCAGCCAGCGCCAGGACCAGCGCGATGCCCGTGAACCCGACCACCTGGGCCGCTCCCGGCGCGCCCCAGACGCCGGCGATGGCTCCGGCGCCCACGCTGCCGAAGCTGTAGGCCAGGATGGCGAAGGAGCGCAGGCCCATCACCCGGCCCCGGAACTCCTGTTGGGTGGCGCGCAGCAGCAGCGTGAGGATCAGCACCTGCGTGGAGGCGAAGGCCATGCCCACCAGCGCGAATATGCCCATGGACAGGTAGAAGGAGCGGGACAGGGAGAAGACCAGGATCATCGTGTGCCACATCATCACGGCGATGATGAGCAGCGTACCGGGGCGGGGGAGGCTGGGCGCCATGGCCATCCCCAATGATCCGCTGAGCGCCCCCACGCCGAAGGCGAAGAGCAGCAATCCCAGGCCGGCCGAGTCGGTCCCCAGCACGTCCCGGGCGAAGATGGGCGCCAGCCCGGTATGCACCGTCCAGCCGGCCAGGTTGATGATGATCGCCACCGTCAGCACGGCCCAGATGACCTGGTTGCCGACGGCGTAGCGCAGGCCGTCGGTGATGGTGCGCAGCACCGATTCGGGCCGTCGGTTAGTCTCGGAGCGCTCGAGCCTGATGCCCGAGGCGACCAAGCCGCTGCACAGGTACAGGCATGCAATAGCGAGGTAGGCCCCCTGGGGACCGAAACCCTTGAACAGCACGCCGCCGATGACCGGCCCGCACAGCATGGCGATGTTCATGGCGATGGTGTTGAAGGCCGCGCCGTTGTTCAGCCGCTCCCGGGGCAGGGTGTCGCCCACCAGGGATTGGGCCACCGGCATTTGGAAGAGGCGGATGACGCCCATGAAGAGGGTGATGGCGAAGATGTGCCAGACTTCCAGCCGGCCGGTCAGGATCAGCGCCAGCATCAGGATGCCCATGGAACCCATGATGAATTCCACCGACATGAGCAGCAGGTTGCGGGGCAGCCGGTCGGAGATCGCGCCGGCGAAAAGAGCCATGAAGTTCAGCGCCATCCGCGCCGCCGCGATGGAACCCACCAGGAAGGGCGAGTCGGTAAGGGTCAGGACGAACCAGCCCAGCACCGCCGACTCCATCTGGGTGCCCATGCCCACCAGGGCGGTGGAACACCATACCAGGGCGAAGTTGCGATAGCGGAAGATGCCCAGAGGTGTGGAAGCCCGGGCCAGCGTGGCGGTGAGTCTCATCCCGGACGTTGCCACAGTTCCCGCGTCGCCAGCCGCGCCCCTTCCGCCATTGAAGTCAGCTTGGCCCAGGCGATATTGGCCTCCACCTTGCGGCCCCAGGCGGAGGTGCCGAAGCCGCAGTCGCTGCCGGCGATGACGTTCTCCCGGCCCACCGCGTTGGCGTAGTTCAGGATGCGCTGGGCGATGAGTTCGGGGTGCTCGATGAAGTTGGTGGTGGTGTCCAGGACGCCGGGTATCAGCGCCTTGCCGTCCGGGAGATTGACCTCTTCCCACACCTTCCACTCGTGGCCGTGCCGGGGGTTGGCGCCCTCGATGGACAGCCCCAGGGGGCGGGCCTGCAATATGGTGTGGACGATCTCGCGCAGGGGAACGTCGTGGTGATGGGGGCCTTCGGTGTTGCCCCAGCAGACGTGCAGCCGCATCCTCTCCGGGTCGATGCCCCGCAGGGCGTAGTTGATGACCTCGACGTGCATTGCCACGATCTTCTTGAACTCATCCACCGACAGGTGGGAGAACTGGGAAACCCGGGTCATGGCCAGGTCGGGGCAATCCAGTTGCAGGATGAGGCCGGCGTCGGCGATGGCGTTGTACTCGTCCTTCATCACCTCGGCCAGGGCGTAGAGGTATTCCTCCTCGGTGGCGTAGAACTCGTTGGGCAGGAAGTTGGCGATGACGCCCGGCGAGGCGGCGGTCATGAACACCTCTTCCACCGGCCGGCCGGCGGAGATTTCCCGCAGGTTGGAGATGTCCCGCTCCACGGCCGGCCAGTCCTTCCAGGCAATCGGCCCGGTGCAGGCCGGCTGGGGCATATTGCGGGAGGACATATGGGTCTGCGTGGCGGCGTACTCCGGGAAGTCGGCGTCGTCCAGCCTGGGCCGGGAACGCACCATCCGCTCGCCCTCGAAGCCGGTGAGCCGCTCCTTGACGTAGGTGGCGTATTGGGAGCGGCCCTGCTCGCCGTCGTTCACCACGTCGATGCCGGCGTTCTGCTGGCGGTCGAGTATGTCGCCCACGGCGTCGCGGACGCTGGCGTGAAACGACGCCGCGTCGAAACTCTGCCGGTCCTCGCGCCGCCGCAGCAGTTCCTGCAGCTCGGGAGACCGGGGCAGGCTGCCGGTGTGGGTGGTGAGAATCCGGGACGTGCTGCGCTTCATGTTCCCTCCCGTGGCGCGCGGATGATCTGGGACGCCGGCGGCAGATGCGATCTTTGACCATTCTACTCCACCCGGCGTGCCGCAGTTCGCACGCCGGCGGTTATTGCCGAGAAACGCCGGTGGCGTTCGGCTCAGTCGATCAGAGCGATGAAAGTGACGCGGCTGCTGCGAGCGCGCTCGCGGTTGGCGTCTGAAATGGCGGTTCCGATCACGGCGGCGTGTGCCGTTGCGCCGCTGGCGTTGTGCAGGATACGCGCCCGTTGGCTGGCGCGATCAACGTCCGTTTCATCTATGGTGATGGAGACTTCGGCGACCACGTAAACGCCGTCGCCGTCCGGTGAATTGCCCTGTAGGATGATGTCGGCGCGATCAAGATCATCGGCATCGTCCTCGGTTATGGTTCCGGCCATGGCGGCGCTGTTGACCAAGTCCGTGATGCTTCTCCCGTTCTGACGGTTGATGGCTACCAGGACTTCTGCGTTCTGGACGCCCAGGTATCTCCGGACCAGGCGGGGCGCTCTCCGGACCGCTCGGCGCTCGTAGTCGGTCCCGGTAAGGTTGTTGAGCTGCCCCTGCATGGTGTCTTGCCTTGCGGTCATATCGCGCAATTGGGCGTCGATACCGTCGAAGCGAGCGTCGATGCGGTCGAAGCGGGCGTCGGTGGCGTCCTGCCTTGCTTCGAGCGCAGCGAGTCGCTCTTCGAACACCCGGGCCATTTCGGCCACGGTGGCGGCGAGCTGCGCAACTTGCTCCGGCAGGGCCAACAACTCCCGGGTAAGAATGCGCTGCCGCAACGCCTCTTCAAGCTCCGGGTTGTTGTCCATGGCTTCGAGGATTTCGGTGATCGGGTTGGGGGTGGTCATGGTCGCTGGCGCTCGTGGATGGTGGGATAATTTTATCTGTTGAATGGGGTTCTGCGATAGCGATGATTCATCAACCCAAGAGGGTCACGCAGCGGGCCGGGTCGGATTCGGCCAGTACCTGGGGTCGGTGGCCGGTGTGCGCGTAATCGGCGATCAGCTTGCCCGCCATGGGGCCACGCCCGAAACCTGACGAGGCCAGGCCGCTGACGATGTAGAGGTTGTCCAGCTGGGGTATCTTGCCGATTATGGGCTGTCCGTCCAGGGAGAAGGGCATCAGGCCCGACCAGGTGCGCTCAATGGACAGCTGGCCCAAAAAGGGCAGGATTTCGACGGTATGGGAGAAATTGACTTCCACGCCGCCGGCGTCCACCGTCCGGTCGTATCCCAGCATCTGACGGTCGCCGCCGAAGATTATCTCGCCGTCGCGAGTCTGCCGCCCGTAGAGATGCCGGGTCACTCGACGAGGTCCAATGTGGGTCAGCTCAGGCGGCGTGCTGGCGTCACCGCCGGGGTTGCCGGCCCAATGGGAGTAGGATTCCACCGCCGACATTCCGTGAAACACCCGGGGTGGCATGGGCGGCGTCGCCCACATCTGCCCGCGCACCGGAACGATGGGTATGCGGACGCCCAGCATCTCGCCCAGCGGCCGGCACCACGCGCCCGCGGCGAGGATAAGCGTACCGGCGCGGTACTCCGCGTCGGAGCAGGTGACCAGGTAATCCCCATCGACGGTGCGGGCGATGCCCGTGACCTCCCGTCCGGTCAAGATCCGTGCGCCCCGCGCCGCTGCGGCGGACGCGAAGGCTCGGGTGGCCTTCTGCGGATCGGCCTGGCCGCGCAAGGGGAAATACAGCGCCCCCGCCAACTGTGGGTTCAACTCCGGCTCGATGCTCCGCGCCGCGTTGATGTCGAGCAACTCAGCCGTATAGCCGAGGGACTTCAACGCGAGCACGCGGTCCCTGGCGTATTCGTACTGCGCTCCCGGCGGTACAGCCTGGAGGCCGCCGGAAGCACGGAACTCGATATCGTAGCCCAGGGCCAGTTGCAGATGCCGGAAGATTTGCAGGCTGCCCATGGTCAGGTGCGCTTCCAAGTCGGGGACGTGGCCCCAACCCAGGGCGCCGATGCCGCCGGCGTTGACGCCCGACGCTTCCGACGCGATCTCGCCGCGTTCCAGCAGGGCGACGCTGCGGCCATGCTCGGCCAGATGGCAGGCGGCGGATGCGCCGGCGATGCCGCCCCCGATTACGATGACCTCCGAATGGGTCATACGTGCCTCACTCTGTTGGCGGTACGTAATCGCTCATCAGGGCTTCGACGAAACGGTCCCGCAGGGGCGCGTCGTCAATGACATCGTAGAGAATCATCTGGACGATGGAGTCGGGCGCCAGCCGCGAGCGGCGTTCGTCGTAGGCCAAGTCCCGGACGTCCGGGATGGTGCATAGGGAGCGCATCAGGCTGAGGGCGTCCGGGTTTTCCTGCAACTCGCGCAGGAACCGGCCCATATCGCCGGGAAACCGGTCGGGGTCGGGCAGGCTTAAATCCTCTGGCATCGACGTTCTCGCAGCGATTGGTCAAAAATCCGGGCCGGGTCAGTCGGCCGGGAGGCCCATGGCCCGGTTGGCGCGGCGCTCGGCGCGTTCCAGGTACCAGTCGTCCATGGTCATGGGGCTGCCCTTGCCGCCGCGACGGGCCATGATGACCTCGGACATGATGCTGACGGCGAGTTCTTCCGGTTCCAGCGCGCCGATGTCCAGGCCAATGGGAGCGCGGACTTCGGCCAGCCGTTCCCGGGGCACGCCCTCCTGGAGCAGACGCTGGTAGATCATCAGCGTCTTGCGCCGGCTGCCCAGCAGCCCGATGTAGCGGGCGCGGGTGGTCAGCGCCGATTCCAGGGCCACGTCGTCGAACCAGTGGCCCCGAGACGCCACGACGATGAAGCTGTTGACGTTGATGTCCAGGTGCTTGGCCCAGTCGGTGTAGGGCGTGACGATGGTCTCCTCGGCGTAGGGGAACCGCTCCGGGTTGGCGAAGTCCTCCCGGTCGTCCACGATATAGACCCGGTAGCCCAGGCGGTGGGCCAGGTCGGCGGTGGCTTTGCCGACGTGGCCGCCGCCCACCATCACCAGCGTGGGCGGCGTGGTGAAACCCTCTATGAAGAGTTCGGTGTCGGCGTCCAAGTCCACGGCTTCGTTGGCTCCGATTGAAGCGACGCGACCGCACGCTTCCAGCGCGACCTCGTCCAGTTCCGCCGTGCCGATGCTGCCGGCGATGGACCCGTCGGAGCGCAGCAGCAGCTTGGCGCCCAGGGCCGCGGTGTCGCCGTCGGAGCGGACGATGGTGGCCAGGGCGGCCGGCTCCGCGCCGTCGTAAGCGTCCAGCAGCTCCTGGCCTATGTCGGAGAAGTCGTCGGTTTCCCAGAAGGGCTCCAGGTAGAAGTACATGGTGCCGCCGCAGACCAGGCCGTCGCGGGCGGCGATGTCCTCGTTGAGGTAGTAGTCCTTGAACTCCGGGCCGCCGTGGTTGCGCAGGATTTCGCGGGCGGCAAACCAGATGTCGCCCTCCACGCAGCCGCCGCCCAGAGTGCCCACGGCGGAGCCATTCTCCCGGACGAGGAGCATCGCGCCGGCTTTCTGCGGCGTGGATCCCTTGGTGCGGACCACCGTAGCCAGCACGCAGGGATTCCCGGATTCCAACTGATTGACCGCTTCCTGAATTACTTCGCGCACGACATCACCTGCCTAGGCCTGAATCTCGATCCGGACCTCTCTCGTGTAATGGCCGAGTTATTACGTCTATTGCGTCCTGGACATCCGGGGCCAGCTGACGATAACGGTACAGCAGGTCCCGCTCCTGGGGCGTCAGTTGAATGTTGGCCCCTTTGCATTCTTCAGGGTATAGGTGCCCGGCCAATAGCAGAACGGAAATCGGAGACACTTTGACGGCGCGGGCCAGCTTGATGATGGCCTTGCACGAGGCGTAACCTGACTCCTCAATGGAATTGACCACGCTGGCGCTGAGGCCAGCGTGCAGCGCCCACTGCCGGGCGCTGGGGAACTGACGCCCCGGCCCGTACATGCTGCGGACCCACTCGACCAGGCTTTCGTTTCGTTCTCTCAAATCACGGGGCATAACTGCCGCCTCCTGTCCATGCCCCTATCTTAATGACCGCCCCTAGATTTTTCTAGGATTTACGGGCAATTTCCAGCAATTTGCCGAAAATACCCGATTTTTTAACGATTTCGGTGGGGGGTGTCTGTCTCATTATACTCCAATGCCGGTTGACAGATACAAAAGTGGTTACCGTTGCCAGACATCGGTCAACGGGGTTTTAGACGCGGATTGCCGCGCCACCAAAGTTTCATGGCGCCACTCCAAGTAGAACCAACGGCACAGCTGGGACGCCGCGGCCCTGACGCAGCACATTCACCAAATCCCGCTCGTAGTAGGGCACCCCAGAGGACATTTCCTGTTCCAGGACTTTCATGGGCAGAATTTCAATACCCACATCAATAGCATCTGATACGTAGAAGTGGAGGTGCTTTACAAACAGGTCATGGGCCACGAACGAATATTTTCCGAACTGGACTTCGACAGCCACTCGATCTTTCACAAAATCAGTTTGATTATAAGAACCGATGGCAGTGTAACCGGCAGTCTCGATTTGTCGTTTCTGTTCTTCCGGTGGAAGGTTATGTATCCTGCGCATGAGTCGCTCATCCGACGCCACCCAAAAATTCCGACGTTCCTGTTTCCAGCCCAATGCTTCAAATTCCCTTTTGAAGGCGGCATTCAAGTCGGTAGGCGAATACAACATCTGCCCCCGCTTTCTGATTTCTCGGGATCTTTTGGTCCTGCAACTTTCTGCGTCCACTCTGGTAACAACGGCCTGGACCTGCTC
Organism: Dehalococcoidia bacterium; assembly: GCA_034421995.1. Lineage (GTDB taxonomy): Bacteria > Chloroflexota > Dehalococcoidia > Lucifugimonadales > UBA3495 > Bin87. Next base: position 15,938 of record DAOUJY010000114.1, on the reverse strand, counting down.
CCAGAGTTGGCGCTGATGGACCAGGAGATATTCTTCGCCATTCAGGTGGGAATACTTGGCTACTATCTGCATCAGTGTCCCCCACGGGGCAAGGCAGGGTCGTAAATGGGCTTGCCCATAGGGCGGGTCCGCAAAGCGCCACGCTTCCACTCGTTGACTCGCTGCCAGGCGATTTCCACGTATTCGGGAACAATGTCGCAACCGTAGGCGGTTCGCCCGTGCATGAGGGCGGCGACGATTGACGAACCCACTCCCATGTAGGGATCGAACACCGCGTCCCCTTCCTCGGTCATCGACAAAACCAGACGTTCTACCAGCTCGACCGGGAATTGACAGGGATGATTGGTTTTCTCCGGGTGATTGCTTTTCACATTGGGAAATTCCCAAACGTCGCTGGGGTTTTTCCCCTTTGGGTTGCCGGAGCGCTTGCCGATGTTGGGCCCCTTGTAGTACCGCTTGTCCGGATATTTGGCGGGAACCCGAATCGGGTCCAGATTCCAGGTGTAATCGTCATTTTGGGTCCACCAGTTGATTGTCTCGTATCGGCCTGACAATCGCTTGGTGGAGTGAAGGCCATGCCCGAAATGCCAAATGATGCGGTTACGCAGTTTCAAGCCCTCGGCGCGGAATATCGGGTACAGCACCGCGTCCAGGGGCACGATCGCGCCGTTGTCAACGTAGTTGCCGACCTGCCAGCAAATTGACCCCTGTGGGTGCAGCAAACGGACGCACTGTCGTATCACCTCGGCCTGGGCCTCCAGGTAATCGTGAAGGGGTGACCTGGCTTCGTAATCCTTGCCCAGATTGTACGGCGGCGAGGTCACGATCAACTTCATCTGCACGCTGGCGGCCTCAAGGCGAGCCATGAAGTCTAGGTTGTCCTCACACGCCATCACCGGCTCCGCTTCTGCCGGCGGCTCCAGCGCAAGCTGCGGATCCATTTCGTTCACCGCACCTTCGCGTTTGAATTGGAGTTGCATCACTGATTGTCACCTCTGACCCCGTTTGTTCGCCTAGCGTCGCCGACGAAATAGTTGCCAGACTGATACGCTAAAACCCGGCAGCAGTTCGCCGCCGTCGAGAACATCATCCTCCAGCAGTACTTCCGGCGGCGCGCCGGGACGGTATCGTGTGACGGTGGCCGTTGCCGGGCTGGGAACCCAGACTTCCCGCGCGCCGAAGTTGAGCCAGACTTGGGCTTTGTCGGACAGCAGGCGGTCGGAGCGGGAGTTGCTGGGGGATTCAACTTCAACGCAGAGGTCGGGCGTCAGGTTGGGAAAGCCGGTGGTTCCGAGGGGGATGCGTCCCGGCGCGAACCAGGCCACGTCGGGGCAACGCACCGTGTCAGGGTTGGATTCCAGCCGATAGCCGGGTTCGCCAACGCGAGTTTCACCGTAATCGGTGGTCTCGGTGTATTGAAACAGGAGGCCGCTAGAGCGGGCTACAGTAATAGCGTGAGGATCTCCTGTACCCACTTCTTTCTCCGTAAGGACGCCGCGTATCAGTTCATAGCGTTTGCCGGGAATTCGTTCCATTTCCAGGAATTCGTCGGCGGTCATCAGGCGCGGTTTGATTGTGGTCATCGTTCGCCTCAGCATAGCGGGCAACGCTGGCCCGGGTTTGGCTCATTATACGCCAACGCTCTGCGGGCTGTTCGCTGCTCCGGACGCTGCTGGCAACTCCCGAAGCCTATCGTGTATCATTGCCACGCATATAACAATCTGCCTACGCTTTCCGTTATTCCGCATTCCCCTGAACCCTAACGGCGGTGTGATGATGACTATGACCAGGCGACGAGTTACCAAGCCCGTGTACGTTGGCGGCGTCAAGGTCGGCGGCGATGCCGACGTTACCGTCCAGTCCATGACCAAGACCGACACCCGCGACGTGAAGGCCACCGTGCGGCAGATCCATGAACTGGAGGAGGCGGGCTGCGAGATAATCCGCTCCGCCGTGCCCGATATGGAAGCCGCCAAAGCGATGGCGGAGATCAAGAAGCAGATCCACATACCCATGGTCGCCGACATCCACTTTCACTACCAGTTGGCGCTGGAGTGCGCGGCCGGCGGGATCGATTGCTTGCGTCTGAACCCCGGCAACCTGCGCAACGAGGACCAGGTGCGCCAGGTGGTGCAGGCCGCCAAGGAGCGCAACATTCCCATCCGCATCGGCGTCAACTTCGGCAGCCTCCCGCCGGTGGGCGGCATCGGCCGGACCCGGGGCTTCTCCCGGCACATGGATCTGGTGAACCGGCTGCCCAAGGCCGGCGAGGCCCAGGCCGGCGACTACAGCGTGGTTGACCACATGGTCGCTACCGCTCTCTGGGAGATCAGCCTGCTGGAAGAGCAGGACTTCGACCAGATCAAGATTTCCATGAAAGCCTTCGACGTGCCCACCACCGTGGAAGCCTACCGCCGGCTGGGCGAGATGGTGCCCTACCCGCTGCACCTGGGCATCACGGAGGCCGGCACGGCCAAGTCGGGTTCCATCCGCACCGCCGTGGGGCTGGGCGTGCTGCTGTACGAGGGCATCGGCGATACGATCCGGGTGTCTCTGAGCGACGACAGCGTGGAGGAGGTCATCGCCGGCTTCGAGATCCTGAAGTCGCTGAACCTGCGAGACAAGGGCACGACCATGGTAGCCTGCCCCAGCTGCGGCCGGGCCGACGTGGACATCCGCAAGCTGGCCAACGACGTGGACGCGCTGCTGAAGAAGACGGACAAGAACATCAAGGTGGCCGTGATGGGCTGCGAGGTGAACGGCCCCGGCGAGGCCAAGGACGCCGACGTAGGCATCGCCGCCGGCGCCGGCCGGGCCATCATCTTCCGCAAGGGCGAGAAGATCCGGGTGGTGCCGGAAGACGAAATGCTGACCGCGCTGATGGAGGAGATTGAGAAGACGCCGGTCAAAGCCTGACCGATTATGTACGAAATCCAGCAAACCCAGGAATTCTTCGAGTGGACACAGACGCTCGATGCGTCAATCGTCAACCGCGTTGATGATGTTCTTGACCGAATGGCGCGGGGCAATTGGGGTGATTACAAACCGGTAGTTGGCGCTCCTGGAATTTTTGAACGGCGCTTGTCGGGCAGAGGTCCAGGGATCCGGCTCTACTTTTGCCGACGCGGCGGCAGGCTTATAATTCTGCTAACCGGCGGTGATAAGTCCGCCCGGCAAAGACAAAGATCAGACATTCGCCGGGCTCAGCGTCTCTCCCGACGTTATCCGTAAAGGAGCGTGAATCATGACTCTCATTCGGCACGATGATGCTGTCAGGGATCGAGCAGCACGAGATCCCGAGTTTGCCCGGTTGCGTCGTCAAACTGCAATGGATCTCCTGGACGGCAACGACGAGGACCGCAGAATTGCATTGCGCATACTCCGAGTCCAGCTTGGCCTCTCCGAAGATGAAATCCAGGCCCTCCGCTCTGCCCAGGCGGACGCCCCGCGTGACGCGGCTTACTTCGTCAGATTCGGCAACTACAAACTGGATGCCTGCGATTACGCCGCCGCTATCGCCAACTACGACCGCGCCATCGCGCTGGCCCCGGATGACGCGGATGCCTATCACAGCCGGGGCATCGCCAAAGATGGACAGGGAGATTACGCCGGCGCCATTGCCGACTTTGACCGCGCCATCGCACTGGCCCCGGATGAGGCGGATGCCTACCACAACCGGGGCGTCACCAAAGCTGAACAGGGAGATTACGCCGGCGCCATCGCCGATTATGACCGCGTCATTGCCCTGGACACGGACAACGTAGCAGTCTATGAGGACCGGGCCGCTGCCAAAGCTGCCCTGGCCGGTCACGCCGACGCCAAAGCCGGCTGCGGTACTGATGATGAATTCGGCGCGCTCGAACACGAAGAGGCCGCCGTATGACCACCACCGTTCCCGCCGCCGAGGAAATTGCTCCCTTCGACGTAGCCGCGCTGGAAGACCTGGGCATACCGGAATTGCCCACCGAGCGGGAGGCGTTGCGCCGCCACCTGCTGGACGCCATCGCGCGCATCCGGCCCATCCTGGAGGCTGACGCCGAGGCCAACGACGCCGGCGAGACGCTGGCCTGGTCGTCGGTGGTCGCGCTGTACCGGGAGGGGCTGCTGTCGCTGAAGGTGCCCCGGGAACTGGGCGGCCCGGAGTGCGACCCGCTGCTGTACCTGGAGCTGTGCGACGAGCTTTGCTACATCAACCCCTCGGCCGGCTGGTGCGCTTTCATCAACAGCACCAGCGCGTCGTGGCTGGGAGCGTTTCTGCCCGATGCCGGCGTGGAGCGCATTTTCGGAGACAGCCGGATGCCCATTGCATCGGGCGCGATCATTCCCCGTGGCTTGGCGACGCCGGTGGACGGCGGGTGGCGGGTCAGCGGACGGTGGCCCTTCGCCAGCGGCTCGGCCCATTCCTCGTGGCTGCTGGCCGGATTCCGCATCGTCCGCGACGACGAGCCAGGGCCGGAGCACATGATCTTTGCCGCGCCCATCGAGGACGTACAGTTTCTGGACAACTGGCAGGTGATGGGTTTGCAGGGCACCGGCAGCCGCGATTTCGTGTTCACTGACTACTTCGTGTCCGAGGATCTGGCCTTCGACCTGATGTCCACCGATCCGCGCCAGGGCGGGCCGATATTCTGGTTGGGCCGGCCGGGTTTCGTGACTCCCGACCACGCTGCCTTTGCCCTGGGGGTGGCCCGCCGCGCCCTGGACGAGATTGCGTTGCAGGCCGGTTCCTACCAGCGCGGCTACCTGGCTTCGCCCATCGCCCAGCGGGGCGCGTTGCAGCATGACCTGGGCAAATGCGACCAGCAGCTCCGCGCCGCCCGCGCCCTGTGCCGCGAGGCTATCGAGGATGCTTGGGAGTTCTGCCTGCGCTACGAGCGTCCCGACCTGGAGCGGCAGCTGCGCCTGCGCGGCGCCTGCGTCTATGCCACCGACGTAGCCTGCCAGGTGACCACCACCGCCTTCCGCTACGGCGGCGGCAACGCCATCTACAACGACCGCATCCTGCAACGCTGTATGCGCGACATCAACGCCGCCGCCCAGCACTTCATGGTCAACACCAGCGCCTACGATAACCTGGGCCAGTTCCGGCTGGGCATACCGAATGTGAACCCGATGGGGTAACGGGAAATCTGCGTTGGATTTGCTGTTCTTGGTTCACTAACGCGACCGATATGTTGTGAGAGCGGGAGGCTGACCGTTGCAATCCGAACTGCTCATACCCTACGCGCTAGGGTCGGATGGACGCATTGTCCATGTGAACGATGTAACCAGAGGATTGGCTTGTGGTTGCAGTTGCCCCGCTTGCGGTCAACGACTGGTAGCGAAGAAAGGTAAGATCAAGCGGCATCACTTTGCCCACGCAGTAGGTGTAGCTTCCTGCGAGAGTTGGCTGCACGATACGGCCAAGCGGTTACTCCATCAGCGCATTGCCGACGCCATCGCCGCCGGCGAGCGCCTACCCGTTGAATGGCAGTGTCAATTGTGCGATTGCCGGCACGACGGCAACTTGTTGAAAACAGCCATTGCCGTTGCCCTTGAAAGTAACTTAACGGGTCCCGACATTCGCCCTGATATATTACTGGGCTCAGCCGCCGGCCAGCCTTGTGCGCTGATTGAAATTGTCGTCACCCACGCTCCCGAATTCCATACGGCCGCATACGCCGAAGATAAACGCCTGCCATTGCTGGAGTTTCATCTTGCGGAATCCGGTGACCTGGACGCATTGCTAGATACGCCCTTGGTCCCCGACCTTGCACTAATGCCAGTCTGCCCCTGCCGCCATTGCGCCAATTGTCAACGTAGGGAATGCCAAACTGATATTACAGCCCATCGTTGGTGCAATACTTGTCGCGATTGCTTCACGGCCTCTCATCGCCATTGTCAGCGATGTCAGCGGGTTGAAGAAACGGACAACCCTCATATCTGGTGCGACGCTTGCGGTGAATGCTACTGGGATACCAGTGAGTGGGGTACGGCCCACAGGCATTGCCGAGACTGCGGCGACCTGATGTATCCAACCTCTGCGCTCAAATATCGCCGTTGCTTTTGTTGCTACATGACGAACCTGCATAAACTCCCCACTTGCCGGCGACGAGGGGAAGATCACAGCCATTGCCGCCAATGCGGAAAGAGCATCAAAAGCGAATACGAAAATTGCTACGTATGTCATCTCGCACAGGTTGGTGAAGCCAATAAGAAAATACAAAAAGAACAAGAGGACCGGACAGACCGCGAAAAGCGTTGGGCCAACGCAGACCGGGCAGAGCGAGAGGCTATGCTGGCAGAATGGCGAAACCGGACAGCAACACGCAATCCGACGCCGCTCCCGGACGCCGAAACTCTAGCGTGGGAAGAGGCCAATAGAAAAGCTCGTAACCTACTCCACCGACGGTGAAGCGGTCATTTAGAAAACTAACTGATTGGTTGGCACGCCACCCAGAATGACCGCAACGCCACCCGTGCTAAAATAAGTCAATGCTTCGGACCGAGGTGGCGCGGTGGTCAGCATAAACTTGGACGATCTCGACCATATAACGGCGGTGCGGCTGCGCGCCCGCGCCGCCGGCAATGAGTGCTCCGCAGAGGAAGAGGCGCTGAATCTCCTGCGGTTTGCGCTGGTGGAGCGTGGGATCCGGGTGCCGCCGCCTGAAGACTGGACTCTGGCTATCCGGGAGCGATTCAAACCCCTCGGCATCGTTGATGTCATAGTTCCACCGCGGAGCACGGGCGAGCCGATGCAGTGGATTTTTGAGGAGGACGATGACGAATGGGAAAAGAATCATCCGATACCTACCCCTGACGAGGCACTGGCCGATGAGCTCCGCATCCGCGCTCTCGCCAACGACTGCTCGGTAGCAGAAGAGGCGCTGAACGTTCTGCGCTTTGCGCTGGAACAGCCGGCCCGCCTGCCGCAGCCGAAGCGCCTGGGAGTGGCCATCAACAAACTGTTCAAAGACCTCGGTTTCGGTATAGAAGTCCGCCCCCGAAGCGAGAATTCCGACCCGGTGGTGCGATACTATTGGCTTGACGAAGGCGATGATCGATAATGTTGTGAACGGAGGTGGCGCGATGCCCAGCATAGTCGTTTGGGACAGCGATGGAGAGATGGGGCGCCGCTTGCTGGCGCGCGCAACGCCTCATGGCCGGTCGCCCGAGGAAGAGGCACGCCACATCCTAGAGGACGCGCTGGAGTTGCCCCACGCTCCGCAGAATCTGGCCGAGGCCATCCGGGCCCGGTTCGCGCCCCTGGGCGGCGTAGAGTTGGAACTGCCGGAGCGGGAGCCGATCAATGAGCCTCCCACTTTCGACTGAAACCGGTCACATGATGATACTGGACACCAACGTCGTCTCGGAGCAAGCCCGTCCCCGTCCGAACCCCGTTGTCATCCAGTGGATCGCTGATCAGCCCCGGGCCAACCTGTTCATCACGGCAGTAACCGAAGCCGAATTGCGCTATGGCATCGCCCTTATGCCCGCCGGCGAGCGGCGCGAAACCCTGGAGCATCAGACTGAGAAGATGCTCCGCAAAGACTTTGCAGGAAAAATCCTGCCTTTCGACAGCGCGGCGGCTCAAGCCTACCCGGAGATAGCCGTCAGCCGTCGTCGGGCCGGCCGGCCCATTAAACAGCATGATTGCCAAATCGCCGCCATCGCCCGCGTCCATAACGCCATCGTAGCCACCCGCAACGTCACCGATTTCACCGACTGCGGCGTAGAACTCATCAACCCCTGGTCAACCGAAGGAATGCCCCCATAATGCGTATCTCCCGACTTGTTACCCGTACTCTCCGCGACGACCCGCCCGAGGCGGAGACCGCCAGCCACCGCCTGATGCTGCGGGCCGGCCTCATTCAGCAGGTTGCCGCCGGCGTTTATGCCTACCTGCCGCTGGCCTGGCGGTCGTTGCAGAAGATTGAGCAGATTGTCCGCGAGGAGATGGACGCCGCCGGCAGCCAGGAGCTGCGGATGCCGGCGTTGCAGCCCATGGAACTCTGGGAGCAGACCGGGCGCGCCGCCGCTTTTGGCGACAATATGTTCTCGCTGGAGGACCGGCGCGGGCGTCCGCTGGCGTTGGCGCCCACTCACGAGGAAGTGGTCACCAACATCGTCAAGGGCAACGTGCAGAGCTACCGGGACCTGCCGGTCATCCTTTACCAGATGCAGACCAAGTTCCGCGATGAGCCGCGCCCCCGCGCCGGCCTGGTGCGCGTCCGCGAGTTCACCATGAAGGACGCCTACTCCTTCGACGCCGGCGAGGATGGGCTGGACGACTCCTACCAGGCCATGGCCCAGGCGTACCGCAACGTCTTCCGCCGGTGCAGCATCCCGGTGGTTATGGCCGAGGCGGACAGCGGGGCCATCGGCGGCAAGGATTCCCACGAGTTCCTGCTGCCCGCCGACACCGGCGAGGACACCGTCATCACCTGCCCGTCATGCGGGTACGCCGCCAACGCCGAGAAGGCCGCCGGCGTCTATTCCGACCAGCCCGTGCCCGACCCGCTGCCCCTGGAGGCGGTGGACACGCCGGGCATGAAGACCATCGCCGCCGTGTCCGAGTTCCTGGGAGTAGATGAAGCGCAGACCCTCAAGGCCGTTTTCTACGCCGCCGACGGCGAGGTGGTGTTCGTCACCATCCGGGGCGACCTGGAGGTCAACGAGGTCAAGCTGAAGAACGCGCTGCACTGCAACGAGCTGCGCCTGGCCGACGACGACGAGATAGCGGAGAAAGGGCTGGTGGCAGGGTCAGCGTCGGCCATTGGCATCACCAACGTGCGCCGCGTCGCCGACGAGTCAATAGCCAACGGCGGCAACTTCGTGGTGGGCGCCAACCGGCCGGACACCCACTACCGCAACGCCAACTACCCCCGCGACTTCGACGCCGACCTGATTGCCGACATCGCCCTCACCGAGCCGGGGCACCGGTGCGCCCTCTGCGGCGCCGAGCTGGAGTTCACCCGGGGCGTGGAGGTCGGCCATATCTTCAAGCTGGGCACCTTCTTCAGCGAGGCCCTGGGCGCCTATTACCTGGACCAGGACGGCCAGCAGCAGCCCATCACCATGGGCTGCTACGGCATTGGCGTCAGCCGCATCCTGGCGGCATCCATCGAGCAGAACCACGACGAGCGCGGCATCGTTTTCCCGCCGCCCATCGCTCCCTATGACGTTCACCTGGTGGCGCTGAATATGTCCAACGACGCCGTGGCCGAAGCCGCCGGCGAGCTATACGACCGCCTCTGGGCCGCCGGCATCGAGGCGCTGTTCGACGACCGCACCGATGCTGCCGCCGGCGTGAAGTTCAACGACGCCGACCTCATCGGCCTCCCGGTGCGCCTGGTGGTCAGCCCGCGCAACCTGTCCGCCGACGGCGGACCCGCCGTGGAGATGCGGGGCCGCACGGCTGAGGAGGCGGAGATGGTGGCGCTGGATGACGTGACCGGCGCGGTAAGGGAGTTGCTGGGAACGGGGTAGCCGTGCCTTCCGAGTCGCCGGGGCTGCGGCCCCTGACCGTGTGGGAACGGGGATTTACCACCGTTTACGGGGGCATTCCCGGCGGTTTCGTGCTGTTCGCGCTGCGGGCGGTTTTCCTCCTCCTCAGCGGGCCGGACCTGAGTTTGTGGCATTTTGTCCGTTATACCTTCGGCTTTGACGCCGGGCTGGGCATCCACGTGGACATCGTGGACACTTACTACGTGCCCTTCGTTATGGCCAACGGAATGTACGCCGTGTTCTATTTCACCTGGGGCCGCTCCCTGGGGCATATGGCGGTGGGCGCCCATATCGTCGATGCCCGCACCGGACGGCGGATGCGAAACTGGCAAAAGGCGGTGCGCAGCGTACTGCAAATCGCCAACGGCTACATGGAATTCCTACGCATTCTGGACATAGTGTCCATTTTTATCGTCCTCATTGACCGAGAGCGTCGCCGTTCCATTTACGATATGGCGGCGCGCACCGTGGTGGTGGTCGGCGAGCCGGTGGAAGAGGAACCGGAAACCGTCCGCCAGCGCAGTTGGGTGTCGGCCTTGTTCGGTCATTTGACCGGTCGGGAGCCGAGTTAACCGGAACAGGGTCTGTGTAAAGTAATCGGCCGCTTTGGTTTCCGCTCATCCTGAGCCTGTCGAAGGATGCCACCGGTGCCGGAGTCATGGTTCGACAGGCTCACCATGAGCGGATGGAGGGACTTTACACAGGCCCTAGCCGGACAGTCAGACCCTGTTGACTTAAGGCAGGATTGATGTGACCTGGGTGAACCGCCAGGATTGACGTGGTACACTGCTGAGGATCCTTTAGCCCGGAGCATGAACCCCGTGATGCAACCTAAGGATAACCCAAAGGCCAAAGCCGTTCTCACAACCCTTTTGAATCTGACGGGGGTTGACGCCAAGCTGTTGACCCGGCCCGAAATCGCGCGGCTGCTCTCTGAACTGGAGGATGATGAGCTTCCCGAAGCGTTGGTGGACTGCCGATCGGTTGGGATAGGGGCGGCGACCGACAGACGCCTCATCTTCATCACCAAAAAAGGAGTCTTCAGCTCGTCCATCAAAAAGGTCGAACAGTTCCGGTATTCGGATATTGTATCGGTTTCGGCCAACGACGAGTCTTCCGAAGGCCCATTTGCGGTGGTGGTCCATGGCAAGTCCCATCGCTTCCAAGTGGACGAGTCTTCGCGCCATTCCCTAACTGATCTGGTTGCTTCCAAGCTGACACACAATGAAGCTACTCTAGCTCCGGATAAGACGCCGCATCGCGAAACCATGTTGAACCTGCCTGGAGTTGACGCCAAGCTGTTGGCCCGGCCCGAAATTGCAGGGCTGATCTCCGAACTGGAGGATGACGAGATGCCCGAAGCGTTGGTGGATTGCCAATCGCTTGGGATCGGGACGGCGACGGACAGACGCCTCATCTTTGTTAGCAAAAAGGGCAAAAAGGTCGAACAATTCCGGTACTCAGATATTGTATCGGTGTCGGCCAGCGACAAGTTTTTTGAGAACCCTTTCTCAGTGGTGGTCCTTGGCAAAACCCACAACTTCCAAGTGGACAAGTCTTCGCGCCATTCCTTTGCTGAATTGGTTTCTTCAAAGTTGACGAAGAACGAGACCAACCATGAGCTGGTTGAAACTCGGAATCCAAGAGATCTCTTGCATCTTCCTGGAGTTGACACCCAGTTGCTGGCCCGACCAGAGATTGCAAGGCTTACTGCTGAGTTGGAAGATGATGAGAAGCCCGAGGGAATAGTGGATTGCTCAGCATTGGGCATCGGTGTGGCTACTGACAAACGCCTAATCTTCATCAGTAAAGGAGTGTTCAGCTCGTCCATCAAGAAGGTCGAACAATTCCAGTACTCAGATATCGTATCGGTTTCGGCCAGTGACAAGTCGTCCGAAAATCCCTTTGAGGTGGCGGTTATCGGCAAGATCCATCGCTTCGAAGTGGACAAGTCTTCGCGTCATTCCTTTGCTGAATTGGTTTCTTCAAAGCTGGTCCAAAAGCAAACCATTCAGGCTCCTGACGAGACGCGGGATCCCGGAATTCCTGCCGTCCCTGACGGGACTGATCCCGCGGGAAGCGTTCAAAGCCAGGAGGAGGAGGTGCCGGCGGAGCCCGTCGAGCCGACTCCGGTGGAGGTGTCAGCCGCCGATACTCGCCTCGTTAGCACAAAACGGAACGATGCCAAACGGGTCTGTCAGCTTTGCGGGGAAAAGGTGGGCGTATTCAGGAGTGTACATGGGGAGTGCCGGAGGCGACGGGAGAACGGCTATCAAGAAATGCTCGCCGCGGTCGCTTTCGCCGTAATGTCGCCGGACCCGGATATCAATGAACTGCGCCAGTCGTTGGGCGCCATTGCACAGGGCTCCTTCAACGACTCCAGTAGCGTGGATACCGCGATAGTCGAAGCATGGCGCCTTGCCGTAAGAGACCGTTGCGCCCGCGACCTCCCGATGTCTGACGACGAAGAAAGGCGGATCTACGACTTTCAAGAGCGGTTCGCACTGGCAGGTCCCGAAGTCGAACAGTCCCTGCAAGCGCTGAATGTGAAGGTAAAAGAACGGTTGGCGGTGGCCGTCATGGGCCACGCCGAGAAGGCCGCCCTTACGTACACCGGCTCCAATGAGCACCTTGATTCTCTGCGTGAGATGGTTGACGGGTTAGGTTTCAGCAATTCCGAGGCCCGGACATTCTTTCTGCAAGCTTGGAAAGGAGCGGCGAAACGGGCGCTACGAGACGATCTGTTGACCCGGTCAGAAGAGGCAGCGCTGATCACGTACTTGAACTACTTTAGATTCAGCACGGCAGATGGGGGAACTCAGTACCGCGATCTTATGAAGGCCAGAATTTTGCGGGATCTGATGGAGGGCACGATCACTTACCATCATGAGAACTCACGGCACCCCTTCAACCTACAGAAGAACGAGCGGCTCGTGTGGATGTTCGATGGAGTGAGATATTTCGAAACCAAGACCCAACGAGAAAGGCGCGGGACCTCCCATGGCCTCAACATTCGCGTCGCCAAAGGCCTTTATTATCGTCCGTCCATGTTCAAGAGCCGTGTCCACGAATGGGATGAGAACGTTAGGGTGGACACCGGAAAGCTCGGCGTCACGCCAAAGCACCTATACTTCAGCGGATCCAAGACCAGTTTCCGGATACGCTACGATAAGATAGTGGCATACGAGCCATTCAGCGACGGCATTGGCTTTATCCAAGACACAGCCAATGCCAAACCGAAGAAATTCGTCACGAGTGACGGTTGGTTCGTCTACAATCTGGTGACGAACCTGTCAAATCTGTGATCTTCGGCTCGAGAACCTGCGAATGGCATCCGAGAAGGTAGCAATACCGCTCTGGACTTATTCGACCCATATTTGGGCGTGAACACGCCGGCGCGCGCCGGTGTGCTGCCGGACACGCTCGACGTGGTTTGAGGTTGCGCCCTGGTACCGAGCGCCGTTGAATTGGCTGGCGAGGATGTACACGCGGGACCGTTTCACGTCGGAACCTTCCTGGATTCCCGCGTTCGCGGGAATGACGGTTGGATTTTTCATGGTAATGACGGTTGCAGGCCGCGTCAGGGTTGTAGCAGGAGCTTGCCGAAGAAGTTGGTTGCTTCCATGTCCCGGTGCGCGTCCGCCGCGTTTTCCAGGGGATAGGTTTGGTGAATGGCCGGCTTGATGACGCCCCGGTTCAGGCTGGCGACGATCTGGCGCATATCCTCGCGGGAACCCATGTAGCCGCCGTAGATCTCGATCTGCCGGCTGAACAGCAGGCCCAGGTGCAGCTCCGCCCGCAGGCCGCTGGTGGCTCCGCAGATGCAGTAGCGGCCGCCGGGACGCAGGGCGCGGAACCCGTGGCTCCACACGTCGGCGCCCACGTGGTCCACCAGCAGGTCCACGCCGGCCCCGCCGGTGATCTCCCGCACCCGCTGGGTTATGTCTTCCTCGTTGTAGTTGATGACGTGGTCCGCGCCCAGGCTGCGGGCCAGTTCCGCCTTTTCCGGCGTGCTGGTGGTGGTGATGACCGTCGCCCCGACCACGTTCTTGAAGACCTGGATCGCGGCCGCGCCCACGCCGGCCGACGCCGAGAACACCAGCGCCGTCTCCCAGGGCTGCAACGCCGCCCGACGCACGGCCATGTTCCATACCGGCAGGTAGGTGGTTGGGATTGCGGCGGCGTCCGCGAATGACACGCCGCCGTCCAGCTTGTATGCGTTGACTTCCGGCACGGCGACTAACTCCGCGTAGCTGCCGTCCCGCGCGGTGCCCAGGAACCGGCTGCGCCGGCACAGTTCGTCCCGGCCCGAGCCGCACCACTGGCACACGCCGCAGGCCAGCCGGGGGTTGACCACCACCCGGTCGCCTACACCCAGGGCGCTCACGGCGTCACCGGCGGCCACCACCTCGCCGGCGGTGTCGCCGCCCAGGATCAGCGGCGGCGGGAACTCCCGTTCCAGCCCGCGCTGTCCCTCGCGGGTGAAGATGTCCAGACGGTTGAGCGCGCTGGCGCCCACCCTGACAACCACGTCGTTGGGTCCGGGCGACGGGTCGGGCCGGTCTCCGTACTGCAATACGTCCACGGTGCCGTGGGCTTCAATGTAAACGGCTTTCATTGCTGATTGTTACTCCTCATTCCGAAGGTGGCCGCCGGTTGTCGTAGCAGTCCCGGCACAGGAACACTATGGCGAGGGTTTCGTCGTGACTGGCGACCCGCCCGCAGCGGGGGGCGTCGCTGTCCGGAGACCAGGGTTGGTGAAACGGCCCGCCGCACATCTGGCAGGTGGAACGATGGGGGCCTTCCAGCTCATCATTGCAGACCACGCAGAATACCGGACCGGATACTTGAAACAGGGTTGCCACTGCACTACCTCACAGCCGCCCGCCGGAGGCGGACGTCAACATAGGATTGGAGTTGTTTCTTGCGCCCATTGCCGGGCGATGCCCTCTTCATCCTCTCGGCTGTCGGCCTCGCCGTCCAGCCGGGCCTTGCGCAAAGCCCGCAGCGCCTCGCCCACCGCCGGGCCGGCCGGCACGCCCAGTTCCAGCAGGTCGGAGCCGCGCAGCCGGGGGGCCACCGACCACCATTCGGCCAGGTAGCGGCGAGCGCGCTCCGCCGTCGTCGGCGACGCCAGCATCAATGCCGCCCGCAGCGCATCCGGCGACAGCCCATCCAGCAGCGCGCAGACTCCCGATGGCGCCAGATCTGCTTCGCCCAGATCCGGCAACCGCGCCTTCAGCCGGGCGGTGTCCGCGATGACCCGCAGCCAGTCGGCCGGCGTGTTCAGCCGTATTGCCAATTGTGCCCCTTCGGACTGTCTCAAAGGCCAGACCAGCGCGGCCAGCCAGGTCAGCGCAGTCGATGGAGCATCCGCCAAACCGTCCAGGTGAGCAACGCTCAACGATGGGTAAACCGCCGCCAGCACGTCCAACTCTGCGGCAAAACGCAGGACTGTCAGGGGAGCCGCTTCCTCCAGAATATGCTCCAGCTCGTGCCGCACCCGGTCGGGTGTCAGAGTTGACATCGCGCCGGCGGCCAGCGCTTCCTCAATCGCGGCCCGGGTAGCCTCGTCCATGCGGAACCCAAACCGGGCGGCGTAGCGGACGGCCCGCAGGATGCGCGTCGGGTCGTCGCGGAAGCTCTGCCGGTGCAGGATGCGGATGATGCCGGCCGATAGGTCGGCCTGTCCGCCGTGGTGGTCCACCAACTCCGCGGCCTCACCGGCGATGGGGATGGCCATGGCGTTGATGGTGAAGTCGCGGCGGGCCAGGTCGTCGGCGAGATCGCCGGCGGACACGTCGGGCAGCGCCCCGGGGCGGCGGTAGGTCTCCCGGCGGGCCGTCACCAGGTCAACGGCGCAGTCCGACGTGGCAACGCTGGCAGTGCCGAAGCGTTGGTGGACGGTCAGTTTGCCGCCGGTGGCATCGGCCAACTGGGCGGCCAACGCCGGCGCGTCGCCGACCACGCAGATGTCCAGGTCTTTCACCGGGACAGACAGCAAATGATCGCGGACCGGGCCACCTACCAAATACGCCGAAACACCAGCAGCATCGGCTAACCCACGAACGGAGTCAAGGACACTCCGGAAATTGCCAACGTCAATATGGTCGGCAGGTAGGCCGGATGGGGTGTCGTCGGTGAGCGTAGGCATCGCGAATCGCAGGCGGGGCGTGAGGGCTTGGAAAAGTGTAGCGCACGCTCCCCGGCCCGGCAACCGAGAGGTGCGTTATACTTCCCGCCGTCAAACTGAATTTGGAGCGAGTGAACGTTATGGAAACCGTAGGATTCATCGGCCTGGGCAACATGGGCGGCGGGATGTCCGCCAACATCCAAAGAGCCGGCTACCCCATGATCGTCTATGACCTGCGCGAGGAGGCGGCCCTGCCCCTTTTGGAAGGCGGCGCGCGTCTCGCCAACACCCCTTCGGAAGTGGCCGCCGCCAGCGACAT
>DAOUJY010000113.1:0-20248 GCA_034421995.1 Dehalococcoidia bacterium | reverse complement strand
CCAGTGAGCATCACCGCCAGTTTCGTTGCGAAAATCAAGCATTCGGCGGTTTCTGGACTCCGGCTTTCGCCGGAGTGACGGGTGTGAAAATTAGAATGCGTTTGCCCTGCCCCCTGAAGTTCACCTCAGCAACCGGTTCGTCCCCGAGTGCCGCGCCGGATCCAGGTCCCGGCCGGCCAGGGCCGGATGGTCCGGGGCGTAGCGATGGCAGCGGAAGGTGGCGTTGGTGTACTCCATGCCGCCGGCGCCGCCCGCCGCCTCGCTGTAGTGGAAGAAGGGGTTGATGTACTCCCAAACTATCTCGCCCCGGGGCGTAACCTCGAACATCCGCCCCGGCGCGCCCTCGCAGATCAGCGTGTTCCCGTTGGGCTGTCGCTCGGCGCTGCTGATGTTGTAGCTGTAAAAGGAGATGGCCGGCATTCCCAGGTACTGCCAGTGGATTTCGTTGGTGGCCGGGTCAACCTCCACGATCCGCGAGTGACTGGCGCCCCGGCGGTGGCTGCCGTTGTCGAAAATCAGCACGCGGCCGCCGTCCAGCCAGGTGGGATGGTGCTGTTGGTAGAGCTCGCCCGGGCCCCACTTCCACTTGAACGCTCCGGTCTGACGGTCAACGATGCCCACGGTGCTGGTGAGCCGGTAGCTGACGAGGAGGTCGCCATCGGCGGTAACGTTGAGACAGTTCTGATGGGTCCATTCGCGACGTGGCTCCATGGGGGAGATAACGTCCTCGGTGGTGTCGAGATGTTCCCAGGAGCGCCATTCCCACACCGTGGCGCCGTCGGGCGTAACCTCGCGGACCACGTCGCCCAGCATACCCAGCGCGAAGTCAACCTCGTAGCCGCCCTGCACCTGGGCTTCCAGCCCCTCGGGCAGTGGGTCCCACATCAGCAGCAGCGTGTTGCCGTTGGCCAGGCGCTCGTAGTCGTGGTGCAGCGTAGGGTCCCGGTAGGCCCACACCAGGTTGCCCTCCCAGTCCAGCTCGATGATGCTGGCCGACGAGCCGCCCACCGTCTCATATCCGCCGGCGTCCACGGGCGGAAAGGTGCGGCACAGCAGGTTGCCGTTGTCCAGCAGGTAGGCGTAGTGGATGCCCTCCTCGGAATGCCAGCGGTGCACGACGTTCCCGTTCATATCGATGAGGTAGGCGTCCTTGCCGCCCCGGGTGGTGGAGAACAGCGTATATCCCATCTGGCACGCCGCCGGCGTATAATGGATCAGCCCCACCGGATGATGAATTGACCAGCCCATCAGTATTCCTCCGCAAGGTCAAGTTGCGGCGCGATTATAGCAGGATGGCCCGTTGACAATATGGCCTACGACTGCTACCGTAACGATACGGAGTATCAAAATTGCTCGCGTCAAACACTCGTCATAAAGGTCACGACCACCCCCGGCCTCGTTCCGCCGCCGTGGTGGACGACATCGTCTCCCAGCTGGCCGATTTGGGTTACCGGGACACGGAGCCGCGCCGGCTGGTCATCAGCGCGGCGGCGGCCCAGGGTCGGCCCTTTACCGCCGAAGAACTGTGCGCTGCCCTGCCCTGCGTCGGCCGGGCTACCGTGTACCGGGGGTTGCGATTGCTGGTCGAAGCCGACCTGGTCTGCCGCGTGCTCCTTGAAGATCGAGACCTTAGGTATCAGTTGAGCCACCAGGGACATCATCATCATATGCTCTGCGCCGTATGTGGCGCCTCCACCGACCTGACGGAATGTGACGTGGAAGATGCCCTGCGCGAAGCGGCGGCGGCGGCCGGGTTCCAGATGAGCGGTCATTGGCTGGAGGTGTACGGCCGCTGCGGCGAGTGCTCCGCTGCCTGAGGCCACGCGCTCTTTCCTTTTCCCTCTCTGTTGATACGCAATATCTCTAAGCCCTGGTTATTGATACGATATATCTATAATAGTAATTTGTTGATACTTGGTATCTGCTACATCCCCATTTGATACCCGGTATTAGGACCTCCTTTGAAACCAAGCCGCACCCACGGAGTACGCCAGATGAACAACCGCACCCACTACCGTATCCCGCGCCTCAACCACCCCGCCCTGTCTCGGGCCGCGGCCATGGCCTTTGTGCTGATGGCCGGGGCGCTCTTTTTGACCGCCTGCGGAGGCGAAGAGTCGGCGCTCCCTCCGGCCGACACATCGTCCTCCGCAGGTTCGGCCCCCGCTGCCGCTGCCCCCGCCGCGGCCGCCCCGGCGTCCGCCGCGCCGGCATCATCCGCGGCCCCGGCCGCCGCGGCCCCGGCCAACGCGCCGGCTAACCCCGCCGCGCCGGCGTCCGCAACCGTTGCCGAACCCATCAACGTAGTCGCCGGCAATGCAGTCCTTGCCGACCTGGCGGCCCATGTGGGCGGGGATCGCGTGTCCGTCAGCAGCCTCGTGCCCCTGGGCAGCGACGTGCACACCTGGCAAAGCACGCCGCAGGACAGCGTGCGGATCTCCGAAGCCAGTGTTGTAATAACCAATGGCGCCGAACTGGCTGTGGAGGTAGAAGAACTCATCGAAAACGCGGCTTCTCCCGAAGCGGTCCACGTGATTGCCTCGGACGGTCTGGAACCCCAGGAACTGGTTGAACTCCCGTTTCCCGACGCCGATCATGACGATCACGATGACCACGGCCACGAAGAAGCGGCCGTGGAGCTGGAAGGCCGCCTGCTGATCGGCGACGGCGAGACCGGCGCCATGTCCGTCATCGAACTGGAATCCGGGGAGGTGCACCAGGGCGAATTTGACCTGGGTTCCCGCGCCGGCCGGATCTACGCCAGCAAAAGCGGACGCTATGCCTTCGCCGTTTCCAGCGACGCCAACACCGCCCACGTTTTCGACGGCGGCATCTACCTGGAAGCGCATGGCGACCACTTCGACCTGGTGCATTCGGACATCAGCCGACTGGGATTTGACCTGTCCGGCGACCGCCCCTCCCATATGTACGTGGGCGAAGAATGGGCCACCATTTACTACGACGGCTCCGGAGACATGGTGCTGATCAATGAACACGAGCTCGAGCACGACGGCGCTTCCTACACGCCGACGGTTCTCAACGCCGGTCCCCAACACGGCGCTGCCATACCCATAGAAGGCGACCTGTTCGCAGTCACCATCCAGCACCCCGATTACGCCAGCAATCCTGAGGAGTATCGTTTGCCCATCGGCGCGGAGATCTGGGACCTTGATGGCAACGCGCTGCATCGCGCCGAGGGCTGTCCCGACCTGCACGGCGATTCCGGCAATGGGCACATGGCCGTCTTCGGCTGCACCGGCGGCGTGCTGGCCGTCGAAGTACATGACGGTCACTACGAAGACATTTTCGTCGCCGCTCCGGAAGGTTCTCCCGAAGACTTCCGCCTGACTTCCGTGTGGGGCTATCATGGCCTGGACCACTTCTTCGCCCTGGGCTCCGCCGTCGGCCTCTACGTGGTCGAGCCGGAAGAGGGAGAGATGCACCAGTTGATCCCCGCCACCGAGAGCCTGCGCCCCATTCAGGTGGCCTTGAGTTACGACGGCGAGCTCCTGCTGGTCGTGATGAGCGACGGCGAGCTGCGGATGTACGAGGCCCACGACCTGGACCTGCTGGCCTCGGCCTCCCCTTTCCCCAGCGACGAAATTGATCCCGGCTTCTGGGCGCGGCCCCACATCGCAACGGCGCCCGGCCATATCTTCGTCACCGATTCCGCCGCCGGCGAAGTTATCGCGCTGGACGCCCACGACCTGGAGGAGATAGGCCATTGGGAGGTGGACGGAAACCCCACCAAGATTGCGTTCGTAGGAATCCTGGGCAGCGAAGAGCATCCTGAAGCGGGCCACATGGAAGCCGGCGATGGACACGGCCACGACCATGGCCACGACCACGGAGCCGGCGACCCGCACTTCTGGCAGAACCCCCGCCTGGTAGTCCACTACGTGAACCAGATCGCCAACGGCCTGGTCGCTGCTGACCCGGACCACGCGGCGGCATACATGGACAACGCCGCCGCCTACATCGCCGAGCTGGAAGCCCTGGACGCCTACATCAACGACGCCCTTGCCGACATCCCCCATGAGCGCCGGGTGATTGTCACCTTCCACGACGCCTTCGGATACTTCGGCACACGGTACGATTTCGAGGTGATGGCCTTCGTCGGCGGCCACGGCGGCGCTGTTTCCCCTGACGACATCGCTCGGGTGCTGGACCTGGTTGAGGACGAGGGCCTCCCGGCCGTCTTCGCGGAACCCCAATTCTCCGCCGACGCTTTGGAACAGGTCGCCCGCGACGCCGGCATCCAGGTGGGCATCATCCAATCCATGGCCGCTGACCCCTGGGCCGGCTACATCGATATGATGCGCGCCAACGCCGACGCTATCGCGGAGCTGCTGCGCTGATCGCCCCCAATCAAGCGCCTGGATTGGCCGGCCGGCCCGTGGCTCATCTCCCTGACCCTCGGGCCGGCCGCCGGTTTGCGCTGACGCGGCCCCGGCCTGTCATTGACGCCATGTACAATGTCTGCTCATGCTAGATCTGATCATTGAACCGATGCAGTACGGCTTTATGCAGCGCGCGCTGCTGGTGTCAGCCCTCGGCGCCACGGCGTGCGGAGTGGTGGGCACCTTCGTCGTGTTGCGGGGCATGGCCTTCATGGGCGACGCCGTCGCCCACTCCGCTCTCACCGGGATGGCAGCCGCTTTCCTCATCGGCATCAACGTTTTTCTGGGGGCGCTGATCTGGGCAATCCCCGCGTCCCTGGCCATATCCCTGGTATCGCGCCGGTCCGGCGTGCGCCTGGATGCGGTCATCGGCGTGCTGTTCGCCGGCGGCTTCGCCTTGGGCATCATATTGATCAACGTCTCTCAAAACTACGCCGGGGACTTGCTCAGCATCCTTTTCGGCAATGTTCTGGGCGCTTCCTGGAACGACGTGCTGGCCGTGGGGGTCTTGGCCGGCGGCGTCGTGCTGGTGGTTAGTCTTTTCTACAAGGAACTGGTTTTCACCACCTATGACGCCTCGGTCGCCGCCGCCTCCGGCATCCCGGTCCGCTTCCTCGAATACCTGCTGCCCCTGCTGGTTGCGCTGACCACGGTGGCCGCGCTCAAAACCGTGGGCAACGTCATGGTGATGTCCCTGCTGGTGGTTCCCGCCGTCACCGGGAGCCTCCTGGCGCGCCGCCTCGCCGGAATGATGGTGGCCACGGTGGCCTCAGCCTTGGTCGCTATTGTCATCGGACTCTACCTGTCTTTCTACTTCAACCTGCCCACCGGCCCATCTATCGTCATGGTATCGGTGGGCTTGCTGCTGGTGACGGTGGCCCTTTCTCCGCGACGCTGGACGTTGGCGGCCCGCCTGAGGCGCCGGCCGGCCGTGCCCAGCGCAAGCGTAGCGGCGGACTGACCATTGCCCGCCGCATCGTCCGCTACAATTGGATGATGCGGCGGACAATCATCATCCCCTTCCTGCCGGCGTGTTTGCTTGCCCTGGCAGCACTGGGCGCCTGCGGCCCGACCGCGTCGCCTGACGTCCACCGCGACCAGTCGCAACCCGACCCGGTCGCTGCTTATCATTTCGTGGGCGCCGACGAGATAATCGGTCCCGACGGTCCCGTTGCGGCGACCTTTGTCGATGCCGAATATGAGCAGCTCCGCCGCCCCGACGCCATCGCTCCCATCTACGATCCCCGGTTCGTTCCGGCCTCCGCAACCGATCTGCCCGCCGGCGAACTGGTAATCGGCCTGACCATCAACGGCGATTCCAGAGCCTACCCGGCCGGCATTCTGTACCACCGGGAGATGGTGAATGACACCGTTGGCGGCGTTCCCACCCTCATCACCTGGTGTCCGCTGTGCTACACCGCCCTGGCGTACCGGCGCAGCGTCGGCGACGTTACGCTCATCTTCGGCAACCAGGGCGCCCTCTACAAGGGGGCGATGACCTGGTACGACCACTGCGCCGGCAGCATCTGGTCCCAGCCCACGGGTGAAGCCATTGCCGGACCGCTCGCCGGCGCCCAACTGACGCTCATACCGTCTCAATTGACCACCTGGAGCCAGTGGCGGGCGGCCCATCCTGAAACCCGGGTTCTGACCACCGCTGCGCCGGCGCTAACCTACCGGGGCCGGCAGCCGGGCGAGCAGCACGTAGTCGGCGTCGTCATCGGCGACCAGGCGGCAGCATGGCCCTACCCAACGGTGATCCAGCGCGGCCCAATCGATGCCATGGTCGGCAACACTCCCGTCAGGATCTGGCGGGACGACGCCACCGGCGCAATCCGGGCGACCACAACCGACGGCAGCCCGCGGGAACTGCCCGCGATTATCGCCTATCGGTGGGCGTGGCAGAAGTTATACCCGGCAGATTCGTTGCGTTGACAACCCCGGCCCCTTGCGGCAACATTACCCCGCACAATCCATGACCCGATAGCGAGGTTGCCACGATGCTGAAGGACCGAATCCACGACGAATTGCTGTCGCCGGAGAACCTGCGGAACCCGTATCCGTACTACGCAATGCTGCGGGAAGAAGCCCCGGTGTACTGGAACGCCAAGTTTGACACCTGGGTGGTAACGTCCTATCAGGCGGTGGTGTGGGCGCTGCGCCATCCCGAATATTTCTCGTCCGAGGTGTTCCTGCGCGACGAGAAGCCGCCCAGCCCGCCGATTTCGGAAGAGGACTTTCCCAAGTACAAGTTCAACCTGGACTATATGAACAACTGGTTCATCCGCCGCGACCGTCCCGACCACCTGCGGATGCGCCGCGCCGTTCACCCGGTGTTCAACCCCAAGTACATCGACAACCGCTTCCGCGCTATGGTGCAGAACATCATCCAGGACCTGCTGAAGGACTTTGATCCTGAAAGCGGCGAGATCGACGTCCTCAAGGACTTCGCCAACGCCATGCCGGTGCTGGTAATCGCCAACTGGCTGGGAATGCCGGCCGAGGACCGGGAGTTCATCCGCACCCTGTCCCGGCAACTGCTGTCCCTGGACCAGGAATCGCCCGACCGTCACACCCGGGTGCATGAGGCCATCACCACGCTGAACGACTACGTGAACCCCCTGGTGGAACAGCGCGTGGGCGAGCCGTCGGACGACCTGCTCTCCGTCCTGGCCATCGGCGAACGCGAGGGCGAGCTGAGCCGGGAAGAGGTGCTGGGCAACACCCTGCTCCTCCTCATCGCCGGCCACCAGACCACCATCAACCTGGTGGGCAATGGCGCCATGGCGCTGATGAAGAATCCGGAGCAGTGGAATATGCTCAAGGAGGATGACAGCCTGCTGGTGCGCGCCACCGAGGAACTGCTGCGCTACGACTCTCCCGTCAAGCGCGCTCCCCGCATCGCTCTGGAGGACATTGAGCTGGGCGGCCAGAAGATCCGCGAGGGCGAGAAAGTGATGGTCATCATCAACGCCGCCAACCGGGACCCCATGGCCTTCGAGAATCCCGAAGACCTGGACATCACCCGCTATCCGAACCCCCACGTGGCCTTCGGCGGCGGCATCCACCACTGCCTGGGCGCCAACCTGGCCCGCCTGGAAGGTCAGGAAGCCTTCCGCGCCCTCACCCGCAAGTTCCCGCCCTTCCGCTTCGCCTCCGACCCGGACCAGCTGGAATACCACAACCTGCTCAACATCCGCGGCGTGGTGAGTTTGCCGGCCGAGTGGTAAGCGAACCCCCCGTCATTCCGGCATCTATTTCTCGTCATTCCCGCGAAAGAACAGCCTGCCCCGTGCTTGACACGGGGTCACCCCGTACTTGATACGGGGCGGGAATCCAGTGCGCGGTAGGGGCGAATAATCATTCGCCCCTACACTTTTGTCTCTTGCGCGGCCGGCTGCTGATCGGGTTGAATGCCGTATTTGACCAGGATCGCATCGACAAAAGGCTTGAGCAATGAGTCGGCGGATTCGATACGGATTGCCACCGCTGAAGTTCTGGCGTCGTCAACGTCCTTGTCGTAAAAGATCACGACCTCGCGCGCCATTTCCTCGCTCACTGCGCTGGACTGCCCGTTTTCGATGAGCAGCACCCGGTCCTGCGGACTGTACACCACACCAGGCAGCGGGTCAGGTTCCAATTCGACCGGACTCGGCAACCCTGGCACGGGCATCGTCCTGAAACGCCTGATTACGCGGTCATCGAGCTCGGGGGCCGTTTCCGGCTCGATGCCGTTTTTGGTCAGTATGGCGTCCACAAAGGGCTTGAGCACCCATTCGGCGCGGTCAATGCGGATGGCGACGACGTGGCAGCGCGCGTCGTCAGTGTCTTTGTCGTAGAAGACGACAAGGCTTCCTGCGATAGTCTCTCCAACTTCGCTGGGTTGCCCGTTTTCGATCAACAGAACTTGATGCGGTGGGCTGTAAACTACATTCGCCGCTGGCAAGGGCGACAACTCAGCTCGCTTTACTGGATGTTCCACGGTCGTCCTCCCTACCTCCTTACCAGCCTGCCATCGTTGTACGCGGTGAGAAACAATCCGGTTTCCGGGTCGCCTATGAAAACTACTTTGATCCATTGGTTGGATTCCGGTACTCTTCCAACGATGACAGTGTAGCGTTCTCCTCCCTCCGGGGTTTCTATGTAGCGGTCGTAGGGATCGGCGATGACTTGCATCACCCATTCCGGGCGAATTTCGCTGTGTCGCCACAACGCGTATTCCCCGTGGCTCGGGTCTTTCGGCATCGCGTCGAAATCCCGGCGCAGACGTTCGACTTCGTCAGCCTCTGGTCCCATCCGCATTAGAGTATAGCACCGACGGCCCTCGTCCTACGGTTCCACCATGCCATACCCCACGTTCTTCACGGTGCGGAAGTAGGTGTCGCCACCGATTTCCAGCTTGTACCGCAGGCGGCGGATGTGGACGTCCACCGTCCGCGTGCCCCCGATATTTTCCACGCCCCAGACGTTGGCGAGGAGTTGGTCCCTGGTGAAGACCTTGCCCACGTTTTCCATCAGGAACGACAGCAGCTGGAACTCCAGCCAGGCCAGGTCCACGGGCCGGCCGTTGGCCGTAACTTGGTAGGTGGCCGGATTCAACGTAATGCCGCCCACCACGATGGACTCCGCCGAGGCCGCCGAGCGCTCGTAGCGGCGAGCCAGGCGGAGGATACGCTTGATGAGTTCAGCGGGCGGGCAGGGTACAGCTACGAAATCGTCGGAATCGTCGTAGATGTCCGGTACGTCCAGATCTTCGTCAGCAATGCAACGCAGCACCATGGGAGCGGCATCGTTCCGGCTGAACGGCACGCCGTCAGCGTCGGGCGCCAGGAGGAGCACCGACGGTGACTCTGGGCCGTAATCGGCTTCGGCATCGTAAACCGGTTCCGGCCCCAGCAGTTCTATCGCTCCGGTGTCGGCGGCAGCGGCTAGGGCGCCTTGCAAAGTATCCCACCCACAACCCAGCATCAGTACGCGGGCCGACTGACTAGTGGCTGTGCGGAGCCTAGGGTGCATAGTCATGGCGATACCTGAACGCTGACGGCGTGAGTGTGGTGGTTGCCGGCGCTGGCCTCATATTGCCGCCTGCCGATTAACAGGCGATTACGAACCCGTTACGCTTTTGTTACAGGGATATCGTTAACTCTGATTCGTCGGAAGGGGCCAGCGCAAGCATCAACCCGGTGTTGACGGCAGCCACAACCGCGCATAGCATTCCGTCAAACGTACCGGCGGTACTCGCCGGATAGGAGCACGGCACGATGCGCGAAAACACGATGAAGCAAAAGCTGGACGCCGGGCAGCCGGTGTTCGGCTCCATGATCACCTTCCCCTCGCCGCAGGTGGTGGAAATGCTGGGGTATCTCGGCTACGACTGGGTGTTGATCGACAACGAGCACGGCAGCATCACCATAGATTTGGCCGAGGACATGATCCGGGCCGCCGAGTACTCAGGCGCCGCGCCCATCGTGCGCCCGGTGGGCAACCGCCCGGAGATCATCTCGCCCTTCCTGGATCGGGGCGCGTGGGGCGTCCAGGTGCCCCACGTGAACACGCCCGAGGAGGCGCGGGCGGCAGTCTCGGCGGTGAAGTATTTCCCGGAAGGCGAGCGCGGCTTGTTTAGCGGCGGCCGGCCCGCCGAGTACGGGTTCAACCAGGCCACACCGGACTATGTGGCCGACGCCAACCGAAACACCCTGGTCTGTCTGATGCTGGAAGAGGTGGAGGCCATCGAGAACATCCCCGAGTTGGTGAAAGTGCCCGGCGTGGACGTGTACTTCATCGGTTCCGGCGACCTGTCCCAGAGCATGGGCTACCCAGGCCAGCAGACCCACCCGGAGGTCCAGGCCCTGGTGGAGAAAGGCGTGCAGCAGATCGCCGCCGCCGGCGTCACCGCCGGCTGCAGCTGCCCGGACAACTTGGTGCCTCACTACCTGGAGTTGGGCGTGCGCTACTTCCATAATACCGTTGGTCGGCTGATACAGGGGGCGAGCAACGAGTACCTGAAGACGATGCGGGCGGCGGCCGACGGGCTATAATAGGTCAACCGCCCACCGCGAAAGGCGAGCGTGTGAGGTAAGTAAAATACGGAGGCTCAACAATTGGGATGTATGACGAGCTAATTTGCGAGATGTCGTTACCCGACGGAATCACCGATACCGACGGTTTTCAGACCAAATCCCTCGACAATGTGTTGGACAGGTACACCATCACGGCGGAGGGGGAATTGTGGCGTGAAGCCTATCAGTGGGGATGGAGTGAAAGCAGGGAGCTTAAGCCGGAGCGAATTCTCCATCACGGTTGGCTCAATTTCTACACCTTCATCGGTGAACCCTACGACCCTGAAAAATCCAAAGAGAGATTGAAAGTTTGGCTGGAATATGACGCTAAATTCACGGACGGCAAATGCGTGGAGCTCAAAGTAAATCCGAATTCTGATACCGCCAAAGAGTCGATTGCCGACGTAGAGGCCAGGATTGAGGAAGTTGGGCGACTTTACGCCGCGACGTAATTCCGCCGCATACGTACCAATTTGCGGTAGGAAGTTGTCAGAATCAGGATTTGCTGGATTTTAGGATTAGCAGGATTGAGTTGGCTGTGGCCAGGATGGCAACAATCCTGAAAATCCTCTAATCCCGTAAATCCTGATTCTGACAATTTACGAAAGCGGGTACGCGTAAGACCCAATGTCAAAAGGAGATACCATGACCACCCCAGTTGATCCCAACCAGGTTTGTCTCACCGGCGAAAACTCGTTCATCCGCCTGGCCCAGGAGGCCGGCGGCGAGCAGACCACCCGCACCAGCCACTGGCGCGTCCTCTGGTCGCCCGGCGGCGCGGGACACGTCTTGTTCCTCAAAAGCGCCGATCTGGAGCGCGACCCGGTGCGCGTCTATTCCGACAACATCGCCATGACGCGCTACCTCCAGGACGAAATCGAAAGTATGCTGTTCCCGGAGTTTGCCGACCCTAACCTCCCGGTGATCCCCGCGGAGTTCAGCAGGTCCGGCGGCATCGACAGCGCCTACAACGAAATCGTCGCCGCCTCCACCGAGACGGTGGTCCTCAGCTGGCACGACTTCCTCACCCCCTTCGTGCTCAACAACCCGGCCGGCCCCGAGTCCGGGCGCACTCACGGCGTGTACAGCTGTTTCTTCCCCGCCCGCAGCGCGCAGATCACGGTGGGCGACCGGGCGTTGAGCGGCGTGGTGTCCCTGGAAGCCCGCGGCCCGGCCCAGAGCAGCACCGCCTGCATCGCCTGGTCGGAAACCTGGGTAAAGCCGTAAATCCAGCCTTGCTCTTGCAGCCAACCCTAGGGGCGAATAATTATTCGCCCCTATATCATCATTTGCACAAGTTCACCGCCCCATCAACGTACAGAATCTGCAACGCCTGCATCGCGGCCCGCTCGACCTGTTGAGCTGCGGCCGGATCTAATCCGTTGCACAGCGCGGTTACAGCCTCGGCGGCGGTCGTGCGCCCGTCCAGACCGTGCAGCAGTCGGGCCACCAGCCCGCTGCATGGCAAACCCTCCGGGTGACCGTCCGTCACTAGTCCGTATCCCCACACGAATTCCCCGTCGGCCAGCACTGGTTGACGCTGTAGGACCACCCCATTGGCCAGACGGATGACCGCGTCCGATGGCAAACCCTGGGCTTGGCGCCGTCGCCGCTCCGACTCCACGGTGGCCACGCTGTGACCGAAAGCCGCCGGCGCGAGGCCATGGGATAGCACGGCCCGCTCGTAACCCCGGGGCGGCTGGCCGGCCACCGCCTGGATGAATGACTGGCGCGGCGTCAGCGACGGGTCGTTGTCCAACAGCCGGCGGGCCTCCCAGAAGTAGGAATCGGCGGTGCGGTTGCTGGAATAGAAGAGCCGCGCCAACTCGCGGAAATGGCCGTACTCCTTGTAGTACAACTGCTGGTACACCTGCCCCACCGGGCCGGACATATCCGGGTCATCCAGCGAAGACGCCACCGCGGCGGCGGCCAGCGTCGCCGAGGTCAAAGCCAGGTGCACGCCGGAGGAAAAGAGCGGGTCAATGAAACAGCCGGCGTCGCCCACCAGGATGTAGCCCGGCCCGTACAGCGACTTGCAGCGATACGACCAGTCCCGCACCACCTCGGGCCCGGATAACAAATGAGCCGATTCCAGCATCCCGGCGGTGCGCGACGCGGCCGCAATCTGGGATTCCAGGAAGCTCCGGGGGCCGAGCTCGCGGATGCCCTGCTGGCCGGTTTCAGCATCCACCACTGCGCCCACGCTGGACCAACCGTCCCGCAGGGGGATGTTCCAAAGCCAGCCGTTGGGTTGGGACTCGATGAGAATATTGCCGTCGTCGGGGCTGGGCAGACGCTCCCCACCCTTGTAGTAGGCGAACACGGCCAGGTTCCGGAAGAAGTCATCCCACTGGCGCAACCCTAACTGCCGGGCCAACAGCCCGCCCTGGCCGCTGGCATCCACCACGTAGCTAGCGGGCAAATCAATCTCCCCGGTTGTGTAGGGGCGGGTTTCAAACCCGCCCTTACGTGCGGATTCCCGGCAACGAACTGCCACTACCCTGCCGCTTTCGTCGAATACCACGCCGGTTGCCGCGCACCCTTCGCGCACGTCCACGCCGGCCCAGCGGGCGTTGTCCAGCAGTATTGCGTCGAACTCAGGTCGCCACACCTGGTAGGAATGAGGATTGCTGGCGTTGGTCTCGCTGAAGTACCAACTCCACGGCTCCCGGTCGGTTCCCCAGACCATGGTCGCGCCGCGCTTCACCACAAAGCCGGCCCGCTGCACCGCGTCCAATGCGCCCAGGTCCTCCAGGATGGGAATGCTGGCCGGCAGCAGCGACTCGCCCACGTGGGCGCGAGGAAACCGCTCCCGCTCCAGCAGCACGACGGGATAGCCGCGACGGGCGAGCAGCGTGCTGACACACGAACCGGCCGGGCCGCCGCCGATGACGATGATGGGGAGATTTGGCACGGGGAAGAGCGACTATAGGTCAGGCGGTATTACGACCCGCGAATTAGTCGTGAGCAGTTTGCGGAACCTTCGCAGAAATTGACTTGGGCCGGCGATGGCTTCTACTTGAACATGGGCATATCGCCACTGTCTCCACGGCGGATCGATGTACTCGTCCTCGGGGCGCCACTCAACCTGCACTTGAAACGCCTCACCTGCGTTTTCTGACACTTGCCGGGCCAGTTCCATATAATCCCCGGCCTGGTGATGCGCCTGTCCGTACCCGGCTAGGTTTTCTATGAGCAGATCCTTAAGAGCGAAGCCATATTCACGCAACCTGCCCTGATGCCAAACCGAGAGCCCTTCCTGCTTGAATGCACCTTCTCTCGGTTGGTTCTCGCGTCTGCTCCAATGCATGGGGCTGATGAACCGGCACACTATATCGTCCGGCGGTACTGGCATGGTCGGAATCAGAGCAGAGCGATCAGATCATCCGCTGTGGCGTTGAATAGGTACTCAACTTCCCTCGCCGGCTGGGTGGAATCCCTGTCGTCGTATATTCCCACATCCAGTGTACCGTCGATGGGTAATTCAGCAAGCATCCTCATGCCGTTGGACAAGCGCAGGTCCAAAGAAAAATCGCCGTCTTCGTCCACGGAAAACTCAGGGTCGGTTGCAAATTCGAGAGCCGCTGCCAGAATGTTAGTGGCCATGGCAAGCACGCCGGCGGTCGGCTTCGAACCGTCCGCGCCCAAAGCAAAATCTTTGATAACGGCATGAGATCTGACGTCTGCCTCGCTAAGGGCCCGGGGTCCGAATTTGGCAACCATTTTATCTCACTCGATCTGCGCGAAAGTTGTTGATGGCAGTATAGCACGATGTAGTTGTCACACTGACCGCGTTGGCGTCAACGAAGCGCATTACGGTCATACAGTTCGTCGCGCGTCAGCTTTTTTGCGGTCCGCAGCTCGTCGCCTCTGGCCTTGGCACGGTCATCAATGCGGGCTTGTATATCGGCCCACGTCTCGCGCCAGTTCTCCACTTCGCCGTCAGAAACCGGCTTGGGCGATAGATTGGCCAAGCGCGCGCTGACCCACTCTTCCACAGAGAATACCACGGCCTCAGCGTTGCGCTGATAGTAGCGATAGGTCTCGTCGTCCACGGATATGGTGATGTTTTTCATGGCGCAACCTCGCAGTTACAGCATAGCATGGCCGATGCGACGATTAGCGATAATATTGCGAAAACACCGGCTCCTCCCGCGTTATCACCTCCAGCACGCACGGCTGCCCGGTCGCCGAAATCTCCTTCGCCCGCTCTATCGCCGGCCCTACCTCGCCCGGGTCCGTCACGTGCTCCGCGTAGGCGCCCAGGGCCTCGGCCATGCGGGCGTACTCGCCGGTCACGTACTTGGTCCCGTAGCGTTCGGTGGCGATGGGGATGTTCTTTTCGTAGCCGCCCATTGCGCCGTTGTTGACGATGACGGTGATGATGCCCAGCTTTTCACGGGCCGCCGTCTCAAAGTCGGTGCCGGCCATGCCCACCGCCACGTCGCCCATGAGGTTGACGCAGGTTTTCTCCGGGAAGGCCACCTTGGCCCCCATGGCGTAGCCCAGGCCGCTGCCCAACTGCGTCGAGTTGCCCCAACCGATGTAGCCCCGGGGCGTGGTGGCGGCGTAGAAGGGCACAATCTGGTCCCGGGGGTTGCCGGAGTCGTGGGTTACGATGCTGTTTTCTTTATCCAGCCGGGCGTTGAGTTCGTACACCACGCGGTAGGGGCTGATTGGCGCGTCGTTGCTGGACAGCCGAGGCATCCACTCGGCCAGCCACTCCCGCCGCACCTGCCGGATCTCCTCGGCTACCGACTGGTCGTCGCGCCTCCCGTCGGCGCCCAGGCGATCTTTCACCTCGTCAATCAATTGGCCCAGCACCAGCTTGGCGTCGCCGACGATGATCTCTTCCAGCGGATACTCCCCGTTCAGGTCCTTCTCGTCGATGGTGGACTGGATGATCGTCTTGCCGGCCGGCACCGGCGCCGAGGCCAGGGTTTTCTGGAAGCTGGTGCCGATGCCGAACACCACATCGCTCTTGGCCAGAAACTCGCCCACCATGCGGGTGCCGGTGTTGCCCCCGGTGCCCAGGGCCAGCGGGTGGTTCTCCGGGAACCCGCTCTTGCCCAGTGTGGTGGTCATCGTGGGCGCGTTGAGCAACTCGGCCAGCTCCACCAGCTCCGGTGTGGCCTCAGCGTACAGCACGCCCTGGCCGGCGTAGATTACGGGCCGCCGGGCGTTCACCAGCAGTTCGGCGACGCGGGACACGTCCCGGGGGTCGCCGGCCGACCGGCGCTTGCGCTGGGGCTGGTATAGGAACTGCTCCTCGGAGATTTCGCCGGCCAGCACGTCGTTGGGCATTTCGACCAGCACCGGATAGGGCCGCCCGGTGCGCAGCTGGGTGTAGGCCCGGCGCATCATTTCCGGTATGCGGTCGGTGTGGTTGACCGAATCGGCCCACTTGGTAACGCCCTCGTAGTTGCGGGCGGCGTCGAAATCCGACGACATTCCGTGCCGGCGGGTCCCCGGGTGGTTGGGCACCATCAGCAGGGGCGACGAGTCGGCATAGGCCTGAGCCACGCCGGAAAAGGCGTTTTCAATGCCCGGCCCGCCCTGGACAATGACCACGCCGTTCTTGTTGCCGTTGTTGACCCGGCTGTAGGCGTCGGCCATGTTGACGGCGGTGCGCTCCATACGGGAGATGACTGGGCGGATGCCGGCGGCAGCGCAGGCGTCGATCAAGATATTGTTGGGGAAGCAGAAAACGACGTCCACGCCCTCTTGGGCCAGGATATTGGCGAATGCGGTCTTACCGTCCATGGTAGCCTCCAGTAAATTGCGCGGGCATTATACCGGGTTTCGCCGCGGCTGGATGGACAAGATGACGCGGGTTCGGGTTATGATGCCTCAACCATAATCGGGAGGAATTACCGATGCCAGAGTACATACCGTCAACCAGGGATTGGGTCCGGGAACAGGTTGAGATCTACGAGGGCAGTGGCGGCGCTGAGGGAACCACCCTGCGCGAAACCGGCCTGCCCGTCATCATCGTCACCAACCGGGGCAACCAGACCGGCGCGATACGCAAAACGCCGCTGATGCGGGTCAAGGACGGGGACAACTACGTGCTGGTCGCCTCCATGGGCGGTGCCCCGCGCAATCCGGTGTGGGTCTATAACCTCCGCGCCGACGCCAGCGTGGAGATCAGGGACGAGGCCGAAGTGCACACGATGCGGGTGCGGGAGATTGAGGACGACGCGGAACGAGCGCGCCTCTGGGACATTGCGGTGGCGGCCTTCCCGCCGTATGAGGAATACCAGGGCCGTACCACTCGGAAGATCCCGGTGTTCTTGGCCGAGCCGATGTAGATGTCGGCAGCAGGATTGTGAGTGAAATGTCGCCAAAGTCGTTGCTTGCGGCAGCGGTTGCCAGTATAGTGGGATGAGCATCGGTTGCGCCGGTCCGCGTTCCTAGGGTATTGGAAATCACTGAGCCCGACGAAATCAGACCTGAATGTGTGCATCGTGATTACCGACCCGACCCGACCGGAGGGTATGTATCGTGGCTCTTTCCGACTTGACCCTTGAGTGCAGCGATTGCGGCGCCCAGTTTCCCTTTACCGTGGGCGAACAGGAATTCTACGCCTCGCGCGGTTTCACCAACTATCCCAAGCGCTGCGCCCCCTGCCGCAATGCCCGTCGGGGTCAGCCCCGCGACGGCGGCGGTGGCGGCGGCGGCGGTAGAGAATACGGCGGCCCCCGGGAATCCTTCCCCATCGTCTGCAGCAACTGTGGCGTTGACGCCACGGTACCCTTCCGGCCCCGCGGCGACCGCCCGGTCTATTGCAGCGACTGTTTCAACCGGATGCGCAACTCCTGACGCCGGAGTTCCGGCATCCCTGGCCGGTACGGGCTCTGAGTTGGTCCAGCAGCGATGCCCTACCGCGACCTGCGTGAATTCATCGCCTTTCTGGAAAGCAAAGGCGATCTCCTCCGTGTCTCCGCTCCGGTCAACCCGGAGCTGGAGATAACCGAGATAGCCCACCGGCTCCTGCGCGCCGATGGCCCGGCCCTGCTCTTCGAAAACGTGATTGGCCACGATATGCCCGTGGCCATCAACCTCTTCTGCTCCCAACGCCGCATGAACTGGGCGTTGGAAGTTGACGACGCTGACGAACTGGCCGGCCGCCTGGAAGCCATGATTGAGCTGGTGCAGGGCGGCCCGCCCCAGGGAATGCTCAACAAGCTGCGCACCCTGGGCCGCCTGGTTCACGTCGGCTCCTACCAGCCCCGCGCCGTCCGCAACGCGCCCTGCCAGCAGGTGGTCCTCACCGGCGAGGACGTTGACCTCCACAGCCTGCCCATCATCAAGTGTTGGCCTCTGGACGCCGGCCCCTACATCACCCTGCCCCTGGTCATCACCAAGGACCCGGATACCGGAACGCAGAATTACGGCATCTACCGGATGCAGGTGTTCGACCGCCACACCACGGGTATGCACTGGCAAACCCACAAAGTGGGCGCGCGACACTACCGGGCTAGCGCCGAGAAACCGAACCCTTTACCAATGGAAGTGGCCGTCGCTCTGGGCGGCGACCCGGCGTCAATATGGACCGGCTCCGCGCCATTGCCGCCGGATATTGACGAGATGGTGCTGGCCGGCTTCATCCGGGATGCCGGCGTCGAACTCACGCCGGCCGTTTCCGTCGATTTGATGGTGCCGGCCCACGCCGAAATCGTGCTGGAAGGCTACGTCACGCCGGGCGAGGAACGGATGGAGGGGCCCTTCGGCGACCACACCGGCTACTACTCCCTGGCCGAGCCGTACCCGGTATTCCACGTAACCACCATCACCCGCCGCCACAACCCCATTTACCCCACCACCTTCGTCGGCCGGCCGCCAACCGAGGACTACTGGATGGGCAAAGTCACCGAGCGGGTCTTTCTGCCGCTCATCCGCCTCATCCTGCCCGAGGTCGTGGACATCAATATGCCGGCCGAGGGTATCTTCCACAACCTGGTCCTGGTGTCCATGAAGAAGGAATACCCCGGCCACGCCCGCAAGGTGATGTACGGCCTGTGGGGCCTGGGCCTGCTCAGCTTGACCAAGGTCATCGTCGTGGTGGACGACTTCGTGGACGTTCAGAACCCGTCGGAAGTGGCCTGGCGCGTCGCCAACAACATTAACCCCAGCACCGATTTGGTGCTGGTGGACGGCCCCATTGACGACCTGGACGTGGCCTCGCCCACTCCCCGTTTCGGCAGCAAGGTTGGCATCGACGCCACCCGCAAGGGGCCGCAGGAAGGCTACCACCGCGAATGGCCGCCCGACATCGAGATGAGTGTCGAGGTTAGAGAACGGGTTACGCGACGCTGGGTGGAGCTCGGGCTAGAAGACATCATTCCGCACATCCAAGTCTGATTTGTCGGATTGGCAGGATTAGGGGAACGCAATCCTGAAAATCTTAAAATCCAGTAAATCCTGATTCTGACAACCCCCCGAACCTTCCCATGCTGCAAACCCGTTTCACCGACCTGCTCGGCTTGGATTACCCTATAATGTCCGCTCCCATGAGCAATCACAG
The DNA here is from genome assembly GCA_034421995.1 of Dehalococcoidia bacterium. Classification (GTDB taxonomy): domain Bacteria; phylum Chloroflexota; class Dehalococcoidia; order Lucifugimonadales; family UBA3495; genus Bin87. The sequence goes on along the minus strand of DAOUJY010000113.1, from coordinate 1,262 downwards.
CGGCGGGACCTTGGCGGTGGCGGTCTCGCTGGCCGGGGGGCTGGGCACCTTCGGCGGCAGCAACAGTTTCGGTCCGGACTGGTTCCGGGAGCAAATTCGGTATGTCAGGTCCAAAACCGACCGGCCCTTCGGCGTGGGTTTCATCACCCAGCTGATTGAACCGTCCCCGCAGAATTTCGAGATCGCATTGGCAGAGCGGCCGCCGGTAGTGATCTTCTCCTTCGCCGACCCACGCCCGTGGTTGGAGCGGGCTAAGGACGCCGGAGCGATCACCATTTGCCAGGTTCAGTCCTCGGAGGCGGCCAGTATCGCCGTGGACGCCGGCGCGGATGTGCTGCTGGCACAGGGCAACGAGGCCGGCGGCCACACCGGCGAGATGAACCTGCTGCCCCTTCTGGTGGATCTGGTGGAACAGTTTCCCGACGTGCCGGTGCTGGCCGCCGGCGGGATTACCTCCGGCCGGGCTTTCGCGGCGGCGCTGACCGCCGGCGCCCAGGGCGCTTCCCTGGGCACGGCATTTCTCGCCACCCCGGAGGCCGTGGAAGTGCCGCAGCCCTTCAAGGAACGCCTCCTGCTGTCGGGTGGGCAGGACACCATCTTCACCAACCTATATGACCTGCTGGGCGACTACCCCTGGCCGCCGGGTATCGCCGGCCGCGTGTACCGCAACCGCCTGGTGCAGGAGTGGCACGGTAGGGACGCCGAGGTGCTGGCCCGCCGGGAAGAACTGGCCTCGGACGCCGCCCAGGCCCGGGCCCGCCAGGACCCGGAACTGGCGTCCGTGTACATGGGCCAGGGAGCGGGTCAGATCCACACCATTCAACCGGCCGACGAGGTGTTGCGCGAAATCTGCGCCAGCGCGGAAAACATCCTGCAACGACCGGAGTGGCAGTACCGCAATGGCTGACACCCGCCCCTTGCGTGCCAGCACATCCGTTCCCTACACTATACCTACGCGTAAGGCAGCAAGCCCAAGGCCACGGCCCACCTGCCTGCATCACATTTGAATATCGGGTTCACAGGGTTCAGGTAACACGGCCAACCGCTGCCACCGTACATGGCAGCACGTCGGATCTCATGCACCGCTGGCTATCGCTCACAGGCCGGTAATCGTATTCCCCGGTACCGCATAGACCAGTACGGCGGGTATCACCACCGCTGCGCGAGGGTGGTTCCAACATGATGAACTGTCAGCACGCGCAAACTTAGGAAATCAATTCGCAGCCCACGCTCTCTGGCCGTAGCGCCGACAACCTGAACCC
>DAOUJY010000112.1:0-27630 GCA_034421995.1 Dehalococcoidia bacterium | reverse complement strand
ATCGGTACAATGGCATCGGGCAGGGTGAGCATGGCTGGGCCTTTAGTGGAATTTGGGTCAGGCCAGCTTACCCTGTCCTTTTACTTTTCTAAAAATGCGTAAAGCCTAGCTTATTTACGAAAGCAGCGATTTTCTCTCCGCTCCTCCCGGTTGGTATGCCGAAGACGACCCTGAATACGGTGCGACCGTAATCCAGGCTACCGACGTTTTTCCGTCGGCTTTGGAAGAGTTCGGAGTGAACGTAAGACGGCTCCACGGTATGATGCCGCAACCGTCAACGCATCGCTACCTGGCTGCCAGTTTCTTCGGTCCCGGGGCGGGAATGGTGGGGATTATTGACGCGGAAGGACAATGCACGCAGTTTGCAAGCGGTCACCGGGAGTGCCAGAGGATCCAGGGCGATCCGGAGGCAGCCGCCAAACTGGGCAAAGCCCTCTTTCGCACCACCGGCCCGGAAGGCTCCGCTCCTTCCAACCACATGGCCTTCTTCAGCGCTGACGGCGCCAAAATAGTTGTGGCCAATCTCGCCGCAAAGCTGTTGGAACGAATAGATTACGACGCGGAGACTGACACCTTCACGTTCAACAAGGCTGCTACGCTGGACTTGGTAGGAGGACGGGACCTCACCGCCATGGCGGCGGCTTCCGATTCAACCCTCCCCGGCGGCCGGGTGGTCGGAAGGTACTCCAACTTCCAGCCGACAACCACGCCAAGCGGAGCGCTAAAGGAAGGGCCGGGACGTCCCAATAACGTCGTGGTGTGCCCCGCAATCAGCAGCGACAACCAGCACGTCTATGTCACCTTCGGCGGTGGCGGATTATTCGTAGTGGACATTACGACGGAGCCGATGACCATTGTGGCGGAATATACCAATGACGTCATCAGCGCCGCTGGATGTGGCGGTAGGGAAGCGGGCGGCGCCATGTACTTGAACGCGGGCGTGTCGGCCAGCGGCGCTGGCGCGGATGACTCGACGTTCATAATGTACCGTCTGCCGCTGGATTATCCTGACGGCGCAAACCCGCACACCGTGCCCAATACGCCGCCCGTGGTGAAGTTCTACGAAGAGAAGACGCTGAACATCACCGAAGCGGCGAAACTGTCGGAACGCAGGGATGCCCACGGGTTGGCTGTCTCGGCAAACTCGCGGTATCTGTATCAGTTTGACCGAATACAGAACAAGGCGGAAGTGTTCGACGTTGGCAAGATTATCAACGACCCCGCCGCAACCCTGGAAGAGCAAGCCATAGCGCATGTAGGGACCATCGACCTTACCGGCTCGGGCCACTGCGTCGGCGAGGGAGCGCCCTTCGTCAATCAGGATGGTGCCGGATACCAATTCAACGACGATCCTGCTCCTGACCATGCCGAGGTTACCCCCGATGGCCGAATGATTCTCGTCGCCTTGCGGGGATCAACACCGGTCAGCGTGAAACACGCCGGCCTGGGCAGTTGCCCCGGGTTCGGACTGGTGACGCTCTCGGGCGACGGAGGGTCAACCGGCAAGCTGACCCACGTGTTCCGAACCTTCCTCCCTGACGCGACTGGCAACAAGAACCTCAGCGACATCCACGCGGCGGTTGTCCGAATCAAGTAACCCGCGCGGCGATGGACCTGGTGGCAGAGCGTTACCTTCTGGAGGAAGATGTGGCCGAGGTGGTGGAACTGGCGGGAAAGGAGTACGATTACGGGGCCAGGGATGATGCGCAGTGTTGAGGTTGCCTACGCGTCGCGTAACTGCGGGGAAAGCCCCGTACTATCCACCATCCAGGAGGACCACTGTGCCTTTGCAATTGGACCACACCATCGTGCCCGCCTACGACGAGGTGAAGTCTGCGGAGTTCATCGCCCGCATCTTCGGGCTGAAATACGAAGGGCCGTGGGGCCACTTCGCTCCGGTCAAAGTCAACGACATACTGACGCTGGACTTCGACGACTCGGACAACCCGCGATCCAATCACTACGCCTTTTTGGCTTCGGACGAAGAATTCGACGGGATCCTGCAACGCATCAAGGACGAGGGTGTCGTATTCGGAAGCGGCCCGCGCTCGCGGACGGATGGGCAAATCAACCACCTTCACCAGGGTCGGGGGTTCTACTTCGAGTGCGAAAACGGGCACGTCTGGGAGGTCATCACCCACACGTACATAACCGATTAGAGCCCGTCGCCGTAAATTGAGTCGGACGATCTTCCATCGCGGCAACGTATCGCCGGTGGCGATAGCAGTATGGTGTCGGTATCCCTTGACAAAATATCGGGACAAACCGCAGAATACGCGCTACTAACGGGCGCTTTACGGGCCATGCTGGTCTCTGCACCGACGGATAAATGACCGCGATTCAGCCCGTGGCCGAGGTAATCTGATGGCATTCGTGATTACACAACCCTGTGAGGGAGTGAAGGACGCCTCGTGCGTCGAAGTTTGCCCCGTGGATTGCATCCATTCCGACGATGACGCGCCGATGTACTACATCAATCCCGACGATTGCATCGACTGCGCCTATTGTGTCGCCGTCTGCCCCGTTTCGGCGATATTTGACGAGTTCACCGTGCCGGCCAACCAGCGCGAATACGTCCGCATCAATCGACTCTACTTCTCGTCACGCTAGATTCCGCGCTCGCGTCCGCTGCCAAGATGGCCCGTTTCCTCACCGACGCCGACGTTGACCGGTGCGTCGGTTTGCCGGACATGGCGCCGGCCGTCGAAGAGATGCTGACCAACTACGGGCACGGCGACGCGATTAACCTGACCCGACGCAAGATTGCCACGCCCGGCGGATACCTGGCCGTGATGGGCGGCGCCTTGCTCTACGGCGACGTCCTTGGTGTAAAGACCTTTACCCACACCGAGAACGGCTATTCCTTCCAGGTGAGCCTGTACGACGCCGCGTCGGGACGGTTGCTGCTCTACACCCAGGCCAACCGCCTGGGGCAACTCCGGACCGGCGCGACCACCGCCGTCGCCATCAAGCATCTGTCCAATCCCGACGTTCCGCGCCTGGGCATAATCGGCACGGGAAACCAGGCCGGCGACCAGTTGCGCGCCGCCTGCGCCGTGCGCGAGGTCGGCGAGATCTACGCTTTCAGCAGGAACGCCGACAACCGCCGCGCCTTCGCCGACCGTATGGGCGCCGAGCTGGGCCGTCCGGTCATCGCGGCGGCCAGCAATCGGGACGCGGTGGCCGGCTGCTCCATTGTTATCGGCATCGCATCCGCCCAGACGCCCGTCGTCATGGGCGAATGGCTGGACAGCGGCGCGACGGTTATCGGAGCCGGGCCGACCAGCCCACGCCACCAGGAGGTTGACGCCGGCGTCCTGACCAGGGCCGACCGGAAATTCGTCGATTCGCTGGATCAGGCGCCTCTGGAATGTGGCGACATCGCCGCCGCTGTGGATCAAGGGTTGGTGCAGTGGAGCCAGTTTCTGGAACTGCGCCACGCGGTGGCTGGAACCGCACCAGGGCGAACCCACCCTGACGAAGTAGTCTATTGCAAGCTGATGGGAACCGGTGTTGCCGACGTGGCGGCGGCCCGGCTGGTGTGGGAGCGAGCCGAGGCGCTGGACATCGGGCTTGAAATGGACTGGTAGGGGCGAATAATTATTCGCCCCTACCGGGGCGCGGCCAGGTATTCGTCCGTGGTCAACACGCTGAAGTTGTCCAGGCCCGTAAGCATGCTTTCCATGGCGGCGCGGGCCGTGTCCAGCGACGTGAAACACGGTATGCGGCGTTCCACCGCGGCCCGTCGGATGTAGAAGCCGTCGCGCATCACCGACGAATCGCCGGACAGGGTGTTGACCACCGCCCCCACGGTGCCGTCGTTGATGACGTCCAGCACGTCCGGCGAACCCTCGCCGATGCGCTTGGTGATGGTGGTTACGGGCAGGTCCATGGCCGTAATCATGGCTGCGGTGCCCTCGGTGGCATAGAGCCGGCAGCCCGCGTCGGCCAGCCCGCGGATCAGGGGCAGGGAGTCGGCCTTGTTCTGGTCTGAGATGCTCAACAGGACGCCCATGCCCGGCGACAGGTTGATGCTGGCCGCCTGCAATGCCTTGGTCAACGCCCCGGTGAAGTCACGGTCAATGCCCATAACCTCGCCGGTGGACTTCATCTCCGGCCCCATGTACCAGTCCACTCCCACCAGTTTTGACATGGAGAACACCGGCGCTTTGATGCCGACCAGCTTTTGCCGCGGCCACAGACCGCCCTCGTAACCCATATCCTTCAACTTGGTGTCCAGCATCACCCGGGTAGCCAGGTTGGCAACCGGGACTCCGGTTACCTTGGAGATAAACGGTATGGTACGGCTGCCGCGAGGATTGACCTCCAGCACATATACGGTGGTCTCTTCATCCTCATCAGGCGGCAGAACGCTGGGGCTTCGGTAGGCGCTGCCCCCTTGCAGCACGAACTGAATGTTCATCAACCCACGCACCCCCAGGGCCAGACCGATGCGGGTGGTGTAATCCACCAGCGTATCAACCTCGGCTTCGGTCAGGTTCAGGCCCGGGTAGATGGCCATGGAGTCGCCGCTGTGGACGCCGGCGCGCTCCACGTGCTCCATAATGCCGGGGATCAGCACCCGTTCGCCGTCGCAGATCGCGTCCACCTCGCACTCCCGCCCCTCCATGTAGTGGTCCACCAGTACCTCGCGCTCCGGCGTGACCTCGGTGGCGATGGTCAGATAGCGGATCAGTTCCGTGGCGTTGCGCACGATTTCCATGGCCCGCCCGCCCAGCACGTAGCTGGGGCGCACCACCACCGGATAGCCGATGCGCTGGGCCACGGTCAGGGCCTGGTCCACCGACTGCACCGTGCCCCCGGGCGGCTGCGGGATGCCCAGATCCACCAGGAACCGCTCAAACTTCTGCCGGTCGCTGGCGATGTCGATGGCCTCGGCGCTGGAACCCAGGATGGGCAGCCCGGCGGCGGCCAGGGACTGGGACAGGTTGATCGCCGTCTGGCCGCCAAATTGCACCAGGCTGGGCGGCGGGTCGTCGTCCACCGTCTCGTTGTCGATGATGTCGCGGACGGCCTCTTCGTCCAGGGCCTCGAAGTAGAGCCGGTCACTGGTGTCAAAGTCGGTGGATACGGTTTCGGGATTGGAGTTGATCATGATGCTGGCCACGCCGGCCTGGGAGAGCGCCCAGGCCGCGTGTACGCTGCAATAATCGAACTCGATGCCCTGGCCGATGCGGATGGGGCCGCTGCCGATGACAATGGCCTTGGGGCCGGGCAACGGCGGCGCTTCGTTCTCGGTGTCGTAGGCGCTGTAGTAGTAGGGCGTCGCGGCCTCAAACTCGGCGGCGCAGGTGTCCACCATCTTGAACACGGGCTTGATGTCGTGGCGCAACCGCAGCTGGCGCACCTGCTCGGGCAAAAGGCCGGACAGGGTGGCGATTTCCACGTCGGAAAATCCCAGCCGCTTGGACGCCAGCAGAATGGCCGGGGTCAACGGATTGCCCAGCAAGCGGCGTTCCTGATCAACGATGCGCTCCAGGGCGGCAATGAACCAGGGATCGATGCTGGTGTGCGCCACCAGTTGGTCCCGGGTTACTCCCCGGCGCAGGGCCGCCGTCAGCGCCCAGAGGCGAAGATCGTTGGGATGCAGGGGCAGCGCGCCCAGCAGAGCCCGATGATCCCTCCCGAAGTTGAACCCGCGCCACTCCCGGTCTTCCCAGAGCAGCGAGGAGTTGGGCTGCTCCAGCGCGCGGGTGGCCTTTTGCAGGGCGGCCTCGAAGCTGCGGTCAATGGCCATGACCTCGCCGGTGGCCTTCATCTGCGTCGTAACCTGCCGGTCGCCGTCGGGGAACTTATCGAAGGGCCACCGAGGAATCTTGACCACGCAATAGTCCAGCGCCGGCTCAAAGGCCGCGCCGGTGCTGCCGGTGACGGCGTTGGGGATTTCGTCCAAGCGCCGGCCCACGGCGATTTTGGCGGAGACGCGGGCGATGGGATAGCCGGTGGCCTTGCTGGCCAGGGCGGACGAGCGGCTGACCCTCGGGTTCACCTCGATCACGTAGTATTCCGATTCAGCCTGCCACTCGCCGGGCCGGTTTTTCATGGCGTCGGGATGGGGTCGCAGGGCCAGCTGGATGTTGCAGCCCCCCTCGATGCCCAGGCCGCGAATGATGTTCAGGCTGGCGGTGCGGAGCAACTGGTACTCTTTGTCCGTCAGCGTCTGGCTGGGCGCGACCACGATGCTGTCCCCGGTGTGCGCTCCCATGGGGTCCAGGTTCTCCATGTTGCAGACGGTGATGCAGTTGTCGGCCCCGTCGCGGATGACCTCGTACTCGACCTCTTTCCAGCCCACCAGAGAGCGTTCCAGCAGTACCTGGCTGATCGGGCTGGCGGCCAGCCCGCCCTCCACAATGGCCAGAAACTCCTCCTCCGTGTTGGCGATGCCGCCGCCCGTTCCTCCCAGGGTATATGCCGGCCGCACCACCAGGGGCAGGCCGGTTTCAGCCTTGTACGCCTGTGCTTCCTCCATAGTGGACACGGTGCGATTGGGAGGCATCGGCTCACCGATGTCGGTAAGAAACTGCCGGAAAAAGTCCCGGTCTTCCGCCTTGCGGATGGTTTCCAGCGGAGTCCCCAGCAGCCGCACGTTGTAGCGGTCCAGAACGCCGGCGTCGGCCAGATCAACCGCCAGGTTGAGGCCGGTCTGACCGCCCAGAGTGGGGAGGATTCCGTCGGGCCGCTCGCCGGCTATGATGCGCTCCAGCACCGGAACGGTGAGAGGCTCGATGTACACCCGGTCGGCGACGTCCCGGTCGGTCATGATGGTGGCCGGATTGGAGTTGACCAACACCACCGAGACGCCCTCTTCGCGGAGGGCCTTGCACGCCTGGGTGCCGGCGTAGTCAAACTCGGCGGCCTGTCCGATGACGATGGGCCCGGAGCCGATTACCAGAACTTTGCGGGGCTGTTGTGCCGAACTGCTCAATGTGGTGTCCTCAGGGCGCCGTCACGTCAGTGGCGCCGGTGGGTTCGCATCGTCAATCATCGCCAGGAAGCGATCAAACAGGTACTCGTTGTCCTGCGGGCCGGGGGAGGCTTCGGAGTGGTACTGAATGGTGAACAGGGGCCAGTCCCGATGCCGCAGGCCCTCCACCGTATTGTCGTTCAGGTTGATGTGGGATACCTCTAAACCAGAGGGCAGATTGTCGGAAGATACGGCGTAGCCGTGGTTCTGAGCGGTGATGTGGACCTTTTGGGTGAGCAAATCCTTCACGGGATGGTTGCCGCCCCGGTGTCCGAACTTGAGCTTGTAAGTTGTGGCTCCTAAGGCGCGGGCCGCCAGCTGGTGTCCCAGGCAGATGCCCATGATGGGAACCCGCCCGATGAGTTGGCGCAGGTTGCCGATGATGTTCCCCAAGAGTTCCGGATCGCCCGGACCGGGGGAGAGCAGAATGCCGTTGGGCTGCATTGCCAGCATATCCTCGGCGGGGGTATAGGCCGGCACGGTGATTACCTCGCAACCCCGGCTTTGCAGCAGGCGCAGTATGTTGTACTTCACGCCGGCGTCGGTCACGAGGATGCGACGCACGCCAGCTGGCGGGGGGTTGGTGGGATAGCCGGCGCGCTCGCCGTCGTCCCAGGCATAAGCGCCGGGCGTGGTGACCGTGCTCACCAGGTCCAGGTTATCGTAGCGCGGTATCTCGGCCAGCCTCTGCAATGCCTGGTCCGGGTCATCGGCGGTGATTAGTCCTGTCATCACGCCCCTGGTGCGCAGACGACGGGTAAGCGCTCGGGTATCGATGCCGCTGATGCCGGGGATGTTGTATTCCTCCAGAAATGCGTGGAGGGTCATATTGCTGGACGCATGACTGGGCAGGTCGCAGTGTTGGCGAACGATCAGGGCCGATACTTGAATACGCCGGGATTCGAAGTCCCGGCGGTTGATGCCGTAGTTGCCCACCAGCGGATAGGTGAGCGCCACCATTTGACCGGCGTAGGAAGGGTCGGTCAGCACCTCCTGATAGCCGGTCATGGTGGTGTTGAACACCACCTCGCCCCAGCCATCGCGCTGCGCGCCGAAGGATTCGCCGGTGAATACGGTGCCGTCTTCCAAAGCCAGGTGTACCGGACGCGCCACTAATTACCTCCATCACAGTGTAGGGGCGAATAATTATTCGCCCCTACGTTTGAGATACGGAACAGAGCCGGTTCCTCAAAAACTATGTTGCCGCCTACCAGCGTGGCGGCCACGCGGCCCGGCAACTCCACCCCGTCCAGCGGGGTGTTGCGGCCCAGGGACGCGAACTCGTTCACGTCAACCGTCCAGCGTGCCTCCGGGTCAAACAGGACCACGTCCGCCGGCGTCCCCGGCGACAGCGATGCGTAGGGGGCGAAGGCGTCGCCGAGCACCCGGGCCGGGCCAGCGGTCAGCCGCTCAATCATCGTGGGCAGGCCGACGTCTCCGCGCTGAACCGTGACCATGAGAGTGCCCAGGGCCGTTTCCAGTACGCTGATGCCGAAAGCCGCGTCGTGGTAGGTGCATTCCTTGCTGGCCCGCTCGTGGGGCGCGTGGTCGGTGGCGACGCAATCTATAGTACCGTCGGCCAGGCCGGCGACGCAGGCCGCTACATCATGCGGTGTCCGCAGCGGCGGGTACATTTTGGTGTTGGTGTCGTAGGCGGTCGGGCCGGCGAACCCGGTGGCATCGCCCCGGTCGCCCATGGCCCACTCGTCGGTGAGCAACAGGTGGTGGGGGCACACTTCGGCGGTGACGGCAATTCCCCGGTCTTTGGCCTGGCGCACCATGACCACGCTGCCGGCGGAGCTGAGGTGCGCCAGGTGGAGGCGCCCTCCGGTCAGTTCGGCCAGCCCGATGTCACGCGCCACCATAGCCTCTTCCGCCACTGCGGGAATCCCGCCCAGTCCCAGCCGACTGCTCACCCAGCCCTCGGCCATCATGCCGCCGGAGCAAAGGGCATGGTCCTGGCAATGGTTGGTGATGGGCGCGCCCAGATCCAGGCTGTAGGTCAGCGCAAGACGCATCAGAGCGCCGTCATGCACCGGGTCGCCGTCGTCGCTGAAGGCCACTACCCCGGCCGAGAGCAACTCTTCCATGTCGGCCAGTTCCCGGCCGGCGCGGTCGCGGGTCACGCATCCGATGACCTGGACGCGGGCCGGGGCGTAGGCGGCGCGGTTTCGCACATAGTCCACCACGGCGGCGTTGTCGATGGCCGGGTCGGTGTTGGGCATGGCGCAGATGGTGGTGAAGCCGCCGCGGGCCGCGGCCTGCGCGCCGGTGGCGATGGTTTCCTTGTACTCAAAACCCGGTTCCCGCAGGTGCGTGTGTATATCGATGAAACCGGGGGCCACCACCAGCCCGGCGGCGTCAATGACTCGGGTTCCCGCGTCGAGAGAATCGGCGGCGATGCCGGGAGCAACGGCCTTGATGATGCCATCGCTGACGAGGACGTCGGCGACTGCATCCATCCCGTTGGCGGGGTCGATCACCCTTCCTCCCACGATTAGCAGTGGCGGTATTTGGTCAGGAGTTGCCATCCGTTAGCTCGCTTCCGGGCCGTATCCGACCAGTTGATAGAGCAGGGCCATGCGAATGGCCACTCCGTTGGTAACCTGTTCTTCGATCAGGGAGCGTTCCCCGTGGGCCAACGCGGTACTCACTTCAATCCCCTCGTTCATTGGCCCCGGGTGCATGAGGAGGGCGTTGGGGTTGGCTCGGGCCATCCGCTGGTCGTTCACCTGCCAACGGCGGATGTACTCGCGGATGCTGGGGAAGAAGCCACGCTCCTGCCGTTCGGTTTGCAGCCGCAAAGACATCACCAGGTCGGCTCCCTCGATGGCCGCGTCCAGGTCTGGCTGCAAACTCACGCTTGCCAGGGGATTATGGATGCCGTTACTGCTTGTTGTCCCCCATCCCGCCGGGGTGAAAGGGTCGGGCAACAGTGTGGGCGGCCCCGACAGGACGACCTCGGCGCCCAGATGGGCGAAACCCCAGACGGCGGATCGCGCCACGCGGCTGTGCAGCACGTCCCCAACGATGACCACCTTGCGGCCGGCGATCTCACCCAGATGTTCGCGGGCGGTGTACAGATCCAGCAGGCCCTGGGTGGGGTGCGCGTGGGCGCCGTCCCCGGCGTTGATGATGGCCGGGCCTGATCTGTGATCCGGATCCAGGCTGCGGGCCAGGAAGTTGGGCGCGCCGGAGTGAGGGTGGCGGACCACGATGGCATCCACGCCCATGGCCTGCAAGGTAAGGCCGGTATTCAGCAGCGACTCTCCCTTCTCCACGCTGCTGGCCGTGGCGGTCATGTTGATCACGTCGGCGCTGAGAATTTTGCCGGCTTCTTCAAAGGAAATGCGGGTTCGAGTGCTGGCCTCATAGAACAGGGTGACGATGACTCGGCCCCGCAGGGTGGGCACCTTTTTTACATCGCGGCCCAGCACCTCGCGCATCGCCGCCGCGTCGTCCAGGACGGCGGTTATCTCGTCAGCGGTGAAGTCGTCCAGGTCGAGCACGTGCTGACGCCGAGCCTGACCCGTCGGAACGTGTGCCACAGGCGCCGTGATAGTAGCGGTAACGTTGGACACCATCAGTCTCATCCCCGTTCCAGGATGCAAACGTCGTCAACGCCGTCGGTTTCGGCGAGACGCACCCGTACCAGTTCGGACTGCCGGGTGGGGATGTTTTTGCCCACGAAATCGGCGCGGATGGGCAGTTCCCGATGGCCCCGGTCCACCAGCGCCGCCAGTTGAATGCGCAGGGGGCGGCCCAGATCGCTGATAGCGTCCATTGCAGCGCGCACCGTACGCCCGGTGTATAGCACGTCGTCAACCAGCACGACGGTACGGCCGGTCACGTCCACGGGCATGGTGGTTGGGCGCACGCGCACCCGGGGACGCTCGGACAGATCGTCTCGATAGAGATTGATGTCCAGGCGGCCCACCGGCACCGCTGCGTTTTCCGACCGCGCTATATGCTGGGCCAACCGTTCCGCAATGGGAACACCCCGGGTGCGGATGCCGGCCAACAGGAGACCGTCGGCGCCGTGGTTCCGCTCCAGGATCTCATGGAATATCCGGGTCAGCGCACGCCGGATTTCGTCGGCGTCCATAACCCGGCGTCCGGCGACGGCAGGGCCGATGCCATCCGGGGCGGTAATGTTGCTGCGAGTGGCTATAAAAAATCCCCTGCTTGACGCCGGTGGCCGGTCGCAAGCGGGGTTGCGTTCACTGCCGCAGCAACGTGACCAGTTGCTCCGTCACAGTGCGCGGATACGCTTTGCCAGCCTCGCCGGACTGCCTTAAAAGCGGCGTCGCTATTTCGCGGCTAAAATTGTAGCACGAGGGTGGCAGGTTTGGAAATAGGTTATAAAGCGATTTCGTCAGATTGTTGCGGATTGCGTAACACGGTCAGCCGGCACTGTGTTCGCGCTGGTAGGCAAGGCGGCCCAGAATTACCGCGTTTTTATATCTCATAAAGCGCCGTGCCGGTGACGATCAAGTTCACAGCGAGGAAAAAGATTGCAAAGCTGGTGAAAATCCAACTTAATGCACGGACCCGGGAAATACAGACCAACGCTGCTACCATCGCAAACAAAACGCTGAAAGCTGCGAAAGCGATCCCCCCGGCCCAATCATCCTCATAGCGTGAACTGCCAGCCACCATTTCTAATCCGACCCGGTCACCCATAACGGCAAGACAGATCGCCAACACGACAGCTACAGCCAAGTTCACGGCCATCAGGTCATAGCAATGAGCCCGGCGCCGGTTCCTGGGTCGCACGATGTTTTCCTGCTGCCGAGATCGAGGGTCCGCCTCGCGCGATCTCGGATCCAAAAGTGTCATGACAGCCCAAATCTCCGTTATATCGGCGAGTCACTGTCGTCCGACAACCACAATATCAGCAAGGTCACGACCAGACCGGTCAAGGCTACCCCGGCTACCGCTATAGCGATGGCGCTGGTATCCATGAGCAAAATCTCCGACGGAGTGGCTATCGAGCTGGAACAGGCCCGGAGGCCAGTACGAGCGTTAGGGCAGCGTCACCCGGTTATCCGTTTCCGCCGGTTGGCAACGCCGGCTAACCAACCGTTCAGCCACTGGGCTGAACCGGCAAGATGAAAATAATGTTGCCGTCCTGATCGTGACGATGGTTGGCGAGGGCAATCACCGTTTCGTTAGTTTGACGTATTTCGGCGGTTAACTGCCGATGGTTTTCACGCATTTCGACGGTTAGCTGCTGAATGTCCTCCCGCATTTGATGGATATTTTCGTCCTGTGCGTCCATCCGCTGGAACAATTGACCCAGACGGAAGGATCCCCGGAGCAACAATATCAGCACAGTCACCCCCAAGCCAGTCAGGGTTGCCCCTACTCCGATTATGGCAATAATTATGGCGATGGTGTTGGCGTCCATAAGCAAAATCCTTTGCGGAATGAATACGGTCGGTCACCCTATCCGCTTCCGTCGGTTGGTGATGTAGTCCACCAGCACGTACTCGCCCAGGTTCTCGCTGCTGCTGTAGAAGGCCCGGCCCCGGTTGATGCGGGTCATGCGGTCCACGAAGTTGACCAACTGGTAGCTGTTTTCCAGCATGAAGGTGTTGATGACGATGCCTTCCTGGGTGCAGCGACGCACCTCTTTGAGAGTTTCCAGCTCGGTGCGGTAGCTGGGCGGGTAGAAGAAATAAGCCTGCTCGCCCTCCAGGTGAGCGGTGGGCTCCCCATCGGTGATGACCAGGATCTGGCGGGTGCCTCCCTTCTCCTTGTTGAGCAGCTTGCGCGACAGCATCAGGGCGTGGTGCAGGTTGGTGCCGGATACCCAGTTGTTCCAGGTCAGGCCGGCCAGATCCTCTTCCTCGATCTCCCGGGCGTAGTCGGAGAACCCCACCACGTGCAGGGTATCCCGGGGGTACTGCTGATGGATGAGTGCGAACAGCGCCAGCGTGACCTTCTTGGCCGCCGCCCAGTTGTTGAACAGGCCCATGGAACGGCTCTGGTCCAGCAGCACGATGGTGGCGGCGCGGGTCATGTGCTCGGTCCGGTAGATCTCAAAGTCGTCCGGGCGCAACTTCACCGGCACCTGCGGGCCGCCGCGGACGATGGCGTTCTTCACGGTGGTCTGCAGGTCCAGTTGCAGCGGGTCTCCGAACTCGTAGATCTTGGTGTCGCCCAACAGGTCGCCGCCGGCGCCCCTGGTATCCAGATCGTGGTTGCCGATGCGGTCTTTCTTCAGGTGCTGGAACACCTCTCGCATGGCCTTCTGCCCGATGCGCCGGATGCCCCGGGCCGTCAGGTTCATGTTGTCGTCGTCGGTGATGTAACCGGCGTCCTTCAGCAGTTGCCGCAGCCGGTCCAGTTCTTCCCACGCCCGGCGGGCCTCTTCGCCCAGAAGCTCGGCCAACTGCTCCGGGTCAACGTCATCCAGGTTGCCCGTGCGCATGGCCTGCTGCAACGACTGTTCCAGCCGGTCCAGGTCCTGCATCTGGCGCATGGCCTCCATGGCCTGCTCCAGGGTCATGCTGTCGTCGCCCAGGAAGGGATACTGCCGCGCCAATTCGTCCGGCGGCATGAGTGACTGCATCAGGCTGGCGAACTCGGACATTTCGTCCATGAGGCGCGGGTCCATGGCCGACTGCATGGCGTCTTCCAACTCCCGACGCATTTCGGGGGACAGGCTGTCCATGAGGGACTGCATCTGCGCCATCTGCTGCTGGATGCGCTCCATCAGTTCGTCCAGGCTCTGGGGCGGGTCGTCGCCGAACATCGGCCCCCACTTCTGCATGAACCCTTCAAAGTTGGGGTCGCGGCCCTCCATGCGGTCGCGGAGCATCTGGTTGAGGTCCTGCATCATCTGACGCATGGCCTCCATTTGCTCCGGGGTCATGTTCTGCATCTGTTCCTGCATCTGCTGGGACACGTTCTGGGCCATCTGGCTCTTGAGCATATCCAGCAGTTCCTGGAACATCTGCTGGGCGTCCGGGTCCATGAAGTCGTATTCCATCAACTCCTGGATCTGCCCGCCCAGGCCCTCCGGCAGATCGTCCAACTTGTCCAGGTTGCGCTGGGCTCGCTCCTGGAGCAGGCGGTTCAGCGCGCGCTGCTGCTCCTTGCCCTCCATATCCTTCGGTTCCGGCTGGTCGGCGGCCTCGTCCAGCCGCCGTTGGATGCCCTCCCGCTCGGTGCGGAGGATTTCTTCCATCCGCTCCTTCAGGTCGTCCACCACCGAGTCCAGGTTGCTCTGCTGGAGCTGTTCGCGGCGCTGCTGCCGGAGCCGCTCCATGAGGTCGCGGAGGTTGGGCATTTGATTGCCATCGCGGTTCTGCATTCCGTTGCGGAAGAGTTCGCGCAACGCCCGGGCCAGATCGCCGTGCTGCAGGAGATCATCCGACAGCGCGTCCATGATGTCGCTGGCATCGACATCAAAAATCTCCTGGGTGCCATCCCATTGGGAGTAGCGATAGCGTTGGTACAGCATTAGCGACCTCCGGGCTGGCCGGCGCGAGTGAGGGCAAACGAATGGCGCGATAATAACACACGGGGCGCGGAACCCGGTGATATATTGCATCTGCGACACAACGACAGGATTGCCACTATGACCGACGCGCCCTACCGTCAGACATTTCTCGCCCGCGCTCTTGCCGACGGCCACGCCGAAATTGCCGGCGAGGGCCGCAACGAGCGCATCCGCTACGTCGCCGCCGGCCATTCGGAGCGGTGGGCCGACCCGGAGGAGGAAGTCCGCGCCGAACTGTGGGCGGAGCTTATCTACAAGTACGAGTATCCGCCGGAGCTGATCGGCTTTGAGGTCAACGTTCCCCGTCGCACGCCCAACGATTTTGCCGACTTGGTGATTTACCAGGATGACGAAAAGAAAATGCCCTGGTTCGTCATTGAGTGCAAGCGGGCGGATCTATCCGACGCCGCTTTTAATCAGGCCATCGAACAGGCTTGCGGCAACCGGGCCAGCCTGGGCGCGCTGTACTGCGGCGCCGTGGCCGGCCTGACCCGCCGCCTGCTACGCTTTGACGACCGCAAGAAGTACCCGCCCGGCGAGCGGGAACGCAACCACCTCACCGACATCCCGGTTCGCTACGGCAACCCTCCGGAGTGGCGGTTTTACAAGAACGAGAACGGCAAGGACCTGGCCGCCGTCCCTCGGGAGGAACTGCGCGCCGCCATCCGCAAGTGTCATCAAACCCTCTGGGAGGGCGGTCGCCGCAGCCCCATCGCCGCCTTCGGCGAGTTTTCCAAGCTGGTGTTCATCAAGCACCGGGACGAGAAAGACCTGGAACGACCCAACGGCGAACCCTACGCCTTCCAGCGGCGGGACGGCGAAACCGCCGACCGGCTGGCGGGGCGCGTCAATGCGCTTTACGACCGGGAACAGCGGTTAGAGCCGCACGTGTTCACCGACCGCATTGACGTAGAGCCGCCCATCCTGGCGCAGTGCGTGGAACACTTGGAGGGCATCTCCCTGGACCGCACCGAGCTGGACACCAAGGGCGTCGCCTTCGAGGAGTTCATGGGCAGCTTCTTCAAGGGTGACTTCGGCCAGTATTTCACGCCCCGAGAACTGATCGCTTTCTGCGTCGCCGTGCTTGACCCCAAACGCGCCGACCTGGTGCTGGACCCGGCCTGCGGCTCCGGCGGGTTCCTGCTCTACGCTCTCGACCACGTGCGCCGGCAGGCCGATGAACTGCACCCGCCGGACAGCCTGTCGCACTTCCAGTATTGGCACAACTTCGCGCAGAACAATCTCTACGGTTTGGAAATCAATGAAGAACTGGCCCGCGTCGCCAAGATGAACATGATTATCCACGACGACGGCCACACCAACATCGTCGGCCACGACGCCATGGACTTCCCGGAGAACATCCGCGACAAGAACCCAGGGCTGGCCGCCGGCCGCTTTGACCTCATCCTGACCAACCCGCCCTTCGGCGCGGTCATACGTCGTACCGAAAAGGACGACGGGTATCTGGAACAGTTTGAACTGCAACGCTACCTGGGCCGGAAGTATCCCGACCCGAAAGCGAAACGGGCCAGCATCAAAACCGAAATCGCCTTCCTGGAACGGATCCACACGTTCCTCAAGCCGGGAGGACGGGCCGCCGTGGTCCTCCCCGATGGCATCCTCACCAACTCGTCGTTGCAGGGCGTTCGCCACTGGCTGCTCCACCACTTCGAGTTGTTGGCCGTGGTCAGCCTCCCGCAGTTCGCCTTCAGCCACTACGACGCCGGCGTCAAAGCCAGCATCGTCTTCCTGCGCCGCCTGGCCGACGGCGAAACCGTGCCCGACGACACCTCCATCTTCATGGCCCTGGCCGACAACATCGGCTATGACGCTACCGGGCGCAAGACCTTTGAGGTAACGGTTGAGCAAGAAACCGCCGGCGTCAGCAAGGTGGAGCGGCACCGCTGCGACCTGTTCGACTACCGCGTCGCCTACGAATGGGTCCGGGGTGGCGGCGCAGGGGAGTGGAGCGAGCGGCGGCGGGAGGTCATCCCCGGCACCGGCCTGGTGGGCCAGTGGGAGCAGTTCAATAAAGACCCGACACCTTTTTTCGTGTAAGCCCCACAGCCGGCGCATTCGCGCTGAAGTGGGGCGACGCAAATGAGCGGTTGGACACTTGGTTTAACCATCCGCGCTACACGCTGCTGAACGCCCGGTTGGACGCAACCCCGATTCCGACACCGGTTTTGGGCGGGTTGCTGGTGTCCATCGCCGGCGGCGCTACCCCCAGCCGCAGCGACGAGTCGCTTTACGCCGATGGCGATGACGGCGTGCGCTTTTTCCGCATCCTCAACGTTGATGACGGCGAGATTGTTGACCGGGATTTGAAATACGTCACGGCTGATGTTCACAATGGCCTGTTGGAACGCTCGCAACTGGCCGCCGGCGACGTGCTGATGACCATTACCGGGCGCGTCGGCACGGCGGCGGTAGTTGGTGACGAGCATCTGCCGGCCAACATCAACCAGCACATCGCCCGGCTGCGGGTTGGTACGGAACGCTGCCGGCCCGAGTTTCTCAGCGAATGGCTCAACTGCCCCGCCGGATTGGAACTCTCCAACCGCTACGTTTCCGGCGGAACGCGGGCGGCGCTGGACTACGGCGCAATCCGCAACCTGCGGGTGCCGCTGCCTTCGTTATCTGTACAGGACACTTTGGTATCTGCGATGGACGCGGCGCGGGAGGAACGGCGGGCAAAGTTGGCGGAGGCGGACGCGCTGCTGGCTGGCGTTGACGATTTCCTGCTGGACGCGCTGGGCATCGCGCCGCCGGCCGAGGACACGCGGCGGGTATTTGCGATTCGGCGGGGCGATGTCGGCGACCTCTCAATTAGTCCACCCGCTTACGTACCGGAGTTGCAACGCTATTTGAGCGGGTTGCGCAACAATCCGGCTGTTACCAAGCCACTGTCGGCTTATGTAGAAGTCAATCCCCGATTGGACATCTCGAAACTTGATGCTGATACCGCTGTTGGTTTCATACCAATGCCGGCGGTTGCCGATGGCGCTACCGGAGAATACACGGTTACACCACGTCGCCTTGATGAGGTGCGGAAGGGCTACACCCCGTTCGCCGACGGTGACATTCTATGGGCGAAAATCACGCCGTGTATGCAGAACGGGAAATCATGCCTGGTGGATGAGCTGCCCAATGGCATAGGGTTTGGCTCAACGGAGTTCCATGTTCTCCGGGTCCGCGCCGCTGGAATTTCCGCGGAGTTCGTCCGCGAGTTTGTGAGTCAGGTAGCGTTGCGCCGGGTTGCAACTTACGCTTTCACGGGTTCGGCAGGGCAACAGCGGGTGCCGGCGACGTTTCTGGAAAATTTGCCATTCCCTGAACTGTCCATAGAACGCCAGAACGAAATTGCTAATACAATAAAGAAAATACGTTCCGAAGCGCGGCAGTTGCGCGGTGAAGCAGAAGCAGGCTGGGCGGCGGCGAAGCGGCGGTTTGAGGTAGAATTGCTATCGACACCCAACGAATGATCGGAGGTGCAACATGCCAATAATCACATTGACGGATGAAATGCGCGATGCCATCACCAGCGCCTTGGGCAACGAGCTGGGACGCAGGATTAAATCGGGCCATGCGGTCGCAGTGTTCACTTACCAACGCGCCGAGACTGGCGAGCATGACTATCTCGTCGAGTTCAGGCGTTCAGAGAATGCCAAAACCGTGGCTTCTTACCGGGGCCGCAACAACGGAGCGAAGGCTGCTGAGAAGGTTACGCTCCATCCTGAACATACGGACTGGACGGAGGCGCTGGCCGAGGGCATCTACATGGGGGACGAAATATGTACGTTGCGTCACCTTCACCCAGTGGGTGAAGAGGGGCACGACTTCCGCGTCGAATTCACTCCACCCGGTTCCTCTGCCGTTTACCTTGGGCTGGAAGCCAAGGCCCTGCCGGGTCAAAGCGTCGTGATGAAGCGCGGAGACCTGTACCCCGCGCCGGGGCATAGGTTCAACCGCCTGTCTGCCAAATAAGTCGATCCCCAAGGAACTTACAATGACCATTCTCACGCCGGCGCCATTGGATCGCCGCACCCGCAAAGAACGGGACAGGCGTTATAAAACGTTGCAACTGAACCTCCTTCAGCAATGTACTCCGGGAACGATTAGCCGGCCTCCTCCCGGAGATGAACAGATTACCCTCCAAATGCGTGTCATGGCTGCCGAAGGCTATCTCTTCCAGGTAGAAACGGAGCGTTACGTGATAACCGCAAAGGGTCTGGACTATCGCAACAGGTTGCAACGCCCGGCGTGGCGAAATTGGCTTTTGGATAACGCGCAGTGGATAGTCCCGACAATAGTAGCGGTTGCTTCCGTTATAACCGCCATATGCGCCGTCATTATCGGTGTTAACTGAAACGGAAGCGTGAGCAGCACTCTCCGCACGTCTCCCGCACCCGGGCGAACACGGCGTCCAACATGGCCTCGTCCGGCCTTTTCCGGGCGTGTTGCGGGCCGGCTAAACCACCCGCACTCCCAGGATTTTGCCGATGTGGTCCAGCGCCCAACGGTGGGCGTCGGCATCGAACGATGCTACGCAATCGGTGGGCACTTCCACAGCGTAATCCCGGTTGCGGGCGTCGGAGGTGGTGTGCATCACGCAGATGTCGGTGCAGACGCCGCACACGATTATCTTGTCGGGGTTCAGGGCGGCCAACCGCTCGGCCAGGTCGGTGTTGAAGAAGCCGCTGTAGCGGTTCTTCGGGATGACGTTGGACTCGCTGACCCACTCCGCCAGTTCCGGTATAACCTCCGGTTCCTCGGTGCCGATGACGCAATGCACCGGGAACATCTGGAACTCCAGGTCGTCGGGCAGGTGGTGGTCGGAGACGAACAGCACGGCGGAACCGGCGTCGGCCTCCCGGCGGAGCAACTCCCGTACCGGATCGATGATGCGTCTGGCGTCGTCGCCACAATAGAGGTTGTGCCCCGGTTCCAGGAAGCCGCGCACCATATCCACCACCAGAACTGCGTTGGCCATATCGCTCACCTCCGGCCGTTGTTGACGGCAGTGTAACCTATTGCGTTACGGGGTCGAACGGCTCCCCGTCCACCAGCACCCGTTTGATCACGGCATTGCCTCTTTCGCCGATGGCGACCACCACCTTCACGTCCCTCGCCCGCTCTATGACGTGCCCGGTTCCTTCGGGAACGAAGTAGGTTCCGATGCCGAAATCCAGCCGACCCCGCTTGTCCACCGTTCCACGAATGTACACGTCTCCGCCGCTGGGTTCATGCAACCTATAGTCGGCGGCGTACCAGGCCGCCGCACTTTCCCACAATACTACGAACACAGTTTCGCCCGCCCGCAGGTCGCCCAGGTAATCGGGCGGCGCGGCAATTTCGTAGTCCAAGATAGCGTAATCACCTTGCAGCAGAGAGCGCGGGTCCACCGGCACGGTTTGCAACACCACTTCACGCCCCTGGGAAAGGACGGTTTGCCGCACCCCCGCGAACACCACCAGGCCGACTACCTGCACCGCCACCAGCGCGGCAAATAGAATGGTGATTCGCCGGCTCACGGCGCAACCCCTTCTCGCCCGATGCGGCTCAACAACTTCCGTCGCAGCACTTCCATTCCAAATCCCCCGGCCAGCAGAATCACGCCGGCGACGATGAACGCCACCGATTGCCCCAGCAGATCAAATCCAAACTCAAAGTAACGGGTGAACAACGTAATCGCGAAGATGATCACCGCCAGGTTGATGAGCCAGGCCCGGTTCCAGCGATAACCGGCCGCGATCATCGCCAGCACGCCGGCCAGCGTCACCAGGTTGAACACCCACCACAGCCATTCCGCGCCCGCGAGCAGGCCGACCCACATCGCCGCGGCAACAACGGCCATGCCCGCCAGCGCCGACGCCTCCCAAATAAACAGCGTGGAGCGCCGCCTTCGATCCTGCCAGCCGGTGAAGCCCAGCGCGGCCGCCGCCAGCGAAGCAGCAATACCCACCACCGTCCAGTATTCAACCGACAGCGCGTCCAGCCTCAACTGATCATCCCATCTCAATTCCTCCCAGATGGTATGGTATCCCAGCAGATATACCGGCGCCGCCACCACTGCCAGACCCACGACGTCCAGTATCCTCGCAAACGGTCGGGTGTAATCGAAGCGGGACTGCAACCTTCCCGCAGCGAACAGCAACGCGCCCAGTACCAGGTAAGCCGGCGCCAGCCAGACCATCTCGTCGTTGAATACGTCCGGCACCCACTCCTGCGCTCGGAAGGCCGTTGCCACCAGCAGTATGATCAGGGACAGACCGAGCACGGATTGGGAACGAATGATATACGCCAGTGGTATCACTCCCAGGAACCACGCCGGCATCAGGTTGGGATGGTTGACGGGCACGTGATAGGTCTGCGCCACCAGGTGGATGGACGCGCCGAAGGCGACGGCGCCCAGCAGTATCACCGCCGTGCCGATGCGGACGAACCCGAACCGGTACGACATCAACCAGCCCGCCACGTAAATCACCGGCGTGCCGACCACCATCATCGCCAGCTTGGCCAGCGTGGGTATATCGGACCAATTAGCCGCGATGAACGCGATGATGCCCAGGCCAATCAGCGCCGCCCCCATGATGGCGATTACGCTGACCGTGCGGTTGCCGATGGCGCTGCCGGATGTCTCTGTGGTCTGAGGGTAACGTTCCAGGATGGCGGCGGCCTGTTCTTCGGAAATCAGGCCGTCAGCTTGCCAGCGGCTGACCTCGGCAGGCAGCCGGCGGGTAAAGTCGCCGCCGTCCGGCGCGGAAGGGCTGCCTGTGGCGTCGGTTGCCATCGGCGGGTGAAAACTACGATTGGGGCGGGGCGGTGATGAGTACCCGGCCGTTTTCCCGCACCGCCATGGCGATGTCGCTGTCCCACAGGAGGGACATACCGATGACGGGCCGGGCGTCAATTCCCAACACCGGGATCCGCGTGGGATTGCCGTGCCAGATTGCCGTCGCCCAGCAAGTGGGTGTGGAAATGACCTGTCCGTCCGCCAGCATCATCCTCCTGTCGTCCCCCCTCTCCAGGCCCAGGGCGCGGGTTACCCACGGACGCAAGGTCATAAATCCGGTGAAACCCGTGTCGATGGTCATTTCCAACGGCACGGGAGTTCCGTCAGCGTCAAGTACGGGGACGATGATACGAGGCTCCTTGGGTTCAAGGTTGACGTAGCCTTGCATCGCCATCACAGCTTCGGCTCTTCCACCGGCTTCCAGCCCCAGTAATCAACGGCAGGGTAGCCAATCCGTATCATGTGCACCGGGTCACCGTACCTGAAATCCAGCCAGC
Source organism: Dehalococcoidia bacterium (assembly GCA_034421995.1). GTDB lineage: Bacteria > Chloroflexota > Dehalococcoidia > Lucifugimonadales > UBA3495 > Bin87. The sequence continues at coordinate 5,842 of DAOUJY010000112.1, read as the reverse complement.
GCATCTGGCCTTCATGCTCGTCATAGAACAGTTCATGCTCGCCGGTTTCCGTGTTGATAATCAGCAGTTTTCCCAGGTGTTCTTCCGTAAGGCCCGGCTTGATGCGCGTTTCATAGATAGCCATCGCTTTGCTTTCTTTTTCCAGGAAGCGGCGCTCCCGCGCCGCCTTTTCGCTATCGCCGCCATCCGCAACGGCGTAGCCGGCGTCCCGTTCCAGCATCTCCGACAGGCCCATCAGCTCGAAGGCATCGGTGAGCGGGGTCATTTCGCCAACCAGGTGCTCGGTGGTGCCAGTGGCTTTCAGCTCGGCCATCACCTGGCCGACCCGGTAGGCTACGGACATGAACGCGCTGCCGGGGAAGATGACCATCTTGAAGCCCAGTCGTTCCAGCTCGGCCACGTTGAGCAGAGGGGATTTGCCCGTCTCCACGAAGTTGTAGAGCAGGGGGACGCCGGTGCGGGCCACCACCGCGGCGGCCTCTTCCGGCGAGCGAATAGCTTCCACGAACAGCGCATCGGCGCCGGCCTCGGTAAAAGCGTCGCAACGACGCATGGTGTCATCCCAACCGGTGACGGCCAGCGCGTCGGTGCGGACGATGATGGTGAAGTCGTCGTCGGTGCGGGCGTCCACGGCGGCGCGTATCTTCTGCACCATCTCGTCGATGGACACCACCCGCTTGTCTTCCAGGTGGCCGCAGCGCTTGGGAAACTGCTGGTCCTCGATGTGCACGGCGGCCACACCCGTCCGCTCGTATTCGCGGATGGTACGGCGCACGTTCATCGTGCCTCCGTACCCCGTGTCCGCATCAGCAATGACCGGAACGTTCACGGTGGCCGCGATGGCGGCGGCGTTGTCCATCATCTCGGTGGCCGTCGCCAGCGCCAGGTCGGGATACCCGACCCTTGCCACGGAGGTTCCGGCTCCGGTCATGTACACGGCCGGGAAACCGGTCTTTTCGATTATCGCGGCGGTCAGGCAGTCGTAGGCGCCGGGAGCGGTGATGATGCCTGGCTCTGCCAGCAGTTGGCGGAAACGGGTGGTCGCTTTCATAACGTCATCCCCCATTGCGTTGGCTATGCCGTGAGGCCGCCGTCGATGGTCAAAACCTGTCCGTTGACGTATCCGGCATCCGGGCTGACCAGAAACAGGACCGCTGAAGCCACGTCTTCGGCAGATCCAAAGCGTCCCGCCGGAATGTTGGAAAGCACCTGGGCCCGCTGGTCGGTAGTCATGCCGGCCGTCATGCCGCCATCGCCGCCCACCTCGATGAAGCCGGGCGCGACTGCATTAACCGTGATATTGCGGCTGCCCACCTCGCGGGCTACCGCCTTGGCCATCCCGATCTGTCCGGCTTTGGACGCCGCATAGTTGGCCTGGCCCGGGTTGCCCGACAAGCCCACCACCGACGATACGTTGACCACGCGCCCGTAACGCTGGCGCAGCATCAACGGGATGGCAAAGCGAGTGGACAGGAAGGTACCCCGCAGGTTCACGGCGAGCACGTCGTCCCAATCGGCGGCGTTCATTCGCATCACCAGGCGGTCACGATTGATGCCGGCGTTGTTCACCAGGATGTCCAGCCGCCCCAACCGGTCCGCGGTGGTCTTGACCACGGCTTCGGCGGTGTTCTCGTCCGACACGTCGCCGGGGACCCGCAGGGCTTCGCCGCCGGCCGCCCGAATCGCGTCGATTACCGTGTCGGCATCGGCGGCGTTGCTCCGGTAATTTATGCCCACCGAAGCCCCGGCCGCGGCCAGCCGTTTCGCGATCGCCGCCCCGATACCTCGGGACGAGCCGGTGATCAACGCGACCTGGCCGCTCAAGTCAATTGTGTACATAGCAACACCCCACCTCTTGGGAGAGAGTTCGCATTCACGCCTCACGCACCGCCGTGTGATGCAGTTCGGCGAGTTCCTGGCGGAACCCCTCCACCAGTTCCAGGTGGTGGCAACGCAGGCCCGTATCGATTGCGCCGGCGACGCCGCGAGCGGTGGAGGAGCCGTGGCCAATCATCACCAGGCCGTCCACTCCGAACAGCGGCCCGCCCATGGTGCGCGGCAGGTTAGTAGTGGTCCACAACGCTTCTGCCACCTGCTTGACCTGCTCGGCGGGCAAAACTTCCGCCAGATGCCGATGCAGCAAAGGCGCTAGCGCCGACCCCAGCCCCTCGGCGAACTTGATCAATATATTTCCGATGAATCCGTCGCAAACGATCACGTCCGCCTTGTCAGTGAAAAAGTCCATCCCTTCGACGTTGCCGACGAAATTCAGATGGCTGTCGCGGAACAGGCTGTGGCTTTCCTGGACCTGGCGGCTACCCTTGGAGGCCTCTTCGCCCACGCTGAGCAGGGCTACCCGCGGGTTTTCGATCCTCAATATCCGGCGCGAGAAAGCGACGCCCAGAGCCGCAAAACTCAGCAGCAATGCCGGTCGGCAGTCCACGTTGCTCCCCAGGTCAACGACGGTCGTATTGGGCGCAACGCCCAGGAAATTTCCGCCGATGCAGGGACGCTCCAACCCTTCCAGCAGACCCAGCGCCATCACTGCGGTGGCCATGGTGGCGCCGGTGGATCCCATGGAAACAACCATGTCGGCGTCGCCGGCGCGGAGCAATCCCATCGTGGTGGCGATTGATGATCGCGGTTTGCGGCGCAACGCCGCAACCGGATGCTCCTCGTCCTCTATCTTCCCCTCCGACGGCGCGACGGCAATCGAGCGGGCCGCCGTGTCGTATTTTGACAGCTCCCCGCACACGGCATCCCTTTCACCCACCAGCGTCACGTGCAATTCCGGATGGGCGTCCAGAGCGGCCAAAACCCCGGGCACCGTCTCTCGCGGGCCGAAGTCTCCACCCATGGCGTCCACGGCGACGCGAACCCTAGCTTTGTTTCCGTTGGTACTCATTCCCCGGCTTCCCCCTGCGCCGGCCGGCTTAATACCACCCTCGCCGACCCGGTGATGATGCGGCTGTCATTATGTGCATTACGGACTTCAACATTGCAAGTTACGATAAGACCGTTATCGGTGAATTCCCGCTTTGTCACGCTGCCCGTTGCTTCCAGTACGTCGCCGGGATACGCCGCGCCACGGAACCGCACCCGCAAGTTGCCGGAGGATAGCCAGTCCCTACCATACGACCGCGTCATCATTTCCGTCACCAGCGCCAGGGTCAGCATGCCGTGGGCGATGACGCCGCCGAACTGGGTGGCCGCCGCGAATTCGTCGTCATAGTGCAGGGGATTGTTGTCACCCGAAGCCGCGCGGTAAGCGTCGATGGCTTGGCGCGTGATGGCGCGCCGCGCCTTCGGCAGTGGGTCGCCAACCTCCCGTGGCGATAAGCGGTCAGTAACCGCTTCGGCAGCCATTGGGTCAGTCATCGATCTGGCCGGTATCTGCGGGCAGAAGAACCGTCGTGCGCCCCCGCATCAGTATCAAACCGCCTTTATCTTCGATGACGGTGTAGTTCACGGTGAGAAATCGCATTCCGCCCCTCTCGCGAGCCGGTTCTACCTGCGCCTCGGCGGAAACCAACGCGCCGATCCGGGGCGCGTTTATCGTTTCGACATCCTGAAGGCTGTGTATCGCGCCGTCAGGCAAGGACAGCCTTTCCAGCAATAGGCCCACGACCCGGGCCGCCAGCATCAGCGGGGGCGCGGCGCCGGACGCGAGATATACAGGCATTTTGTCGCCAACCGCAGCAAGATATTGCTCAACTGCGTCAACGGTAATTTCCCAAGTGCCCAGACTGATTTCGGTATGCTGCACAAAACGACCCGTCGAGCCGAGCGCGGACTATGCTCAGCACGGCAGTTAACAATATACACGGGGAGCGCCATACCTACAATCCGACCGGGGGTAGTGTATCTGTTTGAAATTCAAGGTTTGGCGCGAGCCTTGTAAGGGCCACGCTTGCTAGGTTTTGGCATATGCGCCGATACCAAGTCAGATAGCCAGCGAATATCGTGCGCCCGGTCGGCCAATCCTGCTGCCATAGCAGGGGTTGTTTTGTATCCACCAGCCGCCTTCGTCAATGTCGTATGGGGCCGGCAGAAATTGTAGTAAGTGAAGTACAGAGCTGCCGCGTAACAGTGGTGCTCAAATTTCTTGCTGAATGCGTTGGTGAGCCGAGTGTAGCGGCGCAGGGACATCCGCATGGTAAGGTTATGCCGCTCCACATGGGACGTGCTAATGTCGTACCAATCAGGATCGCCAACGACTACTTCCTTTCGGCTGCTAACCCATTCTGAAGGGGAATACCGACGGGCTTCCTCGCGGGGCGCGTCCGCGTAGATTTTGATAAGTTGGGCGAAGTCCTCGTCACCTCCAAACGCGCCTTCGACGGCTTCTGGGTAGGCATTCAGACCGTCGGTGGTTAGTTGGAACCGACTTGCCGTTCGCGCCCGCAAATCGTCCATGATTTCAATTGCGCTGTCGCCGTCGCGGCTGGTGCTTACCAGCCACGAAATAAGCAATTTGCTGTCAGAGTCGATAGCCGTCCAAGTCCATATATCCCCGGCTTCGGCAGGCGCAGATACAGCATATTCAACGTTCTTGCGCTTGGCGTAGAGGAACGACCAAATTTCATCACACTGGACAACTTGCGCCGTAACGTTGCGGACTTGGGCATCGTGGTAGGCCATGCAGGCTTGCCCTGCCGTCACCACCAAGCGCTTGACGGTGTTTATCCCACAGCCCTCAATCCGTGTGATGGAGCGCATGGAACTGCCCTCCACCAGCATATTGAGGATACGAGCCTGCTTATCGGGTGCAATGCGATTGACCATGCCTGAATTGTACTGAATACAGCTTGCATTGTCAAGCATTTTATTCAATTGAAATAAAAAATCCAGCCATGAAAAAGCCCCGGCAAACCTAGTCGCCGGGGCTTTTGCTTTGGTTTATGGCTGTGCCATGGGCGCGGGAAATCTCTGTTTCAGGATTACCCCTTGCTCGTGGATGTCTTGACGCAGACCGCGCACATGGCCTTCCAGCCGGGTCATCCATTCTTCCATATTGCCCATACGCGTTTCCATCCCATTCATCCGTGCATCCAATCCGGATACAGCGGATTTCAACACTCCTGCGTCCGCAATCACCACATCCACCTTTGCCTCCACATCGTTCAATTGCGTCTGCATTGCGGCGACCTGCTCAATAAGCGCGGTCAGCAATTCGACAACGGCGGGGTCCGTCGCGGCGGTAGTCATCATCTCTCTCCTCAATCGTACATAAATAGAACTTCTGCATTCTGACAGCCCAAACTTCCAATTGCAACAATAATCCTGGCGTTCGACGCCCACCGTCCAGTTTGCGGCAGGTGCCCGCGGCATTGACAGAGGGCCGGGCACCCACGTATGTTGCGGGTGCCACAGAGCCTCTAAAGGCTTGCCTTACGCCGCATCAGGCGTACCACGCACGACTTCGTGTAACGAAGGACGGGCATACCCCTGCCTTCCTTGCGGAAGTTTGGCGTGGCTTAGGGGCTCTGTGGCAAGAACCCGTCTGCGTCTTCGCAAGGGAGGTGCCACATGGCCCAGTTCATTCGCTCCATGCCCCGGGACGTTATGCGACGCCGGCCGCCGGGGTCGGCTGCGGTCGTTCCGCTGGGCGTCTTCGTCTGCCTCCTGATCGTGGCCCTGTGGTCGTGGTCTGACGGCGTCGCGCCGGCCCAGAGTCAGAACGACGAACCTGATGAAATAGAAGACCGCGGCCCGACGCCCACTCCCATTATGGAGCTTCTTCTCACCCCCACCCCAACGCCCCATCCTGCCGTAGCTCCGGTCCATATACAGCAAAACGCTGCCATCGGGAACGAAAGGTCAGACGGCAGAGCCACCCGGG
>DAOUJY010000111.1:0-12211 GCA_034421995.1 Dehalococcoidia bacterium | reverse complement strand
ATCGGTACAATGGCATCGGGCAGGGTGAGCATGGCTGGGCCTTTAGTGGAATTTGGGTCAGGCCAGCTTACCCTGTCCTTTTACTTTTCTAAAAATGCGTAAAGCCTAGCTTGACCTTCAAGACAGTTGCTGATTCCGACGGTTCTCCGAAAGCCGACATTACACAGAATTTACATTTGCCCCACTTATGTTGAAGGCAACCGGGGGTATAAAATGCTTTCCACTGTCATCGCTGGCCAACGCAATTCGTCAGGAGATTGAGATGAGCGCTACGGCAACAATGTATTGGTGGCCCCGTTGAAGCAGCTGTCGTAAAGTGCGGGAGTTGCTCGTGCAAAAGGGCTACACGGTGGAAGAAAGGGACTACTTCAAAGATCCCTTCACCGAAACGGAACTGCGAGATCTGGTGGCCGAGGTTGGCGAGCCGGGGGTCAGCGCCGTATTCGCGGCCCGCAGCCCGTCGCTGAAGAAGATGGGGCTGACCGCCGCCGAACTGTCCGATGACCGCAAGGTCTCCCTGATGCTGGAAGAGCCGCGCCTGGTGCGCCGCCCCATCGTCCGCCTGGGCGACCGCATCATCATCGGTGCCAGCCTGAAGGCCATCACCGAAGCCATCGACGCCTGATCCATACGATACCGACCGACCAAGCACCCCGGGACGACTAACCGATTATGAAAATCTTTTTTGACGTTGACTACACGATCCTGGGGCTGGACGACACGCTGCGCCCGGGCACGGTGGACACCTTCCAGAAACTGCTGGACGACGGGCACGAAATCTACATCTGGTCGGGAATGGGCGAACGATGGGAGGTTATCGAGAAGCACGATCTGCATCGGTTCGTATCGGGGGTGTACGAAAAACCCACGCACCACTATCAGGAACGCCTTGCCGAACTGAAAATCCCGGTGGAGCCGGAGTTCGTGATTGACGACTATCCGGAAATCGTTGCGGAGTTCGGCGGCGTCTGGGTGCCGCCCTACTTCTTCTCCCGCAGCGTTGACCACGAGATGGCCCGCATCTACCGCATCATCTGCGACTTCCTGGAAACCGGCGGCTCCGAGGACCGCCAGTACCGGGCCAAGGGCACCAAGATACCGCTGTTCTGATCGGCACTGCCGTCCGTAACGATGTAGGGGCGACCGGTCGGTCGCCCTCATTTATTTGTCAGAATCAGGATTTACAGGATTTGGGGATTAGCAGGATTAGAGTGGTCCAGCGGTGAAGAGTTCCCAATCCTGCAAAATCATAAAATCCTGTAAATCCTGATTCTGACATTTCCCGCCATGATGCCATTACCGAGGCGCGTGTTAAACTAAGGAGCAAGTCAATCATCTGGGTAGGTGCAAAATGTACCGACGTCATCCCAAAAGCAAAGATTTCGTCCGCTTGATTGATTCGGATGCCCCGACACGCAAGCCCATTCACCACCAATCCTGCTACCTGTGCACTCGGCCAACCAGGGGCTATCGCCGCCTTTGGTGTGAGGGTAACGACCATTGTCTATGTCCTGCGTGCGTTGATCGTCGTGCCGTAGATGTCCCGGTGCCAATGCCCAAGATTCGCGGCGAATGCCGACGTTACAAATAACTGACCGCCCATGCCCATCCAGCAACTCCTGCCCCACGTCGCCGCGCAGATCGCCGCCGGCGAGGTCATCGAGCGTCCCGCCTCGGTGGTCAAGGAACTGGTTGAAAACTCCCTTGACGCCGGCGCCACCCGCATCGACGTTGCCGTCCGGGAGGGCGGCGTAGCCGAAATCAGGGTCACGGACGACGGCTGCGGTATTCCTGCCGACGAATTGGCGCTGGCCTTTCGCCACCACGCCACCAGCAAGCTGGCCACTGTGGCCGACCTGCAATCCGTATCCACCCTAGGCTTTCGCGGCGAGGCCCTGCCCAGCATCGCCGCCGTGGCCCGGGTCACCTGCACCACGCGGACGGGGGATGCCGACGCCGGCGCGCGTATTGAGTTTCGTTACGGCGAGGCCGTGGCTGAACGCAGCATCGGCTGCCCGGTGGGCGCCACCGTGCAGGTGGTCGAGCTGTTCGGCAACCTGCCGGCCCGCCGCCGGTTCCTGCGCTCCCCGGCCGCCGAGACCGCCCGCATCCAGGAAGTTGTGACCCGTTACGCCCTGGCTGATCCCGGCGTCCGTTTCACCCTCAACGTGGACGGGCGGGAAACGGTGAACACCACCGGCAGCGGCCGCTTGCAGGATGCCATCCTGTCGATCTATGGGAGCCAAGTCGCCGGCCGGATGCTGCCCGTAAGCCTTATCGACGGCGACGTATCGGTAAGCGGGTACGCCAGCGCGCCCGACCTGAGCCGGCACAACCGCTCCTACATCACCCTGCTGGTCAACCACCGCTGGGTCTATGACCGCTCCATCACCTACGCCACTGAGCAGGCGTACCGGGGGACGCTGCCCGACCGACGCTATCCCATCGCCGTAATTGACGTTGCCATTCCGCCGGAGCAGGTGGACGTGAACTCTCACCCCAGCAAGCGGGAGGTGCGCTTCCACAACGAAAACCGCCTGTTTTCCGCCGTGCAGCGGGCCGTGCGGGATGCGCTGGTGGCCCACGCTCCCGTGCGCCAGGTCACCCGTTCCTTCACTCCCTCCGGCAATCCGGCTGTCGCCGGGGCATCGCCCCCGGCCGCGCCAGCGCTTCGCGTCCCGGCGCCCTATGCCGGCAGCGCTGCTCCGCCGCGGGAACTTCTGACGCTGCCCACTACGTCCCTTGCGCCCACCGGCGGCTCGCTGCGGGAGGTGCTGGCCGGCCTGCGGGTGGTGGGCCAGATTCGCCAGACCTACGTGGTGGCGGAAGGCCCTGCCGGGATGTACCTCATCGACCAGCACGCCGCCCACGAGTGCGTGGTGTACGACCAGTTGCGCCATCGGGCCGGGCCGCGGGAACGCGCCGCGCAGCCCCTGCTGGCTCCATTGCCGGCGGAGCTGTCCGCGTCCCAGGCCGCCACCCTGGAGGAGTACGCCGGGTTGCTGTCGGAATACGGTTTCCGACTGGAACCCTTCGGCGACAATGCCTGGCTGGTCCGCGCTGTGCCCGCCACCCTGGCCGCCCGCGGCAACAGCGACCCGGCAACCGCCCTCACTGACCTGCTGGACGCCGTGGCCGTTGAGCAGGTGGTGATGGAGCGGGAGGACGCCCTGGTCGCTACCATCGCCTGCCACGGCTCCGTTCGCGCCGGCATGACTCTGGCCCACGACGAAATGGACGCGCTGCTCCGCCAACTGGAGACCACCGATAACCCCTACAACTGCCCCCATGGCCGGCCGACGGTGGTGCATTTCACTGAATATCAGTTGGAACGCGAATTCGGCCGGCGATAACCAATGCGTAGGGGCGGGTTTGAAACCCGCCCCTACCACGCAGCAGCGAGTGCCGCACCCTACCGTCGCGGGTCGGTGCGCGGGTCCTGGGCCGGATGGAACATGGAGCCGGGCGCGGGAAACTCGCTCGCAGCTGCGGCGGCGTTGTTCCGCCGTCCGAAGGGCAGCATACTGGCTACAACCGCCGCGCCGGCGATGCCAATGCCCAGCACGCCCAGAAAGCGGCGGCGGGAAGTCCCGTTGGTGGAATCACGGTTTTCAATCTGAGCAGGCACGGCTACAAACAACTCCCGAAAGCGAACTTGGAACGCCGGAAAATGCTATCAGCCGCTCCCGGCGGTGTCAATCGCTACTGCTTCCCCGATTGCGGGGAACGCTCCAGAGTGGCAAACTCATAATTATCAGTTACCCGAAATCTCTGCCCACCGCGAGGATACTATGACTCAGCAGCTTCCGCCGGAGGTTCTCAACCTCATTGACGCTGCCCTCACCGAGGACCAGGCGTTCAACGACCCCACGACGCAAACCCTGATTCCCGGCGAAATCGTCGGCAGCGGCCTCCTTCGCGCCAAGGCCGACGGAGTGCTGGCCGGCGGCGCCGTCGCCGGCGCCGTGTTCCACCGCGTTGACCCCGACCTGGACGTTGACCTGTTGCTGGACGACGGCGCGGACCTGTCTCCCGGACAGGATATCGCCAGCGTGCGCGGCTCGGCCGCATCCATACTGCGGGCCGAGCGGACCGCCCTGAACTTCGTCCAGCGCATGAGCGGCATCGCCACGGCCACCAACCGCTACGTCCGCGAGGTGGAAGGAACCGCCGCCCGCATCGTTGACACCCGCAAAACCGCTCCGGGCCACCGTTTCCTGGACAAGTACAGCGTCCGCATGGGCGGCGGCTACAACCATCGCCTGAACCTGGCCGATGGCATCCTCATCAAGGACAACCACCTGGCCGCTCGCGCTTCACTGGAAGAGCCGCTGGGCGCCGTGGTGCGCCACGCCATCGCCCGGGCCTCCCACACCATCCGCGTCGAGGTGGAGGTGGAGTCGCTGGAGCAGGTGCGGGAAGCCGTTGACGCCGGCGCCCACATCATAATGCTGGACAATATGCCGGTGGACATGATGCGGGAAGCGGTGGGCATCATCGCCGGCCGGGCCTCGGTGGAAGCTTCAGGCGGTATCACCATGGCAACGGTACGCGCCGTGGCCGAAACGGGGGTTGACCTCATCAGCATCGGCGGCCTGACCCACTCCACCGACGCCCTGGACATCTCGCTGGACCTGGAGTTTCCGGGATAGCGCCGGCCTTTGTGATACGGTGAAATAGGCGAGGGCGGCGGATAGACGCAAGCCGTCGCCCGGAGGCAGAGCTATGGACTGGCAAGGAATTATCGTAAAGGTGCCCGGAACCTGCGGTGGTGATCCAATCATCAAAGGGACCAGGATCCCCGTGTGGCTGTTGCTGGAGCTGCAAGCTGATGGAGCCACCGAAGACGAACTGTTGCAAAACTACCCAACCCTGTACCGTGAAGGCATCCACGCTGCTAACGCCTACGCCGATGCCCACGGCATGGTCGCCTACGAAGATTGGGGCATGGAGTTTTGCCCTTACCACAATCCGGACGGGACGCCAAAGTACACCTCGACCAGTTCGGACTGATTGATCCTCTTTATGCGTGGTCTGGCCGACGAACATATGCCAGGATTGGCAGTGGCCTTGTTGCGCGCCAGCAACCGTTCAGATTCGAGGCGCCCGTCTGATACCAAAACCGTCATACCGGCGAAAGCCGGTATCCAGGAAGTCCTTGCCCTATTCACGTTTGCCCATGCGAAGGCTTTCTGGATTCCTGCTTTCGCAGGAATGACGGGTTCCTGACGAGGAAACTCACCAACTCTGAATGGTCACGTGTCTTGCAGCCGGCTTGAACGCCAACCCCGCCGGCGGTATATTGCCAATCCCATACCCACCCAAGGAGCGTATTCCAATGGCCCGTCTCAGCGACGTTACCCGCGATCAACTCGCCCCCGAACACCAGGAGTTCTTCGACTCCATCGCCAGCAGCCGCGGCAGCGTGCGCGGTCCCTACGGCGTGCTGCTGCACAGCCCGGACCTGGCCGCCCGCGTCGCCCACACCGGCGCCTACGTCCGTTTCGACCTGGACATCTCCGAGGCGCACCGTGAGATCATCATCTGCGCCACGGCCCGGGAAATCCGGCAGCAGTACGAGTTCTCCGCCCACGCCCGCCTGGCCCGGCAGGCCGGCGTTTCCGAGGATGTGGTCAGCGCCATCGCCACCGGCAAAGCCCCCGAGGGCTTGAGCGGCATCGAGGCATCCCTGGTGAAATACGTCCAGGAGTTGTCCCAGAATCATAAGATCAGCGACGACACCTTCAACGCCGTCTCCGGCCACTTCGGGATGCAGAAAACGGTGGAAATCACCGCCCTGATCGGTCACTACCTGCTGGTGGGCCAGATCCTCTCCGCCTTTGAGGTTGACCTGCCCGACGGTGTGCAGCCCGAGATCACCTGAACCGGAGGCGACTCGTCCGGTTGACAGCCGGAACGGGCGAAACATAGAATAGGAGGCCGTTTGGGAGATTACCGAAATGGATTACGCAATCGTAAAAACCGGCGGCAAACAGTACCGCGTTTCGCCCGGTGACGTGCTGGACGTGGAACTGCTGGAGGTCCCGGAGGGCAGCACCACCACGCTGGATCAGGTGCTGGCGGTGTCCCGCGACGGTCAGATGCGCTTCGGCGCGCCGACGGTGGACGGCGCCCGCGTCATTGCCGAGGTGCAGTCGCACTACAAAGATCGCAAGGTCATTGTGTACAAGTACAAGGCCAAGACCCGATACCGCCGCAAGAAGGGGCATCGGCAAAACTACACTCGCATCCGCATCCAGGATATTGACACCGGAAACGGATCCTAGACAGGACACGAGCCCCAGACAGGAGGAGAGGGATATGGCCCACAAGAAGGCCGGCGGCAGCACCAACAACGGCCGCGACAGCAACCCCAAGAGGCTGGGCGTCAAGAAATACGGAGGCGAACGGGTGACCGGCGGCGCCATCATCGTGCGCCAGCGGGGAACGCGCATCCGCCCCGGAACCAACGTGGGCATGGGCAAGGACTACACCCTGTTCTCCAAGATCGACGGCCAGGTCACCTACGAGTGGGCCGCCAGGGGCAAGCGCCGGGTCAGCGTGTATCCCGTCGCCGACGCCGTGGCCACGGCAGCATAGAGGCATCACCATGAAGGCAGCAATACATCCTCAGTACTTCAAGGCCACCGTCACTTGCTCCTGCGGCAACGTTTTCGTGACGGGGGCGACCAAGCCCGCCCTCCGCGTCGAGATCTGCGGCAAGTGTCACCCCTTCTACACCGGCGAGCAGCGCATCGTGGACACCCAGGGCCGCATCGAACGCTTCAGCCGCCGCTTCAACCTCGACGGCTAACCGGCCCGGCGAACAGCAATCACGCGGCGGGAGCCTGAACCGGCTCCCGTTTTGCTATGGACGGAGCGCATAGCCGGTGTAGGGGCGAATAATTATTCGCCCCTACGTATCTGGTAATACACCCTTACGCGAAGGAAATAAGATGCCCCGCTACGTCCCAAAGACCGTCCGCGAGTATGGCCGCATCTACCTGGCGGAGCGGCTGACCGAACACGGCTGGCAGTGCTTCATCGCTCGGCGCAGTCCCAACGAGGACGAGGTCATCGCCGGCCGACCGGAGCAGGGCCGGGAAATCCGCCTCAAGTTCCATTCCCAGGAACACAGCCAGGCGGTGCGCTTCTACGACTTGGCGGGGCTCGATTGGGATTGGGAGTACCTGGTCATCAGCACGTATATCCTGGATGAAGCGCCGGTGACCTATCTCTTGTCGCAGGACGATGTGCGCGCCGAGGGCCGTCTGGAAGAAGAGTTCAACGGGTCCGCCATAGGCGGATGGCTGCAACCCGACGCCTTCTCCGAGGATGCGTTCAGAGAGGCTTGGTACAAACTGGCCGGCGGGTAGGGGCGGGTTTCAAACCCGCCCCTACGGATGAATAAGGATGCAGTAAGTGAGCAGTCAGCCTTTAGCCAACCCATCGCAGGCGTCCCGCCCCCTCTACGGCGGGCAGGCGGTGATCGAGGGCGTGATGATTCGCGGGGTGCGCCACTACAGCCTGGCGGTGCGCCGACCCGACGGCGAGATTTTCTGCACCACCGATACGGTGAGCAGCCGGTTCTCCGGCCGGATGCGCCGCGTACCATTGCTGCGCGGCGTGCTGATCCTGGCCGAAACCCTGTGGCTGGGCATGAAGTCGCTGCAACGCTCGGCGCTCATCGCCGCCGGCGAGGAAGACGCCCAAGGCGAACAATCAAGGGGCGGCCAGTGGGCCATGGTCCTGACCATGGTGGTCGCGCTGGCGCTGGGCATTGGCATCTTCCTGGTGCTGCCCCTGCTGGCAGTGCGTTTCCTGGAGCCTTTTGTAGCGTCCCTGCTGGTGAGCAACCTGATTGAAGGCATCATCCGGCTGGTCATCTTGGTGGGATACGTGGCTGGAATTTCGATGATGCGGGATATTCGCCGGGTGTACGCCTATCACGGCGCCGAGCACATGGCGGTACATACTTACGAAGCCGGTCAGCCGTTGACGGTGGACAACGTGCGACGGCATCCCACACCGCACCCCCGCTGCGGCACCGCATTTCTGATCACCGTGGCCATCGTATCGGTGGCGGCGTTCGCCATTCTGGACGCGGTTCTGGGAACCGAACTGTACTGGCGCGTGCTTTCCCGCATCGTTCCCGTGCCGGTAGTGGCGGCGGTGAGCTACGAGATCATCCGCTTTGCCGGCGCCCATCGCGGCGCCTGGTTCGGCAGGATTCTGTCGGCGCCGGGCCTCTGGCTACAGCGCATCACCACCCGGCAGCCCGACGCGGACCAGATTGAGGTGGCCATCGCCGCCATGGAGGCCGCTTTGGCGGCGGACGGACAAGCATCGCCGCGACCTGACCGTAGGGGAGAATAATTATTCGCCCCTACCCGACGCGTTCTCGTCGTGTGGTACATTACGCCCACAAACGATTAACGCTATCAAGCCCCCAAAGCGCAGGTGCAGCATGGCCGACGTTCCCGATATGCAGATGATCCCTTACCCGACGGCCCAGGAGCCGCGCAACTTCGTGGAGCAGGGGCTGCAACGATACAACGAACTGCTGGAACGGCTGGCCGGGCAGATGGACGAGCTGCTGGAACTGGCGCGGGCCGGTCAGCCCATCGACCCCAATCTGGCGGAGCAGTTGATCTCGCTGCGGGAGTCCCTGCGGCCCCGCCATGGCCTCTGCATTGACCGGGCCTGTTTCTCCTGCCGGGTTCACGAGGAAGCCATCAAGGAACACGTGCTGCTATACGTGGACTGGAAGCTCCCGGGCACGGTGCAGCAGCTGGAACGGCTGAAGAACCGGAACTGACGCGACTGCCCTCTGGGAGCGTTACGCTTATGGTTGCCAAACCCTTCAGATCGGACTACGACACTCCCCGCGTCCCGGAAGAAGATCTCAACGTCTTCTACCCAGATTCGGATGATGAACCCATGGCCGAAAACGACATCCAACGCCGCGCCGTCATCGACATCAGCGAGTCTCTGATCCAGCACTACGACGACCGCCCGGACGTGTACGTGTCGGCGGATATATTCGTCTATTATGAGATGAACAACCCCAACCGCAGCGTGGCGCCGGACGTCCTGGTAACTTTCGGAGTTGAAGACCGTCCGCGCCTTTCCTACTTCGTCTGGCGAGAGGGCAAGGCGCCCGACTTCGTGCTTGAAGTGGCGTCCCCCAACACCTGGCGCCGGGACGCCACCGTAAAGCGGGACATCTACGCCGCCATGGGCGTGACCGAGTACTGGCGTTTCGATCCCAACCGCGGTCAATACTTCCGGCGGATGCTGATCGGAGAGCAGCTGAACGCCTCCGGCGAATACGAGCCTGTAACCTTGACCGAAACGGAAGGGGCGCTGACCGGGTACAGCGCCGTGCTCGGGTTGGACCTGTCTGCCCGGGATGGTGTTCTGAGGATGTACGATCCCAGCAGTCAAACCTGGCTGAGAAACTTCCGGGAGGAAATAGCGGCAAGGCAAATCGCGGAGGATCGGGTGGCTATACTGGAGGGCATACTCCGGGAACATGGCATCACCCCGCCCGATGGTGGCTAACCTGCGGCCGGCCGCCGCGCCACCGCGATGATGTGGTACATGTGCCGGTAAAGTTGACCGGCGCCTTTCAGCAGGGATTTCGTGTCCCGGTCGGCGTCGGGGCGCACGTGGCGGAAGATGTCGGTCTCGGTGTAATAGACCGTGATGTCGGGGCGCTGCTGCTGTAGGGCGTCCACCAGGCGGCGGGACTCGCCGGCCGGTATCAGCGGGTCGCCCCGGTCGTGCATCACCCGCATGGCGGTGTTCCGGCTCCACAGCCCCACGTGGCGGGACGGCGATATGGAATCAACCCTGGCCCGGAAGTCGCCGGGCAGCTTGGCGTAAAGTTGGCGGGCCGCCATGATGGAATCCGTTCCCTCCCGCAGGGACTGCGCGGCGGCGGAATCCGGCTCCTCAGACAGCATATTGTCGAACACCTGCCGCGTCAGCCTATCCACCTCCCACGGCGCTTCTCCGTCCTCGTAGATGGCCCGGCCGGCGGCAATCTGCACCATGAGGTCGGGGGTGTCGTAGTACCCTCCAAAGGCGTTGACGAAGCCAATATCGTCGGCGATGCGGGGGTCGGCGGCGGCCACCAGGGCGAAGGACGCACCCACCGAAAAGCCGGCCAGTCCCACGCGCCGGGGATCAACGAACTCCTGCCGGCCGAGGTGCTGAAAAGCGGCCACGATGTTGGCGATTTCGCCGGCGTCAACCCGCGCCTGCTCGCCCATGGTGGGCGACCAGTAGTACATCACGGCAAAGCCAGCCCGGGCCAGGGCCTTGCCCAGGTTGATGACGTCCGGGTCGTCGGCGCCGGCGGCGTTGGCGCCCAGGAAAATCAGCAGGCCGGCCCGCCGCTTGCCGTCGGGGATAACGTAGATGTCGGCATCGCCGGAAGCGCCGTCATCGCGCCGGAAAGTCACTGCTTGATGTTCCGGTTCCGCAGCCAGCCAGGGCTGGATCTTCACCGGAGATGGCAGCACCTGCGCAGCAAAGGCGACGGTGTGAATAGCAGTAGTAACCGGCCGGTACAGGGTCAGCACAGCGGCGACGACCACCCCGCCGATTATCACGGCGACGTAGCTGCGATAGGCGATTCTTCCCAGAGAGCGCAGCATGACGGCCAGCGTGTCACCAGAGATTACGGCGCGGACGTCGTCGCCAGATATGCGTTGAGCCTGCTGATAAGCCGCTTGGTGATTCGCCGGACGTGCTTCAAGTCTTTGTCGGTCAGCTGGCCCTGGTAAAAGTGAATGTGGAGCCGGTTTGCGGCGTTGTAGTCTGACACGTCGAACGGTTCCGTGCTTAACTGTTCGACTCGCCGTGCAGCGTCGCGGTACGAGTCGTGTCCTGTGAACTCCAGCGTTGGGTCGATGTCGATGACGGTACGGAGAAGCTGGGCCGCCGCGCCCCAGAGCAACTCGGCAGCGACGTGGGTGTTCCCTCCGCTGTCGAATTCGTCGTCAGAGCGTTGCAGAAGCGTTTGGGACAGTTGGCTACGGGCCTGGGGAGTCAAGAAACGGTTGCTCCGGTCCGGGAAACCAGCCCGAAGGCGTGGCGGGCCATCTCGGTCGCTCGTTCCGGCGTGTAGCCGAAGGCGTGGAAATAGCCGTGGCGCGCCGCGTCCAGGACCGCGGCCGTAGCGCCGTAAGCGCTGTTGAGATCAAGTTGGTGGTCCGGAATAGCGTCGATGATCTCGTTGAATTCCGGAACGCTGGTCGGCAACTGCCCGGACGCCAGCCCGACGATGGTGTTGATGTCGGAGTCAGCGTCGGCGTGGGGCCAGCCGCGTATCGCGGCCTGCCCGATGATCGCGCAGTTGACCGCCCGGAACAGGTTCATGGCGCCGGAGGTAATGTCCTGAATGTCGAAGTCCTGCTGCGCGGCGGCGAAGTAAGTCTCGCCGGCGCCATCGACGGCTGCGAGCAGGGGAGCTCGCCAGCTGTCGGGCAGCGCCTCCGGTGTGGTGTCCGTTAGGTAGTTGAAGAACGCCTGTGAGACTTCGCCATCCGGCGACTCCGGCTGACTGGCAACATATATCAATCCGGTTGCGACTGCGTTGACCGGATAGGGACCCCACCCTTTGACGTCGTAGTCGGAGAGCGTCTCGATCATTTCGGCAACCTGTCCCCGCGAGAAGGATCGGGTCAGTTCGGGGAAGATAGAGATGATTGCATTGGCTTCCGGACGTATTTCCATCGGATGTTTTCTCCGGTTGGATGTTGCTTTGCAGCCCAGTGTGCGGCGGCTCCGTTTGGTGTCTAATCGGGCGCACGTAAGGCAATTTATCACTCCCGCCCGTTTGCGTCATCTCAGCCGCCTGGCAACAAAGGAACGCCCGGTTGCAGTGCGGTCACGTGACGTCGTCGTCCCGGTCGATATAGGCGACCGCGGATATGTCGAGGATCTGTTGGCCCAGAAGCCTTTCGTGCAGTCCGATGTCGAACTCCATGATGGCGGCGTTGTCGAGGGGCGGATGGCCCGGTTCCAGGTACACCGTCATGTAGTTCACATCCCGCTTTTTTCGTCGCATGAAAGTGCTTTCGATGTGGCTGATGCGGAATCCTTCCCCGAGGTGTCCGGGCAGGTCCTTGCGGATTATCTCTTCCGTTACTTGGAGGGCGCGGTTTGTTCTGGGCATGGTAACGCTCCGTTGCCAACCGCT
>DAOUJY010000110.1:0-18928 GCA_034421995.1 Dehalococcoidia bacterium | reverse complement strand
TACCGGCCTGTGAGCGATAGCCAGCGGTGCATGAGATCCGACGTGCCGTCCGTGTACGGCGGACAGCGGTTGGCCGTGTTACCTGAACCCTGTGAACCCGATATTCAAATGTGATGCAGGCAGGTGGGCCGTGGCCTTGGGCCCTTTGCCTTACGCGTAGGGTATAGTGTAGGGAACGGATGTGCGGGCGCGCAAGGGGCGGGTGTCACTCATCAGGAATGCCATTGACGCAATGGTTCCGACCTGCTAACCTCCAATCATTAACAGGCGAATAACCATCAAAGCCCGCCGGTGGTTCGTTCTCTGCCGAATGTCTGGAGGCAGAAAACGGGCTGAAAAGGAAATCCGGTGTAAATCCGGTGCGGTCCCGCCACTGTAATTGGCGAGATGTCCTCCCGTCCGCGTCTGTCACGATTTTTGACTGATGAGACGCGAATTGCCCGCCACTGTCCGCTCGCCGCGGATGGGAAGGCGGAGGAACGTCGTTATGAGCCATAAGCCAGGAGGCCTGCCGCGGGCGTTCTCTAGCTGCACTTCGCGGAACGAGTGGGCAGACCTCCGGGTATAAACCCGAATGACCCGAACCTACCGAGGCCATTTCACCCGACTGCAAAAGTGTAGTCGGGTTTTTGTTTTGCTCTCTTTTTGACAATACATCCCGCGCTGCTCCGGCGGACCGGTATCCTCCTCCTCCGGCTCGCCGGGGCGCGCATTCGACGATTTGCCTTGCCGTCAACGCTGGTTCATAATTGAGCCGCGTATCGTAGTCGATTGCAGGGCTCTGACGCCCCAGAGAGGTGAAAAGGATGGCTGAAGCGACGGATGTTATGCTCCGCACGATCCTGGAGGATTGCCGGGACGGAATGGACGGCATCGGGTTCAACGAAGTGGTAGTAATGCTGGAAAGCACCGCGGCGTCAGCCGAGGTTTATATGGATTTCGATGATCTGCGGTTCACGCCCGACGGTCGCATCGTCACGCTGATGGTTCCCGGCGGAACGCATATGCACCTGGATATGTCGAAAATCCGCGAGGCGGAGTTCATCCACACCACCAACGACCAGGGTCTCCCGTCCTACCAGCTGTGGATGCGCGACGGCGGCGGCAATCCCGCCATGCGCGTCTATCTTCGCAAGTCGGACGACGACGCCACCAACCCGCCGCGCCACAACTTCTTCATGTCGTTGCTGGAGAAGTATCCGGGCAAAATCGCGCTGCCCATTGACCCATACGGGGCGGCCGGAGAACACCCGTAGGGGCGAATAATTATTCGCCCCTACCCGGAATATCCGATCATTATGACCTCCGCCATTGTAATCGCCGGCGTCCGTTCCGGCGTCGGGAAAACCACCATCGCCAGCGGGATCATGGGCGCTCTGGCCCGCCGGGGTAGGCGCGTGCAGCCCTTCAAGGCCGGCCCTGATTACATCGACCCGACCTATCATCGCGTCGCGTGTGGAGTGCCGTCCCGGAACCTGGACACCTGGCTGCTGCCCCACCCGGTGGTTGCTGAGTTATTTCATCGGGCTGCCGGCGCCGCGGACATCGCCGTGGTGGAAGGCGTCATGGGCGTGTTCGACGGTCATTCTTCGCTGGACGAGGATGGCTCCACCGCGGAATTGGCCAAGCTGCTGGACGCGCCGGTAATCCTGATTGCTGACGCCGGCAAAGTGGCCCGCAGTGTCGCCGCCGAAGTATTGGGCTACCAGCAGTTTGACCCCAACCTCCGCATCGCCGGCGTGATCCTCAACGGCGTGGGCAGCGAAAGGCATCTGGAGTTCTGCCAACCGCAAGTGGAGGCCACCACAGGCTTGCCCGTAGTCGGATGGCTGCCGCGTCGGGACGACCTGGTGCAACCGGAGCGGCACCTGGGCCTCATCCCCACTGTTGAAGGCACGGTGGTCAACGAATGGTACGAAGCCCTCAACGCGCAGATTGAGCAGACCATCGACCTGGACGCCATCATCCGCATCGCCGCGACCGCCGGCCGCCCGGCGCAAGCCGATGCCCAAGTTTTCCCCACTGAGCCTCAGCCGACGCGGGCGGCTATCGCCGTCGCCCAAGATCGGGCCTTCTCCTTCTACTATCAGGACTCGCTGGATTTGCTGACGGCCTGGGGCGCGGAGATCGTTCCTTTTTCGCCGCTGGACGACGAGGCGTTGCCGGAGGGCGTCGGCGGGGTCTATCTGGGGGGCGGTTTCCCGGAACTGTTTGCGGCGGAGCTATCGGAGAATGGCGGGATGCTGGCTTCAATGCGGGCAGCAGTGGATAGGAACATCCCCATGTACGCCGAGTGCGGCGGCCTGATGTACCTGGGCCGGAGCCTGTCTGATTTGGATGGGAAACAATATCCCATGGTGGGTGCCATTCCGGTGGTTTCGTCGATGGAAGGCCGGCGGCTGCACCTGGGCTACCGGGAAGTGGCAGCCGGCGGCGACGGGCCGCTCCTCGCCGCCGGCCAGCAGGTGCGCGGCCATGAGTTCCACTGGTCGGTACTCCAGGAACCGCCCGACGCTGACACCGCTGCCTACCGGGTGGTCAATCAGGCAGGGCGACCTGAAGGTTTCCGCTCCGGAAGCGTGTGGGCGTCTTATATTCACGTACATCTGGGCAGCCGGCCGGGGCTGGCGAAACGGTTCGTGGATACCTGCGCGACGGCGAAGGGAGAAGCGTAGATGACCACTGCACGGACACCGGCTTCCCGCACAGTGTCAAAGGGCGTGAAAGCGGCCTCCAATTTCAACGGCTACGTGTTGATACCCCTGGCCGAGTTCGGGCAGTCGCTGGATAGCCCCGACCTTGACGTTTGGCTTGAGGGGTTCGCGGGGCGGAACAAGGACGCCGTGGGCGATTTTGAAATTACCGCGCAGGGAGAATTGAAAATTATGCCACCCACGGGGATGCCGGGAGATTGGCACGAGGCTGAGACAGCTGCCGAACTCGTGCTTCGGGCTCGGGAACACGGTGGGAGAGCCGGCGGGGCTACCTCTCTTTTTGTTCTTCCCGACGGATCAAGGCTGTCCCCTGACGCTTGGTGGATGTCCGACGAGCGCTGGAACGCTCTTTCGGAAGAGGCCCGCACGCCGCCCTTCGCCGCAGTTGTTCCCGATTTCGTCGTGGAGATCGTGTCGCCATCCAACCGTCCGGTGGAACTGGAAGACAAGGTGCGGCGCTACCTGGAAGGCGGCGCGCGGCTGATCTGGGTCGTCAACGCCCGCCGCCGCACCGTAACCGCCTATCGGCCCGGCGTGGAACCGGAAATCCTGCACGACCCGGAGACTTTGGACGGCGGCGACGTGCTGCCCGGTTTCGTGTTCGATGTGCGGGAGCGCATTTTTGACAACGTTCCATGAAATCGGCGCAAGACGCCCTGGATTCCGGCGAAAGCCGGAATGACGGGGTAAGTTATTAATAACGGGGTAAGTTATTTGGGAGGAAGGCTGATATGACTACGCAGGAACGCCGGCACGGGCCTCAGTCGGTGCGGGGGCCGCGCATCAACAAGGGGTTGGTGATCGTGAACACCGGCAACGGCAAGGGCAAGACCACCGCCGCCATGGGCGTCTTGATGCGGGCCTGGGGCCGCGACATGAAGGTGGTGATGCTCCAGTTCATCAAGCACACCACGGCCAACTTTGGCGAACAGCGGGCCGCCCAGAAGATGGGCATCACCGTCCGCGCCATGGGCGACGGCTTCACCTGGCGGTCGCAGGACTTGGATGCCAGCGCCGACCTGGCCCGCGCCCTGTGGGAGGACGCCAAAGAGGTCATCGCCGGCGGCGAGTACGATCTGGTCATCCTGGACGAGTTCACCTATCCCATGCACTACGGCTGGCTGCCGGTGGAGGATGTCATTGACGCCTTGCAAGCCCGGCCGGAAATGCAGCACGTCATCATCACCGGACGCCACGCCCCCGAGGCGCTGGTGGAATATGCCGACCTGGTGACCGAGATGAACGTCGTCAAGCATCCATATGACGCCGGCATCAAGGCCCAGCCGGGCATTGAGTTCTGATACGGGGATTTAACGCAAAGGCGCAGAGACGCAAAGGATCATTATGGCAATTTCACCACTGGTTGACCGGACCATTGCGGCCATTGGTCCCCTGGATGCAGATGCCGTCGCTGCCGCCGAAGCGCGACAGGGTGTATTGACCAAACCGCCCGGCAGCCTGGGACGATTGGAATCGCTGTCAATACAGTTGGCCGGCATCCTGGGACAGCCCATCCCACAGATCGGCGGCAAGGCGGTGATTGTGGTGGCTGGTGACCATGGCGTTGCCGCCGAAGGGGTGTCGGCATACCCGGCCGAGGTCACGCCGCAGATGGTGTTCAACTTTCTGGACGGCGGCGCGGCCATCAACGCGCTGGCCGGCCACGCTGGGGCGGACATCACTGTAATTGACGCGGGAGTGGCCGTTGACTTGGACCCCCAACCGGGCCTGACCATCGCCAAGGTGGGCTACGGGGCCGGCAACATCGCCGTCGGTCCGGCCATGAGCCGGGAGGATGCGATACGGTGCCTGGAAATCGGCATTGACGCCGCCAACGAAAGCGCCGATGCCGGGGCCAATGTGATCGCCGGCGGCGATATGGGCATCGGCAACACCACGCCGTCGGCGGCCATCACCGCCGCCATCACCGGGGCCGACGTGGCGACGGTGACGGGACGGGGCACCGGCGTTGATGACGCGGGGCTGGAGGGCAAAATCGCCACCATCCGCCGCGCATTGGAAGTCAACCAACCCGACGGGGAAGATGGCCTGGACGTGCTCACCAAAGTGGGCGGCTATGAGATTGGAGCGCTGGCCGGGGTGATGCTGGGCGCGGCGGCCCGCAATTGCGCCGTCGTCGTGGATGGGTTCATCAGCGGCGCGGCGGCTCTGATCGCCTGGCGACTCTGCCCGAACATTGCTCAACGATACATCGCCGCTCACCGTTCGGTGGAACCGGGCCACAACGTCGGCTTGCAGGCCATGGGGCTGTCGCCGCTGTTGGATATGGAGATGCGGTTGGGCGAGGGCACGGGCGCGGCCCTGGCCATGCCCATCGTGGAGGCGGCGGCGAAGTGTCTGGCGGAGATGGCGACCTTCGCCGAAGCTGGCGTCTCGGACCGCGACGACTAGTCCGTTAGCTCCCATCGTGCTACGGGCAATCTACGCGCCGCTGCTGGTGGCGTTGTCTTTCCTCACACTGCTGCCCGTGGGAGTGGCGCAGCCCACCGACCGGGAGATTTCCCGCTCCCGTGGGTGGTATCCCATCATCGGCCTGCTTTACGGTCTGGTCATAGTCATCCTGGTGGTGGCACTGGAACTGCTGCCCGGCGTCTTCCCCTGGTCGCTGCTGACGGCGGCACTGGTCGTCACCACCCTGGCTGTCCTCAACCGTTTCCTGCACCTGGACGGCCTGATGGACTTCTGCGACGCCATGTGGGGCGGGCGCACCGTGGAACGCCGCCTGGAGATAATGCGTGATTCCCGCGTGGGTTCCTTCGCCGTGGCCGGCGCGGCCTGCGTGCTGCTGGTGAAGTTCGGCGCGCTCGGCTCGCAACTGCTGTGGAGCAGCGCTGGATTGAGCGCGCTGTTGCTCTTCCCGATGGTGTCCCGCTGGGCTATGACCCTGCTGCTTACGGTGTTCCCCTACGGACGCCAGCAGGGCATCGGTACTGCGTTTTTCGCTGGCGGCCAACCCTGGCTGACCACGGCGCTGGCCTTGCTGTCGGTGGCGGCAGTGGCCTGGTTCATGCTGGGCGTGTCCGGCCTGATAGCGCTATCGGCGGCGTCTGCCCTGGCCCTGTTGCTGGGATACTGGGCGATGCGAAGACTGGGCGGCGGCCTCACCGGCGACTGCTACGGCGCCGCCAATGAGATAGTGGAGGCGTTTTCTGTGGCGCTGCTGGTTCCACTGGTAGAGTCGCCGCTGGTGGACGTCGGGTACGGCAGCGGGATGGCGTATAGCTTTCCCTGGTTGGTCGGATGGACGCACTAGCCGTCACTCTGAACTCTCTGCCGGTCCCGCTGGACGTGCTCGCCCTGATCCTGGCGTTGCTGCTGGACCTGGCGCTGGGCGAGCCGCCCAACCGCCTGCATCCGACCGTATGGATGGGCAAGACCGTTGCCCTCGCCGAGCGGGTCGCGCCGGGACCTCAATCAAGACCAGCGGTCCAGTTGCTGGTTGGCGCGGCGATGGCCCTGGCAATACCGGCCGCCTGGGGCGCGGCGGCGTGGGCGATTACCTTCGGATTGCTGCAACTGCATCCGTTGGCATACCTGCTGGTAGTGGCCGTACTGCTGAAGACCACCTTTTCGGTACGGATGCTGCAAGTCGTCGCGGCCGACATCGGCCGGATACTGACCGCTGGTGACATTGCCGAGGCTCGCCGGCAGATGTCCGCATTGGTCAGCCGTGACACCTCGGAACTGACCGCAGGGCAGATGGCGGCCGGCGCTATTGAATCGGTGGCGGAAAATATAACTGACAGCATCGTCGGCCCGTTGCTGGCCTTCGCATTGTTCGGCTTGCCGGGGGCAGTGGCCTACCGTGCCGTGAACACGCTGGACAGCATGGTCGGTTACCGCGGTCGGTATGAGTACCTGGGCAAGGCGTCAGCCCGGCTGGATGACCTTGTCAACCTGCTTCCCGCTCGGCTGGCCGCAATGTTGCTTTGGCTCGCTACCGTGGCGATACCGGGCATGGCCGGCGGTCGGTCGTGGCGTATCATGCTGGCTCACCGGGGACGGACGGAGTCGCCCAACGCCGGCTGGACTATGGCGGCCATGGCCGGTGGCTTGGGCGTGACGCTGGAAAAGGTGGGGCACTACCGCCTCGGCGACCCGGCGCCGGAGCCGGAGGCCCACCACATCGGGCGGGCCAACCGCGCCCTCTACGCGACCACCGGGTTGGCGGCGGCGGCAGCCGTGGGTGTCATCTGGCTGCGGTGGACGTTCTGGTCGTAGTGTAGAATGGCGGCGCGCAGCCGGCGCAAGGAGATACAGCGATGACCACCATAAGACAAGGAACCAGGATGACGCTGGCCGAATACCTTGCCCTGGAAATAGAAGGACTGTGGGAACTGGCTGACGGAGAATTGTACGAAATGCCCCCACCGAATATGGACCACCAAGAACTCATCGGTTTTCTTTACCGGATGGTGTGCGCTTTTCTGGACGGAACCACGCCGCGCTTGGGAAAGATGTGGTTTGGAGTGGGTGTGGCGCTGTCCGAAACAACGATGCTGATACCCGACCTGTCGTTTGTGCGGGCTGAGCGGGCGGACATTCTGCGACTCAACTATATTGACGGCGCCCCCGACCTGGTGGTGGAAGCGTTTTCCACCAACCGTCGCCGCGACTTGGTGATGAAGCGACGTTGGTACGCTGAGGCCGGCGTGTCGGAATACTGGATACTGGACCGGGCGAACGATACGCTGACCATCCTGGAGTTGTCCGGCAGCGAATATGTTGAACGCGCCGTCCTTGGCCCTGACGACACCCTCACCACGCCGACCATACCCGGGTTCGCACTGCCCCAGGGGCAGCTTTTCGGAAACCCGGAACGCGAGCAAGTCCGCAGCCGCTGAATCCCCGCCGGAAAGAAACCGTCTCAAAAGGAGCTCCACGATGACCACCATACGGAGCGGCACCCGCATGACGCTGGCCGAGTACCGCGCCCTGCCTGAAACGGATGGGGGAGTGTGGGAACTTATCAATGGGGAGTTGTACCAGATGCCGTCAGCCACAGGCGAACACCAATTTCTCATGGACTTCCTGGTAAGGATGATCAACAACCTGACGACGTCTATACAGCCGATATCCGGCCTGGCGTTCAGCAACCTCGGCCTGGCACTATCCGATTTGTACGCGCCGACACCGGACATCATCTACCTGCGGTACGAGAATCTGCGACTGATAAACGGCAACATGGTTGAGGGTATCCCGGATCTGGTGGTCGAGATATTGTCCTCGGACCGCAACCGGGATCTGGTGATGAAGCGGAATCTGTACGCCGGGGCCGGCATACCCGAATACTGGACCCTGGACCCGGCCAACGACGTCCTGACCGTCCTGGAATTGTCCGGCAGCGAATATGTTGAGCGGACGCTGGGTCGTGATGACACTCTCACCACGGCGACCATACCGGGGTTCGCCCTGCCGCTGGAGCAGCTTTTCGGCGACCCGGTGCGCGCCCTGGTTCGCGGCAATCGGTAGCCCGGTGACAACGCCCGAAGGAGCACTGCAATGGTCACTGTACAGCACGGAACCCAGATGACGTTGGCCGAATACCGTGCCCTGGACGAGGCTATTGATGGGGTGTGGGAACTGGTCGATGGAGTACTGGAACAAATGCCGCCGCCGACTATTGATCACCAGAACTTGATTACATTTCTAATCGAGTTCATCAACGCGTATCTCAACTCTACTTTGCCCAGGCAAGGTTGGGCGATACCCGGCATCGGCGTCGTCCTTTCCGATGTGCGCGCTCCCACGCCGGATTTTGTGTATGTTCGGGCTGATCGCGGCCACTTGCTACGTGGCAGCTTCGTCGAGGGAATCCCCGATTTGGTCGTGGAAGCGCTGTCCAGCGACCGAGCGCGCGACCTGGTGATGAAGCGGGCATGGTACGAAGCGGCCGGCGTGCCGGAATACTGGATCATAGATCCAGCAAGCAACCGAATTACGGTTCTAGAGTTGGATGGAGGCACGTACGCTGAACGTGCCACTCTGGGCAGTGACGAAACTTTGACCACACGGGCCATTCCCGGTTTTGTTTTGCCATTGAATCGGCTCTTTAATCACCCGGGGCGTATTTTGCCCAGCCGCCAGCAATAGCCGATTCACTCAATGCGGTCGTTAGGTATGGCTAATCACGACGATGCCATCGTAGCCACCTCCCCCCCTCGCCCCGTCCACGGTGGCATCAAGCCGGCGGAACTGCGCGCGCTTGGCCTGCGCCCGGAGGATTGCCTGGATTTCTCCGCCAGCGTAAGTCCGTTGGGGCCGCCGGAGGGTGTCGCAGAGGCCATCGCCGCCGTTGACCTGACCGCCTATCCTGACCCGCATTGCCTGGCGCTCAGCGAGGCTATCGCCGGTCATCATGCGGTTGACGGCGTGGCTGATGGAAACGTTATCGTCGGCAATGGATCAACGGAAATCATCCACCTGTTGACTCGCGCCTACATCGAGCAAACACCGGGCGCGAGCTCCAAGACTGCGCTCCTGCTTACGCCAACCTACAGCGAGTATGACGGCGCCGCGCGGATCTCAGGCGGGAAAGTGCAAACCCTGGTCGCTAATCGGGTATGCGGCGGTTTCGCATGGGACATAGACGCCGCGGCCGAACTCGTAGCCGAGGCGAAACCGGCGCTGACCTTCGTCTGCAACCCCAACAACCCAACCGGCGTGTTGCTCGGTCGGCCGGAACTGGAGCGCATGGCCGATGCTATGGCCGGCGTGGCCGGCTTGCTGGTGGTTGACGAGGCGTACATCAATCTTTCGGAGCGTCGAGCTGAGGCAGATATGGTGGCGCTGGCCGCGCAGCACGGCTCCGTCGTG
Source organism: Dehalococcoidia bacterium (assembly GCA_034421995.1). Taxonomy (GTDB): domain Bacteria; phylum Chloroflexota; class Dehalococcoidia; order Lucifugimonadales; family UBA3495; genus Bin87. The sequence goes on along the minus strand of DAOUJY010000110.1, from coordinate 9,377 downwards.
GCGCTGCGCTCCATGACCAAGGACTACGCGCTTACCTCCCTGCGGTTGGGCTATGCCGTGGCTTCCATGCCGGTGGTCCAACGCCTGGCCACGCTGCAACCGGACTGGAGCGTCAACGGGTTGGCGCAAGCAGCGGGAATAGTGGCGCTGAATGTTGATGGTTACCTGGAGCGAGCGCGGCAGGCGGTGGCAGCGTCCCGTGAGTGTGTGGTCGGACGGCTCGAAGCCACGGGCATACGGTGCTACCCGACGGAGGCGAACTTTGTGCTGGCGCAGGTTGGCGACGCGAGAGGATTACGTGACCAACTGGCCCGGAGGGGGTTGTTTGTGCGCGATTGCACGTCGTTCGGGCTGTCGGACTGCATCCGCATCGGCCTGCGCCCGGTGGCGGACTGCATCAGGCTGACCGACGCTATTGCCGAAGTACTGGATTCCGGCTCAAGGCCGGAATGACGAAATGAAGGGCCGGAATGACGAAATCAAATCCCGGAATGAGGGACTGAAATCAGGGGAGCGATATGGGCATCATTTACATAACCAGGCACGGCGAAACTGAGTGGAATGCCGAAGGCCGCATCCAGGGGCATACCGACGTCCCGTTGTCAGACCGGGGACGGGAGCAGGCGCAGATGTTGGCCCGCCGCCTTGCAACGATACGCATTGACGCAGCGTACTCGTCGGACCTTGCCCGCGCCGCCGAGACGGCCCGCGTCGCCCTGGGTGAGCGCGACATTCCGATAACCTTCACCCAGGAACTGCGGGAGTACAACAAGGGCGTGTTCGAGGGCTTGACTGAGGCAGAATACCGCGAGGCTTACCCTGAGCTATACGAACCGTCAATGGAAAACAATTTGGATTTTGCTCCACCTAACGGCGAAACCATCCGTGAAACCAGCGCCCGGCTGGCTGGGATCGTCCAACGAGTGAGAAACGCCCATATGGAAGAGAGCGTGCTGATCGTTGGACACGGCGGCAGCCTCCGCGCCGGGCTGGTTTCCCTGCTGGAACTGCCCCTGGAAGCCAACTGGAAATTCGCCATGCACAACTGCTCCCTTACCGTCATCTACACCTACCCGGACAACGCCGTGATGCACCTGTACAACGACACATCCCACATCAGCGGCGTGGTGCGGGCGTGGGACCGGTAAGAGCGCGGTAGCGCGGTTTGGTTTCCAGAGGATTTATCGTTCGCGGGCTCGTGCGGAGAGTTCGCGCGTGAACGTAGCCCCTTGATAGATGTCATCGAGGGCCTTCGCGATTTCAGGAAAATCTTCAGCTAGACGAGCGCGGCTGGGTTCAGGATCGAGTTCGGTAGTGACCTCAAAGTAAGCGGTCGAGACTACCGCGAAGAACTCCATGACGTTGGCCATCATGTGACTCCCCGGGTATATCTCGGCCTCCAGCCCGTCCGCATACAAGCCGTCCCAAGTCTGGTGGTCCTGATCGCTGAAGCAGAGGTTCTGGATGGCATGAGCAAACTCGTGGGCGGTGCTGAGGGCGATGTAAGGATAGCGTGGGTGGTGTTCGTCGAAATCGTTGACGAGTTGCTCTTCGGGTCCGGAGCTCACGGGTTGTCCCTTCACCGCGCCCAGACCGCGGATGTGGAACGATTCGTATGTTCGTCCTGTGAAGTCCGCTTTTCCGGCCAGATGTGAGTATTCTGGCAACCCTGTCACGAATGTGTCCCTGGGAATGATGGCCAACTGTGCGCCGGTGCGTGCCATGCATTCTGAGATGTCGCTCCGGCCGGAGAGCATGGCGTTGGCGATACCGGCAGCTTTGCGCAGAGCCTCAGGTTTGACACTTGCCGGCGCCTTGATGATGACCTGTCCCAGGCTGATGAACTGCCCGTAGAATGCGGGTTGCGTGGTTACCGTGAAACTTTCAAGTATGCGTTGGCGTTCTTGAGCGCGGCCGGCCTCATCATGCTGGCACGTGTAGTGACGCAGCCTGATGCCCAGCCTGTTGTCCGGTATGGAATCAGCGATGAGGACGACCTCCCTTACTGAGACTGCACAATATTGCGGAGCCTCCTGGACGAGGTAATCAATTGTCGTCGTCTCGTACTTGCCGTCTTTTTCGTGCTGGACCTTTTGAATCTGGAAGCGCGATGGGTTGCGCCACCAATCTTGGTGGAGGTGTTTTTGGATGTCGACTGCGAACCGCTCGGTGGTAGTGCCGTCGGGTAGGGCGTGTTGCAGTATCTGTACCACGCCCCATGGCTGCTGCCGCTGATACCGGTTGTGACCGGTCGTAACCCAGGAATCGGAGAGATCCAGTTGAAACTGGTACTCCTTATCCGGGTGATGGATGGGCTGGTCGAGCCCGGGCGTCTCCGGGTGCCTGGACCAGTCTATGGGCAGCGGCACTGGCGTGGGCGTAGGGGGCGGTGTGGGTGTGCTCGTCGGTGGTGGAGTAGGTGTCGGTTTGGGCGTGGCAGCGACGGTGGCCGTGGGCAACGGAGTTGGCGTCGGTGTTTGTGTCCCGGTTGGACTTGGCGTGAACGTAGGGGCAGGCTCGGTATCAGCCGGAGGTTCCGTCGTGTTGGTGAGAGGCGGTGAAGGTGCGACGGGAGCGGCGGTAGCGGGAATCTGCGCTCGCGGTGTGGGGGTGGGGTTGGTCGATGACGACGATGCCTGGACAGGTTCCCGCGTCGCTATGGGAACCGCCGGAGTGTCCAGTTCGGCGGAACAGGCGATGCTGACCAGTGTGACTACCAGCAGTGCCAACAAGGCTGTCGCGTTAGCTGCGCGCATATTGTCGTGTCCCCATCTCGGCGACGGGCTTCCCGCGCCGTACCATGCACACGTACAAGGGATGGTGGGAGAGGTCGTCAGGCTACATGACCGCCCCAATCGCCGCGTCCAATATCTCCGCCGCCAAATCCATCTGCGCCTCCGTGGTGGTGAAGGGCGGCACGAAGCGCAGCACCGAGCCTTGCCGGCGAATGCTCACGATCAGGCCGTTGTCCAGCAGCATCCGGCCGATGCGCTGGCCCTGCTCGTAGGCCGGCTCCCGGGTCTCCCGGTCGGTGACGAACTCGATCCCCTGGAGCAACCCCCGGCCGCGCACGTCGCCGATCAGCTCGTGCCGCTCCTGCAACCGACGCAGGTGGCCCTGCCAGTACCGCCCGATGCGGTCGGCCACGTCCACCAGGTTCTCCTCCAGGATGATGTCCAGGCTGGCGATGGCGGCGTTGCAGGTCAGCGGGTCGTTGGAGTGCGAGTGGGCCACCACCAGGCCGGTGTCCACCGCGTTCTCCTCGATCTCGTCGGAGGTGATGGTCGCGCTGATGGCGATGCCGCCGCCGAAATGCTTCGAGATGGTGAAGATGTCCGGCACCACCCCCTCGTGCTCCGAGGCCCACATGGTGCCCAACTTGGCCAGTCCGGTCTGTGCCTCGTCCAGGATCAGCAGCATGCCTCGCCGTTCGCAGCGCAGCTTGAGCTCCTGCAGCCAGCCCGGAGGCGGCTCGATGACCCCACCGGCGCTGAACAGCGGCTCGGTGATGACGGCGGCCATGCGGCCGTCGGCCTGGGCGTCCAGCAACTCGAAGCTGGTGTCCAGGCAGGTGTAGTCGCACGCGCTCCGTTCCTTGCAGAAGGCGCAGCGGTAGCGGTACGGCGCCATGATGGGATAGTTGCCCGGCGCGTAGGGACCGTAGCCCCCGTGCCAGCCGGAGAAGGTGACCGCCCGGGCCGCGTCGCTCATGCCGTGGAAGCTGACCACCGGGCTGGCCACCTCGTAGCCGCCGGTATAGCGCTTGGCGATGGCCATGGCCGCCTCGTTGGAATCACTGCCCGAGCCGGAGAACAGGCTGCGGTTCATGCCCTCCGGCGTGATCTCCGCCAGCCGGCTCGCCAGGATGATCTCCCGGTCGTTGAAGATGGTCATGTGGCTGTGGATCAGCGACTCGGCGCTTTCCTGGAGGGCCTGCACGATGCGGGGGTGGTTGTGGCCCAGGGCAGCGCACATCTGGCCGGAGTTGAAGTCCAGGTACTCCTTGCCGTTGATGTCGCGCACCACCGAACCGCGACCCCATACGAAGATAGGCCCGGTGACGCTGTTGCGGTCCATGCGGCTGCGAAAGCTGTACTTGCGCGCCAGTTCCAGCAATTCCTCTTCCGTATAATTGTCTGCCACAACCGACCTCCCGGCATTTGAGTTTGGGCCATTCTAGTGCGAGGGCTATCGCTGTCAACCGCATCCGCATCGTCATACTCACCCTCTCCGTTTGTCATTGCGAGCGCAACGTGGAAATCCCGTCGTGACAAGGAGTCGTCGCTACGGCAGCGGGATTGCCACGTTGCTACGCTCCTCGCAATGACAGCTTTGTTGGTATAGTACGATTGACCTGCGATTACCGATCAAGGAGCGTTGCCGCAATGACCACCACTCCCGTGTACACTTACACCTACGACCACATCCACGTCCGCACCAAGGATCCGGAGGGTATGGCCGGTTTCTTTGAGACCATGTTCGGCGCGAAGGTGCTGCGTCTCATCCAGAGCGACGGGGCGCCCCGGGTTGACCTGGACGTGAATGGGCTGGCGATTTTCATAGCCACCGTGCCGCCGGAGGAGCATATCGACGCCAGCCCGCGCGACCCGCACCTGGGTCTGGACCACTTCGGCTTCCGTGTGGATGACATTGATGGCGCGGTGGAGGATCTGCGGAGCAAGGGCGCGGAGATCTACACCGAGCCGCGCACCATCCGGCCCGGCGTCCGGATCGCCTTCGTGCGCGGCCCCGACGACGTGCGCATCGAGATATTGCAACGGGACGGGTCCGGCCTGTTGGAAGAGTAGGGCAATTGGGTCTTATCCGCTGTTCTCGAAACTGGCCGGTGCGCCCGACCGGTAACATGCGAATGGGTATTACATTCCGAAAGTGGTGGGCGCTGCTGGCCTTAATCCTGCTGCCTCTGTTAGGACTGGCCGCCTGCGCCGGCGAGGATTCTCTTCCCGGAGCTGCGCTAATGCCCCTGACCGCTCCGCCGCCGGCCACCAGGGACGATCCGGCCGGCCCCAGCGCCACGGCGACCCCGGCGGAACCGGAACAACCCACCTACACCCCTACCCCGCCGCCGACCACAGAGTCCAGGCCGGCCGCTCCCAACGCAACGGCAACCCCGGCGAGGCCGGTACCACCTACCTATACCCCTCGCCCTCCGCCGACCGCCAGGCCCAGGCCGGCTGAACCCACCCCAACGGCGAGCCCGGCGGGGTCGGAACAACCGGCCGCCGCCCCTGCTCCGCAGCCGGTTTTGCCCCGTCCCGAGTACAACGTATCGATTGAATTCTCCGAACTCATCAAACCCTATTTTTTCGCTCAAGACGCTAGCGGCGACCTGGTTCCGGCCGGCGGGAAACCGGAGTTGATACTGGATTACCAGGGCAGCATAAAGATAAAGCTGGATGATGACGGCCAGGCCAGGTATCTGGACTTGCTGGCGCTGGAGTCGGAGCAAATCGGCGAACACCCGGCGCACAAGATTTTCCGGCTGGCCGCCATGGGCGTGGCCGTTGCGCCGGACGTGGACCGGAAGATGCGGCCCGACAGTTTCGACCCGTCGCTGTTTCATAGCATCGATTTTGAGTACCAGCGCGGGCGGGAGGCCAGCGGCATTATCGCCGAGCTGTTCCACGATGGCTCCCTCCTGGTAATCACCGACGGAACGCCCTCGGAGTGGGAAAGCAGCCGGCCGGGGGAAATCGCGGAGCCTACCCATTTTCACGTGAATCCACGGGCGTTGAGCGTTCCGACCTCCCAACTGGCCCAGGAGTACGAGTCGGAAATCCTGGAACTGTCCTTCGACGACCAGCGTTACCCGCCGGTGCGCCTGGCCCGCAAGCAGTGCGACTTGTACTAGGAGAGCCTTGACTACGGGCCATACCGGGAACTGCTGAATTCCCTGGGCTTCCGCTTTACCATCAGCGACGAACCCGGCGAGTCATCGGGAGAGGCGGCGCACTTCGGCCAGCGGTACGCTGACCTGATACGGCGGGGAGCCGGTGACGATACCAGGTATTTCGGAATGGACAGCCAGTGGCTGGGGGATCTGCTCCGGGAACTTGACGCGCCCTGGATTGGCGAATGCGACATCGCCGGCGGGGCCAGAAGCTACCAACTGCCGGGCGATTCCGAAGACCGCTACTATTCAATCCTCCGCCGTTCTCTGGAGCCGGATAAGACACAACGCTATAAAATCATCAGGCTGTCGGAAGACGGCGCCGGGGAAGAGGTTTATACTGCGCCGGGCATAATGCTGATGGCTCTGCCCGTGCCCTGGGATGACCGCCGTTGGATAATCAGCGCCGAGGGATGGCCGGCGGCCCAGGGGGATCAGCCCGCGGATCCCCGGTGGCAGTCGGTCTATATCGTCAACACCGAGAATCCCGAAGAGTACGAACTGGTGGAATACCCGATTTCCCAATTCCCCAACGCGCCGGAAGCGGGTCTTTACGGCGCTTCGGCGGCGGTGAGCGACGACGGTCGCTACCTCAACAACACGCTGTACGGGTTCAAGGACGAAGGCGGGGGCCTGTGGGTAGCGGCGCTGGAAGAGGGATTCCATTCCAACCCGGACAGTTTCGTCCGCATCGTGGAATGGGACCATATGCTTAGCTGGATGTCCCTGGCCGGCAGCGATGGCTCGCCGGACCCGGCGGAATCCCGGGCCATATTCGTCACCGGCAAAGAGGTCGCCGACGACTTTGCGATGACGGCCAACGTCATCCGGCTGAAGGGCGCGGGTCTGGAAACCGGCATCGAGAGCAAAGAGCGCCTGTTGCAGATGGTGGGGTGGAACCCGGTGCCTTTCGCCATGCAAACCCTATCCGACGGCCGGATTAGAGTAGCCGTAGAAACCCACCTGAACTATGAAAGCTCCCTGCTGCCCCGGGCCAAAGGCGTTTATCTGCTGAACGTGGACGCCGGGAACTCGGATTAGCGGGCCAGACTTGATGCACTTTGCTCATGCTAAAGCGCAACCGGGCCCTGGCAATGCTATACTTGGGCCGACAACATTTACCGCCATGGCACGGTCCGCGGAGGCGCCCCGGATGCCCACATCGCCCGTCGTTTGCGACGCCCACACCCACCTCGACCAGTATGTTCCGGAGGAAATACCCGGCATACTGGAACGCTCCAGGGAGGCCGGAGTAGGCTACATCCTCCTGGCCGGCACTACCATCGAATCCACCGAGCGGTGCATCGCCCTGGCCGACGAACATCCCATGTTCTACGCCGGCGTTGGCATCCACCCCATGCAGGCCGACAACCCGGTGGACGACGATATGTACTCCCGGCTGGAATCGCTGGCTCGGGATAACCCCCGGGTCGTCTGCATCTCCGAGGTGGGCTTGGACTACCTGCCGACGTCGCCCGACCACGAGGTGCAGGACCAGGTGTTCCGCGAGCACATCCACCTGGCCAAGAGCCTGGGACTGCCCATCATCTTTCACTCCCGCGAGTCCCACCCGGCGGTGTTCAAGGCGCTGCGGGAGGAAAACGCCGGTTTGGTGGGCGGCGCGATGCACTATTTCCAGGGTGATGCGGAGACGGCGCGAGAGGCCATCGACTGCGGCTTTTTCATCTCGCTGGCCCGTCCGTTGACCCGGCTGCCGGAACTGCGGGAGGTCGCGCGGGACATTCCGCTGGAGAACATCGTCCTGGAAACCGACGCCTACCCCCAGCCCTTCAAGAAGTACCGCCACAACTGGACGGAGCCGCGCCACCTGGCCGACGTGGCTCAATGCCTGGCCACGGTCAAGGGCATCTCGGTGGAGGAAGTGGCGGAAGTCACCACCTCCAATTTGAGCCGGCTGCTGCGTCTGGACGCGCCGATAGTCCCCGGCGCCGTTAACCCAACGGTGTAGGGGCGAATAATTATTCGCCCCTACGACCCCAAAAGGAGTCAATTCCAGTGACCACCCACCAGGAACGGCAGCATCCGGAAGCGCCGCCGCAGATCGTGCCCCAGAGCCTGAACGATTACCTGGAAGTGATGACCAAGGCCGTCTTCCAGAGCGGTATGTCCTGGAAGGTGGTCAGCTCCAAGTGGCCCGGTTTCCAGGCCGGCTTCCACGGGTTTGACGTGGCCCGCGTCGCGGCAATGGACGAATCCGCCATCGACACGCTGGCCGCTGATACTGCCATCATCCGTAACCGGCGCAAGATCGTCGCCACCGTGCATAACGCCCAGCGGCTCATCGAGCTGGAGGAAGAGTACGACGGCGACATCCGCAACTACCTGCGCGCCCACGGCGATTTCTACGCCGTGCTGAAGGACGTGCGCAAGCAGTTCAAGTACATGGGCGACACCGGCACCTACTATTGGCTGTATGTCCTGGGCGAGGACGTGCCCGACTACGGGGAGTTCTGTAATCGAGGTAAGTGAGACGTGATAACATCGCCGATAGCACACCGTCATTCCGGCGAAAGCCGGAATCCAGCGGCATTTTCTGGACTCCGGCTTTCGCCGGAGTGACGATTGAAATGTCGGAGTGACGACTGGAATACCGGAGGTTCCCACCATGACTACTCCCGCAACCTGCCAACTGGCCCTGAAAGAATGGGCGATAACAGTGAAGGCCCTGGCCGACGGCGATCAGATTATGATGCTCCGCAAAGGCGGCATCCACGAGGAGAGCAAGGACTTCCGTGTGGTGCATCCTGAGTTCCTGCTCTACCCCACCTACCTGCACCAGAAGGAAGAGCTGCTCAAGGACAGCCACCAGCCCACGCTGCGGCAGCTGCTGGCCGACGACCCGGACGACAAGGACGCTGTGACGTTCACCCACTGGGCCCGGGTCCACGAGTTGATTGAAATCGACCAGCAGGGCAAGGTGGAAGACCTGGCGCCCCACCACATCTGGACGGACACCTACGCCCAGTCCCGCCTGCACTGGAAGCCCATGGTGCCGCTGACCATCATGCTGCTGCGCGTGTACGAGATGGAGTCGCCGACGACCGTGTCCTACATCCCCGAGTACGGCGGCTGCAAGTCCTGGGTGGACATTATCCCCACGGTGCGCCTGGGCGACGCTAGGCCAGTGGTGGACGACGCGCGGTTTGCGGAGATGGTGGAGGCGGTGCGGGGGAGTTTGGGACTGGTGCCGGCATAGCTGCCGGGAGTGAGCAGCGCTTTTTGCCGCGTGATTGGGTGCGACTGATATGATTGGTTGGTATGTATAATGTGTTGCCAATCAGTGGTCCATTTCCGACCTCTGAGCAGGAGATTGCAGCATGATGCACCACATTTACCAACCATTGGTGCTAGTTAGTGTCAGAGGACGAATTGAGCAATGGAGCGGTGGATGCGTCCGGTTTCGTCGGGTTCCAGTCCATTCCACTGCACCAGAATGTTGAAGGCC
>DAOUJY010000109.1:0-13740 GCA_034421995.1 Dehalococcoidia bacterium | reverse complement strand
TCGGTACAATGGCATCGGGCAGGGTGAGCATGGCTGGGCCTTTAGTGGAATTTGGGTCAGGCCAGCTTACCCTGTCCTTTTACTTTTCTAAAAATGCGTAAAGCCTAGCTAAGCCTATGCCCTATTCTGGATATAGAATGTAGCACAAGCGCCGATCCTGCGTCATTGTCATCCCAGCAGACCCACCAGCCCCCCGCCGGCCGCGAGGAAAATCAGGAAGCCGAATACGTCGGTAAAGGTCGAACCCGCTCGCCCAACGAAATAGGATCAGTTCGGCCCGGATCGCCGTCCCGGGGGAGGGATATGGAATCCAACGCGCCGGTGGGTTGAGGGTCGGTCTGGCGATTCATTCCGGTTCACCTGCGACCGACACTCGTTGCGCCAGTCGGCCTAGATCGTTTGCTTCAATCTCACCGCCAGCGAGCGGGTCAGGCCGGGCACGGCGGCAATGTCCTCAACGCTGGCTTCCTTGATGCCCTGGAGCGAACCGAACCGGCGCAGCAGCATCCGCTTGCGTTTCGGTCCGATGCCCGTAACCATGTCAATGGGCGACTTCAGGCTGCTCTTGGAGCGCAGGTTGCGGTGGAAGCTGATGGCGAAACGGTGCGCCTCGTCCCGTATCCGCTGCATCAGGTAGAGGGCCTGGGAATCCCGGGGCAGCATGATGGGTTCCGGCGTGTGAGGAACGAAAATCTCCTCGTTCTCCTTGGCCAGGGAGCATAACGGTATCTGCTCCAGGCCCAGGTGCAGCATCACCTCCCGCGCCGCCGAGAGATGCCCCTTGCCGCCGTCGATGATCACCAGGTCGGGCATCACCCCCCAGGTGTCCACCCTGCCCTCCGGGTCCGGGTTGACGATGGCCTGGCTGAGCCGCTTGAACCGGCGGGTGAGCATCTCCTTCATGCTGGCGTAGTCGTCCACGCCGTCCACCGCCTTGATCTTGAACCGGCGGTAATCGCGGGTGCGCGGCTTGCCGTCGTCAAAGACCACCATGCTCCCCACCAGGTTGCTGCCCTGGATGTGGGAGATGTCATAACACTCCATGCGACGGGGCGCGGCCGGCAGGCTCAGGTCCTCTTCCAGCTCAGCAAGCGCTCCCTGGATGGCGTCGGAGCGGTTCAACCACTTTACCCGATGCTGGGCCAGGCCCTCGGCGGCATTGTCGGCCACCACCTGCATGAGCTTGCGGTTCTCGCCGCGCTGGGGCCGGTAGATGCGGACGGCGCCGCCGCGTTTGTTCCGCAGGAACTGTTGCAGGACATCAGTGTCCTCCGCCGGCGGGTCGTGCTGCACCATCACCAGGGGAGGCACTTCCAGGGCGTTGGCGTAGAACTGCTGCACGAACTGGGCGATGATCTGCCCCGGCTCGTCGTCCTGCGGCCCTTCCATGAAGAAGTGGTCGCGACCGATGAGCTTGCCCCGCCGCACGAAGAAAACCTCCACCCAGGTCTCGTTGGCGGCTACAGAAACCGCGATGGCGTCCAGGTCCGTTGACCGCCCTGAGTCCACCTTTACGGTGCGTTCCTCCTCGAATTTATGGATGGCGGCCATCTGGTCGCGGAGGGCGGCGGCGCGCTCGAATTCCAGGGCTTCCGACGCCGCCTCCATCTTGTCCCGCAACTGCCCGGTTACCATTTCAGTATTGCCTTCCAGGAACAGGATGACCTGCTTGATCACCTCCTCATATTCATCTCTATCAGCCAGGCCGGCGCAGGGGCCCACGCAGCGGTGGATGTAGTATTCCAGGCAGGGCCGGGGGTCGGTCCCGGTGATCCGCTTGGTACACGAGCGGTAGGGAAACAGTTTCTTCACCAGGTCCATGGACTGGCGGACGCTGCCCGCGCTGGCGAAAGGCCCGAAATAACGAGCGCCGTCGTCATGCGCCCCCCGCGTGATGTACACCCGTGGAAACTCTTCGGCCAGGTCAACCTTCAGGTACGGGTAGGTCTTGTCGTCCTTGAGGCGGACGTTGAAGTAGGGGCGATGGCGCTTGATCAGCGTGTTTTCCAGGATCAGGGCCTCGGCCTCGGTATCGGTGACGATGTACTCAAAGTCGGCCAGTTCGCTGACCATGCGGCGGGTCTTGCGATCCAGCCCGGCCGGCGCGCCGAAATAGGAACGAAGCCGGTTGCGGAGCACCGCCGCCTTGCCGACGTAGATCACCGCGCCGCCGGCGTTCTTCATCAGATAGACGCCGGGACGCTCGGGAGTCACCAGCAGGCGATGGTCAAACTCGTGCCGCGCCATTGCCGCCCCTTCCCCTACGGGTCAGTCTATAGCACAAAAGAGACGGCGATCAGGGCAACCAGCAGGACGCCGGAAAAGATGCCGATGCGCCGCAGCTCCGAGCCGACGTGATTGTAGGCCGCCGGGCGCTGGAACCGCCGTCCCTGGGGTTGCCGGATGGGCCGGGCGCGAGCGGCAGCAGCCGACGCCGGATCCGCGGACGCTGCGGTTGCCGCCGGGGCTCCAGGGGCGGTAGCGGTTGCCGGCGCATCGGCGACGGCGGTGGCCGTCGGCGCCGTGGCCGCGTTGGGCCGGGGCGCCGCGCTACGGTTCGCGTTGCCGCGCCGGCGACGCAGGTTGCTCTGGCGGGAAGCCACTCGTTTGCCCTTGCTAGGCATAACCCACCTCCAAACGCCGCGACACGCTAGATTGCGCCAGCGGCGTGCTCATTAATCTGTAGTCGTCGGGAACGTCCCGGATTTCGCGGTTCGCTCCCGTATTTCCATCATACCAGCAAAGTGGACGGGGATGACGCTGTTATAACACGCGGGTTTATGTAAATAACGGCGCCTACTCGGCCAACAGGTCATCGAGCCAGGTTTCGATCAGGGCGACGCCGCGCGCGCCGGCGCTGCGGTGGGCAATGCGGCCCGCTTTGTCCAGGAACACGTAGCTGGGTACGCCCTGTATGCCATAGGCGGACGCCAGTTGAGCGTGCTCGTCGAAAATGTTGGGGAAGGTCAGCCGGTTGCGTTCCACGAAAGCGATGGTGTCGGCCTCCGTGGTCCGGAACTGGGATACGCCGATGACGTTGATGCCGGCCGTCTCGAACTTCTCGCGGTACCGCTCTGCTACAACGGGCAACTCCCGTTGACAGTGTGGTCACCAGGGCGCCCAGAACGCCAGCAGCGTGGGGGTTCCGAAGGTTTCGGGCAGCGCCAACTCACCGCCGTCCAGCAGGTGGGCATAAAAGGGTATCGCCGGTTCTCGCTCGCTTGATCCACCCGATTCGGCCGGCGCCGGCAGCGGGCGCGGAGTGTAGGTTGGCCGGAGGGTGGCAGTCGGCTCAGGCCTATCGGTCGGCCGGGACGTGGCAGTGGAAGACTCGGGCGTGGGCACCGCCGTTGGGGTGGGAGGTTCCGTGGGTTCCGCCGTGGGCAGCAAAATCTGTATGGTTGCCTGGTAGTCCGGCGTCTCCGACTGCTCGGCGGGGGAGGCACAGCCGACCAGAATCACGCCGAGGGCCAAGATGATGAGCGCCAGCAAAGCGCAAGACGAGAATCTGAGCGTTCCCTGCTGGCACAGACGGGCGCGGAATGGGTTGGGCGGCCAAGTCATAGCGCAACTACCCTAGCATACTTTTAGCGGCGGCGCATCGGCAGTCGGTGGCTTTGCGATGGTAAAATAAACTCAACATCGGCAAAAACGAACCGCGCTCCGGGAGCGATGGCTATGAACACAATCAAGACTTTCTTCCTGCTGATGGCGCTGACCGGGATATTGCTGCTCATTGGCGGCGCAATCGGCGGTCAGGCCGGCATCATCATCGCCTTGATACTTGCGCTGGCGATGAACTTCGGGGCCTACTGGTTCAGCGACAAGATCGCCCTCAGCATGGCCCACGCTCGCCAGATAACCGGGGAAGAGGACCCCGAACTCTTCCGGTTGGTGGCGGAACAGGCCGAGCTGGCCAATATGCCCATGCCCAAGGTGTACGAGATTGACACCGACTCCCCTAACGCCTTTGCCACGGGACGCAACCCGAAGAACGCCACCGTCGCCGTGACCACGGGCATCCGACGCATCCTGACGCGGGAGGAGTTGGCCGGCGTGATGGCCCACGAAATGGCCCACGTGGGCAACCGGGACACCCTCATTATGGCCATTGTCGCCACCATCGCCGGCGCCATTTCCATGCTGGCGATAATGGCCCAGTTCGCCGCCATCTTCGGCAGTTTCGGCGGCCATCACGACGATGACGAGGGCGGCGGTGGCAACATCATCAGCCTGCTCATCATCGCCATCATCATGCCCATCGCGGCGACGATAATCAAAATGGCAATCTCCCGCGCCCGCGAGTTCCAGGCCGACCAGACCGGGGCGCACAACTGCGGCAACCCGGAGGCCCTGGCCCGCGCCCTGGAAAAGCTGGAAATGGGGTCCGAAATCCGTCCGATGAAGGTGAACGAAGCCGCCTCGCACCTCTTCATCGTCAACCCCCTGAGCGGACGCGCCATGGCCCGCCTGTTCTCCACCCATCCGCCCATCGAGGAGCGGGTTCGCCGCCTCCGCGAGATGAACGTCCGCCCCAACTACGGCAACATCGACCGCCCCAACTACGATATACCCGACAGCAACGACCGGCCTAACTTCTGATCCGCCATAGGCGGACCGCTGTGTCGCCGACCAGCAGCCATGGTACATAAAAAGGCCGACCCCAAAGCCGTCGCAGTGGCGCAGGCGGTGCAGGAACAGGTACAGAACGACGCCGTCATCGTCCTGTTCGGTTCCCGCGCCCGGGGCGACTACCGCCAGCGTTCCGACATCGACCTGATGATGCTGGTGCCTGACCGGGACGCCAGCGGCCACGATGCCTGGGTCGCCGCATCCCGCACCGCCCGCGCCGCCGCCGAGCGGGAGTATGGCTGCCCGATGGAAGTGGACGTGCTACAGATTGACCACCCGCGCTTTCGCCGGGGACGCCGCGCCGTCAACCACGTCGCCTACGACATCATCAAAGACGGTATCCCAATGACGCAAATCCCTTTCTCGGCCATCGACCCCAACGCCGACGACGATGACGGCTACCCCGATAACTGGCCCGACATCAGCGAACGCCTCAAAGACGCTTTGGACTCCTTCCGTCATATGCGCTATGACCTGGCCGACGGCGCCGAAAAGTACCTCGGACGCAGTGCTCAAGAAACCCTGGAACACTGCTACAAGGCCCTCATCTCAGCCTTGGGCGTCGCCTACCCCCGCACCCACAACCTCCGGGAACTGGAAGCCCAACTCGACCAGCTCAGCGAAAGGCACGGTCTCCACATCCCACCCTGCCTGGAATGGCTGGAGAGTTTCTATGGCGCCAAGCGTTACGATCCACCCGGACCCATCCCCATAGAACCCCAGGCGTTCTTTGAGCAAGTGGAACAGGTCAAAGACGCCATCGTTGCCCGCGTCTATGAAATCACCGGTACTTCTGAGGCTGACCTGCACCCTGACGGCTGAGCCGCGCCCTCCTCTGGTTACTTACGTTACGCAAAGTTGACGGGTTGGCCCGTGCGACGGCCGATAACGTTCTCATTTGCAACCGCAACCACGCGCCCCTATACTGCGGCCATCGATAACCATCCCGGATCACCCGGTCAGCTTTAGCGCCGGCCGCCACACCGAGGAGGCTCCTGATGCCGAAAGACAAGGTGGAAGTTTTCTGGTTTTCCGAACAACCCTACGGCCATGTTACCGACGAAGACGTTTCGCAGTACGACTCGGGACGGCTGGATTTCTCCAATTCCCATTTTGACCCTGAAAAGGCGCACGTCCTGTACAACAACTATCACGACCAATACGCCTGGGCCGATGAGAACGGCTTCGACGGCATCATGTCCAACGAGCACCATGCTTCGTACTGGTGCATGAAGCCGGCAGTCAACATCGACGCCGCCGTCATATCCAAGGTGACGCGCAACACCAAGATCGCCATCCTGGGCAACGTCATCGCCATCAACGACCCCATCCGCATGGCCGAGGAAATCGCCATGCTGGACTGCATCTCCGGCGGGCGAATTATCTCCGGTTTCGTGCGGGGCACCGCGGTGGAGACGTTGCAGGGCGGCGTTGCTCCGCCGCAAAACCGGGACCGTTTTGAGGAGGCCCACGACCTCATCATCAAGTGCTGGACCGAGCCGGGGCCGTTCCGCTACGAGGGGGAGTATTACCACTACCGGAAGGTGAACCCCTGGGTGTTGCCCATGCAGAAGCCCCATCCGCCCATCTGGTTCCCCGGCTTCAGCAGCCCGGAGTCCGTGGTGTGGGCGGCGCGACACGAGCACCCGTACATGAACCTGGGATCGCTGCTGGATCACACCCACCGCCTGCGGGACGTGTACATCGACACGGCGCGGGAAACCGGGTTCGAGCCGGGGCCGGAGCACTTTGGCTACCTGCTGCGGATCTTCTGCGCCGACACCGACGAGAAGGCCCAGGAGATCGGCCGCGAGTTCCTGTGGACCCAGGAGCATCGCAACCGCGGCCCCCGCGAGCACAACGACCCGCCCGGGTACCAGTCCCGGGAGGCGGTCAACATCCAGCGGACGCTGCCGGGCGCCGGCGGCTTCGGACGGATGATGACCTACGAAGAGTTGCAGGAAGCAAATAACATCATCGTAGGCAGCCCCGACACCGTGCGGGAAAAGCTGTCCATGATCGTGGAGCGGCTCAACCCCGGCTACCTGCACATCTACGGCAACGAGGGCGCCATGGCCCATGAGGACGTGATGCGCTCCATCGAGCTGATTGGCCGTGAAGTGATACCCGCGTTGCACGAGATTCCGCTGGTTGACCACTATTAGCGTCGATGCGGTTGTCGGCAGCAATAGTCGCCGCCGCCGCGCTGTGCCTGCTACTTGCGGCAGGCTGCGTGGTTGGCGGCGATTTTGAATGTCCGGACGGAATGGACACGTTCACTGAATTAAACGCGTACTTCGGCCAGGAGAAGGGTGACGGAGAAACCGTGAGCGAAGAGGAGTGGCAGACTTTCCTCGCGGATACCGTCACCCCGCGTTTCCCGGACGGGCTGACCGTGCTGGACGCTCGCGGCCAGTGGCTTGACACCGGCGAGGGACGACTGTACCGGGAATCGACCAAGGTGCTGAACGTGCTGGTTCCGGCCGACGTGGCCGATGCCAGCGTCGCCTCGGTTCGGGAGATCTCCGACATATACAAGGAACGGTTTGACCAGCAGGCGGTGTTTCACACCGCCCTGCCGGCGTGCGCCGCAGCGTACTGAGGAAATTGTAAGAAGATGAGTGTCGAACTGCCCGATAATCAAGCCTTCATCGGCGTGGGCACCATGGGCAGCCTGATGGCCGGCTGCCTGCTGGACGCCGGAGTTAGCCTGACCGTTTTTGACATAAGACGTGAAGCGGCGGAACCGCTGCTGGAGCGGGGCGCGCGTTGGGCCGACAGCGCGGAGGACGCGGTGCTGGGCTGCGAGATGATGTGGACATCATTGCCGGGGCCAGCGCAGGTGGAGTCGGTGCTGCTAGGCGACGAAGCCGCCGTCCTGTCGGCAATGTCCGAAAGCGCGGTTCTGGTGGACACCACCACCAACGACCCCGACGTGGCCCGCCGCGTAGCCGCCGCGTGCGCCGACCGGGGGCTGGCGATGCTGGATGCTCCGGTAAGTGGCCGGCCACCGACGATGACGATGATGGTCGGCGGCGAAAGGGATGTATTTGAGCGGGCGCGGCCGGCGCTGGACGCCGTGGCGGCGCAGGTTTTCTACGTCGGGCCGGCCGGAGCCGGCTGCACCGCCAAGCTGGCGACGCAATACATGGGCTACACCAACCTGATCGCGGCCATAGAAGGTATGCTGATCGGACGCTTGGGCGGGGTCGATCCCGCAGTGTTGGCTGAGATAGTGCCGGTCAGCGCCGGCGCCAGCCGGGCCTTCAGCGCCATTCCCAACAGCATACTCAACCGATCATTCGAGGCCGGCGGTACGCTGGACATCGTGGCCAAGGACGTAGCATTGGCGTGCGAATTGGCGCGTCGGATTGACGCTCCGGCGGGTACTGGATCGGTGGCGGACGCATTGTACAAGCAGGCCCAGGAAGCCGGCTGGGGCGGAGACGGCTATCCCGTCGTGGCGAAGATACTGGAAGTGTTGGCGGGCGCAGAGATTCGGGGAGCGTAGATGATCTACCGCCCCGGCTGATCCCCGTCGCTTTCGCCGGCCAGAATGCCGGCGACTTCCGGCGGCAGTTTCACGCCATGCTCCGCCAGCGCCTTCTTGATGCGTTCTCGCTCCTGGCGGCGCCCTCTCTCCATAGCCCTTTTCTCAACGGCTTCTTTCGCGGCAAACCACATCTGCAAAACTCCATATAGCGCGACAGTGACGGGGCACAGCAGCAGCGTCCCCAGTATGATTACGCCATCGTCCTTTTCTGTCAGGTCCTGGAAGAACCCGAGGCCCCATAATCCAGCACAGGACTGGCAGTAACTGATTGCCACCGCAACAGCCATACTGGCCGTCACGGACAGTGAACCATCGACGAATCTCCACGACGACCGATTGCTTTCGTTCGTTTCCATTGTACCAGCCCGACAAATTCCTTCATCACAGCGTAGCAATAACCGGAGCCGGCAGGCTGTCGGGGAATGGGACGGTTATTGCAGATTTTGAGATGATTAACTGGACTTTGCCGGGTATCGGCGAAACGTGCTTTGGGCCACCACCGTCTCCGACAGTGTGATACCATTCAGCAGGGCGAGCCGCGCCCGGAGGATGAACATGGCGATTACGTTCCAGCCCAGCGCTTACAGTGGTCTGGTTGACCAGGAAAACGGCATGGTCAGCCGGGAGATCTTCGTCAATTCCGACATCTACGCCGAGGAGCAGGACCGGATTTTCACCCGCGCCTGGTTGTTCGTCGGCCACGAAAGCCAGGTTGCCAAGCCGGGTGACTTCTTCGTCTCCTCAATGGGCGAGGAATCGGTGATACTCTGCCGCGACCGGCAGGGCGAGATTCATGTCTTCCTCAACTCTTGTATGCACCGGGGGATGAAGGTCTGCCGGTATGACGAGGGGAACACGCCCATCTTCACCTGCCCCTACCACGGCTGGAGCTTCGCCACCGACGGCGCGCTGGTGGGAGTGCCCTTCTACAAGGACGCCTACCACGAGGAGCTGGACAAGTCCCAGTGGGGCCTCATCCGCGTGCCAAAGATGGTCAACTACAAGGGCGGCATCTGGGCCACCTGGGACCCCAACGCGCCGGACTTTTTGGAATACATCGGCGGGTTCCGCACCTACCTGGACATCCTGTTCGACGGGTGGGACGGAAGCGAGGGCGGCACCGAGATCATCGGCGGCATCGAGAAGTGGATGGTTCCCAGCAACTGGAAGTTCCCCGCCGAGAACTTCATCGGCGACCGCTACCACAACATCAGCCACCGCTCCGTTGACCTGGTGGGCATCGGCCCGTCCGGCCAGGGTCGGCGGGACAACAGCGAGCGGGAGGGCGCCAAGTCCCTGGACGTTTCCTTCCCGGAGCGGGGCCACGGCACCGTTATGTTCCTGAGACCCGAGGACGCGCAACCCGTCCCGTCATACCAGAACGACCCCATCGTCTCCGAGTATTTCTACCAGTGCGAGATTGCGCGGAAGGAACGGCAGGGCCAGCTGTGGCGCATATTGGCCGGGCCGGGCACCATCTTCCCCAATATGTCTTACCTGCCCCGGCAGCCGCGCAGCATCGCCGTGTGGCATCCACGCGGCCCCGACCGGACCGAGGTCTGGCGCTGGTTCCTGGTGGACAGTTCCGCGCCGCCGGAGGTCAAGGAGTTCCTGCGCCAGTACTACATCCGCTACTCCGGTCCCGCCGGGCTGACCGAGCAGGACGACATGGAGAACTGGAACTACGCCCACTCGGCCAGCCGGGGAGCCATGGCCCGCCGCCATCACTACAACTACCAGATGGGCATGGGCTACTCGGTCACCGATTTCGAGGACGGCGGGCTGAAACTGGACGGCACCGTCCTGGACACCACCAGGGCCCGGGCCGGCGAGCAGAACCAGCGTGGCTTCTACAACCGCTGGCGGGAATTCATGGCCGCTCGCGACTGGGACGAGTTGGCCACGTGGCGCAACAACGGCTCGGCCTGTTGACAAATGCCGTCATTCCGGCGAAAGCCGGAATCCAGGTGCAATAATGACGACTAACGATGCCCTCTCACGGTTGCTCCTGAAGCAGGACGTCGAGGCGTTTCTGTACCACGAGGCCAACCTGCTGGATGACCGGCAGTACGAGGAATGGCTGGACCTGCTCACGGATGATGTACGGTATTGGGTGCCCATGCGCCGCAACGTCAAGTTCGGCGAGTTGGAGCGCGAGTTCACCCGCGAGGGCCAGGACATCAACTGGTTTGATGAAGGCAAGCAGACGCTGACGCAACGGGTCAACCAGATCCTCACCGGCGTCCACTGGGCCGAGGAACCGCTGTCGCGCATCTCCCACCTGGTGACCAACGTGGAGATACTGGAGGCGTCGCCCACGGTAGCGGAAGCCGAGGAAGTTTCCCTGCGCTGCCGGTTCATCATCTACCGCAACCGGGTGGAGACGGAAACGGACATACTGGTGGGCCGGCGGGAGGACACGCTGCGGCGGACTGATGGCGAATGGCGCATCGCCCAGCGGAAAGTTCTGTTGGATCAGAACGTGCTGCTGGCCAAGAACCTGACATTTTTCTTCTGATATGGCGTGTTATTGGGAGGAGCGCAGCGACGTGGCAATTCGGTGGAGGAGTTGCGGCGGCGGCGAGATTGCCACGCTTCGCTCGCAATGACAAAGCAAGGAATCATGGTGCGTTATGGCTGACATAGTGAACCTGTTTGAAGTTGAACCGGGGCAGACGGTACGGCTCTACGGCGAGGCCACCGCCGAGGTTGTGTCCAACCCCAAGGATGGCGTGTGGCTGTTCGTCCGTTACCTGACCAGCCCGGAGGACCCGAACCAGGTGGGCGAAGAGGACATGGTCTTCGCCCAGGATGTGCTGGAGCTGGTGGCTGATTAGCTCCATGACGGTTACGGCTGATGCTGGCAAGGAGTTCGCGCTCCCCAGCCATGATGAAGTGCTGGCGGCGCTGCGGGCCGGCTATCGCTCGATTGACGACGGGTATGGGTTCTACCCGGGGTTTGAGGGCTGGCTGGAGTCCCTCGGCTACCGCCGGCGGGATGACGTCGGCTGCACCTGCCCGGACGGCGGGTATCGCGGGCATCTGCCGGAATGCCGGTGGGTGCGGTCTTGAACCTTACCGTTCTTTGTCAGAATCAGGATTTTCGGGATTATAGGATTGGCAAGATTGGGGGAACTTAATCCTGAAAATCCTAAAATCCAGCAAATCCTGATTCTGACAAATAGCTTGGAAGTAGAAAATTCTTGTGGAGTAACAAACGATGTCCCAGCAAATGGTTGACCTGATGAAAGCGGTGTGGCAGTCCATCGACAGACTCTGCTCCGACCTGTCTCCCGAGCAGTGGGCGATGCCCACCGAGTGCCCCGGCTGGTCGGTGCAGGACCAGGTTTCGCACCTGGTGGGCAGCGAGTGCCGGCTGCTGGGCCGGCCCGCCCCGGCTCACGAACCGGCGGATACTTCACACGTGCAGAATGAAGTGGGGCAGGGCAACGAGGTGTTGGTGGACTACCGCCGTCAATTCAGCGGCTCCGACGTGCTGGCCGAGTTCCGCGAAATCACCGCCGAGCGATTGGCCGTGCTGCGCGCCATGACCGAAGCCGACTTCGCCGCCGAAACGGACAACCCCCTGGGCCGCGGCCCCTACACCGACCTACTGGCCATCCGCATCTACGACGCCTGGGTCCACGAGCAGGATATGCGCCGCACCCTGGGCATCCCCGGCCACCTCAGTGGCCCGGTGGCCCAGCACGCCTACGGGCGCACCCAAATGGCCATGCCCTTCGTGGTGGGCCGCAAGGTACGGCCCGACGACGGCACGACGGTGGTGTTCGAAATCACCGGCGACGTGGGCGGTACCATCGCCCTGAACATGGACGGCGGGCGGGCGCACCGTATGGACGCCGCCCCGGATACGCCGACGGTACGCCTCACCATGGGCCTGGAACCGTTCAACGCGCTGGGCACGGGACGCTGGACGGCTGAGCAGGCGCTGGCGGACGGGTCAATAGCACTCGCCGGCGACCGGGCGCTGGGGGAGCGGATTGTGGGGGAGATGAACTTTATGATTTAGCCCGGAGCCATCCGCCCTAGAGGCAGCTGCCAGGCTGGTACAATGAAGACAAATTCTTTCATCAGAGTGCCCTCCACCATGAAATTCATCAACGAAAACGCGCCCGCTATCGGGGTTCTGCTGCTGCTGGTCAGCATGGTCGTCGGTGTGACCGTTTGGGTTGTTACCGAGATTAACGACGTCCGCGACGACCTGCACGACACTGAGATGCGCCTCACCGAAAAAATCAACGCAAACGCGGCCGCCATCGCCGAAAACGCCGCCGGCATTGCCCAAATCAACGCACGCCTGGACCGGATTGAACAGAGTTTGGACGGCATACTGGAAGCCATCGCCAACCATTCCCACGCCGAGGACGGCGCCGTCATATTCACCAAGCCCACCGCACAGGAAAACCCGTCCAGCGACGAAAACCCGGCAGCGCAAAAATGACTGACGGCCAGCCGTGCCGTAGCTGCAACCGCCACGCGCCGGAGAGACGCTATGCCAACCGCAGACAATAGCAGCGACCTTTACGAGGTCATCCTCATCGAATCGGACGACGACTTTGCCGTGCTTTGCCCCGGCATCCCCGGTGCCATTTCCCAAGGCAAGGATCGGGAAGAGGCGCTGAAGATGATTGCTGACGCCATGGCAATGGCGCAAATGTACCCGTTACCAGGAGACGACATCCCTGAGCGGCAGGCAGAACTACGCGAGTTGGGAAAAGCCAAAATCGCGGAACTGGCGGGCGAATGCAAGGAAGAGGGCTTGGAGTATTACGTCTGCGAGGTTGCGCCGAAGCTGATACAGCCCCTCGTTGCGTCGGAATAGCTCATGCCACCGTACATACCGGGGGTCAGCCGGCGGGAACTGGTACGAATTTTGCGACGGCTTATCTTCAGTGAGTCCAAGGAGCGCAAATGCAAAATATCGTGTGCCGTCACCCCTGTCGCTTCTCCCTAGCTCTCGCGTTAACGGTCGGCTTCATTTTTCTGGGCTGCAGCGCCGGCTCGCCGACTGAGCCGGAAGCACCCGTGCCGCAGATCGTTTACAACGATGGGATCGTAAAACTCCGTCAACCTGCACCGGAAGTAACGGTGTGCGAACGAAACAGGACGGTGATCACAGAGCTCCAAACCGGCCAACGGCTCATGGACCAGGCGTATCAAGAAATTAAAAGCCGCTTCATACCTCCGGCTGACCCCCGCACGCCATACCCGGAATGGATGGCAAAGGAATTCAGCCGTGTCGACGCTAAGCACCGGTCCGCCTCCGCGCGCTACCAACGGGCCGCGCTAACCGCCACTGGACTGACACCGGACGCTTTCGAATACTGTGCGGGATATAACGATCAATATCCTGGACCCCGCCAATGCCAGACGGCATTTTCAGAATTGATCGCGGACAACGCCCACATGAATCCTTCCCCCTACCAACCATTGGTGCTAGTTAGTGTCAGAGGACGAATTGAGCAATGGAGCGGTGGATGCGTCCGGTTTCGTCGGGTTCCAGTCCATTCCACTGCACCAGAATGTTGAAGGCC
>DAOUJY010000108.1:0-33444 GCA_034421995.1 Dehalococcoidia bacterium | reverse complement strand
GCCGGTTCGGACATGACCGACAAGGAAAAGATCGTCTGGATGCGCGAAGCCCAGTCTCGTGTAACCCTGCCCAATGTGCGCCAGCGCTATGAGGCCGCCTCAGTTGACGAGTCGGTGGACCAGCTGACTCGTTCTCTGATCAAGTGGTTCACCGAGGTGGAGGACGACTCCGGCGCCTCCATGCGGGCGGTGTACGCCGAGATCGAACGGGAGGACTAACCGGGGGACGGCGCCCGATGACATCTAGGTCGCCGCCGTCCGCACCGGACATGAAAAGGGCCGTTTTCTACTCAAATCAAGTAGAAAGCGGCCGTTGATTGGGCCAATTCACGATGTAAAAATGGCGGAGAGGGCGGGATTCGAACCCGCGAGAGGCGTTAACCCCTACGCGATTTCCAGTCGCGCCCATTCGTCCACTCTGGCACCTCTCCGCGGGAGTTGCAACGCTTGGGCGGGGCAATATTATAGCACGCCTATGCAGGCGGTCAGATCCACGGGTATATTGCCCTGACCTGAGACCGCCGCGCTCACGCTTACCCACTTTCCGCCGTCTGTCATTGCGAGAATGCCGTCAGGCATTGGCGGCAATCTCGTTGAGGTATTTACGGCTGCTAGCAGAAAACCCTTGCTACGGCGACGAGATTGCCACGCTGCGCTCGCAATGACAAAGTGGGTACGCATGAGACCGCCGCGCGATTGACGCTGTTGGCGGGGCCGTGATACAGTTTTGGTGAAAAGCTGAGATGGAGACGAGTAAGCGGTTTCCAAACGCTTGAGCGAGCCTGGTCCGGTGCAAGCAGGCGCGTTTGCTCCGCCCAAAATCCCTCCGGAGCTGCCGGCTGAAAGCCGCTGCCCGATACTGGCGGCAAGTAAGCTCAGGCCGGATTCGTTGCCCGTTAGCAGCAACGGGGCATGATGGTGTCCTGCTAGAGTGGTTTGGCGTCGCCGTCCGCCGGTGGTGGACGGGGGCTTCGAGCAAATAGGGTGGTACCGCGGGCGATGCGGATCTTTGACTGACGCCCGTCCCTATGGGGACGGGCCTTTTTTATGTCCGTTTCCGAGTACCGTCGGCAGGGCCTGGTTCGTCCGCCTGGGGCGGAAAACGAAAACTGAAAACGGAGATACGCCGTGAAACTCAAAGGCTCTGAAATCATCTGCGAAAGCCTGCTCCGGGAAGGGGTTGAAGTGCTGTTCGGGCATCCCGGCGGGGCGATACTGCCCTTTTACGACGCCTTATGGGCCTACCCGCAGCTGCGCCATATCCTGGTGCGGCACGAGCAGTCCGCCGCCCACGCCGCCGACGGCTACGCCCGCATCACCGGCAAGCCCGGCGTCTGCGTGGCCACCTCCGGCCCCGGCGCGACCAACCTCATCACCGGCATCATGGGGGCCAAGGCCGACAGCATCCCCTTGGTGGCTATCACCGGGCAGGTGGCCCGCGCCGCCATGGGCACCGAAGCCTTCCAGGAATGCGACATCTGCAGCATCGCTTCGGTCTGCACCAAGCGTACCTTCCTGGTCATGTCGGCCAACGACCTGGCCCGCACCGTCCGGGAGGCGTTCCGAGTGGCCCAGGAGGGCCGGCCCGGCCCTGTCCTCATCGACGTGCCCCGGGATGTCCAGCTGGAGGAAGCCGAGTTTGACTACCCGACGCCGGCTGCGGCCACCGATCCGGCACTGTCCGACGAGTTGATGGAAAACATCCACAAGGCGGCGGCACTGATGAACCAGGCGGAGCGGCCCGTCATCATCGCCGGCCATGGCATCGTCAACTCCCGCGCCTTTGATGAACTGCTGGCCCTGGCGGAGCGTTCCGGCATTCCGGTCATCAACACCCTGCTCGGCATCAGCGGCTTTCCCCGCAACCACCCGCAAAGCCTGGGGATGCTAGGGATGCACGGCATGTACTGGTGCAACATGGTGGTTGACCAGGCCGACGTCATCATCGGGCTGGGGATGCGTTTCGACGACCGGGTGACCGGGCGCGTGTCCGGGTTTGCGCCCCACGCGCGCATCATCCACCTGGACATTGAGGCCACCCAGGTGGGGCGGATCGTGCCGGCGGAGGTGCCGCTGGTGGGCGACGCCCGGCCCGTGCTGCAAGCCCTGACGCCGCTGGTCGAGTGGGCGGAACGCCCCGAATGGATGACGACCATCGCCAGCCTGAAGGCCCAGCACCCGTCGTTGGCGATACCCGTCCCGGATCCCTCGTCCAACCGGGCGCTGCTGCCCCAGCAGGTGCTGGTGGAAATGAACGAGGTGATCCAGCAGGACGACAACGCCGTCGTGGTTACGGGCGTCGGTCAGCATCAGATGTGGGCGGCGCAATACCTGTTCCTGAGCCAGCCCAATTCCTTCGTGACCTCCGGCGGCCTGGGAGCAATGGGCTTCGAGGTTCCCGCCGCCCTGGGCGCGCAGGTGGGCCGGCCTGACGCGACGGTGTGGTCGGTGGCCGGCGACGGCGGCTTCCAGATGACCCTGCAGGAACTGGTGACGGCGGTGCAGGAGAAACTGCCCATCAAGATCGCCATTTTCAACAACGGCTACCTGGGCATGGTTCGCCAGTGGCAGGAGATGTTCTTCGACGGCCACCTGAAGGAAGTCCCCATGCCCGGCCCGGACTACGTCAAGCTGGCCAACGCCTACGACATTCCGGCGTTGCGCGTTGAGCACCAGGAGGATGTCGCTGACGCCCTGCGGCAGGCCCGGGAATACGACGGCCCGTTCCTGATCGAGTTCGTGGTGGAGCGGGAGACCAACGTGTTCCCCATGGTTCCCCCCGGCGGCTCCCTGGCCGACACGCTGGAGGACCCGCGGACTGTGGCTGCCACACGCTAACGCCAACCTCCCACCCGGTCGCCTTCTGCAACCGTCATTCCCGCGAAAGAACGTCACCCCGTACTTGATACGGGGCGGGCCAGGAAATCCTTGCGGCATAGGACTCTGGATTCCGGCTTGCGCCGGAATGACGGGGATGATGCGATTGCCCTACGGTAGAAATGATTTACTTGCCGCCCCGCCGGGTTAGTGGTAGAAATAGGGCAACCGTTTGATTATCGCCGCTGATTGAGGTGCGCCATGCCCCGGGTTACCATCCAGGAAGCTTCACGGATCCTGAACGTCTCGCAGGACGTCATTCGCAAGAACGTCCGCGATGGCAAGTTGCCGGCCACCAGGGAAGGGGGGCCCAGCGGGAACCGCTGGATGGTTGACATTCCTGACGACCCGGAAGAGTATGCGGATGATTTCAAGGAAAACATCCATGCCCTGGCCCGCAGCCTGACGCCGTGGTGGTACGACAATCCCCGCAAGCAGGGCGTCGTTCACTACCTGGAGAGCCTGGGCATTGAGGAAGTGGAACCGTTCTTCCTCTGCGGCCTCAAGGGCGATGACATCTGGCCGGCCACCGGCCACGACCCCGGCCACCGCTGCCCGGAGTGCATCATGGAAGTCCACGACCAGGGCCTGCCCATGGAGACCCGCGAGTGATAGTCTGACTCTGCGATGATCACAAAGTGAAGGGGCGTCCTACGCAGCGGGCCGCCCTTCTCCTTGTCTATTGCGCCTCAATCGGCTTAGTTTCAGTTCACCTGATACACCCAGATCTGATGCGTCACCTCCGGCTCGCCCTTGGGCAGGGGCTGGAACGGCTCGGTGACGGCCGCCAGGGACCAGGCGCCGCTTTCCACCAGGGCGTCCTGCTGGTCCTTGAACCCCAGCTCGACGTGGGTGTCGGGGCGCATACTGAACACGATGTGGCCGCCCGGCCTGGTGACGCGGCACAGTTCCACGAAGGAGTTGGGCGGCGCATGGCCCGGGGTGAACACGCCGATGCTGATGACGGCGTCGTAGGCGTCGGTATCAAAGTCCAGGTGATCGCCCAAGGCCATCTGGCGGAAGTCGTTGTAGCAACCCTTGGCGCGGGCCTCTTCCAGCATACCCTCGGACAGGTCCATGGCGCAGATGTCGCCATAGCCCAGCCGCTCCAACTCCACGCCCACCAGACCGGTGCCGGCGCCGGCGTCCAGGATCTTGGCGTCCCTGGCGACGTGCTGGGCCAGCGTTTCGGCTCCCATACGCGGGGCCAGCCAGACGAAGGTATTCTCCAGATCGTCGTCGTATTCCTTCGCCCACTGGTCGTACCGCTCGGCCAACTCGTCGTTGGTGGTGGACGAATAGACCCACTGAACCCGGTCTTCCGAACTGATATTTCCTGATTCAGGCATTTTGCTGCTGCTCCGTGGTGAAATATTGTCAGAATCAGGATTTTCAAGATTACAGGATTGGCAGGATTGAAGGAACGTAATCCTGAAAATCTTAAAATCCGGCAAATCCTGATTCTGACGGATGACCGTGATTCCGCCTACTGCTTGATGCAGAGGTACTGCGCCCAGCCCAGTTCGTCGTTGTTGATGGCGTCCACCGTCTTCATGTAGGCGTCGGTCAGATAGTCGAAACGGTCCTGGTAGCCTTCCGGCCCCTCGGCGACCGAAGCCAGGTTCGACAGGTAGGTGTAGCTGCGGGCCAGGTGAGACGACAGGTCGCGGGCCTGCAACACCTTGAAGCCGGTGTCGCGCAGGGTCTCCATGTAGGAATAGAAGCTGAAATCGGTGTCGAACAGCAGGCGGTCGTACACGAACTTGCGGGCCGATTCGCTGATGTCGGGCGTGGGCTTGATCAGGTCGTCGAAGATGAACTGCCCGCCCGGTTCCAGGACTCGGTACGCTTCTTCGAGAACCTTCACCTTGTCCGGCACGTGGTAGATGGTGGCCTGGCTCCAAACGTGGGTGAACGCGCCTTCGGCGAAGGGCAGTTCGGTGGCCGATGCCTTCTCGAAGGCGAGCTTGCCGGCAAGTTCCGGCACCTGTTCCAGGGATGCGACGGCGTTGGCGATGCGGACGCCGCTGAGGTCGATGCCGGTTGCTTTGGCGCCGGTGTTCCGGCTGACCCAGATCACATTGGTGCCGTTGCCGCACCCCACGTCCAGCACGCGGGAACCTGAGCCGATGCCCGCGTACTCCACCATCAACTCGTTGAGGCGGATACCGGCGGCTCGAAACTGCTCGCGGATGCTGGCGTCGCCATTCACCTTGTCGTCGAATACACCCCAGTGGACGCTGCCATCGGCATCCCATACGGAGCGATAGATCACGTCCTCAGCGTCGTAGTACTCTTCGGTTTCCTGTTCCGAAAACCGATGCCCGGTTACCATATTCGTTCAGCTCCTATATGCCCCAGTGCAGGCTGCCCTCTGCATCCCGGAAGGAACGGTAGAGGGCAGCCTCAGCGTCATAGTATTGTTCCGTTTCCTGCTCAGAACAGCGCGACGGGCTCGGGCTGCGGTTCGGCATACATCGACCCTTCGATCCATTCTAGGAATTTGTTGTTTTCGTCAACCAGGACCATCTTCGGGTCGGCCGGCTCGTTGGTAATGTCGAAGGCGAGGATGATGAGGCAGTCGCCCTGCTGGCAGAGACGGGCGGCAGCGCCCTGAACGGCAACGGCGCCACTGCCGCGCTCGCCGGGAAGGGCATAGGTCTCCCACCGCTGGCCGTTGGTGATGTTCAGCACCTGGACTTTTTCGTAGGTGACGATGTCCGTCTGGTCCATCAGGTCGCGGTCAATGATGATGCTGCCCACATAGCCCAGGTTGGCGCTGGTTACCCAGCAGCGGTGAATTTTTGACTTCAAGACTTCTCTCATATTCGCTCCTCGTTTGGTTGGGGCCAATGATGATTGGCGGAGTGTGGATTTGGGCCGGCAAACGGCCCGGCCAGCCGTCGCGGCCGAGGACAATAGAATCCTCACGTTGCGGTCAAACACCGGGGGGCGGCGTTCTCCCACAACCGGCGTTGCGGCAGAAACCCAAAGGGAAGGGGCCTATGGCGGAACGCTACTTCCGCCGCCCGATTTAGCCTGGGAGCAGCTAAGGCTCGCAGGGCAGCTGGTGCCTCGCACGACCCCGGATGGGGTACACCCCGAAGGGGCGAACGCATCCAGAAATAAGATTGACGCTGGGCCAGTCCCGCAACGGGCGGGACCGCGTAGAGTCAGGTTCCGAAGATTGTTGTTGCGCTATCAGCGCGGCTGCACTCATATGGCCTCCTTGCTTAAGGGCAGGTTGATGTTTGTGCAGACCTGCGTTTGACTATGCGGCAGTTTAGCCTGACCTGGGGCCAATGTCAAATTTGAGGCGTTTTTTGCGAAAAAATTCAAAAAAGCCGCAATGCCATGCGCTTTGGCTTCGTAGATATTGCCTGATAAACTTACCCGTTTCCAATCACGCTGACGAAATCCGAAAACCGGGATGGCAGTTTCAGGTCATGGGTACGATGTCGGATTTCGTGGGCCAGCGTCGAACAGCGCCAACTGTTGCGGCCCCTGACGGCGCACTTCGTCGTATGCCGAACACCACCGGGGAATGCCGCGAACTGACGCGTGGCCCTCGAAAACCGGCCCGTGTCCCTGGTACCGATGCAGCGACCACAACCACGCGTGGAGCAGTTCGTGGGCCAGTATGCCCTCCATCCCCCGCCGACCGCTCCGCTGGAGCCGGGGCAGGGACAACCCAATCAGCCACGACCCGTCGGGATAGCAGAAACAGCGCCCTCCGGTGGCGGAGATCCGTTCCAGCACCACCGACCCGGCGGGTATCTCCAACCCGTCCAGTTGAAAACGCCGGGCCGTATCGGCGACCCAGTCCAGGTCGCTAAGCACGATGCCCCGGGGTGCCGGCCATGCGGTCTCTGGCTGTTGAAAGAGCATGGGTTCCAAAGATGTCCGGATTACTGACCGCGACGCCGCTCGCTTACGGGTTACTACCTATAGCGGCCGCCTCTCCCAGGGTCAGGGGACAAGGGGGTAGGGTGCCGCCGAAAATGCCAGCCGGCCGAAGGTCGGCATCATTGGGGGCGTCTGTTCCACTGTACACAGTTTCGATTAACTGCGCGATCGAGTCCCGCGTTATGTACTGGAACTCTCGGAGTCGTTGCTCTCCCGCGCCAGCCCAATCCAAATATTCGGAGGCTATGACTGCGGTCCAATCGAGCAGTGTTAACAAGCCCAAGAATTCCTCGCGACTGACCGTCCGGCCCTCCACGATGTAGCCAGTGGGTCCGGGCGCGAACCTTCGGTCCCGCTCGTCTTCGTGCGCCTGGTCCACGTCCCGACAGTCGGGGCAGTCGTCACGCGGCCACCACTCGACCGCATCACTTGGAAACACACCGTGCCATCCGCCCCGGATTTCGAACTCGCAGCCCTGGCATAAGTGAATGCGTCCGCAGCCTCCGTTTGGACGGTGCGCCAGAATGCTGGAGTAACGAAACCCCTTGTCACCGTCAATCAGCTCGTTCGGCTTTTTGCAGCGCGCGCAGAACACGTGCTGCTGGCGAATTTCGCTCCGCAACCTGGCGAATTTTTTCTCAGTTTCTTCCATTTCATCTCGCTTGGCATGGTCGTGTTGGTCAAGCGAGCCGCGCCAGTTCTTGACAACCCGTATGAACCCGTCGTCAAGGGAGGACGGATTGGCAATCCTGTCGTACAGATCAATCATACGCGAGTTGAAGTCCCTGTGCGGTCGTCGGTTAGCCGGCGCGATATGGGTGGCCAGAACCTTAAGCCCTTTTTCGCTGAACGGTGGATGGCCGCCCTCGATCTCATACAGGTCTATGCCCAGTCGCGCGGCTTCACTCAACTTGCGGTACTCCGGCGGATGGGTATGGACGATCTCGAGGGCCGATGGAGGTTCATTGGCCCGACGGAGCAACACGTCGGCTCGATAGGGGGCGTGATCCGCCCATCCAAACTCCCCCTCCTCAATAACCTCGGATACGCCGTCCAATAGGTTGACCATACCGGGGCCATCTTCGTGGTCGTAGAAGAGGTATGCCGCACGACCTTGCCGCAGCCGGTTTTCCAGCCACTTCCGCGCCACAGATTTGTTTGCGAAGTGAGGGATGCCTTCGGTGTTTTGCCACATGATGCCTGCGTGACCTGAAAAACTTCGGAACGCTGGTTACGGCGTCAGGATAATCTTCCCCGTGGTGGCGCGGCCGGCCAACTGGCGGTGGGCTTCGGGAGCCTCGGACAGCGGGAACAGGTGCTCGACGCGCAGTTTCAGTTCGCCCGACTGGACCCATCCCAGGACGGCGCCGGCCCGTTGTTCCAGCTCCTCCCGATTCCTGGTGTAATCACCCAGGCCGGGCCGGGTCAGGAACTTGGAGCCGTTGCCCAGCGCCCGGGGATCCATGGCTTCCACCGGGCCGCTGGCCTGGCCGTACAGCACCATGTAGCCGCGCGGGGCGAGGCAGGCGATGCTCTTGTCGAAGGTGTCCTTGCCCACGGCGTCGTACACGGCCTGGAGGCCGGCGCCGTCGGTGGCCTGGTTGATTTCGTCGGCAAAATCCTGCTGGGTGTACAGGATCACGTGATCCGCCCCGGCGCCGCGGGCCAGTTCCGCCTTGGCCTCGGTGGACACGGTTGAATAGACGTATGCGCCCAGGGCCTTGCACATCTGGATGAGCAGCAGACCCACGCCGCCGGCCCCGGAATGGACCAGGACCCGGTCGCCGGGCTGCACCCGGTAGGTGTCGTAGCACAGATAGTGAGCGGTCATGCCCTGGAGCATGACCGCCGCGCCGTCGCGGGCGGACAAGCCATCGGGCATCTTGATGAGACGCCAGGCTGGCACCAGAGCCTGCTCGGCGTAGGAGCCGGGGTGACTGCAGTAGGCCACCGTGTCGCCCACGGCGACGTGGTCCACGCCCGGGCCGACCTCGCGCACCACGCCGGCCGCCTCAACCCCGGCCACCCAGGGCAGCCCCGGAGGGTTGACGCCCATGCGGCTGTAGATGTCGGTGAAGTTGACGCCGACGGCCTGGATATCCACCACCGCCTGGTCGGGGCCGGCGGTCGGGTCCGGCAGGTCAACGTACTGCATCACCTCCGGGCCGCCGTATTCGGTAATCTGCATCGCCTTCATGGTGGTCGCTTCCTCCGCTCCGTTTGGTCTGCGCCGGTAGCATAGCATAGGGTGGTTGACTTGGCGCAACCGGCCGGTGTCAGCGATTTGCCCCAGGGAACGGGCAAATGCTATGATGATCGCCACCTTGCAGCCTGAGTCTGCGATTAAACCGGAGGATGGACAGTTGACCAACAATCAGCCCCTCTCGATTTCACAGGCAATTAATCTGTTCGTGGATCACCTCAAAGAGAGCAAACAGGCATTGCAGGGCCAGCAGGAACTGTTGCGCTTCCAGGCCAGAATTGGCCGGGACAAGCTCATTTCGACGCTCCACGCCATTGAAGTCGGCGAATATGCCAAGTGGACCACGGAAAACGTGGAAGACCCGTCTTCGCGTCTGGACCCGGTCAAGAAATTTCTGACTTTCGCCAACCGTCGCGGCTGGACGGAGAACAGCCTGGCTCGTTACGCCGCCGCGCCGCGCCGCAACCGTCGCCGCTTCCAGAACGCCGACCAAAACGGCGCCACCACCGGCACTCCCAGCGCCCGTCTCAGCCAGCAACGGCATACCGAGCTGCAGGCCGAACTGCGACGCCTGCGGGGTGAAGTCCCCCAAATACGGGAAGCGATCCGGCTGGCCCGCAGCGACGGCGACGTGCGTGAAAACGCTCCTCTGGACGCTGCCCGCGAACAGCAGCAGTTGACGGAGCGCCGCATCCGGCAGTTGGAAAACGACCTGGCCAACGTCGAGATCGTCGATGCTTCCAACGCCAACACCGAGCGGGTGGTCATTGGGTCAAGAGTTACCCTGCACGATCTGACTGCCCAACAGGAGCGGGTCTTTACGTTGGTGGACGTGCGCGAGGCCGACGTGTCGGCCGGCAAAATATCCACGGTTTCGCCCATCGGAGAAGCTTTGATGGGCCGCAGCGCCGGCGAAGAAGTCACCATCAACACGCCTCGGGGCGCGGTCCAGTATCGCATCGAGGGGATCGGCGGCTGACCTCAATGCCGGCAGGTAGGCAATATGTGATAGGGGCGACCGGCCGGTCGCCCCTACGTTTACTAGCCCAGATCGGCCACCGCTTGCAAAATGGTTTCCGGATCTGGAAGCGTGCCCGGTTGGTACGTCTCGCGGTACCGGATAACGCCTTCCTTGTCCACGACGATGACGGCGCGGGTTCCGGCGCCACGCTCTTCGTTCCAAAGGTCGTAGGCGGTGGTCACCTGGCCCTTGGGATGCCAGTCGGACAGCTCGGGATAGGGCAGGCCGCCCATGGTGGTGGTCCAAGCCCGGTGGGCCGCAACGTGGTCGCAACTGATGCCCAACACCTGGGCATTTAGCTCCTGGAACCGCTCGTTGAAACGGCGGAACGAGGTCGCCTGGTCCGTTCAACCACTGGTGAAATCGAGCACGTGGAACGACAGCACGACGGAATTGCTGCCGCGATAGTTGCTGAGGGTGATGTCGCCGTCATGGGGTGACGGCAGCGTGAAATCTGGCGCAACGTCGCCAATTTGACCTGGCATCAAGCATCTCCTGTTTTGCGCCGGACGGATGCGTTGGTGCGGCAGACACCGGGCCGGCGCGGATGGCAGGAATTATACCGCAAGCGTCTGCCAGGGACACTGGATTCCGGCTTTCGCCGGAATGACGAATGTAAATCATCAGGCCTGGGTGCGTGCTATACTCGCCGACGCCGCGACTGGCGGCCTGGGTTGCTCCGGTGGAAGTGGTTTTTGACAGAGGCGTTTATCTCCCCGAACTTGACCTGTGGCTGGACGCCCGGCGCAAGCAGGATGCGTCGGTCATATCCCACGCGCACTCCGACCACACCGCCCGCCACCTCCGCCCGGTGCTGACCCACGGCACCCGCCTGCTCTTGGGCGACTACCTGAAGCGTTCCGAGCCGGTGGCGCTGGACTACGGCGAGACGCTGGAAACGGCCGACTACACCATCACGCTGCATCCGGCGGGCCACTGCCTGGGTTCGGCGCAAACGCTGGTCACCCGCCGCAGCACGGGCGAGCGGCTGCTGTACACCGGCGACCTGCGCACGCAGCCGTCGCCCATCAACGAACAGGCGGAACCCGTGTCCTGCGATGTGCTGGTCATCGAGAGCACCTACGGCCGGCCCGACTACGTCTTCCCGCCCCAGGAGGAAGCCATCGGCACAGCCCTCCGGGTCGCCGCTCAGTGGCTGGAGCAGGGGGCGCTGCCCGTAGTCCTGGGCTGGCGATTGGGCAAGGCCCAGGAGGCGTTGCATCACCTTACAACCGCCGGGTTCCGGGTCGTCTGCGAGGAGGGGATTTATGAGACCGTCCGCAGATACGAAGCGGGCGGGGTCGTATTCAACGGCGAGTACCGTGTCTTCGACGGCAACATTCACGACGACGAGGTGCTGCTGTTCCCGCCGGGCCGGAAATCGCGGGAGCAAGTCGGCGAGCATCGGCCCCGCAACCGGCCGGCCCGCTACCTGGAGCTGACCGGCTGGGCCGCCGGAGCCGGCGTCAAGCCCTGGGGACGAGGCCGCCCCGGCGACGCCAGCCTGCCCTACAGCGACCACGCCGATTTCAACGACCTGGTGGCCTATGTCCGGGCCGTCCAGCCCCAACGGGTGTACACCGTCTTCGGCTTCCCCGACCTGGCCGCCCACCTGCGACGCATGGGCTACGCCGCCACCCACCTGGGCAAAGGCGCCACGGCGGCGGATCAGGCGTTTCAGATGCCGCTGCTGTGATAGCAGTAGCACACGGGGAAAATCTGTCGTGACCGCTTCCGGGAGATCATTAGAAAAATCGTAATTAGTTCATATGTGCTATAATCGACGTTGAGATTTGGAGGCTAGACTAATGGTCAGTGGGACAAGAGGGCAAGAACTCATTACAGCTTCGGACGGCCTTCCGGCTCTGGAGGTTGCAGCGCACACCAAGGAAAAGGAATTCGTCATCGAGCGCATCACTGATATTTTCAACGTGGGAATGCAGCACAAATGGAGTCAGAGATACTACATTGACCTGTTTAGCGGCCCCGGGCTATGTTGCCTCAAGGAAGACAACGTCGAAATCGATGGCTCGCCCATGTTGGCAGCAAAATCGAAGACAGGGTTCACACATTATTTTTTGGCAGACAAGAGCGCGAAACACCTTGACGCACTCGAAAAGCGCATATCGCACTTGGGTTTACCGGCATCCAGCAACGTTCATTATTATCAAGGCGAAGCCGACACGTTGGTGAACGGGGTTTTGGAGGATTTGCCGCCGGCCAGGCGCTCGCTTGGACTGGCGGTTTTTGACCCATGGGGCTGGGATTTTGCTTTCAGCACGTTGGCGACTATCGCACAAGGTCGCCGTTTAGACCTAGTGGTCAACTTCCCAATTGGTTACATCAAGCGCAACTGGGATAGGGACCTGCCGAGACTAGATGCCTTTATGAATGGCGATACGTACCGGGCGCCTCTCCAAGCTGCCATGAATCGGGAAACGCCGGGCGAGAGGCCAGCTCGTGTTCTGTTGAACGCTTACACGAAAGAGTTGGGAAAGATCGGTTACAACTTCGTCAAAGACAACGTGGTTGTAGATAACCGTAGGCACGTCACGCTGTATTGCTTGTTGTTCGCCAGTAAGCACGAGCGCGGGGCGGATTTCTGGGATAAGGTCACCAAGAGAACGGAAAGCGGACAACTCAGGATGTTTTCCTGAAAAGTTGCTAGTTAGTCAGTAGTCATGGCCGCCTCAAAAATCGAGTGGACCGATGCCACCTGGAACCCGGTTACGGGCTGTAATAAGGTCAGCCCGGGCTGCAAGAGGTGCTATGCCGAGCGTCTTTCCAAGCGTCTCAAAGCTACCGGCATGGCCAAGTACCGCAACGGCTTTGCCGTAACCCTGCATCCTGATACCCTGGAAATCCCGTTGCGCTGGCGCAAACCCCGCTCTATTTTCGTCAACTCGATGAGCGACCTCTTTCACGCCGAGGTTCCCGACGAATTCATCGCCCAGGTTTTTGACGTAATGACCCGCGCCCACTGGCATCGTTACCAGGTGCTCACCAAGCGCCCGGAGCGTGTGGTCAGCCTCAACTCAACTCTGCCCTGGCCCGCCCAGATCTGGCAAGGCGTCAGCGTCGAGAACGCGGATTACGCGCACCGGATCGACCTCCTCCGCGACACCGCCGCCGCCGTTAAGTTCCTTTCGCTGGAACCCCTGCTTGGCCCCTTGCCCGACCTGGACCTCACCGGTATCGATTGGGTCATCGTGGGCGGCGAATCCGGCCCCGGCGCTCGTCCGATGCAGCCCGATTGGGCACGCGACATCCGCGACCAGTGCATTGACGCCGGCGTGCCTTTCCACTTCAAACAATGGGGCGGCGTGTTCAAGAAGCGCAATGGCCGGGAACTGGACGGCAGGACTTGGGACGAAATGCCGCTGCTATAATCGGAACGGATGGATGCAAAGGAGCAGTTGTTATGGACTGGCAAGAGCGGATTGAAAAAGTGCCGGGCGTTCTGAGCGGCAAACCGGTAATTAAGGACACTCGCATCTCTGTGGAGATGATTGTAGGGCGTTTGAACGGAGCCTGGACGGAAGAAGACATCCTCACCAGATACCCACACCTCACAGCAGAGGATATTGAAGCCTGCCGTCAGTTTGCTGCTACCGGCGAGCCGCTTTCTCCTTTGACTTGGGCTGAATGGGAAGCGGCCGTTTTCGGTAATGACGACCAGTCGCGCCGTCAAAAAACGGCGTGAGATTATGCGGATACTGGCCGACGAAAATATGTCGGGCGTAACCGTCGCAATGCTGCGCGATTCCGGCCATGATGTAGTATGGGTCAAAGAGGAACGACCAAGAACGCCCGATCCTGACGTGCTGAACTGGGCGACGCGGGAAAGCCGGTTACTGATTACCTTCGACAAAGATTTCGGGACATTGAGCCAACGAGACGGCAGGCCAGTGCCCTTTGGCGTCATCCTGTTCCGTATATCCGATGACCTGCTCGCTGATGAGGCTGACCGGCTGATAGCCCAAAACGTCAACGCTCAAATGGAATGGCCTGGTTATGCTCAAGTGGATTGGGCCGGATACCTCTGGGTAATCAACATCCGCAAGCGTCCGGCGTCCTGAACAAAACGCAGGGGCGGGTTTCCAACCCGCCCCTAACCGTATCTGCAAACCGCGCATCGTGCCTAGTCCGGCGTCGTCCCCACGGCGGGCAGGGTCTCCGCTTCGTCGGCGGCCAGCATCCGGTTCATCGCGCTCAGATAGGCTTGCGCGCTGGCGACGATGATGTCGGTGTTGGCGCCGCGACCGGAGAACACGCGGCCGCTGTTTTCGATCCGTATGGACACCGAACCCACCGAGTCCCGTCCTTCCGACACGGCCTGCACCTGGAAGTCGGAGATCCGGGCGGTGGTGCCGATCACCCGGTCGATGGCGCGGCAGACGGCATCGACCGGGCCGTTGCCGGTGGAGGCGTCGGTCTTGGCGTTGCCGTCGGGGCCGATGAGGCGCACCGTCGCGGTGGGGATGTCCTTGTCGCCGCTGGTGAAGTGGACGGTTTCCAGGGCGTAGCTGATGGGCTCGTAGGCGGAGCGGTTCTCCTCGTCCATCAGGATTTCCAGGTCCCGGTCGGTGACTTCGTTCTTCTTGTCGGCCAGTTCCAGGAACCGCTCGTACACGCTCGTGACTTCTTCCCGGTCCAGCGAGTAGCCCAGGGCTTCCAGCCGCGCCTGGAGGCCGGCCCGTCCGCTGAGCTTGCCCAGCACCAGCTGCACGTCCGGCGGCAGGCCGACCCGCTCGGGCTGCATCACCTCGTAGGTGGAGCGGTCCTTCAGCACGCCGTCCTGGTGGATGCCCGAGGCGTGTCGGAAGGCGTTCTCGCCGACGATGGCCTTGTTGGCCTGCACGTTCATGCCGGTGATGCGGCTGACCAGCCGGCTGCTGGGGTAAATCTGCGTGGTATCCACGTTCAGATCGACGCCGAACAGGTCCTTGCGGGTGTCCAGCGCCATGATGATCTCTTCGAGAGAGGCGTTGCCGGCCCGCTCGCCGATGCCGTTGATGCAGCCCTCCACCTGCCGGGCGCCCACCTCGATGGCGGCCAGGCTGTTGGACACCGCCAGGCCCAGGTCGTTGTGGCAGTGGACGGACAGGGTGACGTTCTCAATGCCGCGCACGTTCTGTTGAATGTCCACCAGCATGGTCTGAAAGTCTGACGGAATGGCGTAGCCCACCGTATCGGCAATGTTGATAGTCGTCGCGCCGACTTTGATGACCTCTTCCAGCATCCGGTAGAGATATTCGCGGTTGGTGCGGGTGGCGTCCATGGGCGAGAACTCGACGTCGTCGCAGTAGCCCTTGGCGCGAGAGACCATTTGCACGGCCATGGTCATCACGTCTTCCCGGTCCTTCCGCAGCTGGTGCATCTGGTGGATTTCCGAGGAAGACAGGAACACGTGGATGCGGGGTTTGGCCGCGCTCTTGATGGCGTTCCAGGCGGCGTCAACGTCGCCGGGGACGGCGCGGGACAGCGAGCAGATGATGGGGCCTTCCACGTCCTCGGCAATGCGCTGGACGGCCTGGAAGTCGCCTGGAGAGCTGGCGGCGAAGCCGGCCTCGATGATGTCCACCTTCAGGCGGGCCAGCTGGCGGGCAATCTGCATCTTTTCGTCCACCGTCATGCCGATGCCGGCGGACTGTTCGCCATCGCGGAGCGTGGTATCCAGGAACTTTACTTGAGCAGCCATTTTGTTTCCTTCCCTCCGTGGGGGTTGATGCGCCGCCGAATGGTCAGGGGCCGGGGGCGCGTGGGCGTTAACCGTTACATCCTGTTGGTCGGGGAAAGGTCGGGCAGGCCCACGCAGTCCACCGCAGCCAGCCCAGCCAAGACCAGACTGCGATGGTGAACTGCTCTGCACAGTACCTCCATGCCCATGTGTGTCACCTCCATGTAATTCGCCGCGACTGCGGGTAGGGGCGTAGGGGCGAATAATTATTCGCCCCTACGGGTCAGGGCCACAGTGTCAGATCACTCAATCTCCCGGGGGTTCAGCCACGGCATCAGTTCGCGCAGACCCCGGCCCACCTCGTGGATGCGGCTGGTGCGGGCTTCCTGGCGCAGGCGCAGGAAGTTGTGCCGGCCCTCGTCACACTCCGCCATCCATTCCTGGGCGAAGGAACCGCTCTGGATGTCGTCCAGCACCCGGTGCATGTTCTCGCGGACGTGGTCGTCCACCACCCGCGTGCCCCGGGTCAGGTCGCCGTACTCGGCGGTGTCGCTGACCGAGTAGCGCATGTAGTTGAACCCGCCCTGCTGGATCAGGTCAACGATCATCTTCAACTCGTGCAGGCACTCGAAGTAGGCGATTTCCGGCGGATATCCGCGCTCGACCAGCGTCTCGAAGGCCAGGTTGATCAGGGCGGTGACGCCGCCGCACAGCACCGACTGCTCGCCGAACAGGTCGCTCTCGGTCTCGTCCTTGAAGGTGGTCTCCAGCACGCCGGCGCGGGCGCAGCCGATGCCGGACGCGTAGGCCAGCCCGATGTTCTTGGCGTTGCCCGTTGCGTCCTGGTGAATCGCCAGCAGGCACGGCACGCCGATGCCCTGCTCCACGAAGTGCTCGCGCATCCGGTGGCCGGGCGCCTTGGGCGCGACCATCATCACGTCCACCGTCGGCGGCGGCACCACGAACTGGTAGTGGATGGTGAAGCCGTGGGCGAACATCAGGGCCTTGCCCGGTCCCAGGTTCGGCTCGATCTCGTCCCGATACACGTCCTTCTGCACGTGGTCGGGGATGGCTACCATCATCACGTCGGCCTCTTTGGCGACCTCGGCCACGCTGCCGACCTCCAGGCCGGCGTCCCGGGCCACCTGGCGGCTGGCGCTGCCCTCATACAAGCCCACCATGACCTTGACCCCGCTGTCGTGGAGGTTCAGGGCGTGGGCGTGGCCCTGGCTGCCGTAGCCGATCATGCCGACGGTTTTCCCTTCCAGGAACGACATATCGGCGTCTTTCTCGGTGTAGATGTTCACTGCCATGCTGTTTTTCCTTTTATCCCCGTCATTCCCGCGAAAGCGGGAATCCAGGAGAGCGTCATTTGTTTTGGTAGGTTTTTGGATTACGGCTTTCGCCGGAATGACGGTGTTTGGGTTGGAATGCCGTAAATAGGGGCCGGAGTGCCGTAAATAGGGGTCGGAATGACGGGCGCGGGTTAGACTCCCTCGTAGTGGCCCGGCGTGGAGCCGGCCGCCGCTGCCACCGACGCGCCGTTGCGTCCCATCGACAGCGGTTCCGGGCCGACGTCGTCGCTGACGCGGCCATCGGACTTCCCGCGCACCATGGCGACGCGCCCGGTGCGCATCAGTTCCAGGATGCCGAAGGGCCGCAGCAGGTCATACAGGGCATCGATCTTGTCCTCTTCGCCGGTGGTTTCGATAACGAGCGAAAGGGTGCCCACGTCCACCACCTTGGCCCGAAACAGGTTGACCATCTCCAGGATCTCGCTGCGGTTGGACGGCGTGGCCCGCACCTTGATGAGAGCCAGTTCGCGGGCGACCACGTCCTCTTCGGATATGTTGGACACCTTCACCACGTCAATGAGCTTCTCCAGGTGACGGGTGGCCTGCTCCACGGTATATTGGTCGCCGGTTACGACGAAGGTGAGGCGGGAGAGGCCCTTCCGTTCGCTGGCTCCCACGGCCAGGCTGGCGATGTTGAACCCGCGCCGGCGGAACAGGCCAGCCACCCGGGTCAGGACACCGGGCCGGTCCTGCACCAGCGCGATTATGGTGTGCTGTTCAATGCTATGCGCGTTCAATTCCCACCCCCTCGGCCTCGGGTTCTTCCAACATCTCGTGCACGGACTCGCCGGCGGGTATCATCGGGAACACGAATTCGTCCTCTTTCACCACGAAGTCCACGACCACCGGGCCGGGGGTTTCCATGGCTTCCTGTATGGCGCCGGCCACTTCTTCCTGTTTCGTTACCCGGATGCCCCGGATGCCGTAGGCCTCGGCCAGCTTCACGAAGTCGGGGTTGCCGCTGTAGATG
The DNA here is from genome assembly GCA_034421995.1 of Dehalococcoidia bacterium. GTDB lineage: Bacteria > Chloroflexota > Dehalococcoidia > Lucifugimonadales > UBA3495 > Bin87. Next base: position 15,432 of record DAOUJY010000108.1, on the reverse strand, counting down.
GTGGCGAAGAAGTCCTTGTCGTAGAAGAAGTCCTGCCACTGGCGCACCATCCCCAGGGAACCGTTGTTCAGGATGGCGTACTTCACGTCGATGTTGTTCTCAACGGCAGTGGCCAGGTCGCACAGGGTCATCTGGAACCCGCCGTCGCCGGCGATGGACCACACGGTCTTTTCGGGTCGGCCCACCTTGGCGCCCAGCGCCGCCGGGACCTCATAGCCCATGGCGCCGCTACCGCCGGAGGTGATCAGCGAGTTGGGATCCTTGTAGGCGTAGTGCTGCGCGGCCCACATCTGATGCTGGCCCACGCCGGTTACGATGATGGAGTCGCCGCCGGTCTCGTCGGACAGTTGTTTCATCACCTGCTGGGGCAGCAGCACGTCGGACTTGCGGATGAACAGGGAAGGATGCTCGGCCCGCAGGGTGTCGGTTTCCCGGATCCAGTCCAGGTGGACGGTGGAGTCTACGGCGGGGATCAGGGCGCGCAGGGTGGCTTTGAGGTCGCCCAGGATGGGGGCGTCGGCGACGACATTCTTGTTGAACTCGGTGGGGTCAACGTCAACGTGGATGATCTTGGCCTTGGGCGCGAAGTCGGACAGCCGGCCGGTCACCCGGTCGTCGAAGCGCGCGCCCAGGGAGATCACCAGGTCGGAGCGGTCGATGGCCAGGCTGGCGTAGGCCATGCCGTGCATCCCGGGCATTCCCAGGTGCAGCACGTGGTCGGTGGGCAACGAGCCGATGCCCAGCAGCGTGGTGATGACAGGGATCTGGGCCTTCTCGGCCAACTGGCGCAGCTCGTCCCAGGCCCGGGAAATCAGGATGCCGTGTCCGGCCAGGATGACGGGGCGCTCGGCCTGGTTGATCAGATCGGCGGCGGCCCGCACTTGCTGGGGGTCCGGGTCTCCGGGCGGGTAGTATCCCGGCAGGTCAACTTCGGCGGGCCATTCAAATTCGATCTTCTCGCCGGCCAGCACGTCCTTCGGCACGTCGATGAGGACCGGGCCGGGCCGTCCAGTCCGGGCGATGTAGAAGGCTTCCTTGATGGCGGGGGCCACGTCCCGCACGTCCATCACCAGGTAGTTGTGCTTGGTGACGGGCAGGGTGATACCGGTGATGTCGGTTTCCTGGAAGGCGTCGCGGCCGATGGCGGCCCGGGGCACCTGCCCGGTGATGCAGACGATGGGAACTGAGTCCATCTGCGCGGCCATGAGGCCGGTCACCAGGTTGGTGGCGCCGGGGCCGGAGGTGGCGGAGCATACGCCGACCTTTCCGGTGGCGCGGGCGTAGCCGTCGGCAGCCATGGCGGCGGCCTGCTCGTGGCGTACCAGGATGTGGCGCAGTTTGGGATAGCCGGATAGCGCGCCGTAGAAAGGCAATACAGCGCCGCCGGGCAACCCGAAAATCGTGTCCACGCCTTCACGGAGAAGGCTTTCGCATATGATTTCCGCGCCAGTCATTTCCATTTTCGGCAACTCCTCCTGTCCTGGTCTGCCAAAATCCGGTTTTGTGAGTGGGCATTAAAAAAGCCCGACCCCGAAGGGACGGGTTTTGATACCCGCGGTACCACCCTTCTTTTTCGCGGCACGCTCGTCGAGTCGAGCGCAGCGCGCGAAACACTCTGTACACAGCCGTTATCGGAGCCGACCCGCTTGCCCTACTTACGTTAGGCACGTCTCAGGCAAGTCACTCCGGGGCGAGTTCGACGGTTCCGGCCACCGACTTTCACCAACCGTCGGCTCTCTATGAGGCCATCCGCGCCTACTACTCCCCTTCACCGCGAAATTTACTGCCGAATATGCTACCACCGACGCTAAATGGTGTCAACGAAGATGATTTCCTCCGCGTACCCAGTTCGTTTGGGACTTACGCAGTTGGGTCATTGCAGGGATTTAACGCAAAGACGCAAAGACGCAGAGACCAATCAGCTCTGCTGCGTTTTGCTAAATGTACAGTGATACGATAAATAACATAATAGATGATAGAGATGCAGTGAAAAAGTTGACTAAATACCATCAACTTTGTAAATTAGTATCACCGGATGGAAACCGGAGCGCCAACCCCCGGCCAACGAGCCGAATAACCAGGAGGAACGCTTATGACCATGCAGCGATTTGACCCTTTCCGCGAAATGCGCCACTTCAACCGGCTGTTCAGCCATCCCATGTGGGCCGCGCCGCGGTGGGGCAGCCCCGTGGACGACGAGGTTGACCCCTCCGGCGAAGCTTGGTCCATCCCCATGGACGTGCATCGCAACGACAAGGAGCTGACCGTAACCGCGTCGCTGCCGGGCTTCGCCGCTGACGACGTGGAGGTGTCAGTCAGCCCGGACCGGGCGCTCACCGTCAAGGCTTCCCGGCAAACTGAGGTCAGCCGGGAGGGCGAGGAATACTTGATGCGGGAACGGCGCGCCGGCTCCTTCTCCCGGGCCATTCGCCTGCCCACCGACCTGGACCTGGACGCCGCCGCCGTCGCCCTGGACAACGGCGTGCTCACCGTGACCGTGCCCGTGGCCGAAACGGCCCAGACCCGCCGGCTGCAGATCTCCGCCGGCTCCGCCGATGATGCGTCATAATGGTGATGTAGCGCCGTCGGCATACGCTTGGGGGTGGGGCTTTGAGCCCGCCCCGGGCTTATGCCTCACCACCCCAACGCCGGCCCGCGGAGCCGACAGTCAGCAAGGAGGAACCGTCATGACGCCCAGACCGGACCAGACCGCCGACCAGATTGAAGGCTGGATCGCCAGCCAGTCCCCCGACAGCGCGCCGGCAGACATTGTGGCGGCCCTGGACATGGTCAGTCGCCGCGCCACCATGCGTTCAGCTCCCGGCTCTGCCGCGACCTTGACCATCACGCCCGCTGACATTGTATCCGCCGACGACGAGTCCCTGGGACCGGTCACGCGCCAGCAGATGTATGACGCCGTTCACGCCTGGGAGCAGACCGGCCAGACTGGCTCGTCTCCGACGCCATCACTCTGGCACCACACCCCGGACTACGCCATCCATGTCCGGTATGAGCATCCCGCCGGCTCTCTCGGGCCACACTACGTCCACCTGACCGCCTATCACCAGGACACTAGGCCCGGCCAGGAGCATCTGGCGGACGCCCGGCTCAAGCCATCGTCCACTGGAGCGGCCCCCCGGCGGGGCCATCTTCCCGCTGAACATCCCCGACTATTTCGATGGAGGACGACTGCAAAGTCACCTCGCAGCCCATTTGCCGCTCATCCTGAGCTTGTCGTTCGCCGCTCATCCTGAGCTTGTCGAAGGATGCCCGTTCCAGCACTTGATGGTTCGACAGGCTCACCATGAGCGAGTGAAAAATGACCTTGCAATCGTCCTGGTCCCGTTCGACAAGGAGACCCGAAATGACGATGCAGAAGATGACCGCCCCCAAAGCACGGCTGCTCGCCATGGCGCTGCTGGTTGCAGTGGCGCTGGCTGCGGGGAGCATCGCCTGTCGCGGCGGCGATGATCCCCCGGCTACGGCAACACCTCCGTTTTCGCTGCCCACCGCGCTGCCCAGCCCGGAGGCGATCCCCAGCACCAGCGGCGCCGAGGCCACGGCGGCCCGAACGTCGGACTACTGGAGCGGCCCCAGAACCTGGGAGCCGCAGGACGTGAGCAACCTGGAACGAGTAACCCAGGAACTGGCGGCGCCGCCCTTCTTCCCGGAGCACGAGCAGACCTACGCCGGCGAGCCGCGGGTGGTGGAAGTGCGGATGGTGATTGAAGAAAAGGAGATCGAAGTCGCCCCCGGCGTTTTCACGTGGGCCTTCACCTTCAACGGCTCCGTCCCCGGTCCCATGATCGTGGTGCACGAAGGGGATTACGTGGAGCTGACTCTGGTGAATCCTTCCAGCAGCGAGCTGCTGCACAACATCGACTTCCACGCCTCTATCGGCGCGCTGGGCGGGGGTTCCCTGACCCAGATCGGGCCGGGACAGGAAGTTGTGCTGCGTTTCCGAGCGACGAAAGCCGGCGCATTCGTTTATCACTGCGCCCCCGGCGGCACTATGGTGCCCTGGCATGTTACCCACGGCATGAATGGGGCCATCATGGTGCTGCCCCGGGAGGGCCTGAAAGACCCGGCCGGCAATCCCATTCGTTATGATCGCGCCTATTACCTGGGCGGACAGGAATACTACCTGCCCCGGGATGAGAACGGCGAGTTCAAGCGCTACGACAGCGCCGGCGCGGCGCTGGTGGACGACCTGGAGGCGATGAAGGCCCTAATCCCGACGCATATCGTGTTCAACGGCGTCACCGGATCGCTGCAAGGCGACGGGCAGCTGACCGCCAACGTGGGCGAAAACGTGCTGATTGTCCACACTCAGGCCAACCGTCAGTCCTATCCTCACCTCATCGGCGGCCATGGCGATTACGTGTGGGAGCGCGGGAATTTCAGCGACCCGCCGACCCTGGACCTGGAGACTTGGGTCATCGCCGCCGGGGCAGCCGGGGCTTCAATACACACCATTCGACAGCCGGGAACCTACGTCTATCTGTCCCACAACCTCATCGAGGCGTTCGTTTTCGACGCCAAGGCCATACTGGTCGCCGAAGGCGAGTGGAACAACGACCTGATGGAGCAGGTGCAGCCGCCCGGCCCAATCCGGTAACCGGCTCGGCCCTGCGGGCGGCTGCGCTCCGGAACAGCTGCTTCAGCCTCCGCCAGTCCATTATCGCCAGCAGGGCCGCCAACCCGAAGAAGGCCAACGCAATCCACCAGCGGTACTCGGGCTGGGGGAAAAACAGGTGGGCGACAAAGGTTCCCAGCAGCGCTCCTCCCGCTTTCCAGCCCACCATCTGCCGGGCCACCAGCAGCAGCCCGAACAGCGAGAACGCCGCGGTCAACAGGAACTCCACCGCCTGCCGGTGGTCCAGCGGGAACGACAGCAGCTCGCCCGCCGCCAGGCTGAACACGCCAACCATGCTGCCCACCAGCAGCGTGAACTTGCTCACCTCGGAGGACAGCAGCACCGCGAGTCCGGCCGCCGGGTTGGAGCGCAGCGCAAACAGCGCCGCCACCAGCATCTCCGGCGTTTCGGAAGCCAGGGGCGCCACCCATTGGATGAGGATGAAATCATCAATGCCCAGTCCCTGTCCGGTTTCGACCAGCCCCTCGACGAAGGGATCGGCCGCCACCAGGATGACGGCGGCGGCGTACAGAAACAGGCCGGCCACCGTCGCCCGCCGCGCCCGGGCCGGCAATGACCCCAGCAGCGCGGCAATTCCGGCAAGATCCGGCTCCTGAGCCGGCCGCCGGATGCTGACCCACAGGTACAATAGATAGACGGCGACCAACGCCGCCGCCATCAGGAAATGGACTTCCTCCATGAAATACAGCGCCAGGGTGAGCAGCGTGGCGACGGTCAGGAACGTCAATTCCGGACCGACTTGGCCCCGCAGATCCAGGGGGCGACGACGGTTGAACCAGTACACCAGGATCACCGCCGACCAACCCACGCCGATGAGCATTCGATTGGCTCCGGTGACGTTGGCCGCCACCCGCTGGGTCTCCGGCGTAACCGCTCGGGTCGTGGTGTCGAAGGACGCTCCGGCATCCCAGGCCAGCACCACCTCGACGGCGAACTCGGGCAAAACCGTCAGCAACACCAATATGACAATGGCCAGCGACGCCGAAATATCCATCTCGGCCACCTCAGCGGCCCAGGAAAGCAGGAACGCGCCGGCCAGGATACCCACACCACAAACGCCGGCTGCCATCAGGGGATGAACCAAAGCCCCGGACAGCATCAACCCGATGCTGGGCAATCCCAGCAGCAACGCCAGGGTCAGCATTGCCCAGTTGCGATTCCTGCCCAAAGGTTGTTCCATATTCTGACGAATTCAAGAGCAGAAAGGTGAGACTGCCATGTACTCCAAAGTGATCGTTCCCCTGGACGGCTCGGAACTCGCCGAGCGGGCCGTGCCCTACGCCCAGTTGGTGGCCCGAGGGCTGTCAATCCCCATCGAACTGGTGGAAGCCTTTGACGTCATTCCGCCAGCGGTTCCCAACCAGGGGTCGTTTTATGCCCTGAACCGGGTGCTGGATGAGGCGCGGCAGCGGTCCCAGCATTATCTCTCCCGGGTTCAGGAAGCGCTGCGGACGGCAGGCTACGCCGCGTCGTCGGCAACGCTGCCGGGCGCCCCGCACCAGGCCATCGTGGACCGCGCCGACGCCGACCCCAATGCCCTGATCGTGATGTCCACCCACGGCCGGGGCGGCTTCTCCCGCTGGGCGCTGGGCAGCGTTGCCGACAAAGTGCTCCATACCGTGCCCAATCCCATGCTCATCGTCCGCTCCGGCGCCTCCGGGGCGGCGTCATCCGAGATTGCCATCGAGACCGTGCTGGTTCCCCTGGACGGTTCCGACCTGGCGGAGACGTCCCTGGAACACGCCGTCAACCTGGCCATAGCCGTGGACGCCGCCGTTGCGCTGGCTCGGGTTACCCACACCCAGGATTACTACCGCCGGCACCTGACCGGGCCGAGGGCCGCAATGGGACCCTCCCCGGCCGGCTGGGTAAATGACCTGATGCGGGCCGACGCGGAAGCGGCGACCGATTACCTGGTCGGGGTGCAGCGCCGGCTGGCCGCTGAGCGTCCCGACGCCGGCGAGATCGACACCCTGCATCTGCGCCACGAGAGCCCCGCACAGGCCATCATCGATCAGGCCGCCGACCATAAAACCCTGGTCGTGATGACCACCCACGGCCGCAGCGGTATCGGTCGTATGCTGATGGGCAGCGTAACCGACCGGGTGGTGCGCCACTCCAACGCTCCGGTGCTGGTGGTCCGGAACCGGCCGGAACCCACCCCTGAGCATATTGGGGAACTGGCGCCGGCAGCCGGAGCGTAAGCCCGTCAGGACGACAGGTCGTGGAAAGCGGCCAGGGCCGCCGTGATGCCGTCGCCCACCGCCGCGCCCAGCTGCCGGGTCGATTCGGCGCGGGCATCGCCGCAGACGTACACCCGGGGGATGTTGGTCCGCATATGGATGTCGCTGCGGATGTGGCCCAGTTCGTCCATATCCAGCTTGTCCTTGAAATACTCGGTGTTGGGGTGGAAGCCCACGTACACGAACGCGGCCGCGGTGGGGTAGTCGTACACCTCGCCGGTTTTCAGGTCCTTGACGCGGGCGGCCTCCAGCACGTCGTTGCCCACGAACTCCTCAACGACATGACTCCACAGCCACTTGTACTTGGGGTTGGCAAAGGCCCGGTCCTGCAACACCTTGGTGGCGCGCAATTCGTCCCTGCGATGGATGATGGTAACCGAGTTGCAGATGCCGGTGAGGTAGAAGCTCTCGTCCATAGCCGAGTCGCCACCGCCCACGACCACCACGTCCTGGCCCCGGAAGAAGTTGCCGTCGCATACCGCGCAGTAGGACACTCCCCGGCCGCTGAACTCGTCCTCGCCCGGCACGCCCAGCTTGTTGTGGGAACCGCCGGTGGCGATGATGAGGGCCCGCGCGGTGAAGTCGCCCTCTGAGGTCCGAACCAGCTTGCGGTCGTCGTAGAGATTGTCCACGGCCTCGATCTCGGCGAACTCCATCTCCGCGCCGAACCGCTCGGCCTGGTTGTACATCTCGTCGGCCAGCTCCATGCCCTTCACGCCTTCCCTGAACCCGGGATAATTCTCTATATCGTCGGTGATCAGGAGCTGCCCGCCCGGACCGATGCTCTCGATCATCAGCGTGCTCATCATGGCCCGGGTGGAGTAAAGCCCGGCCGACATACCGGCGGCGCCGGCGCCGAGAATCACAACGTCGTAATCCTTTGCCATCGACTTGGTTCCTCCTGTTGAGTGGTGGGTTCCGCCTCTTATGTGGTGGGTTCGCCGGCCGGGGAAGGTGATGGCAGAGTGCCCGTGGCACTCGGGCGGCGGCCCGGAACGCCGCCGCCCGAGCGTGATGGGCGCTCGGCCTGCGCCGCCCGGATGTGCGCCACGGTCCGGCGCAGCCCTTCCTCCAGCGACACTTCCGGCTTCCAGCGCAGTTCTCGCTGGGCCAGGCTGGAATCAAGGGCAATGTTCAGGACCTCGCCAGCCCGCCGGGGGCGGTAATCAGGCTCCCGGTCAAACCCGGTGATCTCCCGCAGCAGGGAGTAAATCCGCCCGATGGAAACCGGCTCCCCGGTGCCGATGTTGTAGGTCTGGCCGTCGCCGCGACGGACGGCGGCAAGGTTTGCTTCCACAACGTCGGAAACGTACACGAAATCCCGTTCCTGCCGGCCGTCGCCATAGATGCGGGGCTGTTCCCCCTCCAGCATCATGCCGGCGAAAATAGCCACGACCCCGGCTTCGCCGTTGGGATCCTGTCCCGGACCATACACGTTGGCATAGCGCAGTATCGTGTAATCCAGGCCGTAGGTTTCATGAAACAGTCCCAGGTACTGCTCGCCCACGTGCTTGGACAGGCCGTAGGGGGTCAACGGGTTGACCGGCGTACCCTCGTCGCAGGGAATATCGTCCGGCTCGCCGTAAATCGCTCCCCCGGTGGAGGAGAAGATGAGCTTCTCCACACCCTCCGAGGCCGCCGCGGACAGCAGCCGAATGGTGCCCACCACGTTGGCGTCGGCATCAGCCACCGGGTCAATGGCCGATTGGCGCACGCTGGTCTGGGCCGCCAGGTGGAACACGATCTCCGGACGCTCCCGCTGGAGGATCTGATCCAGCCGCGCGTCGTTCAGTTCAACGTGATAAAAGGTGGCCTGGTGATTCAGATTGCGCAGTTGACCCGTGGTGAGGTTGTCCACCACCACCACCTCGTAACCGCCGTCCAGCAGCCGGTTGACCAGGTGCGACCCGATAAAACCGGCCCCGCCGGTTACCAACGCCTTGGTCTTGGTAACTTCTACCAATGAAATTCATCCTCTAACCCGGGCCGCAAGCGTGCCGGTTTATTCGTCTATCGTAATTGAAACCGTAGGATGGGGCAACCAACGGATTGCCGTTAGGGCTGTGTGAAACTGCAAGTCCGTCACTCCAGCGAAAGCCGTCCGCCGAAGGCGGGAGAAAACGCCACTGGATTCCGGCGAAAGCCGGAATGACGGTTTGCTTAAGGGCAGGCGGGTTTTAAACAACCCTGTGCCTTCAGATGCCAGGGCGGGTACGCATGGTGGCGTGAGGGTGGTAGATTGTCGGCGAGAGGAGCGGCGTGTGAAGCACAAAACGGGTTCCGCCGTGGAACGAGGGAGAATGTCATGGCCAACGCTTTCGGCAAGATTATCGCCAACGTGGAGCGGCTGCACCGGCTGATGGACGAGGAGGGCGTATCCGCCATCGTCGCCCGCTCCGGCAAGAACTTCACCTATCTGGCGGGGTTCGCGTATCCCGGCACGCTGGCCCGGCACCTGGAGTTTCCCGATTCGCCCCGGGAGGTGCTGCTGGTGTGGCCGCGCGCCGGCGAGCCGATGCTGGTGCTCAACTCCTACGCTGCTCCCCTGGCCCGCCGCGACTCGTGGCTGGAGCGCATCGAGGTGGTGGACGACTACGCCGAATCGCCCTACCAGCGGGTCGCCGACGTGCTGCGGGAACTGGGGTTGGCCGGGGAGACCATCGGCTTCGAGAAGAGCTACGTCAGCGCCAACCGCTGGGAGGAAATCGGCCGTTTGCTGCCCAATGCCCGCATCGTTGACAGCACCGAGCTGATGGACCGGGTGCGCTGGATCAAAACCCCCGAGGAGGTCGCGGCCCTGGAAGCCGGGGCGCAACTGCTGGACGAAGCCTACCTGGAGGTGCCGCCCACCGTGCGGCCCGGCGACACGGAACGGCTGGTGCACAGCCGCATCATCGAAAGCTGCCTGCGCCGGGGCTGCAACTGGGCCCACGGCATCCTGAACTCCAGCCGCAACACCGTGGGCTACGGCGGCGAGAGCGACTTGCCCTTCGAGGCCGGCGACATCATCCGCAACGACTACGTCGCCTACCTCAACGGCTACCCCGGCCACCAGTCCCGCAGCGTCTGCGTCGGCCCGCCCTCAGCCGAACAGCAGCGCATCTACCAAATCGTCCGCGACATCTACCGCGCCACCATCGACCAATGCATCCCCGGCGCGCGCACGGCGGACATCTACCATTTCGCCAACGATGCCTTCCACGAGGCCGGGTTCGAAGGCAACGTCGCCCTGGCCGGCCACGGCGTAGGCGCCTGGTGGCACCAGCAGGAACCGTACATGGTGCCGTCCAGTACGCGGGTCTTGGAGGAGGGTATGGTGGTTGCGCTGGAGCCGCACATCGGCCCGTGCTGGCACTTGCAGGATATGGTCCTCGTCACCAACAACGACGGCCCCAGGCTGCTGTCGCCGCTGATGAGCACGGACGAGATGCTGGTGGCGGGGTAGGCATGATCTTGCTATCCCAGCCACAGCACGTTTCACTGGCGCCTCTGCCATTTTGGGGAGGGTCCAGCAGGCGCTAATCTTTTTGCTATACTGTAAATGGACTTTTCATTGCGCTAATGTGCGCTTCATTACGGTCGTAGAGACCGTTAGAGGATGTGAAAAGATGTCTGATGCGAGCGCCAACGAGCGAAAAACTTCGGATTGGGTTCCGGCTTCCGCATCGACGGTCGCACAGATGATCAGGCAGCATGAGGAATTGAGCGCCTGGTTAAGGGAACAGTCGGCAGAGTTGCTGGAAAGTTATCCCGATAAATGGGTCGGTACCGGTACGTGCAGGGTCTTGGTGTTTGGGGACAAACTGGAGGATGTGGTCGAGCAAGTCGAATCCAGTGGGGGAAACGAAGGGGTCGTTGTGGTGAGGTTTTTAAGTTCCCAGCCCAAGGTCATGATCTTGTGATCACGGGGTGGTTCGATTATGGTCACCCGTATCTGACCGGAGTGATCCAAATCGCTGAGTACGGCATCGCAGGGCCAATCGATTTTATGGTCGATACGGGCGCAACTTTCACGTGCATTCATCCCAAAGATGGGTTCCTCCTGGCCTTGCCCTATGATCGCTTGGGTGGAGAGGTCTGCGTTGATTCTGGTGGTGGAAAGGTAAAGAGGTGGACGGTAACCGCGGTAGTGTCGTTTCGTGACGATAATCATTTGCCTGTGTACCGGTACGAAATTCCAGTGCTCGTCGCTCCATATGATGAGGTCAGCAACCACTTGCCATCAGTTCTTGGGCAAGATGTCCTAGGACGCTGGAAGATGGTTCATGACAGGCCGAGTGGCAAGCTGGAGTTCGAGGTGCATTCGGCGGACAGCACGGATGTTGACGACAATTGACGTGTTGGCGACCCACTTGCATTTCCTTCTTCCAGCCCAGCCGGCCGAGTGAGCCAACCTACCCCCGCCCGTCAGCCCTCCACCTCCGCCAAAAACCCCAGCACCCGTTCGGTGTACTTCTCCGGCTCCTCGCTGTGGGGCCGTACCTCTGCCCAGCGGCAGTTGGGGACCAGGCGGTGGACGGCCTCGGCCAGGCCGCGGGGATGCACGTCGTTGTTGCCCGGCATGACCATGGCAGGGACTGACACGCTTTTGAGCGCCTTTTCGGTCATGCCCAGGGTCAGGTAGGGGCCGTCGAACAGGGCGTGGATGGTGTCGCGCATCACCTGGATGAAGTCCTCGGTGTTCATGGCCTCCAGGTTTGCGCGATAGTCGGCGTCGGTCTGGGCCAGCTCGGGACTGAAGGGTGAGAAGCGGTCGTCGGGGTCGAAGGCGTCCACGATGGACGCGATGCCGCGGTTCTCGGCCCAGTCCATGCTCTTGAACAGCTTGGCAGCCAGGTAGGCGTCGCAGATGGTGCCGCCGGCGATGTTGGACGGGAAGATGGCGCGCACCCGCTCGGGACGGCGCACGGCGCAGCCCAGGGAAATCGCCGCCCCAAAGGAGCCGCCGCCCAAATAGGCTTGCTCTATGCCCAGGGTGTCCATCAGGCCGAACACGTCATCGCACACCATGTCCCATGTCTGCACCACCATCGGACTGCGCGACTGGCCGCCAAAGCGCCGGTCGTACACCACCACCCGGTGCTCCTGGGACAGCGCCTCAATTACCGGCTGGTAGCTGCTGGCAACCCCCTGCAAGCCACCCGGCGAAAGAATGATGGGCGGTCCGCTCCCGGTCTCTTCATAATAAATCTCGGCACCGTTCACATTCGCAGTAGCCATCGTCTGACCTCCCTGATAGGCAGCGTCGCGCAATCCGGTCTTTCGCGGATTATAGATGCGGGCAGCGTGCCCGGCAACGCAGGGGACTACTATGACTGTGCTAAACAGCAAGCCCGTCACTCCGGCGAAAGCCGGAGTCCAGGAAACACTACTGGATTCCGGCTTTCGCCGGAATGACGGAATAGGGAAAACTAAAAGGCCCTGGGATGAACACTATTGGGTAGTTGAACGTACCCAATCCTGCTAACCTGAAGATCCGGAGCATCCTGATTCTGACCATTCGACGCGGCTACACCGCTTACACGTCGGGAACATTCACATGACGATTGCGATTCGCGGCTACACCGAGAACGACCTGCCGGTGCTCCTGAATTTCGTAGTTCCCCTCCCGGCCGGCGTAGGCAATGCCGACAGCGCGGTGCATCGCAGCGTTTTCGCCGACATCCTGCGCTTGCCGGGCCGGGACCAGGAGCGGGACTGCGTGTTGCTGTTGGACGCGGATGATGCCGGCCGACCGGCGCTCCGTGGCTTCTGCCTCGTTTTCCCGGAACCTCTGGCCGGGCGGTGCGTGCTGAATATCCACGTAGCGCCGGGAGAGCGTTCCCAGGACAGCTACCGCGCCCTGGTCCGGGCCGGACTGGAACGGACCCGGGAAGTGGGCGCGGCGGCGGCCCATATCGCCCTGTGGCCTCCTTATGATCGAGCCGTGGATCTTGAAAGCGAAGGGTTCCGGATGGCGCGGGTCTATTGGGACATGACGTGGGAGGAAGAGCGCATTGCCGATGTTAATCTGCCCGATGGCTATTGGGTCAGGCATTTCGGCGCGGACGACGTGGCCGAATTGACCCGGGTGCACAACGCCTCATTTGCCGGCTCCTGGGGTTTCTCTCCCTATTCCGAGGAACAAACCGCCCATCGCGCCCGGATGGCCAACACCTCCTACCAAGGCATCAGGCTGTTGTTCCATGGTGACCAACTGGCAGGGTACAACTGGACCCTGCTGATGTCGGACGGTCGTCGCCGGCAAGGGGTGATCGGATCCATAGGCCTGGCTCCCGAGTTCAGGGGCAGAGGCGCCAGCAAAATCATTCTGGCGGACGGTATGCAATATTTGCGCTCGGCGGGCGCAGATTACGTTCGCCTTGAGGTGGACGGCGGCAACGTACCGGCGATACGCTTGTACCAATCATTCGGGTTCCGCAAAACCGGAGAATTGCACTGGTACGAGCGCAAACTGTAGAAGGAGAATATTATGGCCCAGCAGAGGATTGGCGTGGTCGTGTCGGGGGCGGACAGCAATGCCGCCCTGGCTTCGGTGGAGGATATGGAGCGGCGCGGCATCTCCGCCGCCTGGATGACCAGCGGCAGCGTTGGGGGCGGCGAGGCCCTCAGCGTTTTCGCCGCCGCCGGCGCTCGCACCCAGGACATCATGATGGAAACGGCCATCACCCAGACCTTTCCCCGCCATCCCGTCGCCACCGCCCAGCAGGTATTGACCCTGGCCCAGTTCGCTCCCTGACGGTTCCGGCTGGGGCTGGGCACCAGCCGGCAGTCCGGCATGGAGCAAACCATCGGGGCCAACTTCCGCGCTCCCCTGGCCCACCTGCGCGAGTACATCCGCATCTGCAAGGCGCTGCTCCAGGAGGGTTCGGTGGACCACTCCGGACGCTTCTACCAGGCCCACAGCAGCATTCCGGCCCCGGTGGACGTGCCGGTGATGGCCGCCGCCCTGGGCGTCCGGGCCTACGAAATCTGCGGCGCGGAGTCCGACGGCGCAATCAGCTGGGTCTGCCCCCGTTCCTACCTGCGGGACGTGGCCCTGCCCGCCATGCAGCGGGGCGCGGAGCGGACCGGTCGGGAGACTCCGCCCCTGGTGGCCCACGTTCCGGTCTGCGTCCACGACGACCCGGCCGAGGCGCGACAGGCCGTGGCCCGGCAGTTCCGGGGGTTCGCCCGCGTGCCCTTCTACGTCAATATGTTCATCGCCGCCGGCTTCCCGGAAGTGTCCGAAGGCGCCTGGAGCGACGGCATGGTGGACGCCGTGGCGGTGTGCGGCAACGAGGCCCAGGTTGCCGAGGGCCTACGGGAGGTGCTGGCCATGGGCGCCACCGAGCTGATGGCATCCCCGGTCACCGCCGGCGACGACAGCGCAGCCTCGCTGGAGCGGACCCTGGGCGTGCTGGCGCAGGTTTCGCAGACGGTGGCGGCGTAAGGCCGCAAGATAAAGTCAGGGATCGCGCCTATCTACTTTGTCATTGCGAGGAGCGAAGCGACGCGGCAATCTCGCTGAGTGGGCAACGTCTCTTCCTGCAACGAGATTGCCACGCTTCGCTCGCAATGACAGGTTGCTGAAAGGGCTAGGCGTCCCCCGGCGACCAGATCCAGTACCGGGAAACGGCGCCGGCGTCCACCCGCAGGTCGAAGCCGGTAATCATCTCGGCGTCGTCCGATGCCAGGAACACCGCGGCCTTGCCGTAGTTTGACGGCACGGGGAGCCGGAGCAGGGGCGCGCCCCGGCTGGCGTCGGGCAGCAGTCCCGCCGCGCGTTCTCCCAGTCGCGGACGCGGCCATTCCACGCCCCACCGGGCGGCCCGCTCCCGCCCTTCCGATGCGTCGGTGGCGGTGGGCGTCAGGCTGTTGACCCGGATGCCGTAACCGGACAACTCCATGGCCACCGACCGGGTGAAGTTGAGCAGTCCGCCCTTGGCGGTGCCATAGCCCACGTTGCCCGGCTCGCCCTGGTGTCCCGCCGTGGAGATGATGTTGATGATATTGCCCTTGCGCTGCTGCTGGATCATCAAGTGAGCCACGTGCTTGGTGAACAGGAACGCGCCGGTGAGGATGATGTCGGTCTGGCGACGCCACTCGTCCAGGGGCATATTCAGCACGCCCTTGAAATTGAACAGGGCCGCGCCGTTCACCAGGATGTCCACGCCGCCGAACCGTTCCGTAGCCTGGCCGACGGCGGCGACCACCTGGGCCTCGTCGGTAACGTCGCAGACCACGCCCATGGCGTCGCGTCCTTCGGCGACGATGGCGGCGGCGGCTTTCTCGGCGTATTCCTCGCGTATATCAACGCACACTAAGTTCGCCCCCGCCCGGGCCAACTCCTCGGCGATGCCGCCCATGATGTTGGGGCTGGTGCCCGTCACCAGCGCCGTTCTACATTCCAGTTTCAAACGCAAGCCTCCGCTGTCATTCGTCAGAATCAGGATTTTCAAGATTATAGGATTGGCAGGATTGGGGAACGTAATCCCGCAAATCCGGCAATCCGGTAAATCCTTGTATCTTGGAGAAGCCACGACGCGGCAG
>DAOUJY010000107.1:0-26933 GCA_034421995.1 Dehalococcoidia bacterium | reverse complement strand
TCAACCTATTGGTGAACTGGAATGGCTTGGAACCTGACGAAACCGGACGCATCCATCGCTCCATCGCTAACTTCACCCTCTGACACAAACTAGCACCAACGGTTGATAAGGTGGGCTCCTGTGAGTTTGTCCCACATTGGGATGGGTCAGCTATCGATCTAAGCCGTTTTTGTACTCAAATTGAACTTAGATTCCGGTACGATTGGAAATTGGTGCCGAGGGAGGGACTCGAACCCACACACCTCCGGGAGGTAGCGGATTTTAAGTCCGCCGCGTCTGCCGTTTCGCCACCTCGGCACTGGCCTAATAAAAGCGCGCAACGCCGTTGATCACACAGCGCTGCGCGTATCCACTACATTGGTCAGATGTTTTGATGACATATCTGTTGGCTAGGTCAAGGGCAAGTTAATGGAGGCGACGGGCGGATTCGAACCGCCGAATAGAGGTTTTGCAGACCTCCGCCTTAGTCCACTTGGCTACGTCGCCCCGTCAGGTTGCCCTAGCGCCAATTCAGATCCGGATTGCGTTCTCGGATACGTCGCAGAACGTTGCATGGTGCCGAGGGCGGGACTTGAACCCACACGGGCGAAAGCCCACGGCCCCCTCAAGACCGCGTGTCTACCTATTCCACCACCTCGGCCGGATCATGTTCAAAGTATATCACAGAGTGGGAATCCACTGTCAAACGCGGTGCAAGGCGATTGGCAACGCGTGTTCTCGATGCCAAGATCGAGTTGACGCAGTCCACCGCATTCTGGGGCCAAATGGCTAATTGACCTGGTGCTCGCGGTTCAACAAATCTTTAGCCATCTCGCCAATGTTGGCGTCCATGCAGTCTCGCAGGGCCGAGTAGATGGACCGTTTGATGGCGTCCATTTTCCACGCCTCGTAATCGGCAGCGGTCTGGTACTCGTTCTTCACCGCGATCAACTGTCGGAGCGTTTCCAGATAGTGGGCCTGCAGGGGCGTCAAAGACTCGGCTTCGTAGTCCTCAACCTCGGGGCCAGCCTGCTGCTCTACCCCAATTGGCGCAGCGCTCACTACCGGCTGTTCGTTTTCGAATCCGCTGACTTCGGTATCGTCTTTTGGTGATGCGCTCATTGCGTTTCTCCCGATTTCCGGCGGGGCGGCACCCGCCGGGGATGGTGAGTTCAATGGCATTATAGCACTTCAGGACTGCGTCCGGCACGGCGCTTCCGTTAGTTTGCAAACGTTTTGCCTTTTGGCAGCCTGGTTGCTCCTAAACCTCCCGGAACTCGCCCTCTACGGTGTCGTCGGGGTCGGGCCCGGAGGTTCCGTCACTGGGGCCGCCGGCGCCCGGCTGGGAGTACACCGCCTGGCCAACCCGCTCCAACGCCGCGTTCAGCTCGGCCATGGCGGTCTGCATCTGGGCAACGTTGTTGGCGGCGATAGCGTTGCGCAAATTCTCCAGTTTGGCCTCGGCGTCGGCCTTGAGGTCGGCGGGCAGGGTTTCGGAGTGCTCGTTCAACAAGCGCTCCGCTGAGTAGGCCAGACTGTCGGCCTGGTTGCGCGTCTCTACTTCTGCGCGACGCTGCCGGTCGGCCTCTTCGTTGGCCTGGGCTTCCGTCATCATCCGGTCAATGTCCTCTTGAGAGAGGCCGCTGCTGGTTTGGATGACGATGCGTTGCTCCTTGCCGGTGCCCTTATCCTGGGCGGAAACGCTGAGGATGCCGTTGGAGTCGATGTCGAAAGTGACGTCGATCTGAGGGACGCCCCGGGGAGCGGGCAGGATACCGTCCAGCATGAACCGGCCGATGGTCTTGTTGTCGGCGGACATGGGACGTTCGCCCTGGAGCACGTGGATGTCCACGCTGGGCTGGCCGTCGGCCGCCGTGGTGAAGGTTTCCGTCTTCCGGGTTGGGATGGTGGTATTTCGCGGGATCAGCGCGGTGGTCACGTTGCCCAGCGTCTCGATGCCCAGGGTCAGGGGGGTAACGTCAAGCAGGACGATGTCGCCGACTTCTCCGCCCAGGACGCCGGCCTGGATGGCGGCCCCCATGGCCACGGCCTCGTCCGGGTTCACCGTGCGGGATGGCTCCTTGGCGAAGATCTGCTGTACTTTCGCCTGCACCGCCGGCATTCGGGTCATGCCGCCGACCAGAATAACGTCGTTGATGCTGCCGGACGGGATGCCAGCGTCGGTCAGCGCCTGGCGACAAGGGCCTTCAGTGCGGTCGATCAAATCGCCCACCAGTTGCTCGAGGCGGGAGCGGCTGAGCGGCTTTACCAAGTGCTGCGGCCCGCTGGCGTCGGCGGTGATGAAGGGCAGATTGATTTCCGTTTCCAACGTGCTGGAAAGTTCGATCTTGGCGCGCTCGGCGGCATCCCGCAGCCTCTGGAGGGCCATGCGGTCCTGGGCCAGGTCGATGCCGGTCTCCGCGCGAAACTCCGTTACCAGCCAGTTGAGGATGGCCTCGTCGAAGTCGTCACCGCCGAGGTAGGTATCCCCATTGGTGGAAAGCACCTCAAACACCCCGTCGCCCAGGTCCAATATGGTGATGTCGAAGGTGCCGCCGCCCAGATCGAAGACGGCGATCTTGGCGTCGGTGTTCTGGCGGTCCATGCCATATGCCAGCGCCGCGGCGGTGGGTTCGTTGATGATGCGTTTGACGTCCAGACCCGCAACCTTGCCGGCGTCCACGGTGGCCTGCCGTTGGGAGTCGTTGAAATAGGCGGGCACGGTGATGACGGCTTCGGTAATGCGCTCGCCCAGCTTGGCCTCGGCATCCTGGCGCATTTTCTGCAAGATCATGCTGGAGATCTGAGGCGGAGCGTAGGATTGGCCGGCCATCTCAACGTTAGCGTCACCGTTGTCGCCCGCCACGACCTTGTAGGGCAGACGACGGGAAGCGTCCTGAACTTCAGGCTCGTCGAAACGGCGACCCATGAGGCGCTTCACTGAAAAGATGGTATTGTCGGGGTTGGTAACGGCCTGCCTCTTGGCAGTCTGACCCACGTACCGCTCCCCGCTGCGCGCGTTCACGGCCACCACCGACGGCGTGATGCGGTTCCCCTCGGCGCTCTCCACCACCTCGGCCTCGCCGGCTTCGATTACCGCAGCCACCGAGTTGGTGGTGCCGAGGTCTATGCCCAGGATCTTTGCCATTGTTGTAACTCCTCAAACTAGTTTTTGTCAGCACATCCGTCATTCCGGCTTTCGCCGGAATCCAGTTTCTCTCTAGTAGGGGCGAATGATTATTCGCCCCTACTGGTTCACCACTACCTGCGCTACCTGCACCACCCGGTCGTGGAGGAGATAGCCCTGCCGTAATACCTCTACGATGGAACCGGAGTCGGCGTCTCCGACCTGGGCGATGCCCACCGCTTCATGCAATTCCGGGTTGAATGGTTCGCCCAGTGATTCGATGCGGGTAACGCCTTCTGATTCGAGGAAACCGGCCAGTTTGCGCTGGATCAATCGTACCCCTTCCACCCATCCGCCGTAGGCGGAGGCCACGTTTTCGTCAGGGCCGACGCCGTTTTTTTCTAGATGGCTCACCGCAAGATCCAGCTCATCGACGATGGGCAAGAGATGCACCAGCAGGCGGCTGTTCGCCCGCCGTTGAATGTTCAATCGTTCCTCGTCATGGCGGCGTCGGGCGTTGGCGAGATCGGCCTGTCCGCGTTGCGCGGCGTCGGCCTGCCGGGCGATTTCCTCATTGGCTTCGGCCAACGCCGCCCGGAGCATGGTGGCCTCCTGTTCCGGCGTCAACGGGGGTTTGTCGGCCGGCGCAGCGTCAGGGTCCCCGGCCCGGTCCGGGGTAGTGTAGAACTCGGACGCCAGCATCTCCCGGCTTTCTTCGTCGGGAGCGTTTTCGTTGGGCAAATGGGTTTGCTCGTTTTCCATTGACTGTTTCCTGATGCGGGGTTCCTGTCGGACTGGAAGGCTTTGGTCAGTCTGGCGCGGGTAGGCTGAGACTAGCGCAGAGTTGGGAGACTTCCTCCCGGATGGCAGCGGTGATGTCGGGGTCCCTGGTGGAGCGGGCCAACCGGCGGGAGAAAACGCTGAGATTGTTGACTAACTTCAGCGCGAATTCAACCCCGGCAAGGTTCAGCCCTAAATTATCCATCAAATGCCGGATGAGCATGACCTTGCGCAGATCTTCTTGGGAGTACAGGCGTAACATCCCGACGGTTCGCACGGGTTGGATCAGTCCCAGACGTTCATACTTGCGTAGCGTTTGGGGGTGCATCTCCAGAAGGCGAGCCGCCACTGAAATAATATACACCCCTTCCAATTCCAGGTTCGTTGCAGCGTCGTCGTCCGACGCGCCGGCGGTCGTTCTTGAAGGGGCGTCGCTGGTGGAGCTGCGGGAGAGGGCCGGGGACAGACGTTCCGGCCAGGCCGGCGGGCCGTCGGCGATGGGGTCGGGGTAAGGTTCCAGCCGGCCCCTCCTGCCTCGTGTCCATTGTTGTTGCATCGCAGGAAGACCCCCTCCGTGAATTTAATCACATTGCTACGCACTCAATATAGCAGTTGACACGGTACGTGTCAACTTGTATTATCCTACAAAAGGGCAAATTGCTGGCCAGGTTCGGCGTGGCGTCAACAAAGGTCGGCCATCGAAAACTGAAAATCCAGCCAATGGTTTTCCACGTATATCAAGAGAATCGGGAGGTCCCGGGCAGATACAAAGCGCACTGGATAACGAAGTCCTTCACAGTCCAAACCGGGAGGAGTTCATCATGCTGCATACCGAGCAATTTCACCGCTGCAACCGCTACACCTGCGGGTATCAGCACTATACCCGCCGTCGCCCCGGTTTCCTGCGGCGCGTCATCGCCGCCATATTCGGAAGGAGGTAACCATGAAACTGAAGTTCAACGCTTGCCCCAAATGCCGCGGCGACCTGGAGATCCGCCGGGACGTTTACGGTATGTTCGTCAGCTGCCTCCAGTGCGGACTCCAGCGAGACCTGGACGCGCCGAACCAGGCCATTGAGCTCGCCGAGCCTGTCCGCGCAGCCACCACCGCGACGGTAACGCCGGCTCGCGAGGAATTGTTGAAGGCTGCGTAAATCAACCGCATCATGCCGGGCGCGTCGTAGTAGGGGCGGGTTTCAAACCCGCCCCTACGTGATTCTGCTCATGCCGGTTGAGTGCTCAACGCGTCAATTCCGGCCAGAAACGTTCTTCCAACCAGGGGTCCGCGTTATTGTTGTAACCCCGTTCCTCCCAGAAACCGGGAGCGTCCTCCGCCATCACCTCTATCCCGTTCACCCACTTGGCCGACTTCCACCCGTAGCGGCTGGGAATAATCAGGCGGAGAGGCCAGCCGTGATCCTTGCCGAGTTCCGCGCCGTTCTGCCAGTGTGCCAGCAGGCCCTCGGATAGAGCGAGATCCAGGGGCAGGTTGGTCGTGTAGTCGCCGTAGCAGTGGGCCATGATGTGACGGCCTTCCGGCAAAACGCCCGCTCGCTCCAGCAGCGCTGCAACCAGCACGCCGCCCCAAGACTGATCCAGGGCGGACCATTGGGTCACGCAGTGAAAATCGGCGTCCATGGTCACCTGCGGCAAGGCGTTGAACTGCTGCCAATCCAGCGTGATCTCGCGCTCTACCAATCCCCAGACCCGGATACGCCAAGTTGCCAGGTCGATTTCCGGGGTATCCCCGTAGGTGAGCACCGGGAAAGTTTTCGCCACGAACTGTCCCGGCGGAACCCTCTCGCCGGCCGGCGGAGCGATTTTGATCTGGTCAGGCCGTTTCAGGCCGAACTCCGGCTGCGCCGGAGCGGATTGTTGCTGTTGATTGGATGTGGTCATGGGTTACGCTCCGGATGTCTTCACTGATTGGCCTTGATCGAGCCGGCCGGCCCGTCGGTGATCCGGCCCACCACTGCCGCGCAGGGCGCGCCTTCGTCGCGCAGGGCGTCCACCAGCTCGCCGGCCCGGTCCGCCGGCACCGACACCAGCAGCCCGCCAGAGGTCTGGGCGTCGCAAAGCAGCAGGCGGTCTTCGTCGGTTAGCGCGGCGTCCCAGGTCACGGCGTCGTTGACGCTGCTCACGTTGCGGTGCGTGCCGCCGGGGGCGACGCCGTTTTCAAGCAGTTCCCGTGCGCCGGGCAGCGCCGGCACGGCAGCCAGGTTTATTTCAGCGGCGACGCCGCTGCCCTTCACCATGCTCTTGAGGTGTCCCAACAACCCAAACCCGGTGATGTCCGTGGCAGCGCTGACGCCCACTCGCTGCATCGCCAGCGCGGCGGGCTTGTTCAACGCGGCCATGGTTTCAACCGCGCCGGCCATCACGTCGGGGTCAACCACGCCCTGCTTGCCTGCGGTGGTGATGATGCCGGTGCCGATGGGTTTGCTCAGCACCAGGATGTCGCCGGGTTTCGCGCCGGCGTTGCTGACCTGTTTGCCGGGTTCGACGACGCCGATGACCGACAACCCGTACTTGGGTTCCGGGTCATCCACCGTGTGGCCGCCGACGATGAGGCATTCGGCCTCGGCGGCCTTGGCGTAACCGCCCTGCAGGGTGCGCCCCAGGATCTCCTTGTCCAATGAGGCGGGGAAGCCGACCACGTTCAGCGCGATGAGGGGCTTGCCGCCCATGGCGTACACGTCGGACAGGGAGTTGGCGGCGGCGATGGCCCCGTACTCGTAAGGGTCGTCGGTGATGGGCGGGAAGAAGTCCACCGTGACGATGAGCGCCGTCTCATCGTTCAGGCGATAGACGGCGGCATCATCGCCGGTCTCCGCCCCCACCAGCAGGTCGGGGTGCGACAGCAGCGGAACGTAACTCAGAACCTGGCCCAGGTCCTCAAGGCTCAGCTTGGCCGCTCAACCGGCGCAGTGGGAAAGCTCGGTGAGACGGATGGGGGTGTCAAGTTGGGTCATCTGTTGTCCTCTCTATACTGCTGCGCTAAGCGGTCAAAACGGGGTGCCAATTTACCTACAACTGGTACTCCGGCCGCCTCAGCAGTTGCCGGGCAATCACCAGCCGCATTATCTCGTTGGTGCCTTCGCCGATTATCATCAGGGGGGCGTCCCGGTAGTAACGCTCCACGGGGAAGTCCTTGGTGTAGCCGTAGCCGCCGTGGATGCGCATGGCCTCCATGGACACCTCGCCGCAGACCTCGCTGGCGAAGAGCTTGGCCATGCCGGACTCCAGGTCGATGCGCTCGCCGCTGTCTTTCTTGGCGGCGGCGTCGTACACCAGCAGCCGCGCGGCCTGGATCTTGGTGGCCATGTCGGCGATTTTCAGTTGGATGGCCTGGTGCTGGCTGATGGGGACGCCGAAGGACTCCCGCTGCTGGATGTACCGCATCGAGGCGTCCAGGGCGGCTTGGGCGACGCCGACGGCCCGGGCGCCCACGTTGATGCGCCCGGTTTCCAGCCCGCTCATCACTTGGCCGAAGCCGGCGTTCTCCGCTCCGCCAATGAGATTCTCGGCGGGGATGCGGAAGTCCTCGAAGAAGAGTTCGCAGGTATCCAAGCCCCGGTAGCCCAGTTTGTCCAGATGCCGGCCCACCTTGAAACCAGGGCTGCCGTCCTTTTCTATTACAAACGCCGACAACCCCCGATGCTTTATGGATGGGTCGGGGTCGGTGCGGGCCAGCAGGCAGAAGGCGTCGCCGGACTCGGCGTTGGTGATGAACATTTTGGAGCCGTTGACAACGTACTCCTCGCCGTCTTTCACGGCGCGGGTTTGCAGGGCGCCCACGTCACTGCCGCCGCCGGGTTCGGTGAGGGCCAGGCCGCCTCGAATTTGTCCGCTCGCCAGGCGCGGCAGGAACCGGTCCCGTTGTTCCTGGTTTCCATAATGCGTAAGCACGTAGGTGAGGATGTGGTGCGTTCCCAACGCGCCGGTCAAGGCCATGTAGCCCTTACTGATTTCCTCGAAAATCATGGCGAAGGTGGTGTAGTCCAGGCCCATTCCGCCGTATTCTTCGGGCACGTTGATGCCGAACAGGCCCAGTTCTTTCATCTGTTCGATAAGCTCGTAAGGCACCGTGTCGTTGGCGTCGTGCTCCGCAGCGGCCGGCTCCACCTCGCGCCGCACGAAATCACGCACCATGCTGACGATTTGCGAACGGGCTTCTTCGGGCGTCTTGGTAATCGTGGTCACGGGAGCTCCTGTTCCAATTGCGGCAGTAGTCGCAGTCAGTCTATCCCAGCCTATGCGGTGGCGCAATCCCGCAGTGTTCCGTCGCCCCCATCGTATCGCGAACACCCCGAAGTTTGTCGCCCGTGGTACATTGACGCTCATTACCCTGACGGGTATCGTTGACGCCAACAACAGCCGGTTCAGCGCGCCGGCGCAGCACCGGAGGTAACCCGCATGACCGCCCAGCGACCGCAGTACCAGGTTATCCGCGAACCCAACGTCATGGTGCCCATGCGCGACGGCACGCGGTTAGCCACCGATGTCGTTCGTCCGGACGCCCCGGGCCGGTTTCCGGTGCTGGTCAACCGGGGGCCGTACAGCAAGGATAGTTATCTGAACAACCCCGACCACTCCATCTGGTTCTTCCCACGAAACGGTTACGTGCTGCTCAGCCAGGACGTGCGCGGGCGGTTCGAATCAGAGGGTGAATACAACCCCCTGTTTCAGGAGGCGCTGGACGGGTACGACACCGTGGAATGGGCGGCCCGTCAGCCCTGGTCCAGTGGCCGCGTCGCTACGACCGGGCAGAGCTACCTGGGCGCAACGCAGTACACGTTGGCCGGCAAGCATCCGTTGCCCCCGCATCTGGACACCATGGCCGTGGTCTCCGCATCCTCGGACTTTCACCAGTCCTGGGTGTACCACACCGGCGGCGCGATGGAGTGGGGTTGGAACGTGCCTTACGCCATTCTGAAAGGACGCAACACGCTGGCGCGGGGTGGCCACGAAGCTCTCCTGGCCAAGATGGATGAGTACGTCATCGAGCCGGGAAACTTCGGCCAACCCTTGTCCGACGAGTGGTATCGCCACCTGCCCCTGCGTGACTGGATTGATCGCCTCAAGGAAGCCGCGCCTTACTTCCATGAATACTTTGACGAAGAGCTGGACGGCCCCTACTGGTGGGGCATAAACCTGATGCGGCAGGCCAGGAACGTCTCCATCCCCATGTTCCACGTCAGTTCTTGGTACGACATCTTCCTGGAAGGCGCGTTGAACGCCTTCCAGACCATCCAGAAACACGGCGGCAGCGAGCTGGCCCGCCGCAACCAGAAGTTGCTCGTCGGCCCCTGGGCGCACTTGCGTCCCTACACCGAGCCGACCACCGGCGGCGCCGGCAATATTGATTTCGGCTCAGAGGCGGCCATTGAGCTGCACGACTACCTGCTCCGCTGGTACGGCTATTGGCTCAAGGGCGAGGAAACCGGGATCATGGACGACCCTCCGGTGCGCCTCTTCGTCATGGGTGACAACCGCTGGCGCGACGAGAACGAGTGGCCTCTGGCCCGTACCCAGTACACCGACTGGTACTTCCATTCCGGTGGCAACGCCAACACCCGCAGCGGCGACGGCGCTCTGTCCACCGTGCCGCCGGAACCGGACGAGCCGCCGGACCAGTTCACCTACGATCCCACCGACCCGGTCCCCACCCGCGGCGGTAACACGTTGATTATCGAATACGGGGTGTTCGACCAGGGCTCCGCGGAAGACCGCCCCGATGTGTTGTCTTTCACATCCGAAGCGCTGCCGGCTGACCTGGAAATCACCGGCCCCATCTCGGTGACGCTCTACGCCGCCACCACCGCCGTGGACACTGATTTCACTGCGAAGCTGGTTGACGTGCGGCCCGACGGTTTCGCCCACAACCTGCAAGACGGCATCATCCGCGCCCGTTATCGCACTTCAGTCCGCGAACCCGCTTTCGTAAATCCCGGCGAGGTCTACCGCTACAACATCGACCTATGGGCCACCAGCCACGTTATCAAGGCCGGCCACCGCATCCGGGTGGACGTTTCCAGCAGCAACTTCCCCCGCTTTGACCGCAACCCCAACACCGGCGCTGCCCTGGGCGTCGATACGCGGTTGGAAACGGCGCGGCAGACGATGCATCACTCCGCCCGCTACCCGTCCCACATCACCCTGCCGGTTATACCGCGCTAGCCGGCCCCACCAGTGCAGAGGCAGTTCTCATGACTACGCAAGCTTTGAACCCGCTGGATGCGTCCCCGGTATTCGAGAAAGCGCAACATCCACCGGACCTAGATCCCCACGGTTTTCCGGTGATCCTTGACTTGCGCCCCCTGCTGGGCGGCAAGACACTGGCCGAATACGACTTCGAACTCCTCTGGGCGTTCGTGGAAACCAATGAGTTATACTCCATTGAATACAACGATTCGGGGCAGTTGATTATAATGCCGCCCATGCTGATGCCCGGCGGACACTTGGAAACCGTACTTCTCGGCGAAGTATTCATTTGGAATCAACCCCGTGGCGGGCTGACTCCATCGTCCAAGACTATCTTCCGCATCCCAGCCCTGGGCGGGCGCGGCCCCGATGCATCATGGGTATCGCCTGAACGGTTAGCGGAATTGGACGCTGAGCAGTACCGGACCGGTCAGGTATGCCCCGATTTCGTGGCGGAAATTCGTTCCCGCCACGATTCGTTGGCTTACCTGCAACGCAAAATGGCGGAGTACATCGCCGCCGGCGTCCGGCTGGGCTGGCTGATCGACCCCCGCAACCGTCGCGCCACAATATACCGCGCTGGCCAAGAGCCGGAAATACTTGATGACCCCGAAATCCTGTCCGGTGAAGACGTGATGCCGGGTTTCGAGTTCAAGGTGCGCGAACTGATTTTTGAGGCTGCTCGCTGACGTCAGCGGCACGCAATTATCGAGGAGGGTTCAGCATGGAAATCGACAGTCTCGTCTATGACCGCCCCGATTTGGGTAAGTTCAGGGTTCATCGTTCCAGCATGACGTCTCCGGAAATCTACGAGTTGGAACGCCGGCGGATTTTTGACCGATGCTGGCTGTATCTGGGTCACGAGTCCGAGATTCCAAACCCAGGGGATTACGCTCGTCGGGTCGTTGCAGAGCGGGCTTTATTCTTCGTGCGGGACCGGAACGGCGAGTTGCGCGTTTTCCACAACACCTGCCCTCATCGTGGCGCGCTGATCTGCCGCACTGACCACGGCAACGCCCAAGTCTTGCAGTGCTTCTATCACGCCTGGAGCTTCAACACGTCGGGCGAGCTGATCGGGATGCCCGACGTTGAGGGCTATGGCCCTGATTTCGACGGTGCCGAAATGGGTCTGCATTCGCCCCGTTTCGACAGTTACAAGGGGTTCATATTCGTCTGCTTCGACCCCGATGCCGAACCCCTGGTGGACTACCTGGCCGGAGCCGCCGAATACCTTGACCTGGTAGCCGATCAGGCTCCGGACGGCATGCGCGTGATACCCGGCTCCAACCGCTACACCATCAAGGCCAACTGGAAGCTGCTGGCCGAAAACAGCATTGATGGCTATCACGCGCTGCCTACCCATCAGACCTACTTTGACTACATGGCCAACGAAGCGGGCGGAGAGGTGCGGTCAATCAACAACCGCCGGGGATTTGGGCGCTCCCTGGGCAACGGTCACGGCGTGATGGAAAACGACGCCATATACGGCCGGCCGATTGCCATGTGGCATCCTTATTTCGGGGAAGAGGCTCGCGAAGAAATCCAGGGAATCAAGGATGAACTCATCGCCAGGCACGGCCCCACCAAGGCCCTGCGTATGTGCGAAAAAAGCCGGAACATGGTGATCTTCCCCAACCTGGTCGTCAACGATGTCATGGCGGTCACCATCAGAGTGTTCCAACCCACCGGCCCGGACAGCATGGACGTGACCGCGTGGCAGGTGGTTCCCGCTGGAGAGACCGGCGTACGACTGAGCCGGCGGCTGGATTCCTTCCTGTCGTTCCTGGGACCCGGCGGGCTGGCGACGCCGGATGACACTGAGGCGCTGGAATCCTGCCAACAAGGGTTCCGTTCCGGTGGGGTCGAATGGTCGGACCTCTCCCGGGGTTTCTACCGGGAACCGCGTGGCAACGACGAATTGCAAATTCGTTCCTTCTGGCGACGGTGGCAATCGCTGATCGCGGACCGACCGCACGTAGAGCAGTACGAAAGAGGTTTGACCCCGGGCGAAATTCCGGAGGTCTCGCCATCGCCGGAACTGACCGTTGCGGCGGACGATTAGCTGCGGGAGGTTGAAAATATGGCGACACAAATGACGCCTGCTGCATCGCCTCCCATCGGGGGACTGCCGCCAACGACCGAGTCCCTATTGTTGCAGCATGAGGTGGAACAATTTCTGTATCTGGAAGCCAGGTTGCTGGACGACTGGAACTTGGACGCTTGGCTGGAGCTGTACACCCCGGACGCCCGGTACGTAGTCCCAACGACCGACTTGCCCGAAGGTGATCCGGCGTCAGACCTGGTGTTCATTGACGACGACTATCGGCGCATGGCCGGCCGGGTCGTCCGACTGAAAAGCCGCCACGCCCACCGGGAGTATCCCTGGTCGCGTACCCGCCGTTTCATCGGCAATGTAATGGTGACCGGCGTGAACGGGGACGAGATTGAGGCTACCGCTTCCGTGGCAGTATGGCGGTTTCGCGCCGGCGAATCGGCTCCGTACGTTGGCCGTTACGATGTGCGCCTCCGCAGGGTGGACGGTCAGCTGCGCCTGAGCTACAAAAGGGCGATCCTGGATCAGGAGGAACTGTCCGACCACGGCGCGTTGAGCATCATCCTCTAAACCAGGACCTTGGCGGAGACATGCGCCGTTTATTTTAGTGGTGTCACCCACTGAACCGACACCAACGACCAAAAACCGATCGATGTTAGGAAACGCACGATGACAACCAGCAACACCATCTTGGATGATGCCCAGCGTGTCCTGCTGGGCGCAGCTTTGAACCGCATCGTACCGGCCCAGGGCGACATGCCGGGCGCCGGCGATCTGGGCATCGCCGCCTTCGTGGAATCGGTGGCGGCGGGATCCGCCGCCAAACGCCGCCGGCTCATGGACGGGTTGGTTCAAATTGAACTGGCGGCTCAAGAACGGGGCGGCTCCTTCGCAACCCTGGCGGAAACGGCGCAGAACGATGCGCTCAAATTGGTCGAGGAAACCAACCCGGCGTTTTTCCAGGAACTGGTCATCCAGGCATATCGCGGCTACTACACCGATGAAACGGTATGTTCCCTC
Organism: Dehalococcoidia bacterium; assembly: GCA_034421995.1. GTDB lineage: Bacteria > Chloroflexota > Dehalococcoidia > Lucifugimonadales > UBA3495 > Bin87. Next base: position 13,771 of record DAOUJY010000107.1, on the reverse strand, counting down.
CTCAGCTACCGCGCTCCCAACCGGGCCGACTACGATCCGCTGCCTTTCGACGAGTCGTTGCTCGAACCAGTCCGCCAGCGCGGACAGATCTGGACGCGGACAGTGTGATCAGGCCGCCAAGGGCAACGTGAGTTGAGTAGGGGCCTCCGTCTCTTCGGGCCGGCTCGGGAATTCTTGCGCACCGTTCTCGTTCATAGGAAACAGCCGTGCGGGTTGCAGTCCCTTGACCGACGGCATCCGGGGCAGCTCCCAGCGCATTCGCGCATCGTCCACCAAGCCTGACACCGCATTGGTGTATTCCCGGGGGGCGTGCTCGGTCCGGTACAGGCGTTCGTACCCCGGCGCAAGATGGGGATAAGCCTCACGGATAAGGGGCATGAACCATTCGCGGCTACCCGGTCGCAGAAACAGCAGGTTGCTGGACAGGAACTGGGCTCGGTGCTCTGCAACGGCAGCGACCAGCGCGTCGATACTGGCGGCGCTGTCCGACAAGCCCGGCAGCAAAGGCGCTGCCAATACTCCGGCCGGCACGCCGTGCTCGACCAGGTATTGCATGGCCTCCAGGCGCGCCATGGGATGCGGCGCTCCGGGTTCCGTCTGGCGCCAGACGGTTTCGTCCACCGTTCCCACGCTGAAAACAACCTGAACTCCGGCGACTTCGTTCAGTTGGCGCAGCACGTCCACGTCCCGTTTGGCCAGCGTGCCCTTGGTGGTAACGGAGGCGGGGTTGCGAAACTCCGCCAGCACCTCCAGTATCTGACGGGTCAGGCGATACTGTGCTTCAGCCGGCTCGTAAGGGTCGGACGCGGTGCCGATAGCTATGGGTTCGCCCTCCCACTTGGGCCGGGAGAGTTCGGCACGGAGGACTTGGGGCGCGTTGATTTTGGCGAAAATCTGGCGTTCGAAGTCCGCTCCCGCGTCCATGCCCCAAAACTCATGTGTAGAACGGGCGTAGCAATAGCGGCAGGCGTGACGGCAACCTCGGTACGGATTAATCGTCCAACGAAAATGAAAATCGGGAGCGTTGACGTGGTTGATGAGGGACTTACAGCGGATTTCGGTGACTTCAGCGGCAACCATGGGGCGCTCCTTCGCAAACATGCGTTCTGTAATTGACTGCTACTTTAGAGCTCATGTTCGATATTGTCAACGGTCTCCATGTCCTTCCTTAAATCAACGAGTGGCGTGGGTATCGCGGCAGAGGTCGGTATAATTGCCGGAACCGATTTAGTTCAGGAGGTCTCTTTTGATTCGCAGTATTGATGGAAAAACACCCCAGATCCACCCCAGCGTGTTCGTCAGTGAAGCCGCCTATATCGTCGGCGACGTCGTCATCGGCGAAGGCACCAGCATCTGGCCCGGGGCAGTGATCAGGGCGGACTACGGGCGGATAATCATTGGCAAAAATTGCTCAATTCAGGACAACTGCGTGCTGCACACCGACGACTATCTGGAGTTGGGGGACAACGTGCTGATGACCCACGGCGCGGTGATACACGGTGGAATAATCGGCAACAACGTGATGATTGGCGTGAACGCAGTGTGTCTGGAGGACTGCAACGTGGGCGACTATGTGCTGATCGGCGCCGGCGCTATCGTCACGGGCACACCGATCCCCAACGAATCATTGGTCGTCGGCGTGCCGGGGAGGATCCGCGAACTCCCGGCGGTGCACCGCAAGCGATTGGAGAATCCCACGGCCCGCTACCAGGAGAACGGCCGTCGGTTCATAGCGGCCGGACTGGGATTGCAGATCCCCTCGACGGAGTAGGGGCGGGTTTCAAACCCGCCCCTACTATACTGTACTGCCCTGGTACTCGCAGCAGGTCTCGTCCTCATCCAGGAGATCCCGCACCCGCTGTTGCAATTCTTCGCAGGCCGCCGTTGATACGGTAGGAATCTCCATCAACACCCGGCGGCCCTCCTTGAGGTTCAGCTCCAGATAGACTTTGTCTTCCCCGGTGTATTCCAGCATCACGCGGATGGCCTGGCGCAGCCGGTAGCGATCTTCCTCCGGGTCGTCCGTTTCGGTCATCTTGATGAGCACGCCCGCCTCATGGCTGCCGTTTTTGCCGGGACTGGCCGGGGCGACGGGACCGTTTTTCGAGGTGGAGCCGTTGGTGTTCGGAGCGCGCTGCGTCCGGGGCGGTGGCGCTGCCGGCTCCTCTCGCGTTTCGGACGCAGCCGCGTGCTCGGGAAGCTCGTATTCCTGGGCATCGTAGCAGGCGATGGAGAAATCGTCGCCACGGATCTGTAAGCGGCCGGTGACCCGGGCGACCCGTCCCGCCTCCCAGACGTGGGCGGTTTTATCCAATGCGTCCGGCCACACCATCGCCTCGACCGGGCCGCCTACCAGGGCTAGGTCCACCCGGAGGAACTTGCGGTTGTCCCGGGTATAGCGTTCGGACACCCCGGAGATATGCCCCAGCAGGGTGACCGTGCTGCTGATCATGTCCTCGTGCAGTTGGTCAATCGAGTTGTAGGCGTCGCCGGGATTGACCGCGGCCAGGGCCAGCAGCGGGTTGTAGGACAGGGCGACACCCAGGTATTCCTTTTCCAGCGCGGCTTTTTCCTGGGGAGTGTAGTCGGGCTGAGAAGTATCCAGTTCCAACAAGGTACCGCCGGCCCCGCTGTCCAGTTCATTGCCGAACATCCCAACCTGCCCGGAGTTGCGGTTGCGCGTTTCCTGCTGGGCGACGGCCCAGATGCGGTCAAGGTTGTTCACCACGCCGGCCCGGGGCGCCAGCGAGTCGAATGCCCCGGCTTTGGCGAGTCCCTCCAGGGTACGGCGGTTTAGCCCGGATACGTCAACGCGCTTGCAGAAATCGCTGATGGACGCATATGGCCCGTTCGTTTCACGTTCGGCAACGACAGGAGTGACGGCAGCCTCGCCTACGGTTTTCACAGCAGCCAGGCCGATGCGCAGGGCGTTATCCGGCTTGCCGTCGGGCTTGTCGAGAGTGTAATGCACGCCGGATGCGTTAACGTCGGGCAAGCGAATTCCGATGCCCATGCGAGTGCATTCGTTGACGGACGCGACGTAGCGGTCGCCGTGGTCAAGGCGGCAGTTCAGGACGGAGGCCATATATTCCAGCGGATGGTGCCTTTTGAAGTAGGCCGTCCAATAGGAAATGAGCCCATAGCTGACGCTGTGGGCCTTGTTGAAGGCGTAGCCGGCGAAGGGCTCGATGAGATTGAAGATCTCCACTCCCATCTGCTCGGTGTAGCCTTTCTCAACAGCCCCGGCGACGAACCGTTCCCGCTCTTCAGCCATCAGCGCGGGAATCTTCTTGCCCATGGCCTTCCGCACCGTGTCGGCCTCGCCCAGGGAGTACCCGGCGAAGTTTTGCAGGATATGGAGCACCTGGTCCTGGTAAACGATGACGCCGTAGGTTTCGTCCAGCAATTCCTTGAGGCTGGGATGGGGGTAAGAGACCTGTTCCTGCCCGTGCTTGGAGCGGATGAATCGGTCGATATGCTCCATCGGACCGGGACGGTAGAGGGCGATCATGGCGGCGATGTCGCCCAGGTCGGAGGGTTTGAGTTCCTTGATGTAACGCTGCATCCCGGCGCTTTCGAGCTGAAACAGGTCAGAGGTGTTTCCAGTACCCAGCAGTTCGTAGGTTTCCAGGTCGTCCAGCCCGAGGCGGGTCAGATCGATGCGAATGCCCCGCTCTTCGTCCAGCAGTTTGATGGTGCGGTCCAGGATGGTCAGGTTGGTCAGGCCCAGGAAGTCCATCTTGAGCAGACCGAGCTTGGCCACCGGGTCCATGGAATACTGGGTCATCATTACCGGGCTGTTCTCGTCGCCGCGAGCGGGACGCTGCAACGGGACGGTCTCGGTGAGCGGCTCGTCGGCGATGAGGACGCCGGCGGCGTGGGTGCTGACGTGGTGGACGATGCCTTCCAGGGCCTGGGCGTGGTCAACCAGTTCGCGCATGGACCCGTCGGTCTGATACACCTGATCAAGTTCCGGGCTGGCGGTCATGGCGTCGGCGAGAGTGCGGGATTTGAAAGGCACCATGCGGGCGATACGGTCAACGTCGCCGTAGCTCATGCCGAGGCCGCGACCCACGTCCCTCAGGGCGGCCTTCGGTCCCAGCGTACCGAAGGTGATGATCTGGGCCACCCGGTCGCTGCCGTAGCGGTCGATTACATAACGCAACACCTCATCCCGGCGGTCGTCCTGGAAATCCATGTCGATGTCGGGCATTTCCTTGCGCTCGAAGTTGAGGAAACGCTCAAAGACCAGGTTATATGCCATCGGGTCAACATCGGTGATGCCCAGGCAATAGAGAACCACGCTCGCGGCGGCGCTCCCCCGAACCCCAAACAGAATCTGTTGCCGGCGCACGAAGGAGATGATGTCCCAAACCACCAGGAAGTAGTTGGCGAAACTGGTCTGCCGCACCACTTCCAGTTCGTACTCCATACGGGCGCGGGCGGCGTCGTTGTTGCGCCCGTAGCGCTCGTTGAACCCTTCCCAGCAAATCCTCTCCAGGTAGGCGTCGGCGTCCTCGTCGTTGGGCGTTGGGTAACGCGGCAAGTGCATCTGCCCGAATCCCAGCGAAATGTTGCACTCCTGGGCTATCTCACCCGTGATGTCCAGCGCCTGCGGGAAGTCTGGGAAAAGGGCGGCCATTTCCTGCGGCGTTTTGATGTAATAAGAGGAATCCTCCATACGGAGACGCTTTTCGTCCAGGACGTTGGTGCCCGTCTGGATGCAGATGTACACGTCCTGGTATTGGTAATCGGATTGGCGGACGTAGTGGGCATCGTTGGTGGCAAGCAGCGGAATGCCGGTCTCTCCGTGCAGTCTCACCAGGCCATCGTTGATGCGCGGCAACTGTTCGATGTGCTGGTGTCGCTGCAATTCGAGGAAGTAGTTTTCGCCAAAAAGCTCCCGGTACCAACCGACCTGCCGTTTGGCGTCATCGTAATTGCCGTCGGCCAACAGTATCGGCACTTCGGCTGAAGGGCACCCCGAAAGGCAGATCAGGCCCTGGCGGTGCACTTCCAGCAGTTCCTTGTCAATGCGCGGGCGATAATGGAAACCTTCCAGGTGGGACCGGGTGACCAGTTGGAGCAGGTTTCGGTAGCCGGTGTTGTCTTTGGCGATGAGGACCAAGTGATTGGCGGTTCGCTCGTTGGGAGTGCGGTCGAGACGGCTGCCGTGCGCCACGTAGAACTCGCAGCCGATGATTGGCTTGATCCCGGCTTCTTTGCATTCGGAGTAAAAATCAACCACGCCGTACAGGGATCCGTGGTCGGTAATGCTTATGGCATTCATGCCCAGCTCGCGGGTCCGGTTCACCAGGTCCGGAATGCGGCTGATGCCGTCGAGCATACTGTATTCGGTGTGAGTATGGAGGTGAGTGAACACTATGATGGTACCTGCTGCAGGGCTGGATTCGTCCAATTGGCGACGGCTCAATGATAGCAGTCGTAATGTCAGCAGGCAGTATCATTATGTCACCAACGGCGCGTAAGCGGCCAAGTTTGCTGCCTTAAACAGGAAACCCGCCGCCGGGAACGGCAACGGGCGGCCGGGGTTCGGCAACCTGGGCAGAGGCGGCCCGGAATCAGCGCTGTCCTCACGGGCGCGCCACGCGCCCCACGAACAGTACCGACCCCGTGGCCCGGTCCCGGATGAGGAAAATGAAGGGCCGGTCCACCGTTACGCTGACCGGCTGGGGCGGAGCGGATTCCGTGGTCATCACTACGGCGGTGGCGGCGGCCGCCTCGGTTCCCTCCTCGTCCACCGACACGAAAGCCTTATGCACGACGTCCCTGATGTACAGGCACTCGTCGTCCCCCGCGAGACACGACCGGCCGTCCATGCCGGAGAAGTCTGAGGCGGCGCTGTCGAAGGCGTTGGACATCCCCATGGATTTGAGGGTTTCAGCCAGCCGGAACTGGGACTCGAACTCGAACTTTGGGAGGTCAAGCGTAACGTAGCGTTCCCTGAGGGCTGCGGCAATCCGGTCCGTCAGGGCGGCGTTCAGGGAATCTTCAAACTCTGCGAACCGCTCCCGGTCCGGCAGGATTATCGTCATGGACAGCTCATACCCATCATAGGGCAGGTCAACGGCCTGGTATCCGTCCCCCGCCGCATAGCCGAGCTCAGCCTCCGTTCTCATCATTGGGACGTCAATGCTGCCGCCGTCCAACAGGTGGAAAGGGCGATTGCGGGTGCTCGCCTCGTCGAAGGGGTGGCTCCAGGCCGCATTGAAGTAGATGGCGTTGGTCAGGACCATCCGGGTCAGCGTGGTGATGACGTCCGGCGGCAGCAGGTCTCTGATCCGGTCCTCAGTGCGGGCCGCCACCCAATCGTTGATCGCAGTCCTGGACTCCTGGGGCGCGGCGCGAAAGTCCGCCGACCTCACCCCGGCGCCGTAACTCTCCGCCAGGATATCGAGGAACTCCGCCCGGAACTCGTGGTCTTGCTGGCCCCAGACTGCGTTGATGATGTTCAATCTGAATCCGTCGCCGTCCCGGCCCCGGCCGTTATCGCCCCGAGAGGCGAGAGCCAGGTCGAGGGCGTTGAACGCAGAGTGCAGCCTGTCCTGGGGCAGCGAGAAGTGGAGCGCATCCGCCATTTGGCTTTCCGTCTGCCCTCCGGCCCCGGAGTAGGTCATTGCCAGCGCCAGAGATATGCTGTAGGGCGAGTAGAACAGGTTCCCGTCTTCATCCCTCAGCGTATGGTACAAGTCGAAGGCGAAAGCGCTATTGCCTCGCGCCAGATGCTCCATGTCCGGGCCGCTGGCCGCCGGCGCCGCCCGTTCCCGGGCGGAACGGAATTCTTCTCCCTGTGCCGACCCGTCGCACCCGACAGCGGATGCCCCCATGAGGACCAACAGGAACCCAATGATGCCAAGCCCAAGAACTTGCTGCCACTTCAAGCCTGCTGCCCTGCCGTAATGCGCCATCCAATGGTTTCCTTTCACACGCTCTCGCGGTGATATGCCCGTAGAGGAGCCGGCCAACCTTCGATAAAGGTAACGGACGGCAAACCCGGCGAACGAAGTTGACTATGATACGGCAGGACTATCGCCTGTGGATTGGATCTCACCCGTCATTGGCTGTCCCGGCGGCCTATCCTGGAATCTCTATCTTCTCCGTAACCACCCGCGTCACGCCCCACCCGGCCAGCCACGCCGAGTGCCGCCCGTCTCCGCCGGCCACTACTATCACGATGTCGTCGGCTTGCGGCGCGATGGGCACCATGGTATCGGGCTTGCCGTCGTCAATCCACGCGGGATAGTTGCGGTTGCCCCAGTGACCCAGCCCGGAAAGGTCCTCAATGGACATTCGCGCGTTGGAGTAGATGTACTCGCGCACGTCTTTCTTGGTCAGGCCGTCGGCGGCGATTTCGGCGGCGTGCTCCGGACTGATTACCAACGTCACCTGGGCTCCGGTCCCAATCTGGTAGTAGTTGGAAAATCCCGTGGCCCGAGTCGCCTGCACGAGGGTGTTCAGTACATCAATGCCGCGGGATACGGTGGTTTCCATAACCGGGTAGAAACCCCGGATGGCGTGGAGCGTGACCATGCTTTCTTCGGGGTGAAGTCCCAGCTCGATGTGGCGCGGCTCCCAAGGGCTGCGGGCTTCGTTCTCCGCGAAGCAGAAGGAATAGCGTCCGGGCATGGCCAGGGTGGCCTTATCCATGTCGCCGATGATCAGGCCCGCGACGTTGCGGACGAACAGGCGCAGCGCCCGGCCTATCGTGGCGTTGGGCCGATACCCGGGTCCGAAGCAACCGGAGTCGCCGTTGATGCCCAGCTGCTCGGCGATGGGACCGTTGACGATCACAACGGGAGCGGCCCCGCCGGTGGTAGCCTGGCACCCGGCCAGGTTGAACGGCGTCTGCAAGGCGGCTTTGACGCAGGCCACCACGACCGGAAAATACTCCGGTCGGCAGCCGGCCATCACCGCGTTGATAGCGACTTTCTCGATGGTGACTTCCGAGTTGGAAGGCTGGGCGACGCCCAGGGACAGCGACGGATCTTCGCCCCACGGCCCCAGCATCCGGCGTACCGCGTCTTCAGTGGCCGGAACGACCGGCATACCGTCGGTCCAACCTTGTTCTTCGTAGTAATCCTGAATCGCGTCGTAGGAGTCAGGCACGCTGACACGTCGCGAATTCAGAGCAGGTGAGTTGGAGGTCATAGGCGTTACTCGTCAGATGGTGGCATGGATTGTTAGTGATGGGACGAAAGGTTTGCGACGACCCCGAAGTGGTCGGACAGCTTGGACCCGTCCGCGGCGAAGTTGTCAATCGTCGCGAGGGATTCGGCGCATAGGTCCCCGCTTATCGCGATTTGATCTATGGCGCGGCGCCCCCGACGGCCCAATCCGAACGTTGCTATCGTCAACTGCATTGCCCGGCCGGACCGCATCGCGGCTTTCAGGGCGGTGCGGGCTGGGTGGGATAGAGGTGGGTAAGGTCGGTGGCGCTGACCTATCTGCTGGTTGAAATCGCCGACAACGACAAGACGTTCCGGTGGTGTTGTTTTCAGGATGGAAGCTAGCCCATCCAAATATTGCTCATGGTCTTGCCACGGGACGCTGGTCTTGGCGCCGACGTTGACATTCGCGTTGTGGTACGGAATGCACACGCCGATGACTGTGATGGATCCCAATGACGTTTCCGTAGTTCCGCTGACGAAACGACCTGGTGGCAACGCATCACTGCCAAAATCGTCAACGACTGTCCAGGGTTTTGATGACCAAAGCAGGACCTTGCGCCGTTCCTTATTGGTGGATTGATTCCAATCAGGCCGCGCTGAAATGACGTGTCCGTCCCACTGGGACAACAACTCCAGATGGGTTTCGGTCAGGCATACAATGTCCGGTTCATGCGCGGCGATGCGCGCCAAAATGTCTGGGCTACGCCCCGACCGGGGCGTAGCCCATTCAACGTTCCAGTTGATGACAGTCAGCGCCATTTCGGCCGGCTAGCCATCGTTGGTCAGCATCTCGGCAATCTGCCCGGCGTACTGGTGAGCCAGTTCCCGAACCTCGGGAATGGAGCGGGGCGCCAGCGGGCTGGGCAGGGCCAGGATCTGCACGGTGGGCATTCCCAGCGAAGAAGCGCGGGCGTGAGCCGCCCTGGTGAAGCTCTCGGTAATGACGCTGACGGATGGGACGCCGCGGGTTTCGGTAACTACTGTGTCGTGGAGACCCCACGCTGTGCAGCTTCCTCAATCCGCGATGCCATGCACCACCGCATCGCACTGCGCCACCAGCTCGTCAATGGTTTCGTCCGAGCACGGCGCGCTGAAGCTGAACTTGCGCAAGTACACTACTTTTTCGACAGCGTACTCCTCTTCAAGAATCACCTGTAGTTCCTGGAGAAAGTTGTCAGAGTGGTACTTCCGGTTCTCCAGCAGGCCGATGGTTTTCCCGGCCAGACCGGGCAGGCGCTGGGCAGAGTCGCGCTCGGCGGTCTGCTGCTCCGGCCTGGGGTCAAGGATCTGGATGGTGGCAGTGGTCATTGGTTTCCTCTCTCTGGATTCCGGCGAAAGCCGGAATGACGGTTGGGGACGCTAGCCCAGCATTTGGTAGTGCTTGCCCTCGGTTTTGATGGCCGGGGCGATTACCATTTCAGTCTTGTGGAAGTCGCGGACGGTGTAAGCGCCGCACATCCCCATGGCTACGCGCAACGCGCCGACCAGGTTTTGAGTCCCGTTGGTGACGCTCGACGGCCCATGGAGCAACTGCTTCAGCGTCCCTTTGGTGCCCACGTTGATGCGAGTGCCCCGGGGCAGTTCCGGGTGCGCGTTGGCCATGCCCCAGTTATAGCCTCGCCCAGGCGCTTCCGCAGCCTGGGCGAAGGGAGTGCCCAGCATGACGCCATCGGCTCCGCTGGCCATGGCCTTGCACACGTCGCCTCCCGTGCGCAGCCCGCCGTCCGTGATGACGCTGACGTACCTCCCGGTGCGCTGGAAGTAGTCTTCGCGCGCGGCGGCGCATTCCAAGGTGGCCGTAACCTGCGGCACGCCGACCCCAGTGACCTCTCGCGTGGTGCAGGCCGCGCCCGGTCCGACTCCGACTAATACGGCGTCCACCCCGGTCTCCATCAACTCGCTGGCGACGCCGTAACTGACGCAGTTGCCCACCACCACCGGAACGTTCAGAGACTCGATCAGTTCCGAAAAGATCAGGCCCCGGCAGCTCCGGGAAACATGGCGAGCGGTGGTCACGGTGGACTGTACTACGATAATGTCAGCGCCGGCTTCCACCGCCAGAGGGCTGAATCGCTTGGTAGTTTGAGGGGTGAATGCGATGGCGGCCACGGAACCCGACTGCTTGATTTCCTGAACGCGTTCACCGATCAGGTTCTCCTGGACGGGGTCGCTGTACACTTCCTGGAGGTATTCCGTGACCTCGCTCTGGTCCATGGAGATGATTTCTTCCAGCACCGAGTAGGGATCGTCATAGCGGGTGTAGAGTCCCTCGCCGTTGAGAACTCCCAAACCGCCCATTTGGTGCATCAATGTGGCGAAGCGCGGCGACACCGAGCCGTCCATGGCTGATGCCAACACCGGAGCGTCGAAGGAGAACGCCCCAATGGTCATTTGAGTGGAGGTCATTTCCGGATTGATGGTAACTTCGCCGGGGACGATGGCAACCTCGTCAAACCCGTAGGAGCGCTCCAATTCCTTGAGCAAACGCCTGGCCATTGTGTCACCTCTGAAACTGGTTCCCTCGATTGTAGCAGTCGGGGGCGCCATTTCAGGACGCCCCCGATGTTCCAATCCTGGCAACTTTCCGCGCCTACGCGACAGGCAGGGCGGCCGCCTCCTTGCTGCGCACCTTGATGCAAATTTTGCCATCCTCGTCCAGGTCCACAATGGCGGTGTCGCCTTCGCCGAACTTGCCGCCGAGGAGTTCGTCGGACAGCCGGTCTTCCACCTCGTTCTGGATCAGACGGCGCAACGGGCGGGCACCCAGGACCGGGTCGAAACCGTTGTCCCCCAGGTACTCGCGGGCCGCTTCCGTGAGCTCGATGCTGATTTCCCGCTCTTTCAGCTCCTCGCGCACCATGTTCATCATCAGGTCTACGATCTGGTGGATTTCGTCTCTGCTCAGGGCGTGGAACACGATGGTAGCGTCCAGGCGGTTGAGGAATTCAGGACGGAAGAAGCGCTTGACTTCGTCCATCACCTTGTCCTTCATTCGCTCGTAAGCCTGGTGATCTGTCTGTTGCTGGTCAGATTTGACCGCGAAGCCGAGGCTGGTGTCGCGCTTGATGAGGTCGGAACCCAGGTTGCTGGTCATGACGATGATGGAATTGCGGAAATCGACCCGGCGACCGCGCGCGTCGGTCAATTGCCCGGCGTCGAAGATCTGCAGCAGTATGTTGAAGATCTCCGGGTGCGCCTTTTCGATCTCGTCCAGCAGGATGGCGCAGTAGTTCTTCTTGCGGACGCCCTCGGTGAGCTGGCCGCCTTCGTCGTACCCCACGTATCCCGGAGGCGCTCCGATGAGGCGAGCCGTGGTGTGGCGCTCCTGGAATTCGGACATATCCAGGCGGATCATGTTGTCCTCGTGACCGAAGAGGAATTCCGCCATGGCCCGCACCAGTTCAGTCTTGCCGACCCCGGTGGGACCCAGGAACAGGAAGACGCCGATGGGGTGCCGCGGGTCTTTGAGACCGGCGCGAGCCCGACGCACCGCCTTGGAGATACCGACGATTGCTTCGTCCTGCCCAATGATGCGCTGGTGGAGTTCTTCCTCCATGCGCAGGAGGCGTTCCGTCTCTTCCTGGGCCAGTCGGGTGACGGGGATCCCGGTCCACATGCTGACCACTTCGGCAATATCTTCCTCGGTGACCTGCGTGCGCTCTTTGTTGCGGTCGGCCTTCCACTCGCGCTCGAGGTCTCCCACGTTTTCGGAAAGATGGAGTTCCCGGTCACGGAGTTCGGCGGCCACTTCATACTGCTGGGATGCGATGGCTTCGTCTTTTTCTTTGCGAACGCGCTCCAGCACTTCCATAGCGTCCCTGACTTCCTGGGGAGCATGGGCGCCACGCAGCCGCACCCGCGAGCCGGCCTCGTCCAAAAGGTCGATGGCCTTGTCGGGCAGGAAGCGGTCGGGGATGTAACGGGTGGACAGCGTCGCGGCAGCCTGCACCGCAGCATCCGTTATTTCAACGTTGTGGTGGTCCTCGTACTGGATTTTAACGCCGCGCAGGATGTCCACCGTCATGTCGGCGTCCGGTTCTTCAACGCGAACCGGCTGTAGCCGTCGCTCCAACGCGGGGTCGCGCTCGACGTATTTGCGGTAGTCGTCCAGCGTGGTGGCGCCGATGCACTGAATTTCACCACGGGCCAGAGAAGGCTTTAGGATGTTGGAGGCATCCACTGCGCCCTCGGCCGCGCCGGCTCCGACCAGAGTGTGTATCTCGTCGATGAACAGCACACAGTTGCCGGAGGTCTTGATTTCTTCGATGACTTTCTTCAGCCGTTCCTCGAACTCGCCCCGGTATTTGGTGCCGGCCACCAGCGCGCCCATATCGAGGGTGACCAGGCGCTTGCCTTGCAGAGTTTCCGGCACGTCGCCGGAAGAGATCTGCTGAGCCATGGCCTCGACGATGGCGGTCTTGCCCACGCCGGGTTCGCCCACCAGGACCGGGTTATTCTTGGTGCGGCGGCTGAGGATCTGGGTTACGCGCTCGATTTCGGTATCGCGCCCTATGACCGGGTCGAGCTTGCCGCCCAAGGCCGCGTTGGTGAGGTCAACTCCCAACTGGTCCAGGGTCGGCGTGCGCGTGGTGGAACGGGAACTGCTGGAACCGCTACCGCCGGAGTTGCTGAGAATGCGATGGGTCTCGGCGCGAACCTTTTCGAGGTTGACGCCCAGGCTTTCCAGTACGCCGGCGGCAACTCCCTCGCCTTCCCGCAACAATCCGATCAGAAGGTGCTCGGTGCCGATGTAGGTGTGGTTCATGCGCCGCGCTTCATCGACCGCCAACTCCACGACCTTCTTGGCCCGGGGGGTGAGTCCAATTTCGCCCTGCGCCGGCCGTTCCCCACGGCCGATGATGAATTCCACGGCCGAGCGCACCTTGGTCAGGTCAACGCTCAGGCCGGACAGCACTCGAGCGGCTACACCCTCGGTCTCACGTACCAGGCCCAGCAGGATGTGTTCCGTGCCGATGTAGTTGTGGTTGAACCGCTGCGCTTCTTCCTGGGCCAGCGACAGAACCCGCCGCGCCCGCTCTGAAAACTTCTCGAATCTGCTGCCCATGAGTCTCTCCTGGGTTGGAATAACGCCAATGGCTTCGCTCTGGTGCCGTTATTGTACCCCATTTAGCCAAAAATAAAAGCGACATTGCACCGATTTTATCGGCGCGGTCGCTGATAAAGGTTATCAACCTTTACGTTGCAATGGCTTGGGGTCGCCAGCCGGCTCTTCGTGCGCCATCACGCCCGCCACACGTAGATCAGATAAATTTTGGTGCTTTCCGGCGGTGACCTATTTTCCCACTCCGTCACCAGAGCAGTATCGTCGGCGCTGGGGCGTTTCACTTCCGTGTTCGGGATGGAAACGGGTGGGGCCACCCCGCTTGAACCACCAGAAAGCAACGCGGGCATTATCCCTCAAATCGCCGAGTTTGGCAAGCGCAGTGATAGTCAAGGGTAGCGTTCCGCTTTAGCCCCAATCCACCGAAAGGGTGAGATTGGCGGGGTGGTGATGGGATGAGAAAGTGCTCCCGGCTTCGGGGATAATGGTTTTGGTACAACAAAACCACCCTGAAACGAGG
>DAOUJY010000106.1:0-21025 GCA_034421995.1 Dehalococcoidia bacterium | reverse complement strand
CTGAAGCAGACGCAGTGTAGCAACGAGCGAGCCAGTCGCTCCCACGCCAAGCGCCGGTCCGCTTTGCGCGCATCTCGGACTGTCCCGCCTTGAACTGTCGTTGTAATACTAGGTAAGCGCCGTAGGTAGAGGTGAGAATACCGTGAACGAAGCCCGAGCAGAACGCCATCCCGGTGATGAGCCACACGTAGGGGTTGGTGTACACCTGCACCGGCCAGCTCGCCGGTCCGCGCCGCGCCGGCGTTCGCGGCGTCGCAGTGGCGGCCGACGGCGACTCGCGGATAAAGCCCACGCACACTACGCCAATCAGGATGCTGGTGGCGGCCAGCACGTACCAGGTGTAACGCCACGCCTCGTCGCCGAAAACTCCGGTCAGGGGCGGGACGATGATGCCGGTGAAGATAATCGCCAGGCTTCCGCCCGATGCGGCGATGCCGGCGGCCATTCCCCGGTCGTTCACCCGGAACCACGGCGCCAGCATCCCCATCATGGGCGTCAGCGCCGCCCCTGACGACACGCCGACGATTACCATGGCGACCAGTGCGACCCAGTAATTCGGCGACCAACCCAGCAACCCCATGGCCACGGCCTGGGCGAATATGCTGGCAATCACCATCCACCGTCCGCCATACCGCGACGCGGCGGCGCCCGAAAGCAAGCCCGACACGACCCTGGAAATGGACAAAGCCACCACCAGCACAAAAACCGTGGTGTAGGACAGCTCGAAGGTGCTCTTCATCCCCGGTATCGTCAGCGCCTGGACGTACAGGGAAAAGCTGGTGATGAGATTGACCGCCAGCGTCACGGCCAAAATCACCGCCGCATAGGTGCGCGCCCACTGGGGAATCAGGGCGGCGACGGGAAAAGCCATGGGAGGCGGAACGGAAAGCGGCGACGTTGTATTCGGCGGTAGAGGAGGCGACGCCATCATATCACAACGTGGCGCCGACGCCGCAGTCACGACGTGAGCGTTCCCTGATACAATACGGCAGGATGGCAAACCCACGAGGCCTTGACCATGACCACAACCCAAACGCAAACCCGACCGGAGCAGACGGATGATGCCGTTTGTGGCGCGGCCACCGCCGAACCGGAGGAAGGTTGCTTCTACATCCCTCTGGCCGAGTTCGGCAAAACCCTCAATGACCCTGATCTGGACGAATGGTTTGAGGCTTTTGGGGGCCGTAACCAGGAATGCGGGTTCTTTGAGATTACCGACCAAGGAGAACTGAAAATCATGCCTCCTACGGGAATCCCTGGATACTGGCTGGAAACCGAGATGGTATTGGAACTAGGCATTTGGAATCGCAGCTACGGTGGCGGCAGGGTAGGCGGCCCCACCGGACGTTTTCGGATGTCCGACGGCTCCCGGCGCGGCCCTGATGCAATCTGGTTTTCCGATGAACGGTGGAACGCCGCTACCGAGGAAGAGCGCCGCCCGCCCTTCGCTTCCATCGCGCCCGACTTCATCTGTGAAATAGTATGTCCATCCAATCGCGGCCCGGAACTGGCGCGCAAGGTGGAGCTTTTCATTGCCAACGGCACCCGGCTGGCCTGGATTATCAATCCTGATCGCCGTCTGGTAACAATCTACCGCACAGGCCGGGACCCCGAGACGTTAGTTGACCCGGAGACGCTGGACGGCGAGGATGTGCTGCCGGGGTTCGTCTTCGAGGTGCGGGCGCGAATCTTCGATAACGTCGGCTGAACCTGACTCACCGGCGATGCAGCAACCGACCCAGGAAACCCAACAGCCAACTCCGCCGCCCGTACCGCCCGAGGCGCTCAAGCCTTGGTACTATCAGGGCTGGTTCCTGGTTCCGACCTTTGTCTGGTGGCCGTGCAGCGCGATCCTGTTTATTCGGTCGCCGTGGCACGATGGCGTGGTCAGTGGCGCGCTGTCGTGGGCCTGGATCATCGTCGGCGGCGGGTGGATATTCCTGCGGACACAGTTCCGCATCCAGAACGGGCAACCGCTGTTTGACCCCACGCTCCTGGCTCTGGCGGCGCCGGGCCTATTCTTGACCATTCTCACGCAGTCGCTGTGGCTGCTCCGGGACCGGCCCCACATCCGGCGCATCCGTGACGCCGGCGGCTTTGCGGCCTATGCCGACGCGGATGCGCCAGCGCTGGATTCCGGCGAAAGCCAGAATGACGAGGGACGTCGGCGACGACGCGCCAACCGGGGCGGCGTCCGCAGCCGGCGCCGCCGACGCTAATCTGTATTCCCGTTCCCGCCGACGCCCAATCCGTCCACCAAGCCGCGCACCATTTCCATCCGCTCGTCGGTGGTGGAGAAGGCCATGCCCATGGGCGTGATGCCGACGTAGTTGGCCTTGCTGGCGTCAATATCGCTGCCTTCGCCCCCGGCCAGCACCGCCCGGTTGCGCGAAATCCAGTAGCGACGGTGGCCGAAGGAGTCCTCGGAGCGCACCGATTCCCCGTAGGCGCGCCCACCCAGGCGGGTGACCTGCACTCCGGCGATGCGTTCGGCCGGCTCGTTGGGCACGTTGACGTTGAGGAAGTAGGGCGGAGAGACCTCGGGCGCGTCGGCCAGGCGGCGGGCCAGGTGCGCCAGCACTTCGGCGGACAACTGATAGCGGGGCGACTGCACCGAACCCACCGAAATGGCGATGGTGGGATAGCCACGTACCCACCCCTGCACCGCCGCGCCCACGGTTCCCGACACGATGACGTCCCAACCCAGGTTGGAGCCGCGGTTGATGCCGCTCACCACCAGGTCGGGCTTGGGCATGACCAGCTGCTCCAACGCCAGGATGCACGAATCGGCGGGAGTGCCCTGCACCGCCCACGCGCTGATGGGGTTGGCCAACTCGGGGGCGCCATTTTGGGCAGGCTCAAAAACGGCGTCGGCGCTGCGGGGCAGGGTGTCGTCGCCGGGGGAAAACTGCATCAGGTACTGCTCCGCCGGCACCTGGTGGACGAAAAGCGGCGCGTGCAGCGTCATCGACGCCCCCACGCCCGATTGCTCCCGGTCCGGCGCAACCACCGCCACCTCGCCCACAGCGGAAAGGCTGCGGGCTGCCGCCCAAAGCCCGGGAGCGTGAATGCCGTCGTCATTAGTGAGAAGGATTTTCAAGGGATGCCTCAACGAAAACTGACGCAAAGCTGGTGTGATAGGGTTAAACCGTCAGCAAGGATAACACCCGCAGCTGGGGAACGGCTGATTGCATCCGCAGATGAATCCGGTCATTGGACACCAGCGGGAGGTTCATTTCCAGCGCGGCGGCGGCAACCCAAGCGTCGTTTTCGGTGTTGCCGATTCCGCGCCGGCGACACTCGAACCGCAGGGAGGCCCAATGTTCTGCGGTAGTTTCCGTAATTGGGTGGAGAGTATGTCGGGTCAGGAAACGCTCCAATCTTTGTCTCTTGCCATCTCCCCAGCCGCCAGTCAGCGAACCTTGCCGCAACTCGGCGCAGGTAATCATCGGCAGAATCAGCCGATAGCCCTGCGTGAAAGCCGCGTACCCGCTATCATTCGCGCGCGTGTCCAGAAATAGCGACGCCACCGAAGTGTCCAATGCTACCGACAGCCCTTCGGATTGCTGCGGCTGGTGCTCAATCATAGTGGGTCTTTGTACTTCCGGTTTTGGACGGCATCCACGAAAGCGTCCAGCTCGTCATCGTAGAACCATTCGCTCTGCTTCTCTTCCCAGCGGATGATAGCCAAGGCTTGCCGGACGTCCTCATCAAGCGGGCCGATAGTGCGTAATGAGCGGCCGTGCTCTTCGATAATCTCGATGTCCTCAATCTCTCGGATGATGGTTACGCCATCGGGAGTACATTCGCCCTTCCCCACGACCCTTAGGTAACGATTGCCGGCTTCGTGCATCCTTTCCGCCAGCGTTCCGGGGAAGGCCAGCAAGGTTTTGCCGACGGGGGAGTGGAGCTCAGCAGTGCCGCGCGACCAGTTGACTTCCTGCAACCGCCCGTAGCAGCGAACCGTTTCCGCCTGTGCAACCCCGTCGTCGAACAGTTCCCGCATCAGCTTGAGCGTGGGCAGCCCGGCGGGGCCGGCTATCGTCATCGCGTTGATGTCCTCCGGCAGCTTGTCAACGATTTGACGTAGGGGGAAAGCCACTTCGGTGGGCAGGCCGTGAACGTCGGAATTGGCGTCGGATAGCAGTACTTTCAGCCCCTCCAGAGGCGCGTCGGCCAGCTTGCCCAGCGGGGCGGGCGGCGCGATTTCCAGCGTCACCGCGCCGGGTTCGGCGGACACGCCGGCCAACCGTAGCGCACTGGCTGAAAGCAGAGCGGGATATGGCGGACGATGCCCCGTAACCACATCGTGCTGATGCCGAATCATCAGCCGGAAGGCATCGCCAAACGCTTCCACCGCCGGAAAGACGACGGCGATGTCCAGCGGGCCGGAGAAGGTGATGGTTACGGTGCGGTCGTTGATGGTGACACCTTCATTCCTGATAATAATACGCTCCGCACGGCCTTATCCAGATGCGCCGTGCGGAGCGTCTGCGAGCATACTCCTCAGTGGTGCGCCAGCCCAATGGCGTGAAGCAGCGCGTGCTTCACCTCCACCGGCGCCACGCTGGAGCGAAAGTCCGCCGAGGCGTACACGTCGCCGATGATGTCCACGCCGGCCGCGTTCAGGTCCTCGCTCAGCCTGGCGGTGGCGTCGGCGATGCTGGCCATGGTCAGCGTGGAGCCGGACAGGGCCTGCTCCACCGCCGGCGCTTTTACCGGACGCGGGGTCAAGCCGCCGACGGCCACCGACGCCGCCGTGCAGCGGTCGCCGTCCATGGTCACCACCACCGCGCCGCCGACCACGGCGTAAAAGCTGGCAGGATGGGCCATCTTGGCGTATTCGGCCCGCTGGTTGGCGGCCAGCGTGGGCACGCTCACCGTGGTTATCAACTCGTTCTCGCCGAGGACAGTAGTGAAAGCGTCCTCGATAAGATCGGCCACGGCGATGGTGCGACTGCCGGCCGGCCCCTGCGCCGAAACCGTTGCGCCCAGCGCGGTGAGCACTGTGGCCCAGTCGGATGCCGGGTCGGCGTGGGCCAGGTTGCCGCCGATGGTGCCCCGGTTGCGTACCGCTGGGTCGCCGATGCCGCCGGCGGCTTCGGCCAGCAGCCCGTTGGCCCGCTGTACGTCGGCGGAATTGGCGATTTCGGCATGGGTGGTCAGCGCGCCGATGTTGATGGTATCACCGCTGACGTTGATGCCCCGCAGGTTGGCGATGCCGCCGATGTCGATTACCACCTCGGGCCGGGCCAGGCGAAACCGCATCAGCGGGATCAGGCTGTGGCCGCCGGCCAGGAGCTTGGCCCCTGGGTTGTCGGCCAGCAACTGTACCGCTTCCATGATCGAACCGGCCTTCCGGTATTCAAAATCTGCTGCAAACATTGCAATCAGTCCTCCTAATTCCGGTGCCGGTTAGTGGTTGTGGCCGTGGCCATGCTCATGACCGTGGCCGTTGCCGGTGTAGCCGCTGGCCTGGATGGCACGCCACACCTTTTCGGGCGTCAGCGGCATGTCAAGGCCGGATATTCCCAACGGCTTGAGGGCGTCCATGACCGCGCTGTAGATAGCCGCCGTGGAGGCGATGGTTCCCGTCTCGCCGATGCCCTTCACGCCCAGCGGGTTGTGGGGCGACGGCGTTACGGTGGAATGGACCTCGATGTCCGGCACCAGGTGGGCGCGGGGAATCGCGTAGTCCATCATCGACCCGGTGAGCAGCTGGCCGTTGTCGTCATAGACCGCGCCTTCCCAGAGGGCCTGGCCGGCGCCCTGCACCACGCCGCCGTGAACCTGGCCTTCCACGATCAGAGGGTTGATCTGGGGGCCGCAGTCGTCAACGGCCACGTAACGGTCCAGCGTGATGTGCCCGTTGTCCGGGTCCACGCTGACGATAGCTGCGTGGGCACCGAAGGGGTAGCTGAAGTTCTGCGGGTCGTAATAGGTGCTGGCCTCCATGCCCGGCTCAATGCCTTCGGGCAGGTTCCAGGCCACGTTGGCCTGCAGAGCGACGTCCTGGATGCTCTGGGAGCGGTCCCGCGCGCCGCGCACGAAGAACTGGCCGTCCTCGTACTCAATGTCGGCTTCGTCGGCCTCCAGCAGGTGCGCGGCGATGACCCGGGCCTTGTCCCGCAGCTTGCGCATGGTCAGGGCGACGGCGGCGCCGCCCACCACGGTGGTGCGGCTGCCGTAGGTTCCCCATCCCATAGGCGTGGTGTCCGTGTCCCCGTGGACCACTTCCACGTCATCCACGTCCACGCCGATTTCGTCGGCGACGATCTGGGCAAAGGTGGTTTCCTCGCCCTGGCCGTGGGGCGACGTGCCGATGAACACGTTGACCTTGCCGGTGGCGTAGATGCGCACGGTGGCAGATTCCCACAGGCCGCCGCCGAAGCCCACCGCGCCGGCCACCTGGGACGGGCCAAGCCCGCAGATCTCGCAGTAGCAAGCGATGCCGATGCCCCGGAAGGTTCCATGCTCCCGCTCGTGTTCCTGGTCGTGGCGGAACCCACTGTAGTTGACGTGGCCCAGCAGCGCGTCCAGGGTGGCGGAGTAGTTGCCGCTGTCGTAGGTGATGCCGATGGCAACGTCCCGGTTGTCGTCGAAGGGCTCGATCAGGTTGCGGCGGCGCACCTCCACGGCGTCAATGCCCACGGCGTCGCCCACCTTGTCAATCAGCCGTTCCAGCAGGAAGGTGGCTTCGGGCCGGCCGGCGCCGCGATACGCCTCCACGGGCGTGGAGTTGGTGAAAACACCGTACACGTCGGCCTTGATGTTGGCGATGTCGTAGGGGCCGGAGTACATCAGGCCGTGCAGGATGGTCGGAATGCCCGGCGCGGCGGTGGACAGGTACGCGCCCATGCCGGCATAGACCACGCTGCGGACGCCGGTGACCTTGCCGTTGGCGTCGGCGGCCATCTCCACGTATTCCACGTGGTCGCGCCCATGCGTTGTGGCGACGTAGTTCTCGGTGCGCGTCTCGGTCCACTTGACGGGCACGCCCAGCTGCATGGAGCAGAATGCCGTGATCATTTCCCAGGGATATACGGCGATCTTCGCGCCGAACCCGCCGCCGACTTCCGGCGCGATGACGCGGATCTTGTGCTCGGCGATGCCGGTAACCAGGCAGGTTACGAAGCGGGCGATGTGTGGGTTCTGCGTGGTGTTCCACAGGGTAAGCTCGCCCATGGCCGCCGACCATGACGCGATGGCGGAGCGGGTTTCCATGGGGGTGGGTATCAGCTTCTGCTGGTTAATGGTCTCACTGACCGTTATGGCGGCGTCGGCGAAGGCGGCGTCGGTGTCGCCGCCGGCGGCCACCCAGTGAAACGCCTGGTTGTTGGGCGCGTCCTCGTGAAGCTGGGGCGCGCCGTCGGCCAGGGCCGCCTCGGGGTTGATGATGGCCGGCAGCGGCTCGTAGTTCACCTCGATGAGTTCCAGCGCGTCCTCGGCCTGGTAGCGGTTTTCCGCCACCACCACGGCCACGGCGTCGCCCACATAGCGGACGACATCAGTCGCGATGGCGGGATAGGCCACGGCCTTGAGGTCGGAGTCGGGGATGGCCCAGGCGCAGGGAATGGGATTGAGTACGCCGGACGTGTCCGCGCCGGTATAAACGGCCTGCACGCCGGGGGCGGATTTGGCCACGTCGGTGTTGATGCCGGTGATGCGGGCGTGAGCGTGGGGGCTACGCAGAATGGCCGCGTGGACCATGCCGGTCAGCTTGATGTCGTCGGTGTAGGCGGCCTGGCCGGTGATCAGACGGGGATCCTCCCGTCGCCGGATGCCGGAGCCGAATATGCGGGTAGTCATGGCGTCAGCCTCCTTGTCCGGCAGCGGCGGCGGCCAGAGCGGCCCTGACGATGTTGTTGTAGCCGGTGCAGCGGCACATATTGCCTTCCAAACCGGAGCGCACCTCCTCGGCGGACGGGTTGGGGTTGCGCTCCAGGATCTCCGTCACCGACATAATCATGCCGGCGGTGCAGTAACCGCACTGGAGGCCGTGCTGGTTCCAGAAGGCTTCCTGCACGGCGGTCAGGTTGCCGTCCTGGGCCACGCCTTCGATGGTGGTGATGTCAGCGCCGTCGGCCTGCACGGCAAAAGCGGTGCAGGACTTCATGGTGATGCCATTCATTCGCACCACGCAGGCGCCGCACTGGCTGGTATCGCAGCCGATCTTGGTTCCGGTGAGGTTCAGGGTCTCCCGCAGAAAGTGGACCAGCAGGGTGCGCGGCTCCACCTCGGCGGAATGGGAGCGGCCATTCACGGTGACCGTGATGGGTACTTTATTGGGCAAAATACACCTCCTCTGTCAGAAAACCCGCCGAATGGGGCGGAGCGGCAAGGATGAGGTAGTGATCGGGGCCGACCGGCGAACGCATACATCGCAGGTGGCCGTGCGGCAGTATAGACGGCGGGCCGGCGGGCGGTCAAATTGGGGGGAAGCGACCGACGGCGCCTTTCTTGTCCTAAACTCCCGCCACCGCGCTGCGCCGTTCTACGATAACCGTGTCCCTCCAGACGCCGTCGAGCATGGCGACGCGCTTGCGGCGGCCCAGGATGCGGAATCCGCAGGCCAGATGGATGGCGATGCTGGCTTGATTCTCCGGGAAAATGCTGCTCTGCAAGGTCCAGAAGCCGGTGGATTCGGTCTGCTTCACAAACTCTGCGAGTAGGGTTTTGCCTACACCTTGGCCCCGATACGTCTCATCCACGTAGATGCTGTGCTCGGCTACGCCGGCATAGCAGGCGCGAGTGGACACCGGCGACAGGGCAGCCCAGGCCACCACCGAACTATTGCGTCGGGCCACCAGCCGGCAGGAGGGAAGATGGTTACGGTCCCACGTATCCCAGTCCGGAGTTTGCGTCTCAAAGGTTGCGTTGCCGGTGGCGATGCCGTCGGCGTAGATGCGGCGGACCTCCGGCCAGTGTGCCGGCGTCATCGGTTCGATTGAAATGTCAGTTGGCTGGGCCATGATTTTCAGCGTACAACACAGCCGACCGCCGCGCTAACCGGTCAGAGGACGGTGGTAGCGTTCCGTTTCAGGTGGTTCGGTTGATGATTGGTCGGTCGGTGGTTTGGTTGGTTTGCTGCGGGTTCGGGGGTTCAGGTTGTCGGCGCTACGGCCAGAGGGTTGGTCTGCGAATTGAAGTGCTAAGTTGGCGCGTGCGGGCCGCCCCCTACCCTTCCCCGTCTGGATTCCGGTACGCCAAAGGCGCATCTGTGACTTGAGCCGGAATGACGAGAAAAGGGACGACCCCAGCGCAGGGGTGGTGGCACCTGCTGTGCTGCTCGATGCGGTAGCGGTTACCGTCCGGTGAGCGATTAGCCAGCGGTGCAGAAGATCCGACGTGCCGTCCTCACGCCGCAGGCGTAGCTGCGACCATGGGCGGACAGGGGTTGACCGTGTTACCTGAACCCTGTGAACCCGATATTCAGATGTGATTTCGGCAGATGGGCCGTGGCCTTGGGCTTGCTGCCTGACGCGTAGGTATAGTGTAGCGAACGAATGTACTGGCATGCAAGGGGCGGGGTGTCATCGGATAGCGTTCCGCTTTAGGCAGTTTATTTGGTCAAGCGGGGTTCCAGGCGTGGGTAGGGGCGACCGGCCGGTCGCCCCTACAAACGGAAACCACCTAAATAGCAACGCTACCGAGGAGAGTTTGACCGTATTGGCGGCCAAACCTACAATGTGTGGCCGCCAATACGGGAGATACGCTCCAGTGAAACGAACGCTCGAACGCCCCAAAATGCCGGCGCGTCTGTCGCGCGCGGCAATCGTAACGCTGTCAATCTTGCTATTGAGCGGGATAGCGGGTTGCGCGACGGGACAGCCGGCCGCCGACTTCACCCTGCTTACCTTCGCCGGCGAGCAGTTTCGCCTTTCGGAACAGCGGGGTAAAGTGGTCGTGATCAACTTCTGGTATCCGTCCTGTCCTCCCTGCCGCGACGAGATGCCGGCCTTTCAGGAGGTTTGGGAGCATTACCGGGGGCGCAACGTCCGCATCATCGGATTGTTCGTGCCCCAGGGGTTCGACACCGAGGTCGAGGCCCGCCGGTTCGTTGACGAGCTGGGGCTGACCTTTGACTTCGCCACCGACGTGCGCGCCCTGGTGGCCCAGGAATACGCCGTGCAGTTCTTTCCCACCACCTACTTCATCGACCAGGCCGGGCGAGTCCACGTTATGGAGATCAGCCGCATGGACTACGACCGCCTGACCGACATACTGGACGACCTGCTGAGTTAGCCAATGTCATTGCGACCCCGTGCTTGATACGGGGGCAGCAATCTCGTTGGAACTGCAACTGCCTGTATCCTACCATGCCGGTTTTAGACGCCATCCTGCTCGTGATCCGCTGGGCTCATGCCCTGGCCGCCGTAACCTGGATCGGCGGCAGCCTGTTCATGCTGCTGGCGGCCCGGCCGGCGCTGCAAAACGCCGACGCTGACGGGTTGGTGGGCCGCGCTCTGGCCGCCGAGTTCCGCCCCATTGTCGTCACCGCCATCGCCGTCCTGATTGTGACGGGCGTGATACTGACGGTGGACCGCCTTACATCCGACGCCGCCGGCATCGCCTATACGGGGGTATTGGTCGCCAAAATCGTGCTGGCGGTGTACGCTTTTGCCGTCGCCTGGTTGCTGCCCCGGCGGCGACGCAACGATAGGGCCGGCATTGGACGCGCGCTATCCGGTCCGGCCGCTCTGACCATCGTCGGCGTCATCGTGATCGGGCTGGCCGACGTGCTGGCCTGGCTATTCGAGCGAGGACTGATTGGACCATGAGAACCGACCTGCTGGACATCCTGGCCTGCCCGGTCTGCAAAGGCCCGCTGACCCTGGAAGCGGAAACCATCGCGCCCGACGACGCCCCCGACGCCGGCGAGGTGCTCACCGGCACGCTCACCTGCGCTTCCTGCGACGAGCGCTATCCCATCGCCGACGGCATCCCCAACCTGCTGCCGCCGGACCTGCGGGACGCGGAGATGGCGGCGGGGCGTTAGCACTAAGGATCAGCGTTATGGAATACAGAGGACGGAAGTACCGAGAACTTTATGTGCGCCTGTGTAGTCTGACAGCCCAGGAATGGCGAGCGTCTTTCGATGAGATTGAAGCCATCATTGGTGACAAACTGCCTCCGGCTGCGCGTAGCCATCGGGCTTGGTGGGCAAACGGCAGTGCGATGGTTCAAGAGCGAGCATGGAAAGCGGCCGGATGGAAAACGGCGGAGGTGAACATGGCGGCTGAGACGCTGGCCTTCCGGCGAATCCTTCCGCCGCCCGCACGCCGGCGCAGCATCGCGGAGATTTTGCCACCCCGCTCCTTCGGACCCTGGCCGGAGGGCCTGAGTCTGCGGCGGGAGGACTTGTACGAGGACAGGATTTAACACACCTATGTTAGTTGACACCAATGTCCTGGTGAATGCTCGTGCTGTGGAAGCTCCGCACCACGACATGGCACAGGACATGCTGGAACGAGCATCCCTTGACCACTAACCGATACGCATCAGCAGGCAGATAGTACGCGAATACCTGGCGGTAGTTACGCGCCCGCAAATTTGGTCAGATCCACTAGCTCCTGATGTGGCTATCGGTGACGTGAACCGTATGCTCAGAAACTTCGAGGTACTTGAGACAGCTCAGCAGTAACCGAGACGTTGTTCGCTTTGCTCCGGGAAATCCCGGTAGGCGGGCGACAGATACACGACGCCAACATTGTCGCCACCATGCTGGTCCACGGGGAGCGCCGGTTGTTGACCTTTAACACGGCGGACTTTCGTCGTTTCGGGGACTACATAGAGTTGGTCAACGCCTAACGACCGGCCGGCCGAGTTTCGTCGTTCAGCAGGCGGAGTATGGACTCCGCGATGCTGTCGTCCTGGGAGTTTTGCCGGAAGTTTTCGGACGCTTTCTTGAAATTAACCGCAGCCTCGTTGAGATTCACGGACGTCTCGGCCAGGTTCTGTGCTGTGGCGTCGGAGACTGCGGCAAAGTCAGCGGCGGCTGACGCAGCCGCGGCGCTGGCTGTTTCAAGGTTCTCCGCAGTCCGCCGCAGAGATGGATAGAGCGACACCATCAGGACGATGACGACCACCGCGGCAGCGGTCGCGGCGGCCAGCGCGGCGATTGCAGCAATGTTCCGGATACGCCGGAGCGTCTGATCGATGTCCGTAGGGTGTTGCGTATCCGGTTGCGCGGTCATGTCGTCCTCCTCCAGGAAGGGCTTAAATGATTTGTAGGGGCGAAAAATCATTCGCCCCTACGTGGTGCCGGTACGGTCAGCCAGATTCAGCCGCCGGTCAGGATGGCTGCCACCTCCGTGGCCAGGCCCTCGGCCCGCTCCCGCAGGGCCGGACGGGCCAGGTTCTCGATGGGGTGTGCCGTGAAGATGGTCGGGTAGTCTTCCGCGCCCCACATCTTGGCCATGGCGTTGGCAGTGGGGATGAAGCGGTCGGTGCAAATGGTGGCGGAGGGGAGGCCGGCCTTCTCAACATGGATTCCGTCGTGCACACTGCACGCGCTGCAGCTCCCTCAATCGCCGATGGCGACCACCACCGAGTCCACGTTGGCCACCAGTTCCTGCAACTCTTGCGGGTCGGCCGGCCGGGACGCGCTGGGCTTGCGGAGCCAGCGCACCTCGCGGATTTCGTAGCGGTTGCGCAGAACTTCGGCCAGTTCTTCCAGCAGCACGTCGGCGTTGCGCTTGCTGTCGTCAATCAGGCCAACGCGAGTGCCGGCCAACGAGGGCAGGCGCGGCGCCCCGTCGAAAGGCGCGATCACCGGCTCCGTAACCGGGTTGACCAGTTGGTAGGTTTGGGTTGCCATGTTCAGTTCTCCTTTATGCAGCCAATCGTTCCGCGTCGTCGATGTAAGTGGCTGTTTCCCGGATGCGACGCTCCGTATCTTCCAGAGGTTCGCAAAGGCCCAGATAGAAACAGTCGCCATGCAATACGCCCTGCCTCGAATAATAGCGTCCGACCAGGCTCTGCACCTCGGGGTTTCGACCCGCCAAGGCTCGCAATTCAGCGGAGGTTTCCGGCGTCCTTTCCGGTTCGTTGCCGGTGCGCGCCAGGATGAGAGCGTCAGTGGCTCGCTTGGTCGCTCCCCAGGCTTTTTCGGCAGCATTCCGTATTTTGCCCAACTCCAGCATCTCCAGGGCATTTTCCTGGAGCGTGCGAGCGTCGGCAAAGATGGCATCTGCTGAGGAAATAGTGCTGCTCACTGGAAGGCTCGTCACTCCGGCGAAAGCCGGAGTCTATTGCGGTTTTCTGGATTCCGGCTTTCGCCGGAATGACGGACATATGGTCAGAATGGCAGTGGGTTAGGGTAGGCGGACTGCCTTGGTAACGGCGGTGGAGCCGACCTTCGGTCCCCAGCTTGGTATCACCGACGAGGAGTTGGACTCCTCACCGCCGGCGAATACTAACAGAATATCGTCCGGTTCGGGAATCAGGGGCACCATCGTGGCCTCATCGCCCGGCTCAACGTCGCCGGGCAGCACCAGGCCGCGCTTCAGGTCGGCCACGGAGCGCTGGATATTGGCGTGCAGGTACTCGCGGACTTGCTGCTTCGTCCAGTCGCGCCACAGGTTGCTGTTGCCGGCGATGGTGATCGCCACTTGCCCCTGGCGGATGCCCACCGAAACGTCGCCCACGGATCCCGAGGTTGACATCGACGTTCCCAATGACGACGCCACGTCGGCAATAGCGTACAGGATCGCCTCGGGCCGCCCCACTGACCGCACCTGCCGGGGACCCTCGCTGGCGAACACGGTGACCGTGCTGTCGCCGGCGTCGAAGCCACGCTCCACGTGCAACGGCGTCCAGTGGGTTTCGCCCTCCGCCTCGGCGATGCAGTAGGTGTACTTGCCGGGATGCCCGATAACGCTGCGGTCGAACAGGCCGGGGATGGCGGCGCAGGCGTTCATCAGGATGAGCCGGATGGAGCGTCCGATGGTGCCGTTGGCCCGGTTGCCGGGACCGAACAGGTTGTTGCGGCTGTTGAGTCCGATCTGCTCCCGGATCGGCCCGTTGACGATGCACAGCACCGCCGCGCCGCCCATGCTGGAGGACGGCCCCACCAGGTTGAACACCGGGTCCAGCATGGCCTCGGTGGCGGCCAGCACCACCGGAAAATACTCGGGCCGGCAGCCGGCCATCACCGCGTTAGCCGCCGCCTTTTCCACGGTGATGACGCGCCGCCGCTCCGGCAGTTCGCCGACGACTTCGTCCGGATCGCGCCCGGCGTAGCCGATGAACTCGGCCACCCGTGCCGTGGTGGGAGGCACGACGGGCAGGCCGTCGCTCCAGCCCAGTTCGTAGCCCTTCTCAATGGCGGAAAGGGCGTCATCCCAAGTGGTGGTGGTGATGTCGGTGAAGGTTGTCAATTTGGTTGCCTCGGTGAGTATAGGCCATCTACCCGAAGTCAAAGCCGGGCATTTCGTAGTGGATGAGGGTTACGCCAAGTTGGACGGCTTCGTCGTCCAACTCATCAGACCACGGGGCATTAGACACACAGAAGGCTCTGGTGTTGACGCCGGTGAGGTTTTGCAGCAGGACGGCCCGACGCCGCGCGTTGTGAACATCCTGTTCGTTGATAGTTACCGAAGCTTCGACGACGGCCTGGATTGCCAACTGATCGCCAACAGGTGTGCCGCGGGCGATGATGTCGATAACTCTACCCTGGTCAAACTGCTGGCGGGTCAGTCTTCCGTCCCGGCGAGCCTGCAAAAGCAGGTTGTTGATGTCAGAACGGTTGGCGAGGGCAATATCGGCGAAATGGTCAACCATAACCAGTTCGATTTGTTCGGAGCATTTTTGCTCGTATGAATGACCGCGCAGATTGCCAACCTGCCCGGACAATCGCTGCTGGCTCCCGGTCAGCCTCTGCAGGTCATTGGTCAACTGCTGAACGCTCTGGGTCAGCTGCTGGACACTTTCGGTCAACCGCTGCTGGCCTTGCTCCAGGGCGTCCATCCGTTCAACCAAGCTATGAAACGCCTCCGGCAGCCTGAGGAAGTCTTCGGTGAGCAATTCCCGGAGTACAAGTTCTCGGACGCGAGGGTCGGCCCGGATTTCGCTGACCAGTTGGCGAGCAATGGACTCCGGCGACATTCCTTGTTCAGTCAATTCGGTGGTCATGGCGACGTCTGCTCATACGGGCGATTACCGGCATCCAGTTTAGCACTTCCCCGACGGCTGCCCCTTCAATTGCAATGCCGGTCTAACCGGGCCAAAGCAATGAGGAGTTTGACAAGCAAGGTATTGAGCGCGCCAGTCGCTAAAATAGCAGGGGCGGCGCATCATGTGTCGCCCCTGCTATTACGTTCGACCTGACTACTTTACGCCCGCGCGTACTTGGAGAAGCTGCGCAGTTCTCGCGGCGGGTCCATGTGGCTGCCCCGGATGGTGTAGGACACCTCAGACACGTACACTGCTCCGGTGCTGTCCACGGCGATGCCGTGGGGCGCGATGAACTGACCGGGGCCTTCGCCCTCTTCAGGAGCGCCGAATACGCAGACCCGGTCGCCGTTTCGATCATAGATGGTGACCCGGTGGCCCAGGCCCGGCGCGTCATCTACGCCGCCCATGCCGTTGAGCTCGCCAACATAAATGTGGCCGCCCCAGTACACCATGGCGTCCGGCCGGTGGATGTTGCTCCACATGGTGAGGAAGTTGCCGTCGGTGTCGAACAGCTGGATGCGGTGGCATTCCCGGTCCACTACGTACACCCGCTCGTCCTCGTCAAAGGCGATGTTGTGGGGTCGGATGAACTGGCCGGCGTCAATGCCCGGCTCGCCCCAGGAGAACTTGTAGTCGCCCTCGGGGCTGTACACGTGGATGCGCGAGTTTCCATAGCCGTCGGAGACGTAGATGTCGCCGTTGCTGGGCCGGATGGCCGCTGAGGTGGGCCGATTGAAGGGCTGGCCGCTCCAGCGGGGCGCCGGGTGGTTCTTCTCGCCGATTTCCATCAGCTTCTCGCCGGTGACGCTGAACTTCTGGATGGTGTGGATACCGTCGTCAGCGGCCAGCAGGGTGTCGTCGGCCTCGCTGTAGTACAGGCCGTGGGTGCGGTTTTCGCTGAAGTGGCCCTGCCCGAAGGACCGCTCAAAGTTGCCGTCCTTGTCGAAGACCATTATGGGATGTTCGCCGCGGGTCAGGATGAACACGCGGTCGTTGCCGTCCACGGCCACGCCGGGGCACTCCAGCAGCCGCATTCCGTCCGGCAGCTTCAGCCAGTCCTCGACGAATGTGTACTGAAAATCTCCTTGGCCATAAGTTTCAGGCATGATTGCTTCTCCTTTCTTGATGTACGTTGAATCAATCACGACCGTCATTCCCGCGAAAGCGGGAATCCAGACCGCGCTTGTGGCACATAATACCGGATTCCGGCTTTCGCCGGAATGACGAGGGTTATTTCACTGGGCAATACATCCGCCGTCGATGACCAGCTCCGCGCCCGTAACGAAGGACGCTTCGTCCGACGCCAGGTACAGCACGCCGTAGGCCACCTCGATGGGGTGCGCCCGCCGGCCCAGGGGCACCAGCGCCAGCCGTTGCGCCGCCACCTCCGGGTCATCGTAGGTGGACGCGCTCATGGGCGTCATGATCGGCCCGGGGTGCACCGAGTTGCAGCGGATGCCCTCGCCGGCGTACTGGATGGCGGTGGCCTTGGTGAACAGGCGCACCGCCCCCTTGGATGCGTTGTACGGGTGGGATCGCGACCAGGCTCCCGACAGGCCGGCGATGGACGATATGTTGATGATGGAACCGCCCCCGGCCCGGCGCATCGCCGGAATCGCCGCCTTGGTGCCCAGGAAGACGCCCTTGGAGTTCACGTCCATGACGCGATCCCATTGCTCTTCGGACGTGTCTTCCAGCGGGATATTGCGCGCCCCGCCTGCCACGGAGATGCTGATGCCGGCATTGTTCACCAGGGCGTCCAGTTTGCCGTAGCGTTCCTCGGCCAGGGCGGCGATGGCCTGCCAGTCGCCCTCGCTGGTGACGTCCAGGTGAGTGTAGGCGACGTCCAGGCCCTCGGCCCGGCAGTCGGCCTCAACCCGCTGGCCCAGGTCGTCCAGGATGTCGCCGAACACGACCTTCGCGCCCTCTCTGGCAAAGAGGTTCACTTCCTCGGCGCCCATGCCCCGGGCGCCGCCGCTGATGATGGCTACCTTGCCGTCCATTCGGCCCATGATGTTTTGCTCCTGTAGTAGTCTGGCGGTAGTGTAGGCCCGTCGTCTGTTTATTGACAGTATCCGTCCGCCCGCCGGATAATCGCATCCGTAAGGAAAGTGGCAATATGGAAGGCACCCTGGCGAACAACGCGCTCGAAATCGCTATCATCGGTGGGTTGATAGCGATCATAGTAGCGTTCATTACAATTGGGGCCGTGTTCGTTTTCCGGCTGTTCAACCGGGTTGACCAGCTTGCCGACAAGCTGGGAGAAACCAACGAAAGGATCGGCGAAACGCACTCGGACCTGAACGAAAAAATCGACCAAACCCGCTTGGACCTGAACGAGAAAATCGACCAAACCCGCCGGGAGTTGAGCGGGAAAATGGACCAGTTACGCGAAGACATGATACGTCAGATGGCAGATATGAAAGCGGATATCATCACCGCGCTGGTGAATCATACACATCCTGAACCCGGTGGGCCGCCGGTGTTCACCGCGCCGCCACCGACCGTCCCGTCCGAGCCGGCAATACGAGAACCCGAGGCCGCCCCAGCCGATGACTAACTGCTACGCTGCGTTGCTGTCGTCCATGAACATGCCCACTACGTTGCCCTCGGTGTCCCGGAAGTTGGCGAACCAGCCCACGCCGGGAATGACCGTGCGCGGCGTTACGATTTCGCATCCCGCCGCCGTCACTTTGGCGACGTAGGCGTCCAGGTCGTCCACGCCGATCACCACCAGTGTTCCCCCGGAATTGACAGCCGACCCGCGGGCGATGAGCGCCCCGCCGATGCCGTAGGGCTCATCGTCGCCGCCCGTTTCCTGTAGGTAGTATTCCTCCGGCCCGTCCCACTTGCTGGACTTCCAGCCAAAAACGTCGGCGTAGAACTTGTTGGCGCGCTCGGCGTCGTCAAAGGGCAGTTCGAAATGCACTATTTTTGGCATGGTTGCTCCAATGGCTGTTCCAGTGACTCGTAGGGGCGAATAATTATTCGCCCCTACGGTTTATGCAAGGATCAGGCGATGGCTGACGAACCCTCTCCCTTCAGGTAGTCGGCGGTGCGCAGCGCCAACGCCTGTATCGTCGTGGTAGGGTTGATGCAGGCGCCGGTGGTGAAGATGCTGCCGTCGATGATGAACAAGTTGGGCACGTCGTGGGCGCGGCCCCAGCGGTCAACCACCGAACGGTCGGGGTCGGAGCCCATGCGCGCGGTGCCCAGCAGGTGCCAGCCGGCGTTGCGCCGCAGCCGCGAAGAGACGACCCGCTTTGCGCCGGCGGCCTCCAGAACCTCGGTGGCCCGGGCAATGCCGTGATCCAGCATGGCCCAGGTGTTGTCGCTGACGGTGTAGTCGATCTTGGGCGCGGGGATGCCGTGGGCGTCGGTCAGCGTCGGGTCCAGCGTCACCCGGTTGTGCTCTTCGGGCAGGTCTTCGGTCATGATGACGATGCCCATCTGGTGGCGGAACCGCTCGGCAAAGTCGCGGTGGTGTCCCTCGCCCCATTGCACGGTCTCGCCTACCAGGCCGCCCAGGGCGATTTGCAGCGGCGCGCCGCCCACGTTGGAGATCTGCATATCGTAGCCACGCACGAAGCCCCGGCGCAGGTCGGTCTCGTAGAACTCCTGGCTCAGCATGGACGAACCGCGCGGCCCGCCGTCCGGCCCCAGGTCCTCGTCGAACAGGCCCAGCACATAGCCGCAGGGGTGGTGCATCAGGTTCCGACCCACCTGCCCGCTGCTGTTGGCCAAGCCGTCGGGGAACAGGGGACTCTTTGAGTTCAGCAGTAGCCGGGAAGTGCCGATGCCGTTGCAGGCCAACACGACCACCCTGGCATACTGGGCCTGCAAGTCCCCATTGCGGTCGTAGTAGGACGCGCCGGTAGCCCGGCCGGTCTCATCCACCAGTATCTCGCGGACGCGAGCGTGGGTGATGAGACGCGCCCCCTGTTTCAGCGCCACCGGCCAGAAGATGATGTCGCTGCTGGACGGCGAGCGCAGGTACTCGCCCACGTCGGCCTGCCGTCCGTCGTAGGTGGCGGACGCGACGGCGTTGTCCGACGACCACCAGTGCCAGCCCAGCTGGTTGAAAGCGCGGGCCAGCTTCTCGCCGCCCGGGCCGATGGGCAGCGGCGGCGTGGGTCGGGCCGGCTTGGGCGGATAGGCCGGGTCGCCCTGCAATCCGCTGACGCCGTGGGCCCGGTCGTTCTGGTCGTAGTAGGGTTCCAGCTCGAAGTAGTCCATGGGCCAGTCGTCGGCCACGCCGTCCAGCGACTTGAGGCGGAAGTCCGACGGATGGAACCGGGGGAAGTGGGAACCCCAGTGGATAGTGCTGCCGCCCACGGCGTTGTACATATAGGGAGCGATGGGCGTGTCGTCCTCGTTGACCGGATAGTCCTCCGGCAGCCCCCGGAAGTTGGGGTTAGGATGAAAGTCCGTCTGCCAGTGCAACTGCGCCTGCGGCTCGCTAACCGGAAAGGCGTTCAACGGCACCCAGCCGCCCTGCTCCAGACAAACCACCTTGACCCCGGCCTGGGTCAGGCTCCAGGTAAATGCCCCGCCGGAAGCGCCGGCCCCGATGACGAGAACGTCGGCGATGTCGTGTTTGCTGCCCATGAGTTTTGCTCCTGCGTATGGAGGTTCCGGCGCATTATAACGCCGGGCGGCGACGGTTGGGGTGATGGTTGGACTGCGGCCGCGTTTGTTAGCACGGCATCAGATATTAACGCGGTAGCAGACCGGGCTGCGCATTAGGAAATTTTCTATGGTTCTTCCGCAAGAACGTCTCAGGGTCGTTGTACACGCTCAGAAACATGGGCGTTGCGGTTAGACACAAGGGCGACACTGGGCCAGCGACCATGAATGAGTACTCTCTGCTCTCCGCTGAAAATGCCGACTCCGGGTCTTTGAAGCTACTGTATAGGCTGATATTGTGCCTGTCTCCGCCCACGAGCTCGTTCAGAGAGCTAAGCTCGCTTCCCATGCTCAGGCCATGCCCAAAGAACTGGATCCTGGTCTGCCTAATGATATCCGTTGACATACTCGCCAACGATTGGCTGATAAACATCCAACCCAGCCCGTATTTCCGTGTAGTGCGCGCTGAATCGGCTAGCCTTGCCCTTATCCGCCTGGCGTAATCGTCATCTACGTCGGCTTCCCTACCGGGTGCCAGTCTGTGGGCCTCGTCTATGACTACCATCGTGTTCAGGCTTTGGTTCCCTTGGTACGCCCTTTCCGCGGCGCGTTCTAGATCGCTCAGGATTTGATGGATAATGATGTTCCGTATGCGGTCGTTCCATTGCACGCCGGAGGTGTTTTGTGTTCGGCGTGCCAAGTTGATATTAACAATAGGTCGATTGGTGTTGCCCACGTTCATGAGCTGCTGAATAACTTGGTCTGTCCTCACCGCGTTTCGGCGACGGCTGTTGAAAAGCTCCATTAGCGGTTGCCAGTGATCTTGGTACAGCGCGTTGTGGTTACCCGGGTCAATTCTCCCGGTAATCCGTCTGTTGGGGCCTGGACCGCTGTATAGCCGTTGATCTTGAACCGCGGATTGGATGGCTTGGATTGCTGTGTTGAATGCCTGGCGCTGGTGCAAATCGGTGAGATTAGTATTGCCGCGCAGGGCTCCTGCGATACTCGCTGATGCTGATTCCTTGGGGTTCATCGGGCCGGCAGTGGTGATGCCGATTTCAGTCATAAAGCTTGACTCCGCCAGCATCTCCTCAACCAGTTCCCAACGATTTAGCCCCAATCCACCGAAAGGGTGAGATTGGCGGGGTGGTGATGGGATGAGAAAGTGCTCCCGGCTTCGGGGATAATGGTTTTGGTACAACAAAACCACCCTGAAACGAGG
>DAOUJY010000105.1:0-3988 GCA_034421995.1 Dehalococcoidia bacterium | reverse complement strand
TTGATGAAAAGGGCTTTAGCGGGGATGTGGTGGGCGGCTTTTTCGCATTCCTCGGGACTGAGCTCGTTGCCCTTGCAGTCATGGAGGCAGTCTTCGCAGACGCAGGGGTAGGGATAGGTGGCGTAGTACACCGGGCCGTGGCGGCTGAAATCGATGTCTTCCTGAAGTTGTCGTCGGGCTTCGACGTCAGCGGGGTCGGGGTCGGGTTCAGCAGGGGCATGGACATCATCGTAGGGGTCCGGTTCATCAGGGGAGCAGTCGAAGCCGCGTTGGAGGAGTTCTTTGGCGGCAGAAAGGCGGTGGCAGGGTTTGAAGTCGGGGAGTTCGCCCTGCATTACGTTGACCAGGAAGCGGACGGCGGTACGGCCCTGGTCGGTCTCTTCGCGCACGATCTGGGCGAGTTCGGAGCGGATGAGGTGGTCCGAGGCGGAGGGTTCGGGCGGGGAGCGGCGGTTGACGGGGTGAGTACGGGGGGCCGGGTCGGTGCGGTGGTTCGGCAGGCTCACCAGGGGCGGGGAGGGCTGGGCCGGCTCGAAGCCGAGTTTGACCAGGAGGCGGGCGGCGTCGAGGCGGTGGCAGGGTTGGAAGTCGGGGAGTTGGCCGTCCATGGCGGAGGCCAGGAAGCGGACGATGAGCCGGCCGTCCTGGGTTTCCTGGGCGACGATGTGGGATAGGGCGTACATATATTCTATTTTAGGTTAGCGGGGCGGGGGCGTCAAAGGGGGATTGTCAGCTGACGCCGTTGACCGGCGACCGGATTAGGCGTTACAGTGCCACGCACAAAGTCGATTCAGTCAGCAACCAGATGACAAGTCCGAGACAAACTTTGCCAGGCCGCCGCTCCGCTCAGTCGAGGCAAAACCGCCGCCGGAAAATCGCCTTCGGCTGGTACGGCGGCAAGTTCAGCCATCTCGATTTTCTGTTGCCCAACCTGCCCAACGACGCTAGTCACTTCTGCGACGTATTCGGCGGGTCGGCGGCGGTGCTCATCAACCGCGATCCGGCGCCGGTGGAAACTTACAATGACCTGGATTCCGAGCTGGTCAACTTTTTCGCTACCCTTCGGCATCCGGAACACGGCGAGCGCCTGCTCAAAGAGATTGCGCTGACGCCTTTTTCCCGTGAAGAACTGGCGCTGGCCTGCACCCCGGAACCTGAATTGGACAACGTAGAGCGAGCCCGACGGTTCTATGTCCGGGCCCGCCAGACCCGAACCGGCCTGGCGCAGACCTCATCGGAGGGCCGCTGGGCGCAGTGCATACTGACCTCCCGCTCCGGTATGGCTGGCGCCGTGTCCCGCTGGCTGGGCGCGATTGAGGGCTTGCCGCCGATAATTGACCGTCTGATGCGGGTACAGATTGACAATGCCCCCGCATTGGAAGTAATTCAACGTTACGACACGCCGGAAACCTTGTTCTACCTCGACCCGCCCTACGTACATGACGCCCGCGGCGACAGGCACGCCTACTACGGCGAAATGAGCGACGCTGAGCATATCGAACTGGCCGACCTGTTGCACGGGATTAAAGGGCGCGCCGCCATATCGGGATACCGCAGCGATCTGTACGATGCCCTGTACGCCGACTGGCACCGAGTGGACGCCCCGGAGAAGAATTGCCACTCGGTGCGCCAGCCGCGCCAGGAATCCCTCTGGGTGAATTACGAACCATTATGCAGACTGCCGGCAACGTAGAACATGGTGAACCGCCGGAACAGCTCACCCCACTGGATCGGTTGCGGACAATGTGGCTTGAGGCACTGGCCGACGCCAACCCGACGACTGACGACGGCATTGACGAGTTAATCAACTGCGATGTGGTTAGCGTTAGATATGCTCTGCTAACCCAACTGTTGGGCAAGTTGACCAACGATAGCCGGGACGCATTGAGCATTCAGCGTGGGGATACCGATACTGCTGAATCCGCCGGCCGTTGGGACGCCCGCAGTTTTTGCCAGGCAAACATCGTGCCATGGGTGGCTGAAGCCGGCCAAGTTCTTGGCACCAGTCCGGATCCTTACGTCAACAATCCGTTGCGGCGGCCCCGCCTGGACTCCGGATACGAACCGCGCCGCAACCGTCCGCTGTGGGACAGCTTAGTTGAAGTATTGGGCGCGGTGCAGGAACAGGATAACCCCGCATATACCGAAACTCAGCTACGGCAGTGCTTGGCGTCTCTGGTTCGGAAGTACCGCGAACTGGACGTCCAGTTTGACGTACCACAACGCATATCCCTGGACGTTGCCGTAAGCTTGGCGGCTGCCTATCTGGCAGAACCCAGCGGTGGTGAACGACCTCAAATTATAGTAGCCGCGTTGATGCGAACCATCGGCGCCAGATTCGGAATTTTCGACCGGGTCGCCAGGCAGGCCATTAACGAAGCGGATGCGGCTGGCGCCCGTCCAGGAGATGTTATCTGCTACCTTGACGATAGACAGGTATTCGCAGTGGAAGTAAAAGACCGTACGGTGACGCTCCAGGATATAGATACTGCCATAGGCAAAGCAAGACGGAGTGATGTCACCGAAGTCCTGTTTGCCAGTGCATCGTCCCGACCCGACGACCCCGCAATCTCTGAAAGAGTGGCAAGGGAATTCGGACTGGGGGTCAACATTTACCAATTGGAAATAGAGCCCCTGCTGCGCGTAGTGTTGACCATCGCAGGCGAGGCTAGTCGCGCTCAATTTTTAACCTTGGTAGGAGAAGAATTGAACGACCGGGTAACACAGCCGGCGCATAAGCTGGCCTGGCAAGATTTGCTCCGCAACCTGTGAGGCGCGATTGCATATCGGAATGATGCACTACGGCGTTACCCCGAACTCCACTTCGGCCACCTTGCGGCCGCTTTCGTACACGTACACCCAATAGCGGCCCGGCGCCCACCGCTGGGGAGGGTTTGGCCCCACCGACAGCCATTGGGTTCCGCCGGCTGACAGCAGCCGGACCGGCAGGGGCACGGTCCGGCGCCCGGTGGTGAAACCGTCCTCGAAATACTCCACGACTTCCAGCGTCAATTCCTGGGCAGCGTTGCTTGCCGGATAGGAATATTCCAGGGTCAGATACACCCAGCCCGGCGGTTTGTCGGCGGGAAAGCCATTAACTGCTGAACCTCCCTGGCTCAACGCGATATAGGCTTGGTCGATCTTCCCGTTGACGGCGGGCAGCGTGGGGTCCACCGGCGTCGGGTCCGGCGTTCCGGCAATCTCCCGGCTGGCGCGGCCCCGATACCATTGGTCCCAGATATGCTCCAGTTCCGGCTGCATTTCCATGCCGCCGGCCCGCAGCCAGGCGACGCGAATATCGATCTCGGCAAAATCGCGTTGAGACGGGTAGGAAGGCTCGCTGGTCAGCGCGACGTAGAGTTCCCGCCAACCTTGCAGGAACCGCTCCTCGCCCAGCTTGCGATACAGGGCCAGTATCAAACGCTCGCCAAGGGCATAATTGCACTGCCACAGGTCGGGGTCGGCGTCGGCGTCAACGGATGCGTCCCTGGCGTCCGCGGGCAGGCGCATTTCCACTGCGCTCAATGACGCCGCCACCGCGCACGGCGTATTGGTCGCTTCAATCGGCGCGCCGGCGGTGACGTGTCGCGCGTAGGAGGCCGCGAAGTCGGCGCCGCCCTCGGCATACCACACTGGTTGGGCGTATAGATAGTAGTGGGCAATCTCGTGGTAAATGGCGTGGACGGCCAAATCGGGCTGCTCGTTGGCGTCGATTTTCTTTTTCAGGGTGACATGGGTCTGGTAGTTGGTGCCGGCGGCCACGCCGGCCACGTAGTCGGTAACGTGAACCACGATGGCAGGCGTCGGGAACGGGGCGTCGAACATCTCCTCGAATACCGGCACGGCGGCCTGGGCAACGGTCATTACGGATGATTCTAAGCCCCAATCCACCGAAAGGGTGAGATTGGCGGGGTGGTGATGGGATGAGAAAGTGCTCCCGGCTTCGGGGATAATGGTTTTGGTACAACAAAACCACCCTGAAACGAGG
>DAOUJY010000104.1:0-4462 GCA_034421995.1 Dehalococcoidia bacterium | reverse complement strand
TACATCGACGCCAATCCGGATATCATCAAAGCCAGGCGGCGGACAGATCTGGAGCCTGAATGGCGGTTCCGGCGGCCAGTGGCTGTCAACGTTGACGCAGACGACCGGATCATAGTTTTGGAGTCCTACCATCACCGGCTTCAAATCTACAACAAGCTAAAGGATTACGAGGAACCCTCAATAAACTTGTAGGCGCCGGCCCGTCTCCACATATTTGCCCGTTGCCGGTCACTTTCCCAGTCCGACCCACCTAAGAAGACTCGAACCAGCCATCAGTATTACCACGACGGCTTGACGTGCTGCTTTGGGAAATCTTCGTAACGAAAGGATTGGTCTGACAATTAGCCCAGGCATATTTGAGAAGGGAATGGGCCAGTGGCAGTTGTCGCGTCCTACATGTGTCGTTTCAATACTAAAGCCAAGATGGGATGTAAATTTAAGTGGCGATGATGATCAGCTGGGTTAAGCCCGTGGATCCTTCTTATCCGTACTTGGGGAACGACCCGGCTCCATCGTTTGACCCCCCACCATCTGTGCATTTCACCTTGGCTTTGGTTTAGGAATGACAGACTTTGAACGGAAGTCTGCCATCGACGTTCATGGAACTCCGCTGTGCCCCCCATAGTCTCCGTTGATACCCGCTTTGGTTCGCATACGGCTATTACGTGAACCCCGGCGGGCCCGCCATAAAACGCGGCAGCATGGTGTAGCACGTTTGCGGCGGCAGGGCGGCAACGCCCTACCCCCGGCGTCCAGCTTGTGCTGGAGAATCCGTATCCTCCAAGACCGTGACGGGGTTCAGCCTGCTTCGGGCGCCGTAGAGTGACGCTCGCGACCTGTGGCCAGGGAAGCCAGCGCACCGCGGATCGCTTCACACACCTCCTCAACTTCCCCATCGCCCTGAAGGGTCTCGGTGAGGACGGGGACCGCGCTCCCGTCGCCTAGGCGTCCCAGCTGCCGGGCGGCCGCGGCTCGCACCTCCGCCTCACCGTCGCCCACAGCGCTCAGCAAATGCGGCAGCGCGTCTCGGTCAACCAGCGCCGGGAGCGTCAGCACCGCCCGCAGTCGCCGGTCGGAGCAGTGGCTGTTCAACCACGCCAGCATATCGCCGGCGGTGACGGTATCCCCCAGTTGCCGCAACGCGCGGGCAGCCACCGGCGCCAATTCCAGTTGTCGGTCCTCCAACACCAGCCGGAGGACGGGCATGGCGCGAACCGCGCCCATCCGGCCCAGGATGCGGATGGCTACCCGAACGGAGATATCGGGGTGGACGTGGAATATATTCTTGTCCAGCAGGTCGATCAGAGCGTCTTCAGCCTGGGGGCCGCCCAGTTTTGCCAGGGACGACAGAGCGGCGTCCCGCACGTGCTTGTCATAGTCCTTCAGCGCCCGGATCAGCGCCGGAACGGCCCGACGGTCCCCCAGACGGCCCAGCGCGTCGACCAGGTTCTCCCGCAGCCCCCTGCGTTCCTCGGTCATGATGTTCGGCGCCCCCAGAGCGTCGATCAGGGCCGGGACGGCCCGGTGGTCTCCCAGGCTGCCTAGGGCAATGGTGGCCTGCTCCCGCACCGCTCTGCTGGGGTCGGCCAAAGCGTCCATGAGGGCGGGCACGGCGGCGGCGTCTCCCAGCGCGCGCAGGCTGGCGGCCGCCTGTCGCCGCCGGTGAGGTGGGCCACGGCGGAGCGCTTCAAGCAGCATCGGCAGCGACTGCGGGGCTCCCAATTCACCAGCGGCTAGGGCGGCGGCGACCCGAACCTCCGCCTCAGGGTCCTGGAGCATGGGGAGCAGCGCCGGCAGCGCCTCCGGAACCGAGAACGTCCGCAACGCATCGGCGGCATGGGCCCGCACCAGGAAATCCGGATCCCGGAGCGCCTCCGTCAGGCTCTCCACCGCCAGCCGGTCCACTGCGGCAGGACCTGATCCCGCGGCCCGGCCCGGGTCGGAGAATGGCCGGATGGATATCCCCAAAGCACAGGCCGCAGCCTGTCGCGCTGCCGGCGAATCCGATTGCAGCAGATCCACCAGGAAGGCGACCAGTTGGTCGTCATCGCCGATGCCCAGCATCATGGCGGCATAGTGCCGTACCCGACCGTTGTAGTGGGTCAGTGCCGGGACAATCTCCTCCGGTGCGTACCGGTTCAACATCAGGCTCTCACTTCCGTCAACGTCAATTGGTCGGCGGCGACGGTTTGGCGGACTGCCGTTCCTGGCGGACCCGGCTCCACCGTTCGGTCGCGCGTAGGATCAGCCAGTCGGGGTCGCCGCCGCGGTCGCGCAGGTGCGGTTCCGCCCTGGGGTCGCCGGTCTCCGCCAGGGCCAACATCGCCTCCCGTCGCACCTGGAGATCGGGGTCGTCCAGCGCCTGGATCAGGGGTTCCAACACCGCGGCGTGGTCGCCGGCGTGGCCCAGAGCATGCGCCGCCGTCATCCGAACGTCACGGTCCGGTTCCCGCAAGGCCGCGATGAGACGCGAGCGAGCGGCCTCCGACCCCAGACGCTCCAACCCCAGAGCGGCCTTGCTGAGGTCCACCGGGGAACCGCCGTCGAACAACTCCAGCAGCACCGTCTCCATCAGGTCGGGGTCCTGAGCAATGAGCGCTTCCGTAGCCGCTTCCACCACCTGGTCAGAAACGTCGTGCCGGGCCGCCAGCAGGTGGGGCACCGAGCGCGGCGTTCCCAGGGGAGCCAACGCCCGTACCGCCGCCAACCGCACCCGGTCCGATGGATCGTGAACCGCGTCCACCAGTGGGTCCACCGCGTCCGGGGAACCCAGCGTGCCCAGGGCATAGACGGCGGCGACGCGGACCGCGCCCTCGGGGCGGTGGTCATAGTAGTAATATTCGCCGCCCTCACCACTGGACCGGCGCGTGGCGGCAATGCGCGCCGGGACTGCGGCGGGATCTCCCAGCCGTTCCAGCGCCACGGCCGCCGCAGCGCGCAGGTCGGGGTCCCGTTTTTCAACCAGCGCCTGACACAGGGCGGCCACCGCGCTACGGTTCCCGATCTCGCCCAAAGCCTGGGCCGCCGCCGACTGGGCTTTGGTCCGCCAGCCGTCCAGCAACTTGATCAGCGCCGGTGTTGCACTGGCAGCCCGCAGTTGGCCCAGGGCCTTGCAGATCGCTACCTGCGTCGCCTCCGGGGCCCCGAGGCAGCGCCTGAACCAGAACTGCCTTGGCTTCCCGAACCCCCCACCGGCCCAGGGATTCCGCCGCGATGTCCCGGATGCCGCTGTCCGGGTCAGCCAGGGCTTGCACCATGGCAGAGGCCGCTGCCCGAGCGTCCAATCGGCGACCGACTCGCCCATGGCCCGTGCCGCGACGTGACGCAGCGGAGCCGTCCCCTGAACCAGGCTGCTTTTCAGGTACTGCTCCACCTCTCCGGCTTCGGCATCCAATCCCAGCAGCCGTGCGGTGTAACGCCGCACCAGCGGGTCTTCGTGGGCCAGGGAGGGGATCAGGTCTTTGGAGCCCGATTGGTCATTTTGCGATCTTCCTTTCCTTCCGGCTTGAACCCGGGAACTGGCGCCGACCTTTCCGCGTTTCCGATGAGTCCACTGCGGACGGTCGGCCGTTCGTCAGCCGTCCTACCCGCAGTGGTGATTCCATTTTACCCACCCCGCGTTGCTGCGCATAAGCGCTCGCTTGTCATCAGTTTCAGATCGACCGGCTCCTGTGGCGCCAGAACGGCTCGCGCCACGAGCAAAAATAGCGGCGGCATCCCCTGGTGCTACCAGCATCCGGCTCAGACGCCCGGACACACGGACTGACTCCACCCCACTGCCGCGCTGCATGTCCCGCTGGCTGAGAGCAGGAGGAACATCATCCGTCAGGTCGCCAACCGGCGAACGGTCGCGATGGTTAGGATCGGAGCGGCGTCGATACATGATCCCATGCAGCCTGAATCGTGCCCAGGGCGCATCTCCAGATTCAATCCCGCTTTCGTTATCGCCGACACATTTCTGCGACATCCCGCCCCTACCCTGAACAGCAACAAATGCAGCTCACCAAAGGAGTGGGATGATGATCAGCCTGAAGTTGAACAAGAAATCCCTCGTGATCGGGAGATTATTACCAGACATAGCCCCGATGAGTGGGACGGGCGGCGACACGCCGAATAACTTGCCCACTGCGCTAACCGTCCACCGCCAATCGCTTCTCGGCTCGTAACTGCGCCTTCACCATCTCACGGCGAGCAAATTCTTCGTGCGCCGCGTACAGGACCCCGGCATCGACGGTCGTGCCCTGAGGCAAATCTGCCAACTTGATATGGGAAGACTTGACAGTAGCATGGCAGGTATTTTGTGATAGTTATTGTAGCCATTCCAGTTGAGACATAGGGCACCCTCCTATTATTACAACGACAGTTCAAGGCGGGACAGTCCGAGATGCGCGCAAAGCGGACCGGCGCTTGGCGTGGGAGCGACTGGCTCGCTCGTTGCTACACTGCGTCTGCTTCAGCCACC
>DAOUJY010000103.1:0-51104 GCA_034421995.1 Dehalococcoidia bacterium | reverse complement strand
TCGGTACAATGGCATCGGGCAGGGTGAGCATGGCTGGGCCTTTAGTGGAATTTGGGTCAGGCCAGCTTACCCTGTCCTTTTACTTTTCTAAAAATGCGTAAAGCCTAGCTTAGCAACGACCTGGAAACGCAGAGGAAGATGTCTGACGCCGCCAGACGCTACGCGCAAGGAACCTGCGCGCATGGTTACGCTGGCCTGGCGTCGTATTTCGTGGCGCTGGCCGACAAGATGGTTAGCGACGATGGAACGCTGGCCCTGGTGCTGCCCCTCACTGCGATGCAAGGCACGAGTTGGACAAAGGTGCGTGATTTGGTGCGGCAGAATTACGGCGACGTTACGGTCGTATCCATTGCAACGGCGCACGCTATAGACCAGTCATTTTCGGCGGACACTGGTATGGCCGAAGTGCTGCTGGTGTGTCGTAAGTCTAATGGCGCCCGTAGCAAGCGAGGCCTGTTCGTATCGTTGCGTCAACGACCACGCAACGAAATGGAAGCCAGCGAAGTTGCCAGAGCGATAGCCGCGTTGCTGGAGAATACTGAATTCCGAACGCTAGAGGGCGGCCCGTTTGGCTGCAATCCTTTGGTCATTGGCACGTCGGAAATTGGTGAAATCTTGGATGCGCCTTTAAACAATGGCCCTTGGTCAGTCATCGGCCTTGCCGATTGCGTCGTTGCGCAGACGGCTTTTCAACTGGCGCAAGGCAGGATTTGGCTGTCTCCAGTGCATGAGCATGAGGCCCCATCCATACCTGTCAGC
This sequence comes from Dehalococcoidia bacterium, assembly GCA_034421995.1. Taxonomy (GTDB): domain Bacteria; phylum Chloroflexota; class Dehalococcoidia; order Lucifugimonadales; family UBA3495; genus Bin87. Next base: position 50,345 of record DAOUJY010000103.1, on the reverse strand, counting down.
ACTGTGGCGCGAATCTGTCAGGTCGGACTTCACCACGCTAACATCGTAGGTACTGGCGCCCAAGCTGCCTTTACGCGCTCTCCACATCGCATAGCCGCCACTTTCCCGATGCTATGGGGACACGATGCTACCCGCGAGCAGCACATGATAGTGGATCCTGATAGCCAGGGACGTGCCATCGTCGGCAGAGAAAATCGCGCCCGTGACATCTGGGACACTCGTAGCCACGCTCATCACAATTGTGATTTCAGGTTCAACTCCCAACCTTTGATGGCGGCATTTACTGAGCGTCAAACTATCGGCGGCACCGCTTGGGCTAACACCAAATTTGACAGCCGGGCCCACGAAATGGCCTATACCTTGTGGGGCAACACCACGCTGGGATTGCTCTGTTATTGGTGGCATTCCAGTCGCCAGCAGGCCGGGCGCGGTCGAATGCCCATCACCGCCATACGCACCATACCCACGCTGGACGTTACACAGCTGACGCCGGAGCAATTGGCGACTGCCGGGACCATCTTTGAGGATCTGCGCGACGCCGAGTTCTTGCCGGCCAACGAGGCTTATCGAGATGATAGCCGCAAGGAATTGGACCGCCGCGTGCTTACGGAAATGTTGGGGCTGCCGGAGAGCATCCTCGTCCCGCTGGACTTATTACGCCTCAAATGGTGCTCCGAGCCCAGCGTCCACGGCGGCAAGAATACCCGGCCGCCGGACAGTTGAGGACATGGAGGTCGTAATCACGGGGGTATGCTATGGGTCAAGCTGTTGACACTCTTGCGGAACGAACCGCTCTCTGACGCGGTTTTCGCATTGTCCGCTGCATGGCATGGCGTATAATGAGCGCCGTCGCCAGGCACTGTGGCATACCCCCTCTAGCCGCGCCCACTCTTGCGCCCGGAGCGGATTGATGACTACGCCCGCAACTCCCAAATCTTCGCCGGTCCGTCCACCGGAGCCCGATGACGGCCTTGATTACCCCTACGCGCCCGACGTTCTGCCGCCAGAGTCAATGTTTCACTTTGTCCCCCAAGCCTATATGCAGGGCGCGCTGGAAACCTGGCTGGACGACCCCACGACCCTGGTCGCCAGCCATATGTTCATCTACTATGAACCGGGCAACACCCGGGCCAGCGTGGCCCCGGACGTGTACGTAATCCCCAACGTGGGCAGCACGTTGCGCCGTTCTTACTTTTTATGGCTGGAGCATGAAGTCCCGACCTTTGCCATGGAGATAGCGTCGAGCAGCACTTACCGGAATGACGGCGGGTTCAAGTACCGGCTGTACGAAAGCTGGGGTGTGCAGGAATACTGGCGCTACGACCCGGAAGGAGGGTTGTTTACGCCGCTGTTGCAGGGGTATCGGCTGGTGGACGGACAGTATGTGCCCATTGCGGTTGTGGTGGACGCGGAGCGTGGGGAGTGCCGGGGATTCAGCCAGCTGCTGGGGCTGGAACTGCACGGCCGGGTGGGTTGGTTCCGGTTTTTGGACCCGGCGACCAGGCTGTTTCTGCCCAACCGTCAGGAGCTGGTACAAGAGCGGCAGGATCTGGTACAGGAGCGTCAAGAGCTGGCGCAGGAACGGGATGCCGAACGGGCGGCGCGCATTGCCGCCGAAGCCCGCATCCGTCAACTGGAAGCGCAATTGGAAAATCGGCAAGACTCCTAGCGCAACCATCGCCGAAGATGCCGGGGGCTATCTTGGGCAAGGAGGGCAATTGCCATGAACCAAGCCGTTGACGCCCTGGTGGAACGGGCGATACGGGAGCATTGGGAGTTTCTGCCCACCTCGGGCAATCGCATCGGGCGGCACGAGTACGACGGCCGGCTGCCGGACTTTTCGGCAGGGCGGGTGCGGCGTCGGATTGAAGAATTGCACCAGTCGCTGGCGCAGCTGTCGGCGTTGCCGGCGGATGATGAGTCCGCGTCCGGCGCAAATGACGACGATGGGCGGATGGAGCGGCTGTCGCGCCGCCTGCTGGAGATGTTTCTGCGGCGGGAGCTGTTCAACCTGGAGGAGATGCGGACGCTGCACGACAACCCGCAGCGGCAGGTGGGCTACTTGGGCGTCGGCGGCTACGTGCAGCGGGACTATGCGCCCCTGCCGGAGCGGTTGCGGGCGGCGACGTCGGTACTGCGCCAGGCTCCCGATTTCCTGACGACGCTGGACGGCCTCACCGAGCCGGAGCTTGGGGAGCCGATCCGGGACATGGCGGTGGAAGCCTACCGAGGTATGGCGTCCTTCTATGGCGCCGGCCTGGCGGCGGCCTCCGCCGAGTGCGCCGGCATCGCCCCCGACGTGGCCGCCGAGTTCGACGCCGCTCGGGAGACCGCCGCCGTAGCCGTCACGGAGTTCGCCGAACGGTTGCAGGCGCGACAGACCCGCCCCGACTTCGCCATCGGGTCGCAATTGTACCGGCGGATGTTGGAGGTGGGTGAAGGGGTGAACACGCCGCTGCTGGACGTGCTGTCCATCGGCCAGGCCAACCTGGAGCAGAACCTGCGGCGGCTGGATGAGGCGGCCGCCCGCATTGCCCCGGGAAAGTCAGTGCGGGAGGTGGTCGCGCAAGTGGGCGCCAACCATCCCACCGCCGCGGGGCTGATACCGGACACCCGGGACCTGCTGGAGGACATCCGGCAGGCGTTGATCGACCACGACATCATCGGACTGCCTTCTGAAGAACGCTGCCAGGTCACCGAAACGCCGTCCTATATGCGTTACGCCTTCGCCGCCATGGATTCTCCGGGTGGGCTGGAGGAGGTAGCGACGGAGGCGTTCTACTACGTGACGCCGGTGGAGCCGGACTGGACGCCGCGACAGCAGGAGGAATGGCTGTCCAACTTCAACTACCACACCCTGAAGATCATCAGCATCCACGAGGTCTATCCCGGGCATTATGTCCACAACCTGCACAACCGTTACGGACGGGCCGGCCAAGCGCAGGGGCTGTCGCTGATCAACCGGGTGGCGACGTCCTACGCCTTCACCGAGGGCTGGGCGCACTACACCGAGGAGATGATGCTGGAGACGGACTACGGGCGCGACGAGCCGGCGCTGTGGCTGACGCAACTGCTGGAGGCATTGGTCCGCAACTGCCGCTACCTGTGCTCCCTGGGGATGCACACCCAGGGGATGACAGTGGACGAGGCGACGCAGTTCTTCCAGGCCCATGCCTACATGGAGGAGCACCCGGCCCGGCGGGAGGCCCTGCGCGGCGCCTTCGACCCGGGCTATCTCAACTATACCCTGGGCAAGCTGATGCTGCTGAAACTGCGGCAGGACTGGCGACGGCAGGAAGGCCCGGCCTACAGCCGGCGCCGGTTCCACGACGCGACACTCTCGTGGGGCGCGCCGCCGGTGCCGCTGCTGCGGGAGGTGATGCTGGACGAGCCGGGGGGTGCCATTTTATGACATGCGGCGTTGCGCAACGTAAATGGCACTGTGATACCATTACATGATAGCGCAAGTTTTTGCCGTGATGACCAGAGATAATGACCACTCCCAGCGAAAGCGACCTCATCGACCTCATCCCGCCGGAAGCGGAGATTGTCCGGCGCATCGTTGAGGAAGTCCAGCAGCACCCTCGCATACGGAGGCCGCTGCTCCGTTTTCTGATGGCGGACGATTTCGACGAGCTGATAGCGGCGGTCCGGGAAAACTCCGACAACATCAGGCTGATCCTGGAACGCATCGGCGTGGTGGAGCAGGCGGTCCAGCGCATTCCGGCCATTGAAGAGGCGGTCCAGCGCATTCCGGCCATTGAAGAGGCCGTTCAGCGCATTCCGGTAATCGAGGAGCGTCTGGCCTCCGTTGAGGAGGCGGTCCAGCGCATTCCGGTAATAGAGGAGCGTCTGACCTCCGTTGAGGAGGCCGTTCAGCGCACCGACCGGGTTGTCCGTTCTCTCCAAGGTTCAGTTGGTCAACTCCGCGGCGATTCCTACGAACTGAAATGCGCCGAGCAGATTGACGCCGTTCTTGACGGGCACCTTTCCAGCGCCGTTCTCGCTGACCGGGAACGAGTTAATACTCTGTTGCGGAACGCCCGTCGCACCGGGCTGATCTCGCGAGAAGAGCTTCAGGACGGCTACAACGTGGACATCATAGCGCGTCCATACGATGATGCCGATGAGACCGACATTCTGGCTGTGGTCGAGGCTTCGATCACCTTCAACCGCCAGGATCTGGAGACTGTTACTCGGCGGGCAGCGCTGATTGGCCGCATCACCGGCGTCGTCACCGCCGGATACCTGGTTACGCACCACGACTGGCCTGCTGATATGGATACCACAGCCCGCGAGCTGGGCGTAACTATAGTCCAGTACGCGCTTCCGCAATACGCCACGGATACGTAGCCCGTTCCGATGGCGCTGGAACAGGGAAGCCACGCTGGCGAAGGTAATTAACGTCAGCGGAGCAGCTGGTCTCCGCAGTGGGAGCAGTAGCCGGCGTCGGTGCGGTTGCCATGCCCGCAGTAGCTGCAATATAGCGCGGATGTTGACCTGCCGGCGGATGCGGTAGCCATGCCGCAAAAGCGGCAGTAGCGGCTGACGATGCTGATGCGCCGCTGGCAGGCCGGGCAGTCGATGCGCGGGTAATTGCGGCGGTAGCGAAAAGGCGAAACCCGCCGCGCCCAGGTGAATCGCCCCAGCGTCCAGGCTACACCCAGGGCCACCAAAGCGACCGCCGCTGGCCAGAATGCAAATACCGCCACGTTGAAGACGCCGTGTACCACCGCGCCGGCTGCAATGCCCACCAGCGGCCAGCGCCGGCGCCGGCCAGCCTGCACCTGGTGTCCCAGGTCATAGCCCCAGAAACTGCCAAATACGACGTGGGCAACGGTGCTCAACGGCGCACGTCCCACCATAACGACGGGGCCGAACGTCAGTATGTAAAAGAGATTTTCCAACGATGCGAAGCCTAGGCTGGCGGCGGTACCGTACACCAACCCGTCGCCCGGCTCATCGAAGTACGCGGAGCGATACGCCAGCAACCGGACCGCCAGGAACTTGCACACTTCCTCGGCCGGCCCGACCACGAACAGCATTCCCGACACCACCGATGCCAGGTTGGCTGCCTCGGACAGGACGGCATCGTCGAGGAAAACGGTGTTGATAATGCCGGCGGGCAGGGTTGACGCCATCCCCAGCAGGAAGGTGAACACCAGCAGGCGACGGGGGCCGGGCCGGTAAGCGCCGCGGCGGATGAAGAACCACAGCCAGAATATTCCCGGAGTGAACGCCAGCAGGGGAAAGAGCAGAGGCTCCAATATGCCCGCCTATTTTCGGACGACTGCGGTGTCGCACATCAGGTCGTGCAGCCCCCGTTTGTCGCTCCGCAACTCGATCATCAGGTAACCGATAGCGAAAATCAACCCAGACAGAATGCTGGCGAAATACCTGCCCAATGCGCGGCCAAAGCCGGCCTTCGCGCCGTCCGGTCGCAATACGTACAGCCCCAACAGCCGCTTGCCCGTTGTCGTTGCCCAAACCGATACGCCAACCGTGTAGTACAACACGCTCAGGATGAACGCCAGCAAGTCAACCCAGTGCAGGTATGTATCGGAATCGAAGTATTCGGAAAAACCGGGCCAGATGGCGATTATGCCCATTTGCACTGCGAGAAGGATTACAACGTCAATCGCCCACGCTCCCAACCGCACCCAGAATCCGGCCCGCCGGCCGGCGGAATCGGGAGTACGGCTCACCAGGTCTGACCGAACATCGTCCAAGGGCAATCCGCAGGAGAAACAGAACAGCGATCCCGGTTCGACGGTGCGGCGGCAGCGGGGGCAGGTGACTGCCGAAGTGGACGGCACGGGCTGCCACTCGTCCACGATGTCATCCGCAACGTGATCTGTCGGCATTGCCGGAAGCGCCGGCGGCTCGGCACGATAGGGCTTCAGGCGTTGCGCCGCTGACTTGACGCGGGGCGCGGCATAGGCGGCAAGGGTCCTGGTATTCCGCCCGACAAAGATCGCTCCCTGCTTGATGCGCGGGGCAGAGTAAGCGGCCACATCAACGCCGAGAGTTTTCAGATCAGCGCCGATGTCCCTCAGGCGTGGTTCGCGGCCGCGTGGCGGTGATGGATGTAACGGAGGATTGGAAAGGGACAGAGCGGCGCCGCAGCGGTGGCAGAAACGGCTTTCCGGCGGATTGGCTGCACTGCACTCGTGGCAAAAGACCGGCATCGGCGTTCCGCAGTGATTGCAGAAGACGGCCCCGGCCACGGCGTCCATTTGGCAGTTGGGACATTGCATAAGTTAGGGCAGTCCGCAGGACCGGATGCCCGCATTGTAAAAGCATTGGCCGGCGGAACCAAACTTCCGCCGGCCCGGATTGCAGTCAATTGCCCTCACGTCGGTCGAAGGAGACCGTTAGGGTTCGGTGTCGTACACGATCTTGCCGTCGCGGTAGGTGACAACGGAACCAAGAAGGGCGATGTTACGCTCACGGGCCTTTTTGGCAGCGCGTTGCAGGGCGGCCAGGGCGCCGTCAGTGTAGGGGTCGTAGGGCCGCTGCTGTTCCCGCTGGCGCTGTTGCGAAATTTCATACAACGTGGTCATGGTCACCACTCCTTGCTATCTCCACCGGGGTAGGGCCTGTGCTGTCGTAAAGCTTCCATTCATCTACCAGCTCTTGATAGACGGCCTCGAAATTGTTCCAGCCCGAATTGAACCGGCGGCGAATCACGGCATCCGGCACGCTATGTCCGCCTGTCGCGACCCGTTGCCTGACTCGCGCTATGGCTACCTCCGGCGAAGGCAAGCGCAAGAAATACAGCCTGACCCGGTAGCCCTGTTCCTGCCAGCGTGGGATCATACTAGCATAAGTTCGCCCGCTCAGGGTGGTCTCAAAGGCAAAACTGCGGCCTTCACTGACGTACCGGCGGATCATATCCAGCATCATCCGGCCCGCGGCCATGGCTTCCTGTTCCGGTTGCAGCGGGTTCAGGCCCTCGGCTATCAAGTCGGCGTTGACGAAGGTGGGGCAACCCGCCTCGTTGGGCAGGAACTCCCGGGCGAAGGTGGTTTTGCCGGCACCGTTGGGTCCAGCGATGATTATGATGGTTTTCTCGGCTGGCGTCATACGTTGGTGTTCGAGCCGCGCAGGTTTATGGGCGCGATGGGGTTCGCCGCCTCGGGCGGCAGGGCCAGCTCGCCGGTGCGGCCCTGCCAGCCCTGTAGATGGGGCCAGAACTGCCAGTTGGCGCGGGGCGGCTCGGCGTAATCCGGCAGCGACTCGCCCGTAAGCGCGTCCTGGTCGTCGGCGGGGTTGTCGGCGTCGGGACGCCAGGGCCAGGGCAGATGGCGACGCCAGGGGTCGGCGTCGGCATAGCCGTTGGCCTCGGCGACCACGGCCATGACCTGATGGGGACGGTGCAGGCGGTATTCCGGCTGCTGAGCCAGCAGGGCGTCGCGGTCGATGGTGGCCCACATCGCGGCGGCGGACACGACACCGACGCTGTGAGCGCAGATAACGTCCTGGGGGCCGTCGCCCACGTACATGGTGTCCTCGGGGGATAGATCCATGGCGTTGAGGACGCGGATCAGGCCGTCGGGAGCCGGCTTGTAGGGCCGGTCATCGGTCTTGAAATCAGCGTATTCCACCAGTGGGGCCAGGCCGGACTGCGCCAATTCTTCATCGCCGAAGTAGGGTATCTTGTCGGAGAAGACGCCGATGCGGATGCCGCGCCGATGCAGCCCGCGCAGCAGGCTGGCCGCACCGGGAAAGAGATAGTTGCGCAAGCCGACGTTGCCGTGGTAATGGCCCAAGTACGACTCCAGGATGGCGTCCAGCTCATCCTCGGCGTCGAGACGGCTGCCGAAGAACCAGAGCAAGTGCTGGCGGAAGGGACGGTGAAACTCGGCGGCGACCTGCCCGGCGGTGGGCGGCGTCAGGCCCAGGTCGGCGGCGGTGCGCTCCATCAGCATGAGGTGGATGCCCCAGCTGTTCCAGAGGGTCAGGTCCCAGTCGAAGATTACGGCGCGCACGTGGTTCCCACACCTTGTTGAGGCGTGCCCATTTGTAGAGCATCGTCAGAATCAGGATTTGCTGGATTACAGGATTGGCGGGATTCGAGGTACTTTACCAATGATTAGCGCCAATCCTGAAAATCCTCAAATCAAAATAATCTTGATTCTGACGATTACGCGAGGAAGTTTCAGCCGGGCAGGAAGTCGTTGACGGCCAGCGTCACGTCGGGGAAGGCTTGCGGGCTGACGGTGGCGCCGGGGTGGACAATCAGCACGTTCCGGTACACACCCTCCACCGGATTGGAGTGGGCTTCAACCTGCCGGTTCACCAGGTTGGCGATCCATACCTCGGGTATGCCGGCGGCGGCGTATCTGGGCAGCTTGGTGTCGCGGTCAAAGGTCAGGGAGCTGTCGGCGACTTCAACCAGGAGATAGATTTCCTCTGGCGTTACGGTGACGAGGTCATTGATCGAGCGGAAGCGTATGATGGCAATGTCCGGCTCTGGGGCTGTGCCGTCATTCAGCACTATGGTCGCTTGCGCTTGGACCATGGCGCGTTCTCCCAAAGCAGCACCCAGCAGGTGGTCCAGCCAGTTGACGGATTGACGGTGTGGATCGTTTACGGGTGACATGATGATTATTTCTCCGTCTATCAGCTCAACGCGCTCTTCCTGGTGCAGAATGCCGGCTTCCGCCAGGGCGAAGTATTCGTCCACCGTGAATCGGCGGCGCATGGGGAGTGTCTGAGGCGGAGCAGCAACGGTTGCAGTTGTCATGGCATCACCTCGCGGGAGAGGTTCCCGCCGATGTCGTCAGCAGTGGCCGGGGTGGTTGTGGCCGCCGCCCTGGTAGTCAATGGCGCTGGGCATGACGGTGGTGCCGGGATGGTCGGCGCGGCCCAGTTTGACGGTTACCGCGCCGCTGGCGTAGTGCAGCACGCCGCTGATTTCCAGGGTGGGCGATTCGGCCAGGTAGGTTATGTCGCCGTTGGCCTCGATGCGGAAGGGCCGGTCGTGGCCGGGATAGATGGTGTTGGCGGCGGCGACGATCTTCCGGATGCTGGCGCGGGCGTCGGCCTCGCTCCAGAAGATGATGGCCGGAGCGCCGCGACCGATGGCGCCGGCGTCGGACATGGCGTCGCCGCCGACGCAGACGGCGCCGCCCTCGGTTTCAACCACGACACTGATGTGGCCCCTGGTGTGGCCGGGGGTTTCGATGAGACGGACGCCGGGTTCCAGCTCAGTCTCGCCCTTCACGGCGTTGACCTTCTGCTGCATGAATGTATCGGCGAAGTAGCGGGCGGTGGCCAGGTCGCCCTCCCGGGGGTTGCGGCTGTACTCCAGCTCGTCGGCGTGGATGACGATTTCGGCGTTGGGGAACAGGTCGGTATTCTGGGAATGGTCCCAATGGGCGTGGGTGAGAATGACGCGCCCGATGTCGTCGGTGGAGATGCCCTGGGCGGCCAGTTCGTCAACCAGCATATTGCGCCGGCCGAAGTGGGCCACATCGACAATGGACAGCACCTCGCCGCGAATGAGGGTGACCGTACACAGGCCCAGACGGGTCTGGTCGGTGTTGATGGAATAGCCGCCCATGATGATTTCCAGTTCCGGCATGACGTTCCCTCCGAAAGCCGATGGCAGTTATGGTCTGTTGGCGTGAGCGTGGGCGATTATAGCATCGCAGGGTGGATAGCCTGGATTGGCAGTGAGTAGATGCAGAAGGTTCCTCAACTGACAGACCCAGAAGAAAGGGCCGGAGATTTGTCCGGCCCTTCGTGAACTCAGGCACCTGCATTTTCACGGCGCCGCTCGCTCTAGGGCACTTGCGAACTCGTTTGGATCTATCCCCGCGTTGGTGAGCGCCTCAACGAAGTGATCCCTGGGCATATCGCCATCGTGGAAGGAGAGAAACAGGGGCGACAGCGGATCATCCGGGTACGTGGGGTTGGCGTAGAAAAGCCAGTCCGGTTCGTCTTTCATCACCCGCCATCTCATTTCACCTAGCCCCCTGGCGGCTGTTTCGCGGGAGACCCATTCCGGAATCAAGCCGGGACTCCGAAACTCATCAAGATTTCAGTCGGTTCCGGCTCCTCATCGTCCTCGGAGCGAATTTGGAACTCCACGCCACGGGACTCCAGGTATTTGACCGCTTCTTCGTGTCCGCTCGGGCGTTCTTGGAAGAACGAGTTCAGCAACTCCAAACCTTCCATGACGCGCCGCTGGGCTTCGCCTCGGGTTTTGCCCCATGCGACCATGCCGAACTTGCCGGCACGTGCCATGTACAGGCCATCCTTCCTCTCAAAATCCACCACTACTGTGAAATCAATGCTGACAGACTGGTTACTGTTACTCATAGGTTGCGCCTCCCCTCGTTCGGGTCCCTCGGGGGCAACTCCTCGTCGCGCAGTGAAATTGGTCTCTCTCGATATGACAAGAAAGCCGAGGTCGGAATCCCGGCCGTTCTGTCGCTCCGTCGCGTGGCTCCCGGCGATTTGAGACTGCGGGCAGACTGACGGCGGTTGGTTCAATGTTTCCCTTGATCATCCGTCGCAGCGGACGTAGAACCTTTCCCCCGTAGTTGACTAGGAGTCAATCCGCGTGTATCACATCCATTATACCGCAGTCAACACACGGTCCAGCTGATGCTCACGAAAGGAGAAGGCGGTTTGGACGCCCCCTCAGACCTCCACGGGCTGGTCGCTGTCCATCCACTCGGCGTAGGAGCCGTCGTAGAGGCGGACGTCGTAGCCGGCCTGCCGCAGGGCGAGCCAGGCGACGGAGGCGCGGACCCCGCTGCGGCAGTAGGCGATCACGGAATCGTTGTTGGCGACGCCGGCGAAGCCCAGCCGGTCGCGCAGCTCGAACTCGTCGATGAGCAGATTGCCGTCGCTGCCGGCCGTTTCCAGGTGGGGCACGTGGATGGCGCCGGGGATATGGCCGGGGCGGTGGTCCATCTCCGCCTCGCCGTTGAACTCCTCGGCGGTGCGGGTGTCCAACAGGATGGTATTCCCCGGGTTGGCGGCGTCTTCGAGAGTCGCCCGCAGTGACGTGTTGAGGTTCACGGTGAAGGACCGGGTCTCGGTGGGAACGGGGCGGTAGAGCACCTCGCGGCCCTGCTCCTTCCAGGCGTCGTAGAGCAGGTCCATGATGTGAACGTCGTCCCGGCCCAGGTACTCCAGCACCCAGGCCGCCATGGCCGCGTTGCGCCCGTCCTGGTGGTCGTAGAGCACCGGGATGACATCATCGCCGAGGCCGACGTCGCCGAAGGCGGCGGCCAGTTGCTCGGGCGGGCCGAGGCGTCCGTCGGGCCCTTGCAGCTTCTTGAAGGGCACGCTGACGGCGCCGCGCAGGTGGCCCATCAGGTAGCGCATGGCCGACCGGGGATCGATGATGAGATACCCCGGCCGGCCGATGTGGTCTGAAACCCAGTCGGCGGAAACTATGGTCGCCATCAGCCCACCATCTCGAAGTCGGTTTCCACCGAGGTGCGATTGACCACCGACTGGGTTACGGGCGAGCCTTCCACGGCGAGCCGCCAGATCTCCTTCAGGGTGTCCTCGTCGGCGTCGGCGCGGACGAAGCACTTGGCGGAGACGCGGCCGTAGCCGGGGTTGCCCTCGTCCTCCACGCCGGCCCACTTGCGGATGTTGTCAAAGTAGCCTTCCACCGCGATTTCCAGGTCGTGGATGCGGACGCCTTGCTTGGTGGCGTTGACCACGAAGCCGACGGTCATACAGCTGCCGATGGCGGACAGCAACTGCTCGTGGGCGCTGGCGGCTACGTCGGTGGCAGTCAGGTCGCCGGGTTCGTCCATGTCCACCTGGTGGTTCCGCATATACGCGCGGGCGCGCATTCCGTCCTGCCAGACGACGCGGGACTTCCAGGGGCCGGTTACCGCGTTGAAAACGTCGGGGTCCCGGAAGGAAGCCAGCACCTCGGCGAGTTTCTCCCGGGGCAGGCCGTTCAGGTTTTCTTGTTGCTGCGCCATGTTGAGCTCCTTGGTTGGCGGGTTGAAATGGTTGTCAGAATCAGGATTCACTGGATTAGAAGATTATCAGGATTGATAACTCTCTACTCTGAATGATGGGTCCAATCCTGGAAATCCCAAAATCCAGTAAATCCTGATTCTGACGATTTCCAAAAGAGGGGACACCGCGAACGGTTAGCCACTATTGACGGCCAAAGCTTGGGACATCGCCTCAATCACCGGCGCCAGATGCTTTGACGCATTGCGCAGGTCAACCGCGATGGGCGACAAATCATCGGGATCATGTTCATCAGGGGCCCAGTACGCAACCAGGTCGCCGTTTTCCGCAACGACGGTTGCGGTTTCCTTGTCACGGCCAATGGTGAGCGTGTCCGTTTCCGCGCAGTAGTCTCGCTTGCCCAGCGGCAGCCAGTCGCTAATGCCGATGACTTCCAGCGCGGCCGCACAGCGGCTCTCATCTTCAGGAACGTGCAATATGATCGACCAACTCTCTGCCACCTCGTAGCCACCGCACGTTGGATGATCATAGTGCAAGCTTATCGCATCGATTTCCGGGTCATAGTGCGCGATCAGGTTCATCTCGCACCTCGTATCACGGTTACTCATACTCCGCCCGCAGGATCTTGGCGGCGTCGGTGATTACCTGCATCTTTTTGGCGGCCATGTCGTGGGTGTTGACGTTGCGTTCCGCGAAGGTGCCGAACCCGCAGTCGGGGTTGAGGAATATCTTGTCGGCGTCGAAGTACTGCATCAGTTCCTTGACGCGCGCCACGATCTGCTCGGCCGGCTCGATGTCGTCGGTGCGCGGGTTGACCACGCCCAGGCCGATTTCCTTTTCGTTGGCGTATTCCTGGAACACTGCCATCTCGCCGGCGCGGGGTGTGGCGCACTCCAGCACCAATCGGTCGATGTTCATCTGGGTGAGGTAGGGCAGCATGGGGCCGTAATTGCCCTGCAACAGCACTTCTTCCTTCTTGCTCCAGTTGCCCCGGCAGACGTGTACGCCGGTCTTGATGCCGTCGATGCCGTCCAGGGTCTCATTCATCAGCCTGACCGCCATTTCCAGCTCGTCGGTGGGGTCGCGCCGGTTGGGCAGTGCGGCGCACATGAAGGTCTCGGTGGTTTCCTCGCCGAACACCACCTGGGATAGGGTGGGTTCATCCAGCTGGACAAAGTCGCAGCCGTGGTCGCGCAGGGCGATAATCTCCTCGCGCAGGATTTCCACCACGTCCCTGGCCAGGTCGTCGGGGGAGGGATAGGCTTGGTCGGACAGGCCCTCGAACCAGCCGGAGCGGGTCAGCATATAGGGGCCGGGAATAGGAACCATGACGGCCCGGTTAGTGTGTTCCTTCATAAAGGCCAACTCGTCCAGCGCCAGCCCGTGCCGCTTGCTGATGGTGTCGATCACGATGGGGCTTTTGATGGCGAAGGACGGCACGTCCAGGGCGCGCAGCACTTCCTCCATGCGGGCGCGGTCGGAGGAATAGTCCAGCAACTCCGACACCTTCATCAGCTGCATTCCGTTGAGTTTGTCCACGGCGAAAGAGTAGAAGTTGTCGCGGCGCTGCTCGCCGTCGCTGATGATATCTACTCCGGCCGCTTCCTGGGCGCGGATGCAGTCCAGCACCTCCCCATCGGCCACTTCGTTGAACTGGGCCAGCGTGATCTCGCCGGCCTCCTTGCGGCGCAGGGCGCGGATCAACTCGGCGGATCGCGGCCAGCTGCCGACTACGGTAACGGGAAACAGGGGAGCGTCCGGCATTTAGATTCCCTCCGTGGATTGTTTACTGCGTAGGCCATTCGCGGGGCCGCAGATAATCTACACTAGAATCAACAGTAGGGACAAATTAACGCTGCTCCTACGCCGCTCACTATGAGCAGTGGAATCGTCAGAAGCAGGATGCACCGGATTTCAGGATTTTCGGAATGACGTTCTCCCAATCTTGGCAATCCTGTAATCTTGAAAATCCCGATTCTGACACCTGATTCTGACAGATGGCGGCGCCCGTTAGATTGGAGCGCCCCTCCATCGAGAGGGGCGCTCCTGCCTGGAACTTAATTGCCGGCGACAACTGCCGGAGACTGACCTAGCGGTCCATCACCGCTACGGTGCCCTTCTCGGGGTCGTACTGATAGCGAGTGATGCGGTCCAGCTTCTGGGATTCGAGGCGCACCACCACGGCGCGGTCGCCGGTTACGTTCAGGGTGTTGTGGATTTCGCCGGGCAGGAAGAAGGCGACCTTGCCGTCCTTCTGGACGAAGTCGCCGGTCTCCTGGATTTGCACCGAGTCCACGCCCTCGCCGGGATAGAACCAGCGCCACTTGGTCTGCTTGATGGCGCCGTCATAGACGCCGTACACCACCCAGGCCGCGCCGTGGTCGTGGGGCAGGTTGTCCTGGTCGGGCCGCTGCACCGACGCCATCAGCCAGAAGCCGCCGCCGGGATGTCCATAGTCCTCGTCCAAGTGGAGGTCATAGCGTCCGAACCCGCCCTCATCGGGGAGTTCCAGCCGCTCCTCCAGCCAGCCGGGGGTGGCCAAAAGACGCTCCATGTGGGAGGCCACGCCCGAGGCCTGGGCCAGGGGGTCCTGCGTGGAGTCGAAAATCTCCCGCACGTCGTCGATGAATGCGTCCACCGAATAGGCCGTGGTTTGCGTCATATCGATCCTCCTGTCGATCTCAGATACCGTTTTGTCCATTCTGGATAGGATGCGGCGGCGTGTCAACTTGCCGGTGTTGCTCGCCGCGCTGCCCTAATACTGCCCAATAAACTCCAGCACCATCCCGTTCCAGACCTGAGGGCGTTCCCAATGGCCGGCGTGGCCGGCGTCGGACAGCGATACGAAGCGAGAGGTTGGGATATGCGCTGCCTGCATCCGCATCAGGGCCGGTGGGGAGAGGATGTCGGCGTTGCCGGAGAGGACCAGCGTGGGTACGCGCATGGTGGACAGGCGGGCGTAGGTGATGGGTTCGCTCACGGGTTGAGTTGGTATGGGTCCGTAGGGCCGGCTGGCGATCTCGATCTCCAGCCAGCGGGCCGCGCCTTCCGGGTCAGTGCCCCGGTAGGACGGGCCGAGTTCGCGTAGCTCCACCGGGAGGTTCTGGATTTCCGGCGGACGCAGACGATGCTGGACTTCCAGGTATTCCGGATCCTGGATGCCGGCGATGGTGTTGGCGATAACCAGGCTGCGCACCCGTTCCGGATGAGCCAGCGCGTAGCCGATTCCGGTGATGCCGCCGGCGGCGGTGCCGATCAGGTGGAACCGGTCCAGTCCCAGATGCTCGACCAGTCCGTGCAGATCCTCGTCCTGATGACCGGGCTGCCGGGCCCCGTCTTTTGAAGGATCCGTGGTGTTGCGGGAGCGGCCCCAGGTGCGACGGTCGTAGGTGATGCAGCGGTGGCCGGCGGCGGTGAAAGCCGGCAACTGGTGTACCCAGGCGTCGCAGGTGCCGGAGGCGGCGTGGCAGAAGATCACCGGAACGCCGTCGCCGCCGGTGTCCTCGTACCACAGGTCAACGCCGGGGAGAGTTGCGTAGGGCATTGGTCCGCCTCCAATTCTTGCCGGTTATTGGTTTTGCAGTCGGCGGATTTGCTCTTGCAGCCGCGCCACTTCGGCTTCGGCGGCCAGCGCTTCTTCGTAGGTCAGCAGGTAGCGCCGACCTACCGGGTCGTAGAATCGCAGTTGACCGTCTTCCCAGCAGATGTCCAGGTTCAGCACCGCGCTGTGTCCCCAATAGCCGTTTGTATCCGTCCGGTGGATGGTTATTTCCTGGTAGGCGTCGTTGACCAGCCGGTCTCCGGCCAGGGCCGCCGGGTACAGCGTGCCGCCGGTGTGGTCAAAGCGCCAGTACTCGGGCACGCGGAAAGCGGCGTAGCCCACCCGCTTGGCCACGTAGTCGTTCTCGGCGTTGTTGTACGAGGCGACTTCCAGCACAAAGTCCGGCGGTTTGCCCCACTCGTCAATGGAATAACCTCTCTGGGCCACGATGGCAGCCCGGTCAATGTTGAAGGCCACCAGCAGGTCCGGCTTGAGCAGGCCCGATTGCTGCCGGTGATTCCAGCCCACGGGAACTTCGCTAAGCACAATGGTGGTGGCCGGCGCCCCCAGATGCAGGCGCAGGGCGGGTTGATGCCCCTGGTCGTGCAGGTAGAGAGGGTTGTTCATGTCCTCACGCGGGGGCAATTCGGGGAACTGCCTGGGGTGCCTGTCGGGCTGGGCCGCCGATGCAACAGGTTTGGTGGTCATGGCAAGCCTCCGGGCGATTAATTGCGAGACGGTCGCCAGTGGGGCGGCAGGCTGGGTTCGGCCATGCCGAACTGGCGGGACAGCCATTCCTCAGCATACAGGCCGTCCCGGTAGCCAGAATGCTCCGCCTTGTGGACGGTGGTTTCGCCGCGGATGGCCTGGGTCAACGGTTCTAGGGCGGAGGCTTGCAGGGCCGATCCGTCGGCGCCGGCCATCATCAGCGTGGCCGCGCTGATCCGTGGGCCGAACCAGCGCAGGTCGAAGTAGGACAGCGTGCGCTGCGACGCCTCGCGGCGGGTGGGATGCAATCGCAGGTAGTCGTTGATTTCCTCCAGCGGGTAGGCGCTGGCGCGTTGGGCCAGGTCGGCGGTGGCGTAGAGCAGCGTGGGCGTGCATACCAGGTGGGTAACCTGGGGTGACAATGCCGCCGTGGTCACGGCCAGGTCGTTGCCGATGGCCGCGATGCGCGTTTCGTCCACCTCCGGGAGACTGGCCAGGTATTGCAGTCCACGCACGCAGTCGGCCACGATGCCCCGGTACACGTAGGTCATCGGGTCGTCGATGCCGTCGGTGAGCTGGCCGGGAAAGGCGGCGGCGTAGGGCTGGTCGGCGAGACGCTGCCCCCGCACGCAGATGGCGAAGGTAACGTGCTCCCGGCGCTGGCCGTTGGCCTGACCCTGGGGCACCAGGTCTTGCACGCTGCCATAGCGGGGCAGGTGGTAACGCGCCGGAAAGGGGCCGTCATGATTCGGAATGCTCAGATAGCCATAGAGACGGTAGGGTCCGATGGAAGTCAGCCGCACGCCGTAGGCCGTGGCGAAATCGGTGGAGCGCAGGGGGATTTCCTGCGCTTCCGGAGCGGCCGGCAGGCCGGACAATTCCACCAGCACGTCGTGCCAGTAAGTATCAAAGTCGTTGGGCATTGCGCCGGTTGATGTAGTCATGCAGTTACGTTCCGTTCAATTTGATCGATTGGTTGACGCCGGGCTACGCCTGCGAGCGGACTGCCCTGGCGCGTTCGATGATGGACGTAGCATCGGCAACGGTGCGTGCCGAGTAGTCCGGTTGGTTGGTGAGCATCATCGGCGCGGGGGGTCTAACGTAAGCGTGTCGTCCGGCGTACCGACTGTAGATGTTCGGATCGATGGACAAGCGGAATTCCGCCATTTCCGGATCAACGCGACGGATGTTGCCCAGGAGTTCGCCGATTTCGTGGCTGAATCGGTATTCGGCGCGGTGGGCTTCCAGCAGCGCTTTCATCCCGTGTTCCAACGCCCCTTGCGCGTGGAGGCCAATTATCTGATCGCTGAGTCCCTGATCCACCAATCTCCTGAACGCTTCCAGGTGGTCGGAAGCGTCTTCCAGGCGGTTCTCATATGTTGACCAGTCGTATTCGTACTCGGTTTCCGCGTCCTCGCAGTGAGACGAGCCGTACTGTTCGGGGTCTTTGGGCATAACGATTCCGTCTCGCACCGCGTTGGTTTCCAGGCTGTTGGTGTAGCGGCGATTGTGGCGGAAGGTTTCAAGGGTGCACCACACCAGTTGCACGGGAACATGGTGCCCGTAGTTGGCGGATACCACGGCCCGGGCTGCTTCCGCCGCCTGCTCCCTTTCGGTGGCGTTGGCCTCGCGGGCCGTGACCAGCATGATGTCGATGTCGGACCAGTCTTCATCGTGGTCGCCGCGAGAGCGGGAGCCAAAGAGGATAGTCAACTCGGGCTGCTCGCGCTGCTGCACTGCGCGAGCTACCTGAAAAGCTTTGGCATCGTACTTTAGCATGGCTTGGTTCATGTCAAAATGCCCGCAGGCGCTACGGTCGCAGGTGCTTGGACATGAAGGCGTCCACGATGGCGGCGTGTTCGTGGTTGTTGGCGTCGTGGCCGTGGCCGTCGTAGGCGTACATCCGCTTGTCGTCGCTGGCGATGTTGTTGAACATGGCAAAGCCCGTTTCCGGCGGGCAGGTGCTGTCCTGGAGGCCCACGCTGACGATGATGGGACAGGTGATGCGGTGGGCTAGGTTGATGCCGTCGAAGTAGGCCAGCGTGTTCTCCACCTGCTGCCGGCGGTCAGGATACAGCCGCAGGTAGTCGGCGATTTCCTGGTAGGGGTAGGCGTCGGTCAGGTCGATGGAGTCCATGTAGCCGCACAGGTAGGGAGCGCCGGCCGCCGCCGCCTTGATTTCGGGACGCAGCGCCGCCGTGGAGACGGTGAGGCCGCCGCCCTGGCTGTGCCCGGTGACGCCGATGCGGTCGCCGTCCACCTCGCTGCGGCCCAGCAGGAACTCCACGGCGCGGCAGGCATCCATGTAGAAACCCCGGTAGGAGTAGGTGTTCCGGTCCACCATGCCGTAGGTGAGCAGGCCGGGATAGCCGGGGTTGAACTGGCGGTTGCTGCGCAGCTTTCCGCGCGGGGCGACGCTGAAGGCGGCGTAGCCCTTGGCCGCCCAGTTCTTGGGCACTGGCGGTTCCATGTTGTACCCCGGCACCTGGAGCAGGCCGGGCAGTTTGCCCTCGCGCTGGCGGGGCACGGCGTACCAGCCGGCGATGCGGACGTGGTCCAGGCTGGTGAAGAAGACCTCGTACACGTCGATGCTGGCCGTGGACCGGAGGGGGTCGTACACCACCTCCGGTTCCAGGGGGATCTGAGCGGTTTCCGCCAGCACATCGTCCCAGAATTGGTCGATGTCGCCCGGCTTGCGGACTATGGTCTGGTACTGGTCGGCGGGTGTTCTGGGCATAGCGCTATCCTGCTCTCTTTATGACCGTCTGGCCCGGGACGTGAGGTAGGTGATGAACAGCCTGATTTCGTCCGGCGGGGCGTTGTTAAAACCCGTTACCGCGTCTTCGGCATCATCTATGATTTGGTTCGCTTGGGTCTGGGTGAAGGTCGCTCCGGGATCGTAATCAGCCTCGTGGCGGTATCGTTGCAGGTCCACGAGCCTGACTGCGAATTTCCTAATGTCCTGATTGAACCGTCTCATGCTGCCGGCGTCGTTGCATTTGCCTCTGGCCGGCCCGTGGTCGATGGTGCGGTACGCCATGTTCCAAAGTTCCTGTTCCAGTTGACTGCCGGCGCGTGGGCCGACCATTACGTCAGCGTAGGCCCGGCACAAGGTATGGAAGATGGCGTAGTAAGCGCAACTGACCGCCTTGCGCAGCTCGGTGTCGGTGGCTCCGTGGCGGTTGCTGGCGTTACCGCCGGTGGCCAACGTCCTGGCGACGGCGATCAGATCATTTGGTTCCAACGCCGGATTTTCTCCTTTACGATCTCCCAATCCTCTTTGCTGAAGAACGAATTGCTGGGGACGTGTTCGATCCCCAGGTCAACCAGTTGGGGGAGCAGGCGCGCGATCAGGCCGCTGGTCCATTTCGAGTCGAGCTTGCCCTGGTCGCCATCGAACACGATGCGGATGTGCAGATAAGGGTCTCCGTACTGGTCGATTTCCTGTTGGATGTCAATGGGGCCGAATTCAATCTCCCCTTTGAACCTGCCGGCCAGGTCCTCATATACCATCTTGACGATGGCGTCATGCACATCCTGGGTTATCATCATGGCGGCGTCTCCTTACACGTCCTCCACCGGCCTGGTGGCGATGCCGTAGGTGCCGTAGAAGAAGTTTGCGTAGTGGGTGGAGCCGCCGGCTACGAACAGCAGGTACTGTTCGGGGTCTTCCAGCGCGGGGATGGTGGCGTCCGGGTCGTCGGCCAGGCGCTGCAACTCGGGGTGGTGCAGCCACTTGCCGTTGGCGTCGGTGGGCATTCCGGCGGCGCCGATGGCGTCGCGCAGGGAGGCGCGGCAATGCTCGTGCAGCCACTCCTGGGCGTCGCGCTTGCTGAACCCGGCCTCGGCCAGGATGACCGCGCGGGACGGACTGAGCATGATGGGATGGTAGGGGCCCTGGTACTCAACGCGCTGGTTGGTGTGACCCACCTGCGCCGACTGGCGGCCCTTGATCCAGCTGCCTCCGCCGGCGTGGCGGTAGAACATCATGGAGGCGATGTTGTTCAGCGTGTCCAGGTGGTTGCGGGACGCGTTGTCGAGGATGTCGGTAGGTCCGGTTACTGTTATCACGGTGACCGCGCTCTCGTCGGGCCGGAAGCCCTTGTCCACGTGGTAGGGCTGCCAGGGACTGACCTCCTCGTTCTCGGCGATGCACATGCCGAACTTGGTAGGCAGGCCGATGAAGTTGGGGTCGCCGGCGCCGGCCTTGCAGTAGCCGATGTTGATGAGGCAAAGGCGCAGGGCGCGTCCGATGGCGGTGTTGGCCTTGTTGATGACGCCGGGACCCATGGCTGAGGTGCCGTAGTTGATGCCGGCCCTGGCCGCGGCGGGGCCGTTGACCAGGATCAGCGGCGCCTCGGTGTGGCCGGACACCTGCATGTCCCGGTGGTTCATCTCGGGCTGGGCGATGCACTCGATGGCGGCCAGCAGGATGGGCATCTGCTCGGGCTGGCAGCCGGCCATCACCGCGTTGATGGCGATTTTTTCCACCGTGGCCAGGCCGAAGCCCGGCTCCATGACCATGACCACGTCCTGCGGGTCGCGGCGGGTGCCCTTGAGCATGGCCTCCACCGCTGCCGGCGTGGGCGGGATGATGGGCATGCCGTCGCTCCAGTCCCGCTCCTCCATGAAGCGGTTCACAGCGTCCAGGCCCCATGGGGAGTCGTCCAGGGTGACGGTGAACACGTCGGTCTCGCTGTGGCCGTTGGTCATGCTCGACAGGTCAGCCGACGCCGACATACGGGTGAGGCCCAGGATGATGTTGTCGATCTGCTCGTCCACCATCTTGTGGATGTAGTCGGGCTGCTGCCCGGTGCAGGCGTGGGGTATGGTGACGAAGGCGGTGGCGGGCTGCCCCCAGCCGTCCACGCAGGACTGCCAGGCGCGGGCGAAACTGCGGGCCGCGATGCCAATGGAGGGGATGCCGGCCTTCTCCATGGCTACCATGTCGTGGGCAAGCCACGACGTGCAGCCCCCTCAATGGGCCGCCGCGCCCACCATGGCGTCAACCTCGGTGGCTATGATGGCGGCCTCGTCCTCATCGATATGCACGCCGCGGCTCAGGGAGGGCCGGCCGGAACGCAGATTGCCGCCGTAGCTCTCGAACCTGACGTTGGGGAAGCGGCGGCCCAGGTGCTCGGCGACGCGGTTCACGGCCACGTCGGCGCCGCCGGTCATGTTGTTGTACAGGCCGATGGTCTTGCCGGCCAGGGTTTCCAGTCGGGGGGCCGGCGGCACCTTGAAATCGACGCGGGACGCGGCGGGGGACATGATCTGCAACTGCATTGCCGTACTCCTGTTGCCCGAGGTTCGGGGGTGTTACGTTGGGGCAAGTCTATGTTGCGCCGGCGCCGCCGTCAACGGGCGTGATGGTCAGACCGGGGTCTCAGTCCGCTCGTCCGGCGGCCTCGGCGGTGCCGCCGGTCTCGGGCCCGAGCCCTTGACCAATAGCGGCGGCTTCGCGGGCCGCCTCGCGCTCCCGCTGGGCCTGGAGGCGCTGGGGCAGGCGCGGGAAGGGCAGGAACCAGTAGCCGATGGCGGCGAACACATAGAGAGCCACCAGGGGGAACAATGCCCAATAGAAGCTGCCGGTGTGGTCGTAGATGGCGCCCATCCACATGGCGGTCCACATCGAGGCCAACTGGTCGGGCAGGTGCTGCCAGCCGCGCAGGGTGGCGTAGGAGCGCCGGCCGAAGAAGTCGCCCATGATGGCCCAGTTGAGGGGATTCGCGCTTTCGGCGAAGGCCATCATACCCACGAACAGGATCAACAGCCAGACGTGGCCGCTTTGGGTGACTAACAAAGCCAACGCGGCCGCGCCGGCGACCATACATACGGCGCTGAGTTTGCGGCGGTCAACCTTGTCGCCGATCCAGCCCATGCAGGGGTTGAAGACCATGTTGGTGAAAGAGAACGCGCCCACCAGAGCGGCGGCGATGATGGAATATCTGCCGTCCACGTCGGGGCCGCCGCCTTCCAGGAACCAGACCATCAGGGGCGCCAGCAGGAAGGACGCGCCGGCGTGGACGATGTTGCGGAAGCCGGTGGACATGACCAGCAGCCAGTAGGATGGAGTCCGCATGGCCTCGCCCACCGTGAAGTCCATTTCGCCGAATTGCATCTGGCGACGTTGGATTGGCGAGGTTTGCCCCTGTTGCGCTGCCGACCGGGCGGCGGCGGCTTCCGGGGTGTCGCCGTCGGGGAGCTGCCCCATTTCTTCCGGAGAGCGGCGCAGGAACCAGGACAGCGGTATTACCACGGCGATGATGGCAAATCCCAGAACCATGCAGGCGTCGCGCCAGCCCACGGTGAAAATCAACAGGCCAACGAGGGGAGCAGTCGCGCCGCCCAGTCCGTTGCCCATGCTGACCACCGACATGGCCAGCCCGCGACGGCGGCGGAACCAGTTGTTGACCGCCATGATGGAGGCATTGTTGTAGCCGGAGCGGAAGCCCACCGAGAGGAAACCGACGAAAATCACCAGGAAAAACCAGAAACTGCCGGTTTGCGCCAGGAGGATAAAGCCCAAACCCGACATCAGCCCGCCGAAGGCCAGCATTACCCGAGGCCCAAAGCGGTCGGTGCAGTAACCCATCACAGGCCCCTGGATTCCGCCCATCATGCGCCCCAGCCCCTCGGCCAACCCCAGCATGGTTCTGGTGAACCCCAGATCCTGCTCGATGGGGATGTACATTACGGTGAAGCCACGGTTGAAGCTGCCGTGCTTCATCCCGTCGGCGAGGAGGCTGACGAGGACAATCCACCAGCCGTAAAAGATTTTTGGCCGGCGCATTATGGGCCGGCCTGTCGGATAATGGGTCGCCGGGTAGCCGGCGGGGGAGTATTGATGTTGTTCAGCATCGGCAGCGGCGTGGAGGCGATGTTACCGGGCGCGGAAGTATGTCCCGCGCCCTGCGTATATCGCCGGATTGTACCACAGGCTGATGGCTGTGTTTGAAGCGCCGTTCCTTCTCGCTAGGGGATTTCGCTGCTCGGCGGGGTAGAGTGGTCGATACTACGTCAGGTCCAGCAAGGGTCGGAGCTTGTCCAGCAGGGCCTCGACATCATCCAGGCTTTCCGCGACCTCGAAAGCCGGCAGCGTGTTCTCGTAGAAGTTCTCGTGGAGATCGCTGGCGGCGCGAAACAGGCGGCGGATGTCGCCGTCGCCGGTCTCAGCCCTGAGCCGGCTGACTGTAACGAGGTGGTGCCGGTGCCGGCTGTGTTCCCAGCCGCGATGTTCGGCGACAGCCTTGAGGATTTGGACCGTGGCGCCCCAGCCCTTCTCGGATGCCTGTGGCAGATCGCCGTCGGCCAGTTCCCGTCTGGCCTGCGTCAGGAAATGCTCGCTGGCTTGTTGATACTGCTGGGTCGTCACTTGTGGCTTCTCCTGCTGCTCTTACAGGTTAGCGTCTCAAACCTTTTCGGGCAATGTTGGTATCCACGGCCTTCAACGGTGATCAGTCTCACCATAGATGATCGACCGCAAATCTGGCCACGAATATTGCTCCAGCGGGTCCCGCTGGCCCGCGTCGCCCACACTCAAGTCAGGCAACTCATACCCGGCTTGAGGCGGTTCCGCCAATGCCAGCCGTAGCCCTTCTTCAACCACCGCCCGCAAGGGACGCCCGGTCTCCCTGGCATGTCGTTTCGCCCGCGCCAGAAGCTCATCCTGAATATCAATCGTGATCTTCATGGAACAAATCTACCCAAATCAATCTCCCATATGTGCCAACATTCCGCAACCTGTCATTGCGAGCGAAGCGCGGCAATCTCGTCGGCCGAGTTGTGTTCCTACGGCAACGAGATTGCCGCGTCGCTGCGCTCCTCGCAATGACAAAACGAGTATATGTGAGCCGTCTCCGATTGTAGAATCGCGCCCGTTTAGTTAGAATCCTCCACGATTTCCCCGCCGCCGCAGAAGGAGCCTTTGATGCCCGACAGCCTGATTACCGATGAGATTAGGGCCCTGATTGGGCTGGAAAGCGAGCCGGAGCGAAACCGGTTCCCCATCAGCGCGGAGATGGCCTACGACGTGGCCGACGCCATTGAGGACTACAACCCGCTGTACATTGACCCCGATTACGCTCAGCGCAGCCGTTTCGGCAGCCTGCTCTGCCCGCCGCTGGCGGCGTGGAAGGACATCGCGCCGCCCATCGGCTACTTCGGCGCCGGGCAGGAGTGGCACTTTGAGGTGCCGCTGCCCTTCAACAGCTACGGCCTGAACGGCGGGAGCGACTGGCAGTTTCTCGCGCCGGTCCGGGTGGGAACCTGGATCACGCGGCATTTTCGCATCCTGGACATCTTCGAGAAGCAGGGGCGCTCCGGCCCGCTGGTGTTCATCGTGCGGCAGGAGATCCAGACCGACCAGCAGGGGCAGGAGCTCAGCCGCGCCCGTCGGGTCAGCATCCACCGCGCTCTCCCAGCGGGCGAGCAGCCCACCGACGTGGCCCAGGTCGCCACCGACCTGTCCACCGTGGCCGTCGCGCCGCCCAACCCCGAGGTCATCCTGCCCAAGCCGGAACCGGAACCCAACAGCCAGCGATACTTTGAGGACGTGTCAGTGGGCGACGACCTGCCGCCGGTGGTCAAGGGGCCGATGACCACCACCCACCTGATCCGCTGGGCCGCCGCCAACGGCAACTACGCCCGCATCCACTGGGACCTGCCCTTTGCCCAGCTGACCCAGGGCCTGCCCAACGTGGTGGTCAACGGCTCGCTGAAGAACCAGTATCTGGGACAACTGCTGCTGGACTTCGCCGGCGACGGCGGCTGGTTCAAGCGGTTCTACGTGGAGCACCGGGGCATGGACTTCCCCGGCGACACCCTCACGGCCAGCGGCATCATCACCGACAAGCGGGAGGAGGGCGATTTCGGCTTGGTGGACTGCGCCGTGAGCCTCAAGAACGACCGGGGCGGCCAGACGGCATCGGGCACGGCCACCGTAGTACTGCCCAAGCGGGGGCAGACGCTGCCGCTGGTGTGGGACGGTGAAGCTTGGTGATTGGCTCCCTTACCCTGTCGAAGACAAGCTATTAACGCAAAGGCGCGAAGGCGCAGAGACGCAAAGGTTTTCTGGATTTCGGCCCCGTATCAAGTACGGGGTGACGCTCTTTGGCCGGAATGACAGGATAAGACGAGAATGGCAGGTAAATATCAACGGAACCCAGGCATTCTGGAAGGCGTGCGGGTGCTGGAGCTGGGCGGCCACGTTTCCGCCCCCTTCTGCGCCCGGCTGCTGGCTGACTATGGCGCGGACGTCATCAAGATCGAGCTGCCGGGAATTGGCGACGAAGCGCGGCGGATGGGGCCTTTCGCCGGGGACGACCCTCATCCCGACAAGAGCATCCCCTTCCTGTATCTGAATACCAACAAGCGGGGCATCACCCTCAATCCGGCCACCGTCGCCGGCTCTGGCCTGTTGGCGGAGTTGCTGGAAACCGCCGACGTGTTGGTGGAGAACTTCCCGCCCGACGATAGGCCGGCGTCATGCCTGGAAATTGACCAGCTGACCGAGAAATACCCGCACCTGATTGTTACGTCGATAACACCATTCGGGCAGACCGGGCCGTACCGGGACTTCGCGGCCACCGACATCGTCACCACCGCCATCAGCGGGTTGATGTACCACTCCGGTGACTCCGACCAGGAACCGCTGCGGAACGCGCTGAACCAGTCCTTCTACGTGGCCGGCATCAACGGCGCGGTGGCGGCCACGGCGGCCCTGTTCCAGCGTATGTTCACGGGAATGGGCCAGAGCATCGACGTATCGACAGTGGAATGCCTGGCGTCCCACCTGGTGCAGGCCGTGCCGTACTACAGCTACATGGGGGCCATCAAGGGACGCCGACCAGTGCGTGGTTCCGGTTTCGAGGAACTGATGCCGGCCCGTGACGGCTACGTGATACCGTCGGTGCAGGGTTCCCAGCCCTGGAGCGCGGTGGCGGAGCTGATCGGAGCGCCGGAGTTGCAGGACGAGCGTTTCGCCTCTGGCGCGGGACGCATCGAGTTCGGCGAGGAGATCCACGACCTGCTCATCAAGGGCCTGGCGCAATGGGACCGCAAGGCGCTGCACCAGGCGTCGGGCGAGCGCCGGCTGGTCTTCGGCATGGCCCAGGACGCCGGCGACCTGCACGACTGCCCCCACCTGCGGGAGCGCGACTTCTTCCGCCTGGTGGACCACCCGGTGGCCGGCGCGGCGGACTACCCCGGCATGGGGCCGCGTCTTTCGGGTATGGACTACCAAGTGAGGCGCGCCGCTCCGCTGCTGGGGCAGCACAACGGGGAGATCTACGGCGAGGAGCTGGGGCGTTCCGCTGAGGAGTTGGCGCAACTGCGGGCGTTGGGGGCGATATGACGCTGCCCTCTCATCCCCATATCACGGCCGCCGGGAACGCCTGGATTTATTCAATCTCATTTTGTATCTGGCAAGTCGTCGCAACGAATCCACGAAAAGCAACGTATAGGTCTGGAAATTATTGTATCGTCGGTTGAACTCCCGGACATTGACCAGGACTCTATGGTACCTTCGTTCCTCCATAGGCGTAATGAAATTATCCAGGATAAACTCGGCATGGAGGTAGAATTCTTGGTCCGCGAAGGTCTCAGCCATCAAGTGTAGCGTGTTCAGCACATCATCATGCAGTTCGGCAAGTTCAGCTTCCAGCAGAATGGCATCAACGTCTTCCAACCAACTCTCATGCCTTCTTGCGCGCATTGATCCGCTCGACCAGTTCGTCAACCCGTTTGTTGCCGTCTTTCATCCGCTTCACTACAGGTCGCACTTTCGACAAAAAACCCTCGGAAGGCGGCGGGAAATCGATTATTTCATTGCGCTCTGCATCATAGTAATCCTCAATGAGGAGCTTTTTATCTGTTTGTGCCATAACAGGGCCTCCTTCAGTGCACGACCATATCATGAGACTTGCACGTAGTCAAGTGTACTGCAATCACTCTTAACAATATGTTTATATTGCATCACATGACAAATATGGAGATCAACGCCCGTCACTCCGGCGAAAGCACTCCACTTGGTGAGTCCTATGGCATTTCTTGACACTGGAGCAAGCGTGAGTACGTCCTTACCCCTCGAAGGCATCCGCGTGGTGGACCTGAGCCGGGTTTTCGCCATGCCCTACTGTGGGGCCTACCTGGCGGACCTGGGGGCCGAGGTCATCAAGGTGGATACCCACCACAACCAGTTTGTGGATACGACTCGCACCCTCAACGGGCCGTATCCCGACAACGAGGCGGGCGAACTGTATTGGGAGCAGGGCGGCACCTTCCACACGCTCAACCGCGGCAAGCTGAGTGTGACGCTGGACCTGCGCTCTGCGGATGCACTGGAAGTCCTGAAGCAACTGGTGTCGGTGTCCGACGTGGTGCTGGAAAACTTTACGCCTCGCGTGATGCGGCGGTTCAACCTGGACTACCCCAACCTGAAAGCCGTCCGGCCCGACCTCATCATGGTGTCCAACACCGGCTACGGACACTCCGGGCCGTGGACGGACTTCGGCGCCATGGCCGCCGCGTTGGAACCGACCCACGGCACCGGGGCGTTCACGGGCTACCTGGACGTGGACGCCGACGGGCGCACCTCGCCGGGCACGGTGCCCAACAAGATCGCCAACTCCTACACCGACTTTCTGACCAGCTGGACGGCGCAGCTGGCGGTGCTGGCCAGCCTGTTCCACCGGGCCAAAACCGGGCGCGGGATGTGGATTGACCTGGCGATGTACCAGGTGGGCACATCGTTCATGGGCGAGGGCCTGCTGGATTTCGCCTTCAACGGACGCCGCGCCCGGCGGATGGGCAACCGCCACGAAACGCTGTCGCCCCACGGCTGCTACCCCTGCCAGGGCAACGACCAGTGGGCCGTCATCGCAGTGCGCGACGATACCGACTGGCAAGCCTTCTGCGCCGAGCTGGATAGGCCCGAACTGGCATCCGACCCCCGCTTCGCCGACCCGGTGACGCGCCACCGCAACCAGGACGAGCTGGACGCCATCATCTCGGAGTGGACCGCCGCCCGCAGCAAGTACCAGGTGATGAAGGTGCTGCAAGAGGCCGGCGTCCCCGCCGGCCCGGTGCTGGACGGCCGGGATCTGCTGAACGATCCCCACTTCCGCGACCGGGGCTACTTTGAGGCGGTGGAGCATCCGCCGCAGATCGGGCTGGGACGGCGGGAATACGTGAGCCGGGGCTGGCGGATGTCCGGCAACGACGTGCGGATACGGAAGGCGGCGCCGCTGCTGGGCGAGGACAACGAGTGGGGGCTGTCCGGGTTGCTGGGCCTCAGCCAGTCGCAGATTGCGGAACTGGAGGCGACGGGCGCGGTGGGCCAGACCTTGACCGGTGCACGGACGCCGTCGTCGGTTCCGCTGGACCGGCAGGTGGAGCTGGGTTGGACGGTGGACTACGACGAGGGGTACAAAGGGCTGATGCTATGACACGGGTTAAACAACCTTCAAGCGAGCTACGTGCGGATCTTATTGCGGCCAGTTGGACGAAAACGAAGCGGAAATGAGCCGGAAATGGGATACAATTTTTGGTATAATTTGAGTATAAAAATGCGAAATGAACCGGAAATAACATCTAAATGAGCCGGAAATGATCTCTGGAAGCATGAGCCGTTACCTAGCGCCACAGCGGTGGATACGCTACGACGCGGCGGCTGTTATGGACCCTCTGATCGCCGCTAAAACCGCAGCGGGGATTTTGCGCGGCCTACCGTATCTTCCGCAGTGGATCGCGCAAGTTCATGAGGAACAGTTGCGCTTGGAAGCAGTGGGCACATCGCGAATAGAGGGTGCGGAGTTTAGCCAGAGAGAACAGGACGAAGCGTTGGCCCCAGAATCAGTAACGCGCCATGACTTTACCCACTCGCAGCGGCAACTCCGGGCGGCTGAGGCTACTTATCGCTGGCTACGTTCACAGCCAGCCGAACGCCCGGTCAACGATGAGTTCATCCTGGATGTTCACCGGCGCTTCGTGACTGGCTGTGATGATGACAATTGTGAACCGGGTGCGTTGCGGCCTATTGGCTGGAACGTCACTTTTGGTACGCCACAATGCCGGGGCGTTGAGGGCGGCGATGACTGTCGTATTGCGTTCGAAGCGCTTTGCACCGCCGTTGCTGATGAGTTCCGGCAGCACGACCGCATCATCCAAGCAATGGCGCTTCATTACCACATTGGCGCGATGCACCCCTTTGGCGACGGTAACGGACGCACCGCACGTGCACTTGAGGCGTTTATGCTCCGCCAAGCCGGTGTCAACGAACTGGTTATGGTGAGCCTGTCCAATTACTACTATGAGCACAAAGAGGAGTACTTGGCGGCATTGTCTGCATCGCGGCGTAGCGAACACGACCTCACGCCGTTTCTAATATTCGCAATGTCCGCAGTCACCCGGCAGTGTGAGACGGTGGCCAGCACAATAATAGACAATCACAAGCGTACCTTATTCCGGCAATTTGCGGTGGCGTTATTCGGTCGGCTACGCACTCCTCGTCGCCGCGTACTCGTGGAGCGACAGTTGGCGATGTTGGAATCGCTGCTGGAGGCGGGAGCATCGAACCCCTTTGAATTAATGGGCCGGACGGAAGCGCATTACACTACGCTCAAATATCCAGATCGAGCGCAGATAAGGGACATTGTCGACTTGTTTGACTTGGGAGCGCTACAGTTCGGCGATGACGGTATCAGGGTTAACTTAGACTGGCCCCAGCAATTTTCTGAATCGGAACTGATCGAGCGGCTAGAGCGAGTAACGTCAGCAGCTTCGACAAATCGTCCCGGGATGGCCAATTTGCAGGATCTCCTCCACCGTCGCCTTTAGAATTACAGTCGTAGCGGGTTCCCTCAGCACATTCCGCCAACAAGTAAACGGAACCATTTGTTGGATCGGGGGATTAGCAGGATTGGGCTGTCCGTGGCGACAACCCCCAATCCTGCCAATCTTCCAATCCTGATTCTGACAACATCGGCAAAATGGCTAATCAGCGGCCACGGCGGCCGGTTCTGGTTCGGCCAAACGGTTGTCCACCAGATCGGCGCTGCACGCGGCTCCGTCCAGCAGGCCCCAGCGCACCATCCAGTGGTAGGTGTCCTCGACGATCTCGTCGGTGTAGGGGGTGTTGTAGGAGTAGCGGAGGCGGGGGAGGTGGAAATCCTCAGGAGTGATGCCGCCGTGCTGGGCTGCCACTGCGGCGAAGCGGGGTTCCTCGATGAGGTAGCGGACGTACTTGCGCTTGTCGTCGTTGATACGGTTCACGGCCTTGACGATGGCCCGGTTGATGGCGGCGAAGGTCTCTTCGTCCATGTTACCGCTGGCGTTCTCCGCGCCCAGGTAGTGGCCCTCGCAGACGGCGCGGCAGCCCAGCTTTTCGGCCAGGGTGATCCAGGGTTCCATCA
This sequence comes from Dehalococcoidia bacterium, assembly GCA_034421995.1. Taxonomy (GTDB): domain Bacteria; phylum Chloroflexota; class Dehalococcoidia; order Lucifugimonadales; family UBA3495; genus Bin87. Next base: position 19,724 of record DAOUJY010000103.1, on the reverse strand, counting down.
GGGCGGCGGCTTCCACCTCGCCGTTCATCATGGCCTCGAACCGGAACTGAGGCGAGCCGTAATGCACCAGCTTCAGCTTTTCCTCGGGCAGATAGCCCGACAGTAGCCGCAGGGCGACGTAATGGGACCCGGCGTGGAACTGCACCGCCACCGGCTTGTTGCCCAGGGTGCCGGGGTAGTAGTGGGTGGAATCGGGACGCACCATGATGGCCTGGGTGGCGACGGCAGAACGGAGGGCGATGATGCGGGCGCCCTGCTTGCTTTCATAGGCCCGACGGACCTGACCTTCCTCTCAAGCGCGGTAGAGCGACCTGCGCCTCCTCAAAGGCCACGTGGCCCAGGATGGGATTGACGTCGTCGGGGTTCTCGGTGGGCGTGACCCTGCCGCTGTTGAGGGCCGGGACAAACTCCATGTCGATGCCCTCGGCTTCAAACAGCCCCTCGTCCCTGGCAACCAGCCAGGGCAGGCTGAATACCACGCCGCTGATTTCGCTGACCACTTTCTTCATTGCTGCCGCCTCTCTACGCTGAGAATAGTGTGCAGGAGTTTAGCAAGGCCGGGGAGCGGCGTCCATCAAGGTTAGGCGTTCCGCAGGCGCATGTAGGGGCGAATGATTATTCGCCCCTGCGAAATTCGCCACACCTTGCCCGTTGTTGCCGGCTACCAGTCTCGGCCGTGGTAGCACGCTTCCCAGAACTGGTACTCGTAGCGCAGGGTGGTGCGGAAGATGCGCTCCAGGTTGGCGGCCTTGGTCGCGCTGGCCCGCTCGCCGGCGTCGTTGAGACGATCCGTGAACCAGGCCACTACGTCGGCCAGCACGTCGGGACTGTGGATGTCGATCCAGCCCTGATAGACGGCGTTGTCGGGCTGGGCGCCGGCGTTGATGAGGCGGGCCGCCCAGTCCAGGTAGGTGCCCTCGGTAACGTAGAACAGCGCGATGAGGTCGTCGAAGTCCCCCTCCAGGGCGGTGCGCACCATGAAGTCGCCGAAGCCCTGAGTGACGGGGTTGGCCTCGGTCTCCAGGTACTGCTCCGCCGTGACGCCCAGGTCGTGAAAACCGTTGAGGAACAGGTCGTTCTCGGCGGACAGAAAGTTGCCGAGGAAGCCGGCCAATATCTTGCCGGCGTCGTAGTCGGGAGCGGCCTTGGCGATGGCGATGGAAGTCAGTTTGACCAGATCCTTGCAGAACACGTAGTCCTGCCGGAAGTAGTTGCGGAACTTGGCGATGTCCAGGCTGCCGTCGCCCATTTCCAGCACGAAGGGATGGGTGACCATGGCTTCCCACTGGTCGTGATACTTGGTGCGGAGGTCATCGGTGAAAGGCATAATACTTGCTCCATACTGGCTGTCATCACGAGGAGCGCAGCGACGCGGTGATCTCGTACCGGTTTGGGTCGATTATGCACAAGCATCCCTGCTACGCCGACGAGATTGCCACGCTGCGCTCGCAATGACAAGTGGAGTGGATTCAGGCGGATTCGGACAGGCAGCCGAAGAAGCGGTCCATCATTCCCTTGGCCACCGAACCCATCATGCGCTGGCCGACGCGGGCGACGGAGCCACCCACCTGGCTGTCGGCGTCAACATGGACGTTGGTTCCGCCATCATCAGCGGGGGTCAGCGTGACGGTGGACACGCCGTTGGCGAAGCCCAGGTTGCCGGAGCCTTCGATTGCCATTTTGTAGGAATGGGGCGGGTCCAGGTCGGACAGGGCCACCGTGGCGGTGAAGTTGCCGCTGATGGGACCGACGCGGACGGTGGCAGCGGCACGGTAGCGGTCGGGGCCGTCCGGCTCGATGCTGCGGCAGCCGGGAATGCAGCCGGCCAGCACGTCGGGGTTCATCAGCGCGTCCCAAACGGCCTGGGGCGGCTTGTTGAAATAGTAATCGGCGGAGAGTTCCATGATGCGGGGATTATAGCAGGGAGGGACGCCCGTCAGTCGTCCGATGTTGTCGCCGGTCTGTTCCCGGCGGCGGTGGTCGGCTCCTCTCGTTTCCTGCCCGGAAAGATGCCCCTGAATATCCCGAAGATGAGCCGGAGGGCAAATTCCAGAGCAACCAGGAACAGCCAGTAGTAGATGATGGTTCCCCACTGGCTGTTGGCCTCCCGCAGAACGTCCAGCGAAGCGCCCACGTCCAGGGGCGATGCGTTGACCAGCAGGAAGGACAGCACCGCAAAGGGCAGTATCTTCGCCAGATCCCGGGACAGGTCTTCGTCGTAGTACGCGCACACCCGAACTGCGCTCACCGTCGCCAGGGCGATGATCAATATCTGAGACAACGCGCGGCCTTCCGACAGAAACGCCAGCATCACCGTCAGGATGGCGAACCAGAAGAACGCAAATGCCGGAAACAGGATGATGAATCTGATCACGTACCAGATCAGGGCGAAGAAGTCCCGCAGCACGGGCACGCTGGAGGCATCGTTCCGGGACAGATCGATGTTGAATATGTCCCGCCCCGCGATGAACCGGTAGAACTTAAAAATGAAAACGGCGTAAATCGCCATGCCCAGCACGTAAATCGCCACCGGCGCGAGCACCTGCATGGCGTCGTCCGGGAACAGGCCGTTGCCTAAGATATTGTCCATACCCCACCTCAGCGCCTCTTTCTACTGCCGCCCATCCGCCAGCAGCAACGCGTTGAGGAGGACCTGGGCGCCGTTGGCGCAGTCTTCCGGCGCGCTGTATTCCGCCGGGGCATGGCTGATGCCGTTGACGCTGGGGACGAAGACCATGGCCGCCGGCGTGATCGCCGCGATGGCCTGGGCGTCGTGGCCGGCTCCGCTGGGGAGGCTGACGTGCTCCAGGCCGGCCATGCCGGCCGCGTCGGCGATGAGCTGCTGCATATTGTGGGAGATGGGCACCGACGGCGTGTTGCGCTGGGCCGTGACCGTGATGTTGACGTTCTCGGCGTGGGCCACCTCCTCGGCGGTGCGGCGCAGCTCGACCTCGGCGGCGTTGAGGGATTCCATGCGCTCGTCGCGGAACTCGATGCCCACCTGCACCCGGCCGGGGATCACGTTGCCGGCGTTGGGATGCACGTCCATGGAGCCAACGGTTCCCACCCGGCATACCTCCATCTCGCCGGCGATGCGGCGCACGGCCAGGGCGATCTGGGCCGCGGCGGACATGGCGTCCCGGCGCAGGGCCATGGGCGTGGTGCCGGCGTGGTTGGCCTCGCCCACGATGTCAACGTGATAGACGGAGCGGCCGGTGATGCCCGTGACCACGCCGATGGGGAAGCCGCCCCGGTGCAGGGTCGGCCCCTGCTCGATGTGCAGTTCCAGGTAGCAGGCCAGCTCCTCGGGCCGGCGGCGGGCCTCCTGGATGCGGGAGATGTTGCCGCCGATATGGGGCATCGTGTCGGCCAGGGTCGCCCCATCGTCGGCGACGGCGGCGAAGTCCTCGGCTTCCCAGAGGCCGGCCACGGCGCGGCTGCCCAGGAGCCAGCGGTGAAAACTGGTGCCCTCCTCGTTGGTGAACACCATCACCTCCACCGGATGGCGCGGCGTCTGTCCGCCGTCGCGCAACGCCTCCACGACCTCGATGGCGGCGATGACGCCCAGGGCGCCGTCATACTGGCCGCCACTGGGCACGGTGTCGGTGTGGGAGCCCAGCACGATGGCGGGCAGCGACGGGTCGGAACCCTCGGAGCGGCCAATGATGTTGCCGGCGGCATCGATGCGGACGGACATGCCGGCGGCCCGCATCAAACCGCTGACGTAGTCGCGCCCGGCCACGTCATGGGGGGAGAAGGCGACGCGCTGCATCCCGAACTCATCGCGGCCAATCTGCCCCAGCGTGGTCAGGTGGCTGTTGAGGCGGGCGGAGTTGATGGCGGCGGAAGCGGGTAACGCAGTCATAGTTATATGTTCCTCACATTGGGAATCGGATACCACAGACCCGCGCATCGCCCGTAACTCGTCCGATGGCGTCAGCCATCAACTGGACGAAAAATCTTGGCGCTATTGCGTGCTTTCGGTACGGCTGCCTTTGTCGGATTGTCCGGACGTCTGGTCGAGCTCCTGCTCGTCAGCGATTTCCCGGAGCCGATGCGCAGGAATTCGACGAGCAAATACTTCGGCTGTTTTCGGCGACAGTCGCCTGGCGATGCCTTCAGACCAGGCTTCTGCGGACTTTGCAATCAAGCCCATGGCGCCTCCTTTTATGTGGGGCCACGCGATCAGACAAACCTGGGCCGTTAACAATGCCATCCCGATGCTGAACCCTTGGTCAAAGGGGTCTGCGCCCAAGAGTTGAATTGTCAACGCTCGTGATTCGGTGAATGACTAATCCAGCGCATCCGTCAGCAAAACCCGGCAACACCAGAAGCCGGCCCAAGTGATGCCGATGCTGACCCGTGTTAGAACGGCAAAGGCGACGCCGCCAATCTCAGCAATGAGCGAATCGTCATCATTTGGCGTTCTGCCCATTATATCATTCCCCGGGTGGAACCTATTTCCACACCCCCGAGTTTTGGTCAAGTGTCGTGCCCAAAGCTTAGCGCTGTCAGAGTATCGTCAAGACGAGCAGTTGGGTATTATCTCGGCTTCCTAGCGGTCGGGGCCGTAGAAGGGGCTTTCGTAAAACTCGCCCATTTTGAGGGTGCCGATTACCTCGTTCCACACCGGGCGGGCGCGGTCGGCGTCGTCGTCCCAGTAGTCCATGGCGATGAGGCCCATCAGCGCCGCCGAGGTTTTCAGGGCGTAGCAGAGCCGGGTGTGGGCTGGCCGCTTGGTCGGCGCGTCGATGAAGTCCATCTCGGCCCAGGCGACGGTAATATCGCCCATGTTGATGGTGATGGGAGAGCCGACCCTGGTAGGCTTGCGCTCGTCTTTGGCCAGGTTCTTTTTGAGCCAGTCGGTGATGGGCGGCTGATTCCACGGGGTCAGGTTGGCCCAGTCCACGTCGGGATGGGTGGCGGCCAGGTACATCACGCGGACGTCCAGACGGATGTCGTCGTTGGGGGGCTTGCCGTCCGTGAACACGAAGGACCTGGAACCCTTGGGCATATCCAGGATCCAGGTGTTGGGTATCTCGAAGCGCAGCGCGCCCTGGTTGGCAACGAAAATGCGGTTGCCCGGCTTGGCCGTCCAGCCGTGGTTTTCGGGCAGACGGAAATCCTGCATCTCCCAATTGCTGCTCATGGTCATTCACCTGCTGCCGGCGTAATCCGCTTATTTTCGCCCCGCGCCCCCGGCTCCGGGGCCGCGGAAGGGGCTGTCGTAATGCTCTCCCATTTTGAGGGTGCCCATGACGTCGTTCCAGACGGCCTTGGCGCGCTCTGCGTCCTCGGGCCAGTAGCTGAAGGTGAGCAGGGCGTGGATGGACGCTTCGGGGTCGCGGGTGATGGCGGTGCGGGTGAATGCCGGCCGCTTTTCTCCCGGGTCGATGAACTCGGATTCGACCCACGCCATTTCCAGGTTGCCCATCTTGATGGTCAGGGGAGGCCCCGATTTGTATTGATCCAGACGGTCGCTCCGGCGCTTGCGCCGCCGGGAGGCCCGACCCGGGCGGCCGTTGAAGTCATCCGACGTCACGTCCTTGATGAGCTGGGACAGGGGCAGGCTGCTCCAGTCAATCCGCATACCGTAGCCGGCGTAGAACACCGTAACTTCCAGCCCCATGGTGTCGTCGGGAGGTTCGGCGTCGCGGAACTTCACCGACTTGCGGCCGGGTTCCACCAGCCAGTCCTGTGGAATCTCAAACCGCAGCGCGCCCCGGTCAGCGACGAAGACCTTGTTGCCCGGCTTGGCGGTCCAGCCGTGGTTCTCCGGCAGATTGAATACCTGCTTGCGCCAATTTTCCTGTTCATCCACCATGATCGTTCACCTGAAATCCCGGCGGGCCGCCGTTGGTTGGAGGGTTTGAGCGCCATTATAGCGGATGCCGGCCGGATCATCCCTGCCCCGGATCATCCTTGCCGGCGTTCCTCGCGCATGGTGATGATGGCCAGCGGGACCGAGGAAACCGCCACCAGCAGCAGCGCCGGAGCGGCCGCCCGGGCGAAGAAGGCTTCCTCCGCAGCGGCCCAGATGGATGAGGCCAGGGTGGTGAATCCGATGGGGCTGAGGATGAGGGTGGCCGGCAGTTCCTTCATGGTGAGCAGGAACACCAGCGCCGCGCCGGTCAGGATGCCGGGACGAATCAGGGGCAGCGTCACCCTCAGGAACACGGTCAGGGGGCGTTTGCCCAGGCTGCGGGCGGCGTCCTCATACTCCGGCCGCACCTGCACCAGCGAGGCCCGCAATGCCCCCACTGCCGCCGGCAGGAACAGGGTTACGTAGGCCACGGCCAGCATGGCCAGCGACTGGTAGAGCCAGGTGGCGTAGTTGGCGCCGAAATAGACCAGGCCCAAGGCGATGACGATGCCGGGCAGGGCGAAACCGACGAAGCCCAGCCGTTCCAGCCACTGGCTGAAGGGGCCGGGATAGCGCACCGCCAGCATGGCGATTGGCACGGCGCAAACCACGGTCAGCGCGGCGGCCAGCGCCGCCACCCCCACGGAGTTGGCCGCCGCCTTCCACAGCAGCAGCAGTGGTTCGCCGGCCGCGACGCCCCGCACTGTCCAATACGCCAGCACCGCCACCGGCAGACCCAGCGAGACCAGGCTGATGAAACCGCAGTAAGCCAGGGCCGGCCAGCGCCAGGCTCCCAGGGGGATTGGTTCCGCCAAACGCGATGCTCCGCCCTGGCTGCGGTAGTAGCGTCCGCTGCCGGCGTTGCGCGCCATATTCTCGCCCCACACGACCGCCAGGGCCAGGACGATGAGCGCCAGCGACCAGGCGGCAGCCAGGTCGCGGCTGAACGTGTCGTACGCGATGAAAATGCTCCAGGTAAAGGTCTCATAGCGCATCATGGCGACGGCGCCGAAGTCGCTGAGGGTGTACAGAGCCGTGAGCAGCCCACCGGCCAGGATGGCCGGCCGCAGCATGGGCAGGGTAACGCTGCGGAAGGTCTGCCAACGGCTGCGCCCCAGGGCCCGGGCCGACTCCTCCAGGGTGGCGTCCATGTTCCAGAGAGCGGCGCGTATCGGCAATAGCACGTATGGGAAACTGAGGATTATGAGCGTGAAGGCAGCGCCGGGAAAACCGTAAATGCTCGGGAGCCGTTCCACGCCGAAGCGCAATTCCAGCCATTCTTGCAGGAAACCGACCGGCCCCAGGCTCACCACAATGGCGAACCCCACGATGTATGACGGCAACGCCAGCGGCAGCATGGTGACCACGCGCCAGAACCCCCGGAAGGGCAGGTCGGTGCGCACGGTAAGCCAGGCCAGCGGCGCCGCGATGACCACGCAGCCCACCATCACCGCGCCCATGAGCGCCACGGTGCGCAGCGCCACCGAGAGCGTGCGAGCGCGGAAGATGAGGTCGGCCGCCTCCGGGCCGGCGCCCAGCGTGCGCAGGGCGAGATAGACGGGCGCAATCAGCAGCAACGCCGCGATCAGCAGGGCCGGCGCCCAGGCGACGGCCGGCGGACGGGCCAGACCTTCAAACAGCCAATCCCCGCCGAGTCCTGTATCAATTACACGACGGGTTGGCCCGGTTATCCTGGCGGCGAATGACATTGGCGGGGCCGCCCCCGACGCTCATATTGATATGGAGATCGGCTCGGTGTCGGCCGGACGCACCGCAATCTGGCCGGCCACATCGTAGCCGATGGAGACCAGGGTCGCTTCGGTTTGCACTCGCAGCACGCCCAGGTATGGCATCGCTTCCAGGAGCGTCATTTTGCGGCCTGGCACCAGCTGGGCTTCGCCCAGGAACTTCAAAAGCTCGGCATTTTCTTCCGGCACACGGTCCACGACATAGGGTACGTCGCAAGCGGCGTTGTTCAGCGTCACCGTGCCGGGCGCGGCAGCCGGCGCGCCGCTGCCGGGTATCGGCCATCCAAAGGGGGAATGGGTCGGATAACCCAGGCGTTCCATCAGCCGGGCCTCCAAGGCCGGCGACATGCCGTGCTCCAGCTGATGGGCCTCAATGTGGGCCTCGTGCAGCTCCATACCCAGCAGACTCACCACCAGCCATTCCGCCAGCCGGTGCCGCCGGGCGATGCTCTCGCCCTCCGTCTTGCCCCGGTCGGTCAGCCGGATGCGCTTGTCTTTGCCGATATCCACCAGGCCCAGCTTCTCCATGCGTCGCAGCATACCGGCGACGGACGGCACCGAGGTGCCCAATCCTTCGGTGGGCGGCAACTGGCGCAGCGCCTCCGTCAATCGCGTCAACGTGGGGATCTCCGAGTCCTCCCACATTTTGTACAGCGACAGAAGATAGTTCTCGGTGACGGGAGACAGGCGCTCGGCGCCATGGTGGGCGTGCGTCGGCGGGTTGGCCGCGGCGGTGGTTGATTTGCGAGGACGTGGCACGAGTAATTTCCGTAAGAGTAGGTGATTGGAAATAAGATTATACCCCAATGAGGGCTCCCGGTTTCCCAAGAGCCCTCATTGAGATTGAGCGCAAACCTGCTTCCTCGGAAGGGAGATGATTTGACGGGATGTGCCTTATGCCGACTGCTGCCGGTTCTGGTCGTTTTCGCCGTCGTTGCCTCCGGACCTGGCGGTGTCAACAGCCACGCGCACGCCGCTGATGGTGCCGGTTACGGCGTCGCGCACGGCGTCGCCGGCGGCGTCGCTGACGTCATAGGCAGCGTCGATGGCGCCCCTGGCGGCGGCGGCGGCGGTTTCCTCGACGTTCTGCCCGGTGGTGCGGGCCGCGTCGATGGCGCCGTTGACGGCCGATACGGCGACCTCGGCGACGTCCTCGCCGGTCTGGGCCGCGCTGGAGATCAGTTGCCGGGTAGTGGCGGTGGTTGCCGTGGTAACGTCGCCGGCGGTACCGGCGACAGCGGCTATGACGCCCGCCACGGTGCCGCGAGCCGCGTCGGTCAGCGCGCCGCCGACCTCCCGGGTGGCGTCAATAGTGCCGCGGGTTACCTGCACCACCGATTCCTGGCCGGTCAACCCCACGGACGCGCCGCCCCGCAGCGCGCCTTCCACCGCGCTCTGAGTGGCGGTGCCCAGTTCCGCCCCCACTCCGCTGGAGCCGCGAATGGCGCCCACCACAACGTCGTGCAGCATGGTGGTGGTGGCCGTGCCCACCATGCCCACGCCCTGAATGACGCCGATGGTGGAGTCGCGGACCACGGTTCCGGCGGCGCCGCCCACGTTGCCGGCGGCTTGCAGGGTTCCGACGACGGCATCCTGGGCCAGGTTCCCGACCTCGCCGCCCACGGAGCGGGCGCTGCGCAGAGCGTTGGCCGTGGTGTCGCGGACCGTATCAATGGCAACGTTGCCGACGCGCCCGGTGCCCTCCAGCGTGCCGGTCAACGCATCCCTGACCGTGGTGCCGATTCTTCCCAGGATAGTCATGCTCTCTCCTCCTTACCGGCGCATTCCCGCCGGACGAACGTATTTTGAAAAATTGACATTCACAAAAATTCAAGTGGCTCATGCCCCTTGCTACCCTTAAGTTTACATATTTCGCGTATCGGCTCAAAGTACTCAGTGTCACCGAATGCCGGAAATTTGACGCGGCAGATGACTATCCATGCCGGATGGCTGGCTGCGGGCCGGTGCTAGAATGACGGCGGGAGGTCAATCATGGCGATGCAAACGGAAACGCGCTGGCCGGAGAGCGCGCGACAGGCGGTGGCGGCAATTGAGGATTTCATGGCCGCGCTGAACGCCCGGGACGACGCGGCGCTGTACGACCTGCTGCACCTGCCCCACGTGCGCGTGTCCGGCGCCGGCGTCGCCATCTGGCACGACCGGGCCGAGCTGGAGGCAACCTACCTGCGCGACTTCTACGCGAGGGCGGGGCCGGACTGGCATCACACCATCCTGGATTCCACCGAAGTGCTGCACAGCTCGGAGCACAAGGTACACGTGCTGATACAGTTCACGAGGCGCGACGAAGCCGGCGCGGCCATCGCTACCTACCGCTCGCTGTGGATCATGACCTGCACGGATGGGCATTGGGGAGCGCAGGCGCGGTCCAGTTTCGCGCCGTGAGGGTTGACGGCATGGCCGGTTTGCGCTAGCGTTGTGATACCCCCCCTGGAGCTTCGGTGAAAGGGTCGAGGCCGCCAGTGCTGGCGGCCTCTGTTTTAGGCGCGGTGCCGTCGTTGATTACCAATTTTTACATAGACGGGTTTAACCTGTATTACCGTGCCCTCCGTGGCACTTCTTACAAGTGGTTGGATTTACGACGGCTTGCCGAAACGCTGTTCCCCGACGACGAGATCCGTCGCATATGTTACTTCACCGCCCGGTTCGACGCACGTCCCGAAGACCCTAGCCAACCCGAACGCCACCGGTTGTATCTGAGGGCTTTGAATACGCTGCCCGGTTTTGAAGCCCACTACGGCGTGATTCGCCTTCGCACCAAAGTCCGGCAGCTGGCGGAGCCCATATCGGGGCTGCCGGAATACGTCCGCATCATCGACTCTGAAGAGAAGGGAACGGACGTGAACCTGGCCACCCGACTGCTGGTTGACGGATTCAATGGGGCTTACGAGCAAGCGGTCATAGTGTCCAACGATTCCGACCTGGCCAGCCCGATGCGGTACGTGCGCGATGAGCTGGGCCGCAAGGTCATAGTAGTCAATCCCGATAACAATAATTATACGCATCGCGACCTGGTGGACGCGGCAACTTACGTGAGGCGGCTGCGCAGAAGCCACTTGAGGCGCAGCCAGTTTCCGCCGGCGGTCAGCGACGCGCAGGGGCGCATCACCAAGCCGGCGGGGTGGTAACACGGAGGGGCGACGAATTTTCCGACGATGCTGAGGGTTTGGTGTTAGACTGGCGCATCTCACCGATGCAGGGAGGAAATCATGGCCCGAACCCCCACCGTGACCCGAGAATCCGTTCCCGAAAATGAACGCGCCGCCTTTGACGCTTTCGTCGCCGACCGGGGCGAGGTGCCCGCCACCGGCCCCGGCTCCGTGATGCTCAACGCTCCCGAAGTGGCCCAGCGCGCTCTGGGTCTGGCGCTGTACCTGCGAACCGATACGTCGCTGTCGCCCCGCATCCGCGAGTTGGCGATGCTGCTGGCGGCGCGGGAGAACAACTGCCAGTTCATCTGGAACGCTCACGCTCCGCCGGCGCGGGCGGCCGGTCTCCGCGATGAGATCGTCGACGCCCTGCGGGACCGGCAGGATCTCCCCAACCCGTCAGCGGATGAACAGGCCGTAGTGAACTACGGACAGGAGTTCTTCCGCACCAGGCGAGTCAGCCCGGAGGCTTTTGACGCCGTGGTGGAACAGTTCGGCACGAACGGAGCGACGGAGCTGACGACGCTGATGGGCTGCTACGCCATGCTGGCCTTCAACGTGAATGCCTTTGGGGTGGAGCTGCCGGACAACATCACTGAGGAGCCGCTGCCGGTTTAGCGCCTCACGTTTACCCAGTTGCCAACCCTTGACGCGCGGCCCGCTGTCATTGCGAGCGTAGCGTGGCAATCTTGCCGGCGTAGCAGGGACGCTTGGGCGAGGTTGCTCAGCTCCGGAGCGAGATTGCCACGTCGCTGCGCTCCTCGCAATGACAGATCAGCAAAAAGGAGAAGCGAACATGTCCACCCAACGCGAGGAATGGCTGGCCCGGAACGTCGAGGAAGCCATCGACCCGGACCTGCCCATCTGCGACCCGCACCATCACTTCTGGGACCGGGCCGGCGACCGCTATCTCCTCGATCAGCTGACCCAGGACGTTGGCGGCGGACACAACATTGCGCAGACGGTGTTCATCGAGTGTCACTCCATGTACCGGGCGCAGGGGCCGGAGGAGATGCGGGCCGTGGGCGAGACCGAGTTCGTGCAGGGCATCGCCGCCCAGTCTGCCAGCGGGCAGTACGGCCCCACGGCGGTGGCTGCCGGCATCGTGTCCAACGCCAACCTGATGCTGGGCGACGCGGTGGCTGCGGTTCTGGAGGCGCACCAGGCCGCCAGCAGCAACCGCTTTCGCGGCATCCGTTTCTCTTGCGCCTGGGACGCCAGCCCCGAAATCGCCCCCGGCAGCAGCAACACGCCGGGGATGCTGGCCAACGCCGACTTCCGCGCCGGTTTCGACCGGCTGCAGCGCATGGGGTTGAGCTTCGACGCGCTGGTCTATCACACGCAGTTGAGTGAGCTGGCCGACTTGGCTGCTGCTTTTCCCGACGCCGTCATCATCCTGAACCACGTGGGCCGGCCGCTGGGCATCGTCCCCTATGCGGCGCGGCGGGATGAGGTGTTTGCCGACTGGCAGCGGGGCATCGCCGCAGTGGCGGAACGCGAGAACGTGGTGTGCAAGCTGGGGGGCTTCGGCAACCTGATCAGCGGCCACGACTGGCATACCTGGGACACACCTCCCAACTCGGAGCAACTGGCAGAAACGGTCCGTCCCTGGCTGATGCACTGCATCGAGCGTTTCGGGCCGGAGCGTTGCATGTTCGAGAGCAACTTCCCGGTGGACAAGGCCTCCTACGCCTACACCACCTGCTGGAACGCCTTCAAGCGGGTGAGCGCCGGGTTCTCAGATGCGGAGAAGGCCGCCATGTTCCAGGGCACGGCGGCGCGGGCATATCGGCTATAAAACGATTTGCGATTGGCGGGCGAGGAGCAAAAATCATGGCAGTAAACAAAAACAAAGAGGATGCGGCCACCGTGGGACGGGCTATATACAACGAAAAGATACTGCCTACTTTAGGGCCGGAGTACAAAGGCAAGGTTGTGGTTATCGACGTTAACAGCGGCGACTACGAGATTGCGGACAAGCACATCACGGCTGCCACTCGCCTGAGAGAGCGTCAGCCTGAAGCATACACCTGGGCGGAACGGGTGGGTTTCCCGGCGGTGTATCGTATGCCATTTCGGTACACTTACGGAAGCTTTCCACACAACGGGGAAATTAAGCGTGATAAAGGGTAGAGTAGAACGGAATGCTGGCGGCGGACTGGAGCCATGGCTCATCATATCCGTTGAAGACGCTAACGGAGTGTTGCATCAGATTGACGTCATCGTTGATACCGCATTTACCGGGTGTCTGACGCTGCCCGAAGCCGTTATCAGTCGGCTTGGTCTGGTCAGGCAGGGCGTGCAGCAGGTAACTGTAGCCAGCGGTGAAGTGGAAGGTTTTGACTACTACGAAACCCAGGTTCAGTGGCATGAACAGATCTACGGAGTGCAGATTTTCGAGTCGATTGACCAGTCACTGCTTGGAACTGAATTGCTGGAAGGCAGCCGCGTGGTCATTGACACTTGGGAAGGCGGCGACGTGATTATCGAGGAAGTTATGACGATCCCGCCGGCATAGTGGCAGGCAGACAGTACACATCCATTTCCGCAGGGAGGAACAACATGGCATTGCAATGGGAACACGTGGCTGGCCCGTTCAGCCGTTTGACTGAGGGGCCGGCGTGGGACGGCCGGCGGGTGCTTTTCACCCACATCCCGGCCAGCCGCATCATGGCCTACGACCCGGAGACCGGCGATTGCAGCGTGTACCGGGAGAACACCAACCACACCAACGGGTTGGCCTTCGACGCCGAGGGCCGCCTCTACGGCTGCAGCTCCGGCGGACGGGCCATCGTGCGCTTCGAGACCAACGGGACGACCACCACCATCGTGGACCACCTGGGCGACCAGCGCCTGAACACCCCCAACGACCTGGCCATCGACCGGCAGGGCCGCGTCTGGTTCAGCAATCCCTGGAACGCCGGCAACGTTGACCCCAGCGAGGTCCAGGAGATCGAGAACCGGGACATCCTGCGCGCCGACCCCCAGCCCGACGGCAGCTATGCCTGCCAGCGTATGACCTTCGACACCACCGGCACCAACGGCCTGCTGGTTTCGCCCGACGACCGCAGCCTTTACATCATCCAGACCGACCCGGAACCCGACGGCGTGCGCGAACTGCGGTCGTATCCCATCAACGACGACGGCTCCCTGGGCCAGTACATCGTGCTGCACCAGTTCGGCTCCGACTACCGCGGCCCCCAACGGGGCATAGACGGGATGTGCCTGGACTCCGAGGGCAACGTTGTGGGCACGGCCGGCAACTGGGCCACCGGCCCCGGCCCGATGCTCTACGTGTGGACGCCGGAGGGCCGCGTCCTGGAGACGTATCCGATGCCCGTCGGAGTCGATATGCCCACCAACTGTTGCTTCGGCGACGCCGACCAGAGCAGCATCTACGTCACCACGCTGGGCGGCCACCTGCTGCGGCTGCGCGGCACCGGGCGGCGCGGGTGGATAATGTGGCCGCCGGTGCGATGATGCGCCGCCTGCTGACCGCTGTTGCCCAGGATGGGTCCGGCGCGTTGGCGTTGTGGGCGGCCCACGCTTTAGCCTGGGCCGCCGGTGTCTTGTTCGCGGTGTGGCCGATCTATGGCGGAACGTCGATGACGGACTCTCCGGACGGCAGGTCTAGCACGGTAACGCATTATACTGAGACCCTGATCGAGGCCGACGGCTACCCTGCGGTGGTTGCGCTGTTAATTCCGATACTGCTGACCGGCCTGGCATTGGTGCTGGTATATTCCACCAGCCGTTGGCGCCTGGTCAGGAAAACGATGTTGTGGATGTTGGCAGTTGCCTTGCTGGGGTTCTGCGCGGTAGGGTATCTGTCAATTGGCTTTTTCTACATCCCAGCGGCGTTGGCGCTGCTGGTTGGAATTATCCTGAACCCCACTAAAACAGCCATCGGTCTCGACGAGGATTGATTCATTGTTCAATAGTTTCCGGGAGGTTTCGACATGGACGTTTTCAATTGCATCAGGACGCGGCGCACCGTGCGGGACTTCAAGCCCGACCCGGTGCCCGACGCCATTATCCACAAGATACTGCAGGCGGGCCGCTGGGCGCCCAGCTCCAGCAACACGCAGCCCTGGCACTTCATCGTGGTCCGGGAGCCGGACACCATCAAGGAGTTGGGCAATATCTGCACCCAGGGGACGTTTATCGGCCAATCGCAGTTTGCCGTCGCCATCGTGATGGACGGCGCCCGCCGTGCCCAGCTGGACGCCGGCCGCGCGTTGCAGCAGATGGAGCTATTGGCGTGGTCGGAGGGTCTGGGCACCTGCTTCGTGGGCATCCGGGGCGAGGCGCAGGACCAGGTGAAGAACCTGCTGGGCATCCCCGAAGAGTTGGAACTCATCACTGTGCTGCCCTTCGGCTACCGCATACCCCGGGAGCCGGGCACCGGCACGCCACGCAAGCCGATGTCGGAGATTACCCACGGGGAGAAGTTTGGGCAGGCGCTGACGTTTGCGGAGTAAGGTAACGTTGCTATGTTACACTTGCGGCAATAAACGGCGCGGGCCGACCACATGGCTGTTTGGACTATAAAAGGGGGCCGTTACGGCGAACATGAAAACGCCTTTTGGAGAAGGGCGTCATGTCCGTCGATTTTGGCTTGAGCCACAGCGTCACGGATTTCCCTGACCGGGAATCCTTGCGATCCCACCTCGCGAGTCGCAACTCGGCCGATCAGATATGGAGATTCTGTAAAGAAGTCGCCGAAGGCGATATGGTGGTTTTGCCCCGCAAGATGACTCGCGAGGTTGCTGTAGGGCACGTCAGGGGTTCGTATGTTTATCTGCCGGAATTGGTAGGCAGCAGCGCGCCACATGTCCGGACCGTTGACTGGCAGGTTACGAACATACCACGCTCGCACTTTGACCGTGACCTGCTCAACTCCTTTGGTTCATTGTTGACGATTTCGCAGCCGGGAGTGCCCGACGCTGAGGCGCGTATTTCGCGAGTCGCCAATGCTTTCCTGGGTAACGCCTCTATTGAGGAACCCTCAACGACACCGGGCATCAGTCTGGAATCTTCAGTAGATGATTCTCATGGCGCCGATCTTTTCGACGAAATCGATATTGACCTCGAAATCAGGGACCGCATCGTGGCCCGCCTCCGGCAGAAATTTGCCGGTACGCGATTGGAATACCTGGTTGCCAGCATACTGAAAACCTCCGGTTACTATGTCCTGCAAACGCGGGAAGGGGCAGACGGAGGCGTCGACGTTCTGGCAGGCAAAGGCGATATGGGCTTCGGCGAGCCGCGCCTATGCGTACAGGTCAAGGGACGCACCAGTCCCGTGGACTTACCGGAATACGACCGTTTGCAGGGCAATATATCCTCGTTCCGGGCCCAACACGGCTTGCTGGTAAGCCTGGGAGGGTTTACCAAGCCCGTTCACGACCGCAACGAACAGTCGTTTTTTGTGATACGGCTATGGGGCCCGGATGAGTTGGCGCAGCAGTTGTTGGACAATTACGACTCATTGCCGCAAGATATTCGCGCCGATATCCCGTTGGAAACCGTGCGGATATTGCGTCAAACGGAATAGCCTCGTTGCCCTTGGCAGTTCCGCTTAATTCCCTGCTGACTATCGACCCTTGAACTCCGGCGCCCGCTTCTACAAAAACGCCTGCCTCGCCTCTCTGGCGTCCTCGGAGCCGCTGAGGATGCCGCCGGCGTTGGAGGTTAGAGTCATGGTGGTTTCCAGGGTGCTGTCCAGGGCGGCGCGCATGATGCGCTTGCTGATCCACTGCACCATGGGCGGAGTGCGGATGATGCGGTCGCACAGGTCGCGGGTGGTCTGCTCCAGTTCCTCTGCCGGAACCAGGTAGTTGAGCATGCCCCACTCGTAGGCGCGCTGGGCGTCCAGGTGGCCGGTGTAGGCGAACTCAAGGGCGCGGCCGAGGCCGACCATCTTGGGCAGGTAGTAGCTGCCGCCGTTCTCGATGATCTGCCCCAACTGCTGGTAGCCGATGAAGCGGGTGTTCTCGCAGCCCAGGCGAATGTCGCAGTGCAAGGCCATGTCCATGCCGGAGCCCACGGCCGGCCCGTTGATCATGGCGATGGTGGGTTTGCGGACCTGGGAGATGTCCCGGTGCAGCTTGGTGAAGCCGTGGTAGAAATGCTCCCGCGCCGCGTCCGGCCCTTCGATGGTTCCCCGGTTGCCCACGAAGTTCTCGCCGGTGACGTCAGGCGAGTTGTCCCGCCGCATATCGGCGCCGGAGCAGAAGCCGCGACCCACGCCGGTGAGCACCATGACGCGCACGTTGGGGTCGTCATCGCCGGCCCGCATATACTCGCCCACCTTGGCGACGGTGCCGTTCTCCTCGGAGGATCCGATGAGCGCGTTCATACGCTCGGGACGGTTGAACTTGATCCACAGGATGCCCGATTCCTCGGGTTCGTAAAGCAGGTAGGGGACCAGGTTGGGGGGCATGGGAATTCTCCTTGTAAAATCGTCGTCACTCCGGCGAAAGCCAGAGTCCAGGAATGACAGGGTGCATATATTCGGCGACGTTGCCAGCGACTGATGGCACTGGATTCCCGCTTTCGCGGGAATGACGGTGAAATGTCAACGCGGTCAGGTAAAAAGGTCGAAAATCCGTTCCCGCACGGCGAAGCGAAAACCGGGCAGTACGTCGTCATCGCCGTCAATGTACTCTGGGTCACTCAGCGTTTCCGGTTCCCGTCCGGGGCGGAACTTGATCACCGTGCGGGTTTCGCTGTCGATGTACCAAGCCAACCTGGTGCCGTGTTCCAGGAACAGGTTGATTTTGTCGAGCAACTCCGCGTCACTGTTGGACGGCGACTTTACCTCAACGATGAAATCCGGCACGACGCGGGGAAAGGCCCGTGTTACCGGCTCGTCCAGCAAGTGGCGACGTTCCTCGCTAATCCAGGCGGCGTCCGGCCCGTAGTACGAACCGTCCGGCAAGGTGAACCGGCTGCTGGACGGGAAGGGGATGCCCCCGTGCCGGCGGGCCCAATTGAACAGACCGGTGATCATCTCGCCCTCGTACACTGAACCGGGATAGCCGGTAGGTTCCCGAATCAGCAGGTGTCCCGTGTTGGAAATTTCGTACTCGTACATGTCAGAGTTCCGTTCGGCGAAAGCCTCAAACCATTCGTCAAGGTCAGGGTCGTCCAGCGACTTGCCGAACTCGGCCAGCGGTATCGCCACCGTACCCGGCCATTGAGGTGGTGGCTTGGGTCGGGTTTCCCGCGACTGTAACGCGGCAGCGGTCGTCATAGTCATTACTCCGCATCTGTGAAAAGGTCGAAAATCCGTTCCCGCACGGCAAAACGGAAACCGGGCAGAACGTCGTCATCGCCGTCAACATATTCCGGGTCAATCAGCGTCTCGGGTTCCTGTCCCGGGCGGAACTTGATGACCGTGCGGGTTTCGCCGTCGATGTACCACGCGAGCCTCGTGCCGTGTTCCAGGAACAGGTTGATTTCCGAAATCAGCTCGGCGCGACTGTTGGACGGGGATTTTATCTCGGCGATGAAGTCAGGGATGATGCGGGGGAAGGGGCGGTTTTCCGGCAGCATAATTTCGGGACGGCGTTCCTCACGTACCCAGGCGGCGTCTGGGCCGAAGTGCGAGCCATCAGGCAGAATGAAGAGGGCGGTTGGTCCGAAGGCGACGCCACCGTGCCGGCGAGACCAAAACAGCAGATCCCCCGCCAGTTCCGTTTCGTACACCGAGCCGGGGCTGCCGGTGGGTTCGCGAATCAACAGGTGCCCCGTATTGGAAATTTCGTACTCAGCCATGTCGGAATTCCTTGCTGCGAACCCCTCAAACCATTGGTCAAGGTCGGGGTCGTCCAGCGACTTGCCGAACTCGGCCAATGGTATCGCCACCGCCCTCGGCCATCGCGGCGGCGGCTTGCGTTGGATTTCCTGCGCCTGCGACGCAACGGAGGTTGTCATCGTTAATACTCCACAGGGTCTTTCTATTCTGACGACTCGCCGGCGCGCTGAACTTACTGCGCCGTCCGCCCGCCGTCGATGACCAGTTCGGAGCCGGTTACGAAGGATGATTCGTCGCTGGCAAGATACAGAACGCCGTAGGCGATTTCTATGGGTTGGCCAACGCGGCCCAGCGGGACGCGGCCCACCTGCGCGGCGATCCGAACCTCGTCCTCCGGGGCGTTGCCCAGCATGGGCGTCTGTATGGGGCCGGGGTGGACGGAGTTGCAGCGGATGCCTTCGCCGGCGTACTGGATGGCGGTGGACTTGGTGAACAGGCGCACGGCGCCCTTGCTGGCGGCGTAGGCTCCCGAGGTGCCGGGGGCCGGCGCGATGCCGGCGCCGGAGGAGATGTTGATGATGGAGCCGCCGCCGGCCTCCCGCATGGCGGGTATGACCTCGCGGGTGCCCAGGAACACGCCCTTGACGTTGATGGCCATGGTGCGCTCCCACTGCGCTTCGGTGATGTCCTCAATACCGCCCCTGGTGGAGATGCCGGCGTTGTTGACCAGGATGTCCACCTTGCCGAAGCGTGATACCGCCGCGGCGACCGCGCTCCGCCAGTCGTCCTCGCTGGTGACGTCCAGGTGGACGAACAGGCACTCCGCGCCGGTTTCGTTGATTTCGGCCTCGGTGCGGCGCCCCTCTTCGTCCAGCACGTCGCCGATGACGACCTTTGCGCCTTCGCCGGCGAACAGCCTGGCTTCCTGCGCGCCCATGCCCCGAGCGCCGCCGCTGATGATGGCTACCTTGTTTTCCAACCGCATGGCTCAACCTCCTGGTGCCGATAGGTGGGATGATTGTAGCCGGCGACTGCGAAGGGTCAAGGTGGGAGCGCTTGATAGATAGGCCATCTCACGCGTACCCACTTTGAGTTGAGGGGTTGAAAAAGGCCGGCCTCTCCGGGTAAGGAACGGGTTACGAAGCACCGTTGCCACCCAGGGAGGCCGACCATGCCATGGTATC
>DAOUJY010000102.1:0-7816 GCA_034421995.1 Dehalococcoidia bacterium | reverse complement strand
CTGACCGCCGTGTCCACCAGGCCGCCGGACGTGGACTGCGCGGCGGCGTTGGACCTCACCGACCAGGACCCCACCATCAACCAGATGATGGCGTCCCTGGTGTTGCAGGTGGTGCGCCGCATGGTGGCGGGAACCTGCCCCTTCCTGGGCCTCTACCTGGATATGGACCTGGGCACCGTCACCCCCAGCTACGTCACCCCGGAGGAGGTGGCCCGGCTGGTGGGCCGAGACTGACGCCGGATGAGCGGCGCAAATCAACCTCAACATACCGAACCAACAAGGAGATTGAAACTATGATTGACCAGAAGGAAACCACTGCTACGACGTGGCAGGACCACCACAGCGGCAAGCGGGGACACCAGTTGATGACGGAAAAGCTGGCCGACGCCATCCCAGCCATCGGCGCCAACGCCAGCGTCGCCGACTGCGACGACATCATCGCCCACGCCAAGCTGTTCAGCCCGTACAGCAATTGGACCTGGTACATCACCGAGCTGGACCGCGAAACCGGCCAGTCCTTCGGCCTGGTGGAGGGGTTGGAGACGGAGCTGGGCTACTTCGACCTCACCGAGTTGGCGGAGACCACCGTGCCCGGCGGCGTGCCCGCCGTGGAGCGCGACCTCTACTGGCAGCCCATGACCCTGGGCGAGATCAAGAACGGGTCCCGGAAAGACCTGCCGCACGGCGAGGAAACCGGAGATGAAATCGCTCCCTCGGAAGTCGTGAACGTCGAGGAGTTCCTCTTCGGCGGTGCGGCGGACAATGCCCCCGGCGACGTTGCCGGGGAATCTCCCGCCGGAGACACAACGGACGACGTGGTGGAGGACCTGGAAACCGGCGGGGAACCGGACGACGGGGAGTTCGCCCAGGAACCCGACGTTGCCGCCGCCGTCGGGGAACCGGCGGCTTCGCCGGATGACCTGAAGATGGTCCTGTCCATCAAGGGCGGGCGGGCCACCATCGGGGTGCAGCGCCCCTCGGCGGACCCGCACATCGAGTCCTTCGACGACCCGGACCTGTTCGGGCTGGCCGACCAGTTCCCGGCGGTGGTGGCAAGGGCCAGGGCCAGGTGGGAGGAGGAACCCAGGCACCCGGCCTACGTGAAACCCGCTCCTCCGGCCCGGCGGCGGAATCGCCGCCAGCAGTCGGCGGCGGCGGATTTGACCGTCGGCGAAGGGGCTGACCAGGAGCAGGTACAGCCCGAAATGTTGCGGCTGTTCTAGGGCAGCGAGACCGCACTGTATTGAAGGAAGGCCGCCGTCGATTCGGCGGCTTTCCCGGTCGGCCCATGTATGCCGGGCTTTTTTGTTGTCCGAAAAGGGGACTTCTCCGCTGGACTTGGGTTTTCCGGGCCGCAACGCCGCAATGCGCTGCCGCATATACTGGAAGACAACGCCAGCGAATGCTCGGTATCCAAGTCATCGAGAGCGCCGGGATGATGTTAAAATGACTTGGGTTGCGGAGCGCCCCCATAACCTGTGCCGGAACGCGACGCTGCCACGATGGGGTAGGTTCCCACACATGGGACGGATGTAATGGCAATCCCGGAAAATCAACTCAAAATCTGGGCCCAGCCGGGCACTGTCCAGGGCGCGAAGAATACCCACGCCGCCATTCGCAACGCCCTGGAACGACATCAGTGGCCGGAGGACGTTCGCTACCGCACGTACTTGCAAGGCTCGTACCGGAACAATACCCACCTGCGGCGTCAGAGCGACGTCGACGTGGTGGTGGAACTGACTTCGTTTCCCATACGGGACGGTTCCCTGTTGCTCGACGCTCAGCAGAGATTATTGAAAAGGGCATTCCCGGAGCCGGAATACGGCTGGCGACGGTTCCGCAGGGACGTGCTCCGGGCCGTTACCGACAGGTTTGGAGCGTCAAGGGTAAAGGAAGGCAAGAAGACCCTCAAACTGGTGATGGAGTCCCCCAGAATCCCGGTTGACGTGGTGGTGGCGGTCCGCTACCTGAAATACACGGAGTATTCGGGCCAGCGCAGCTACAAGAACACGGAGGGCATGGGGTTGTACCTGCCGACGGAAAGGAGGTGGACCGTCAGCTACCCTCATATACACCGGCGAAACGGCGTCGTGAAGGAGAAGGCGACCAACTGGCGGTTCCGTCCCTGCATTAGGATGTTCAAGAACGCCCGCGCTCAATTGGTGGACGAAGGCCGCTTGGGGCCCAACACGGCGCGGTCGTACCAGTTGGAGTGCCTGCTGTACAACGTTCCGAACCGGCTGCTGGCCGGCTCTTATCAGTCGGTCTATTCATCCGCCCTCTATTGGCTGCGCGGCAATGACCCATCGCGGTTCTTCTGTCAGAACAAGCTGGTTCCCATGTTCGGCGACGGCCCGGACTCGTGGAACGAAAGGGATGCCGGAACCCTGATTAATGCGTTGGTCAAGCAGTACGAGGACTGGTAGCGGTCACGATGCACGATTATGCCATTGACTCCCGGGAGCGCGTCCTGGTGGTGAGGATCCTGTTCATGGCGAGCGCTCTCGTGGCCGGAGTCGCCGCCGCGGTCATTCCGCCCGACCTCGCCCCCGTCCGATGGCTGCTTCCCATACCGTCCATCGCTTTGGTCTTTGGAGTTTCGTATTGGGCCTTCGACAATTGGCTGTGGCGATGGCGGTTTCTGAGAACCCTGCGGCTGATCAACGTGCCGGACCTGCGGGGCGCATGGACGGGAACGGTTGCCAGTTCCTTTACGGAATTTGCAAAGACGCAGCCGGTGACCGTCACCATTGAACAGACCTGGACCAAGATGGCGGTGCGTCTGAACGCCGCCGAGTCGCGCTCTTGGAGCGTAACCGCCTCGGTCCTTGCCAACGCGCCGGAAGGACTGGTCCTGACCTACCTGTTCGACAACGAGCCCAAAGCCGAAGCCGTCAGCACGATGCAGCGGTTTCGCGGCACAACGGTGCTGGTCAGAACCGACTCCGGGCAGCTCGAAGGCCATTATTACACGGGTCGGGGGCGAGCAACCCACGGGTCGCTCAAGCTGCGCCGGCTGCTCCGTGATTGATTACCCGGCATTGCTATCCTCCCCCATCTGCCCCACGGCCATCCTGTATCCCACCCGTGGTTCGGAGAAGATGTAGGCGGGCTTTTCGCCGTCCTCGCCCAGCTTGTGGCGCAGGCGCATCAGGTGGGTGCGGATGGTATGGGCACTGCCGGGGTTGACGGAACCCCACACCCGTTGCAGCAACTCCTGGTGGGTCAACAGCCGCCCGGCGTTCACCGCCAGCTCCGCCAGCAGGTCGTACTCGGTGGCATCCCTGCCACCTCGCCGCAGCCCTTCCCCGACGCCTCTCGACCCTCCCCCTCCTCCTCGCCGCGCTGCTGCTGGGCACGATACTTTTGCTGGACGCCCCGCCCGCCCAGGCGCAGACGGCGCTGCCCGCCCCCGCCAACGTCGCAGTGGACGCCGGCAACGCCAGGTTCACCGTCACCTGGGACACGGTGACGGGCGCCGTTGCCTACAGAATCACGGTTACACCCACGGGGGAAACCCCCTCACATATAACCTCAGCGGTGGGGGAACCAACGTCAGAACGATTACCACCAGTTCAAGTCAAACAATTACCAACGGCACGACGCACAGCATTCAGATGCGGGCGAGCAAACCGGGCGGGTGTGGGTCATCGGCGGCGGTCGAACTGCCGCGCCCTCGCTTCTCCCGCTGGGGGCAGGCGCCGGGAAAACTACCAATACTGCCCAGCATTGACAATGCGGTCGGGCGGTGGGTTCAACCCTTGCAGGCCGCCAGGAAGCAAGGGCCGCCCATGTATGCGACAGGGTTATCGCATATGAAAAATTTGACGCGGCAAACCTGATTTTCGTCAGAGTTTTGGACCTGAACGTAGCCTGAAGTCGGATAGCCGCGAGGCCAAGCGCCCAAAATTTGAGGTGTCGCGATGATTTGGCAATACAATCTGACCGGCAATATTCATATGCGATAGCCCTGATGTATGCGACCTTTTTTGTTGCCACAGAATCGCCCGGTCGTATAGAATATCAGGCGTCAAACTACGCCTTTGAGCGGGAGCGAAGCAGAAATGACTACGCCAATACGCCGGCCCCGAGCGGAGACGGCCCGCCTCGGGGACGAGATATACGAGCGGGACATCCGCCCGCAGGTCGAAGCGGACCACCACGGGGAGGTCGTCGCCATCGACGTGGACAGCGGAAGCTGGGCCATTGGCGACAACGTGATTGCCGCGACGGATCGACTGCGGTCACAGCGCCCGGACGCTATTGATGTCTGGCTTCTCCGAGTCGGATACCGGGCGCTGCATCACTTTGGCGGGCGTCCTCTGAGGAGAGCCGAGTGATAGAAGGCGTAGTAAACGCCGCCTATGAGCCTGTGGTATCCCTTGCTGTGCAAGGCCATGCGGGACAGACCAGAGAAATCGAGGCTGTGATAGACACTGGATTCACCGGATTCCTGACTGTGACTCCGGCGTTGGCTGCGGAATTGGGATTGGACTTCCGCGGCACCGGCAGGGCTACGCTGGCCGATGGCAGCGAGGTGACCTTTGATGTCTACGACGTTGCCGTGCTCTGGGACGGACAGGAGAGATACATAGAGGCAGATGTCGCCGACACCACACCCCTCGTGGGTATGCGGCTACTCAACCAGCACAACTTGAACATCCAGGTCGCCGACGGCGGGCGCGTCGTAATACAGCCGATGGGATGATTGCGGCCGGCGGCCTGGGCGCGCCAAGCCAGCAGAACATCGTTGAAAGGATAGGAAGGAGGTAGCCAGCAGCCATGACCAGCAGGAACAGGGACCACCACAGCCTGAGACCGCATTCCTCCGTGCCCGGCAGGGCCGCGCGCCGCGTCCTGCGCCTTGCCGCCGCGCCCCTGGCGTGTGTAGCACGTATGTTCGGGGGGGGGTAACGGGCGCCGCCACGTCCTCCCGGCCTCCCCACAGTCCCGCTTCCCGGTCCGCTGAGCCGGCCGGCCGCCTTCTCCGCCCTTCCGCGCTCCTCCTGGCCGCTGTCCTGACCGGGGTGGCGGCGCTGTTGGCGCCCGCGCCCCAGCCGGCGGAGGCCCAGACCGACGATTGGCGCTCCTGGAACCCCACCCTGACCGTGAAAGACAAGGGGGGCGGCTCGTTTGGGTGCAGCCAGACGGCAGGGGCAGATGCGTGTAGTACCGCAATATCCGACCCCACCTTCATCATCGGCGGCAATTCTATCACCCTTGATAGCATGTCATTAATCTCGGAAATCCTGATTCTGAACTTTACGCAAGATTTCCCGAACCGACTTTATGGTGGTTACTTGCAGGTGGGGAGCAAGCGGTTCTACCTTAGCCCCTACGTAATCACCGGAACGAGCGTTAGCTTGCCCGTACCCGGCATTACCTGGTCAGCAGACGACAAGGTGCGGTTTCGCCTGCATCCCCCAACGGACATTGCCAATTTCGAGGGGATTCTGACGGTTCAGAACCTGGGCAGCGGCGCGTTTGGCTGCAACGACGCGAACAGCAGCCCACAAAGATTTTGCGGCGGCAATTCCGGCGTGATGTCCGTCAATCTGTTCAACCTCAACGGAGCCTCCTACTACATCACGAAGCTCGAAATCAGGAACAAGGACCACGCACAAAACAACCGGATCTACATCGAGTTCGACCGAGAGGTCTCCCGCGCGCTCCACGAGGATTACATGCTCAGTGTGGACGGGCATATCCTGGCCTTCCCCTACCCGGCCCCCAACTACACCTGGGGGCCCTGGGCGGAAATCAACTCAATCAAGACCTTTCCCTTCAAGCACTGGCAATCAGGTAATAACAGTAGCCGGGTAAAGATAAAGTTCGTCAAAAAGAATCCCCCTGCGCCCGTCACCGGCGCGGCCACTCCCCTTCAGATTCTTTCGGCCAGCCGAACCTCAGTGCGGGAAGGAGACGCCCCAATTACCATCACCGCAAGACTAGCCCGCAATGCCAAGGCGGAGAGGGTTATCCCCATCAGCCACGAACAAATGCACGGCAAAACTCCCCCACGCGGGCTCGAGTTGGCCAAGTTAGCGACGGCCTGCGACGACCCCAACAACGCCGAAAAGGACTACACTTTCGCTCCCGCCGCAATCACCATTGCCGAAGGACAGCGGACGGGACAGGCAACCCTCACGGTCTGCGACGACAATGTGGAGGATACGAACGAGTACATCTACCTGCACCCGGGACGGGTGCCGAACGAAGCCTACCCGGCCTCGGGCAGCGGCGTGTACCAGATACGAAGCCTGCGGATCACGATCCTGAATGACGAAACCGGAACGGGCGGAAATGGCGGAACAGACCCGGATCCGGTGGAGCAGCAGCCCACGCCGACACCGCAACAGCAGCGGGCAGTGCCCCAGCCCGCGGCGATCACCCTGCGCGCGGACCCGCAGGCGGCGGCGAACGGCGGCCCGGTGACGGTGACGGCCCGGCTGGACCGGCCCACCGCGCCGGGGATGACGGTGCGGCTCAACCTCGTGGAGGGCCTCGGCACGGCCTGGTGGGACCAGTGCGAAGGGACTCCTCCCAGGACCTACCCCGGGACCTGGGGCGGCAAGGTGATCGAGATACCCGCCGGCGGACAGGAGGCCACGGCGGAGCTGTGCGTGGCGCGGGCGGGCGGGCCTGGCCTGGTGATCGGGGCAACGGCTGACCCGCCCCGGCTGGATGCGAAGGACCTGTCCCTGCCGGCGCCGGCCGGCCTGGCCCTGCGGTCACTGACGGTGTCCTCGACGGACTCGGCGGAGGGCCTGCCGGAGAACGCGGTGGAGCTCTCGGACGCGAGCAACGACTACAACTACCTGGTTCCGCGCGCCGTGTCCAGCGTGACGGTGCAGCCCGCCGCCGCCTACGAGACCACGTCGGTGAGGGTCAACGGCCGGGCGGTGGACGACACCACGCCGTCGGTGGACGTGCCGCTGGACGTGGGCGACAACACCATCAGGATCGAGGTGCGCGCGCCGGCCGTTCCGGCGGCGCGGGAGTACACCCTGACGGTGACGCGAATGGACGCCGCGAAGGAGCCGGAGACGCAGGTGCTGGCGCGGCCGGAGTGCGAGGCCGATGTGGGTCCGCTGTGCGGGATCGCGCTGTCCGCCGGGTCGGAAGCGGTGGCGCTCAGCCCTGACTTCGCGCGGGACACGACCTCGTACCGGGCCACGGTCCCGGCGGGGACGACCAGCGTGACGCTCACCCCGGACTATGCCGAAGGCACGAGCGTGTTCGCCGGCTCCCGCAACGGCGCCACCACCTACACCCGCCCGACGCGGGTGCGGCCCTCGGGCACGGCGGTGGAGCTGGCCCTGGCGCCGGACGGCGGAGCGACCGAGCTGTGGATGATGGTGAGCGGTTCCGGCGGCATGACCACCTACCGCATCGACGTGACCCAGGCGAGCCCGGAGCCGAAGACCTACTCCGTCAGCGCGGCGGCCACCGCCGCCGAGGGAGCGAACGCCACGCTGACCGTCACCTTGAGCGAGGCCGGCCCGACCGGCGGCGTGGCGCTCATGGTGTCGGCAAGCTACGGCGGAGGCTCCACCGCAACGGCGGACGACGTGGCCAGCATAACCTCCCCGGTCACCGTGGCCGCGGGCGAGACCGCCCTGGACGTCGCCATCCCCACCGTGGACGACGACGTGGACGAGGACGACGAGACCTTCACCGTGACCATATCCGCCAACGCCCAGGGCTGGGAGAAGGCGGGCGACGGCCGGGACACGGCAACCGTCACCATCACCGACGACGACACCGCCGGCGTGACGGTGACCCCCACCACGCTGAGCGTCGCCGAGGACGGCAG
>DAOUJY010000101.1:0-13635 GCA_034421995.1 Dehalococcoidia bacterium | reverse complement strand
ATGCCGTTGCACATCTCCACGGCGCCGGCGTAGCCGAAGTCCTGGGAGAAGTCCAGCGTGGTGTCCAGCGCCTGGGGCTGGTAGGCGACGCCGTAGCGCAGGTTCTCGGTCATCGGCGGCGTGTCGATGATCTTGCCCGGGTTCATGATGCCCTGGGGGTCCCAGGTCTGCTTGAGCTCCCGGAAGGCGTTGTAGATCTGGTCGCCGAACATCTTGCGAGTCCATACGCCGCGCACGATGCCGTCGCCGTGCTCGCCGCTCATGGAGCCGCCGAACTCCTTGATCAGGTCGGACACCGCCTCACCGATGGACACCATCTTGTCGATCCCGTCCTGGTTCTTCAGGCTGACCAGCGGGCGGATGTGCAGACAGCCCACGGAGGCGTGGCCGTAGTAGCCGGCCGTGGTGCCGTGCTCGGTGACGATCTGGTCGAAGCGGCGCACGAACTCGCCCATGACCGACGGATCGACGGCCGGGTCTTCCACGAAGGGTATCGGCTTGGCGTCGCCGCGGGTGCTCATCAGCAGGCCGAGGCCGCCCTTGCGCAAGTTCCAGACGGCGGCCTGGCCGGCCCGGTCCAGGATGTTGACGCAGGAGTAGGCGAGACCGATGTCGGCCTTGAGACCGTCCATCTTGGCGGTCAGCTCGGCTTCCGTTTCGCCGTAGAATTCGACCACCAGCATGGCCCCGGGATCGCCCTCGACAAACCCAGGCAGCCGCGCCGTGCCCAGGGCATCCCGGGAGCGGTCCAGCACCATCTTGTCGATGAGCTCGATGGACGATGGCTCGTGGCGCAGGACGCGGGTGGTGGCCTCGCTGGCGTCGTAGATGGTGCGGAAATGCAGTACGGAAAGGGACGTCATCGTGGGCCGGGGCACCAGGTTCACCTTGGCCTCGGTAACCACGCAGAGCGTACCCTCGGAGCCGACGACCATGCGCGCCAAGTTCACCGGCCCGCCCCGTCCCAGGTCGTCCAGAATGAACTCGTCCAGATTGTAACCGCTGACCCGCCGCTGGATTTTGGCGTAGGTGCGGTCAATCTCGTCCTTCTGCTCCCGGGCGATGCGCAGGACGCCGCGGTATATGTCGCCCTCCAACCCACCGGCGCTGAGGCGTGATTCCAGTTCCTGCGCAGTAAGCTCGCCAAAGTGCGCCGTGGAGCCGTCGGACAGGACCACGTCCAGCTCCCTGATGTGGTCCAGCGTCTTGCCGTAGATGACCGAGTGCGCGCCGCAGGTGTTGTTGCCGATGCCGCCTCCCACGCAGGCCCGGTTGGCCGTGGTGGGGTCTGGCGCGTACTGCAAGCCGTGCGGCCCCATCTGGCGCGTCAGTTGGTCCAGGATGATGCCCGGCTGCACCCGCGCCCACTGCTCCTCGGCGTTGACCTCCAGCACGTTGTTCAGGTACTTGCTGAAGTCCAGCACGATGGCATGGTTCACCGTCTGGCCGGCCAGGCTGGTGCCGCCGGAGCGGGGCAGCACCGGGATGCCCTCGCGGGCAGCGAAGTCCACCACGGCCTGCACATCGGCGCTGTTGCGGGGTATCACGACGCCCACCGGCTCCATCTGGTAGATGCTGGCGTCGGTGCTGTAGAGCAGGCGGGAGTGCGGGTCAAAGCGCACCTCGCCTTCCACCCGTCGCCGCAGCTCGTCGGCGATGTCCTGGCGCTCCCGGCCGCGAATCCTGCGCTCCATTACCGTCGCCATGGCAAGTTCCTCCTCTGGAATGGGCAATCCGTACCGGACAGGTTAACGCACCGGCGCAAAGGGGGCAACTTGGGGGTTTTGTTGGCAGCACCGGGGCCGGATGTTAGACTCCGGCCGAGCGCCGTTTCCGCGCTGCAGGACGGCCCGTATTCCACTTGTCCCCACAGGAGATGATGACATGATACGGTTAGGCGCAACAGGATCCATGGCTCACCTCGACCTCTGCCGCGCGCTGGAAACGGTGTTTCGCAGAAGTGGGGTCGAGTTCGACTGGGTGCTCTACTCCGGTTACGACGAAATGGTGGACGCCTTCGTGCGGGGCGAGATCAACCTGGCCTGGAACGGCCCGCTGTCCCACGTCAAGATGCGGCGGGCGATGGCGGACGGCGCGCCGGTGCTGGCCGTCCGTGACGTTGATATCGGCTTCACCACCCGGTTCATCACCCGCGCCGATTCGGCGATAGATACCGTGGAAGACCTGCCGGGCACACGCTTCGCCTTCGCCGCCCGTGACTCCGTGGAGGCGGGCCTGTTGCCGGTTTATTTCCTCAAGCAAATGGGCGTCAACCCATCGCGTTCCCTGGCGGCGGCAGATTTCTACGACCAGCGGGAAACCCGGCACGCCTCCGACCAGGTGGACGTGGCCCTACAGGTCCTGAACCGTAACTACGACGCCGGCGCCGTCAGCGCGCGGACGCTGGATACTCTGTCCGACCGCCACGGCATCGACGCCAGCCAACTCCGCGTGTTCTGGAGCAGTCCCGGCTACAGCCACTGCTGCTTCACCGCCCGGCCCGAGGTGGACGCAGCCGAAGCGGCCCAAGTCACCGCCGCCCTGGTCGCGGTGGACGATGGTGACGAAGCCGGACGCGCCGTCCTCAAAGCCGAAGCCTGCGACCGGCTTCTCCCAGGCATACAGGATGGCTGGGAACTGGTGGAGGCGGCGGCGTTGGAAGAGGGGCTGATCTGGTAGGGCGATGCTGACGACCGCCGACCGGGAGTTCGAGAACGGCAACGCTCTGGCCGGCGCGCAACACCTCTGGGCCGCGATAACGCATACGCTGGCAGCCATCGCCGGCTCGAGGGGCTGGGCGTATGACGCGGATAATCCGTATACGGTGGTGAAGAAGTTGGCCGAACACGACGCGCAGGTCTGCGACATCTTGGAGGGAATATACGCTGCCGTAGCAGGACACCCGAGCTCGGTGCGGGCCGGATGGTGCCGGTTTGAGGACGGAGACAGCCACCGGGCCCGGCGGCTGGCGCGGGAGTTCA
Source organism: Dehalococcoidia bacterium (assembly GCA_034421995.1). Classification (GTDB taxonomy): domain Bacteria; phylum Chloroflexota; class Dehalococcoidia; order Lucifugimonadales; family UBA3495; genus Bin87. The sequence goes on along the minus strand of DAOUJY010000101.1, from coordinate 10,654 downwards.
TTGACACCGTTCTGGAGTTGGCGGCAGAATCGGATGATAACTTATCGATATTTGAGAGTACCATGCAGGCGCGCAAGGAACTGAAAGCCGCCCAGGATTACCTGGAGGCTGCCGACCGGGAGTTTGAGAACGCCGACGCGCTGGCCGGAAGGCAACAATTGTGGACAGCGCTTACTGATACGCTGACGACTATCGCTGATGCGAATGGTTGGGAGTATGATGAGGGTGACCTGTATCCGGTTGTGAAGAAAGCGGCTGAGGCGGACGCGCAACTCAGCTACATTCTGGAAGGGGTCTATCTCGCCGTTAAAGGCCATCCAAGCTTGGTCAGTGCCGAGTATTTCCGGTTTGAGTACGGCGATACGCACCGGGCACGGCGCATGGCGCGGGAGTTCATTGACACGGTTCTGGCGCTGGCGACACAACCGGATAGCACCACTTTGTTTCACGAGGGCGAGATGCAAACGCAAAAGCAATTGAAAACTGCCCAAGACTACCTGGAGGCCGCCGACCGGGAGTTTGAGAACGCCAACGCGCTGGCGGCTACCGAAAACCTGTGTGCGGCAATGGACCATACCCTCAAAACCGTCGCAGCCAAAAAGGGCTGGGATTGCGACGGCGATGACCTCTACCCCGTGGTGGAGAAGATAGCCAAGATGGATGAGCAGGTTGGCGAGATTCTGCTGAGCTCGTACGCTGCTGCAGAAGGTTACCCCGAAAAGGTTCACTATGGCTATTTCGTTTGGGAAGATGGAGACAGCCATCGTATGCTCCGGGTGGTGCGGGAATTCATCAGCGAAGTGCAGCGTCTGACGGAGTGACTCAATGACTACTCCAACGTTGCCGCTGCGGGAACATATTGAAATGGCGCCGGAATTTCTGGACGAAGCAGATGCCGATCTCGCCGCCGGCAAAACGCTGAAAGGAGCGGAAATGTTATGGGGTGCGGTCGCTCACGCTTTGATAGCCGTTGCCTTGCGAAACGGATGGCCTTATGACAGTCACGGCGCTTTGAAGAGGGTCGCCAAGCGACTGCCTAACGTACCCGGCGCGTCCCATTGGCTCACCGAATTTGACGTTATGGAACGGTTTCACAGCCATTTCTACCATGGGCAAATGAGTGACAGAAGGTTAGTCAGATACCGGCCCAGAGCGCGTCTTTTCGTCCACCGCCTGCTCGCCGTTGCCAGCGAACCCGTTTGAGGAGTTGACAACTTGACCGACAAAATCGGCTTTATCGGCCTGGGCCGCATGGGCCTGCCCATGTCCTACAACCTGCTGCACGCGGGGTATGACCTGACGGTGCACAACCGCAGCCAGGAGAAGGTGCGGCAGATTGCCGACGCCGGCGCTGCTGCCGCCGCGTCCACTGCCGAGGTGGTCGCCAAGTGCGACATCGTGCTGGCCTGTCTGCCCGACGTGGAGACCTGCGAGCGCGTGCTGCTGGACGAGGCGCTGCCCAACGCCCGGCCCGGCCAGATTATCGTTGACCACAGCACCGTCGGCGCGTCCACCTCGAAAGCCTGCGCCGCCGTCGCCGAGAAGCGGGGCGCGATGTTCCTCGACGCCCCCATCAGCGGCGGCACCGAGCGCGCTGCCGACGGCACCCTGACCATCATGGTCGGCGGCCCGGCGGAAGCCTATGCCAAAGCGCTGCCGGCGTTCGACGTAATGGGCGCGGTGGTTCGCCACGTCGGGCCGACCGGTTCCGGCACCGCCGCCAAGCTCGTCAACCAACTGCTGGTGGGCGTCCACATGGTGGCGGCCGCCGAAGCCATGCTGCTGGGAGCCAAGTCCGGCGCGGACCCGGCGCTGGTCTTCGAGCTGGTCAACTCCGGCTGGGGCCAGAGTTTCTTGCTGGGCCGCAACGCTCCCGCGATGCTGGATCGCGATTTCGAGGGGACACGGACCCAACTGCGGGTGTTCCTCAAGGACCTGGGCCTCATCCGGGAAATGGCCCGTGACCTGGACACCCCGATTGCCGGCGGCGATCTCGCGTACCGGCTGCTGGGCGAAGCGGTAGAGCAGGGGCTGGGAGACCTGGACAGCGCGGCCATCGTCCTGCCCATGGAGGAACAAGCCGGGTTCCAGATACAGCGCAAAAGCGACTAGATTTGTCATTGCGAGCGAAGCGTGGCAATCTCGTTGCCTGAACGACACTCCTGCGCCAACGAGATTGCCACGTCGTTTCGCTCCTCGCAATGACAGCCTGGGCACGCATGAGCATGAGAAATGGAGGCACAGTCAATGGCTGACGAAAAGATAGTCTATTTCAACGGGGAGTTTCTGCCGGAGAGCCAGGTGGGCATCTCCATCTACGACCGGGGATTTCTGTACGGCGACGCTGTGTTCGACGCCACCCGCACTTTCGCCGGGCAGACCTTCCGCCTGGACCGGCACATCAACCGCCTGTACGACTCCCTGCGCTACTTGCGGATCGACGTGGGCATGAGCAAGGCGGAGATGACCGAGGCCACCGAGGCCGTGGTCGCGCACAACCATCCCTTGCTGCCGGCCGGGCAGGATATGTGGGTCATGCAGAGGATCAGCCGGGGCGTGGAAGCGCCCAACCGGGCCGGTGGTATGACGCCGACCATACTCATCGAGAGCCACGCCATACCCTTTGCCGCCCGCGCTCCGCTGTACCGGGACGGCGCCCGCATCAGCACGCCGTCGGTGCCGCGCATCCCGCCCCGTTTCGTCAGCCCCCGGGCCAAGACCCACAACTACCTGAACCTGATCCTGGGCGAACTGGAAGCCCACGGTGAAGACCCTGACACTTGGGCCATCCTGTTGGACGAGTTCGGCAACCTCACCGAAGGCCGGGGCAGCAACATCTTCCTGGTCAAGGACGGCGTGGCGATGACGCCCAAGTCCCAGTACGTGCTGGAAGGCGTCACCCGCAACCAGACCCTGGAACTGGCCGCCGGCCTGGGCATACCCACCGCCGAATGCGACCTGGACCTCTACGACGCCTACACCGCCGACGAAGCCTTTTTGACTTCCACCAGCCTGTGCATCTGCCCGGTGTCGGCGGTGAACGGCGCGCCCGTCGCCGACGGAACCGTGCCCGGCCCGGTCACTCACCAGTTGATGACGGCTTTCAGCGACCTAGTGGGCATGGACTTCGCCGAGCAGTACCTGGCGCATTTGGCGTAAATTGTATCCAACTTTTCTAGGAGCGGGTATGATCAGGATGCCGAAAAATAGTGCCAAGATGAACGCTAAGTCTCCGAACATGCCAAGCATACAGGCTATGAAGGCTGCACGCGCCTATCTTGAAAAGAAGCAGGCCGGAGTACGAACGTCAAAATACCGACAGAAAGATGCGGCAAACGATTTCGTTGCCACGGAGAGAATGGTTAAGAAAGCCGTCAAATTGTTGCAATCTGACCGAAACGATTTGGTGCAAGCAGTGGAGAAAGGCATCATCGCCCTTTCGGACGCTGAACAAATGCTGGGAAACAGTGGGCGTCAGAGGAGATCATCGACTGGGCAGCACCTTTATTTGATCACCGAAATCGGGAAAGGAGCTAAATGGGCAAAGGTGGGTATCGGCTCTCCACGTGTTCGCTTTGACGAAGCGCAACGAGGCAACCCTCGTCGGCTACGGTTGGCAGGAGCATGGTGGTTCCAAAGCAAAGGGGAAGCCAGAGCAGTTGAGAGAGCGTTACTCAACAATGGGTATAAGGAAGCTCCGGGAGGTAGCGAATGGCGGGAAGGTATCACCCGTGCCGCTGTAAATGACATTGCACGCCTCGCCAGAGGAGAACGCGTTTCCATGGCTCCTGAGTTTGATATTAGGGGTTTCCGCCGTAGGCAAAACGGCAAAGGCTCTGCTAGCAATGGTCGTTACGAGCCGACTGGAATTCAGCAATCCTTGACGATCTAAATCCCGTCCACACTGTCCATTCATGTAAGCACTCCCCTCTCCTACGGAGGTACACCATGACCGAATACCTGCCCGGCATCGTCGAACCCAACCAGGAAGCCCAGCAGCTGGCCACCAACTTCGCTTTCACCGAAGGCCCGCTGTGGCATCCCGACGGCTACTGGCTGTTCGTTGACCTGCGCCGGGAACCGCCGGTGATTCACCGGATGTCGCCGGCCGGGGGTACGCCGGAGATTATCCGCGAACCCAGCGGCGGCACCAACGGCATGACCCTGGACCTCCAGGGGAGACTGCTGATGTGCGAGGGCGACAACCGCCGCATCGCCCGCATGGAAGCCGACGGCACCATCAACGTGGTAGCCGACCGCTGGGACGGCAAGCGTTTCCACCGCCCCAACGACATCGTGTGTCGCAGCGACGGCAGCATCTACATCACCAACCCCAGCGGCCGCGTGCCGGAGGAGGAACAGGAGATCGAATGGCCCGGCACCATCCACCGCATCGCCCCCGACGGTTCGGTGCATCTGTGCGCCCACGACATCGACTTCCCCAACGGTATTGCCTTCTCTCCCGACGAGTCAGTGCTCTACGTGTCCAACACCCGCCTGCTGGGCGAACGCCCCGACCAGTACTGGGACGGCGAGGTCAAGCAGAACCAGTTCATCCAGGCCTACGACGTGGCCGCCGACGGTTCGCTGAGCAACAGCCGAAAGTTCGGCGACATGGCCTCCGCGGAGGACGGCGTGCCCGACGGCATGAAGGTGGACGCGGAAGGCCGCGTCTATTGCACCGGCTCTGGCGGCGTGTGGGTCTTCTCCCCCGCCGGCGAGCATATTGGCATCATCCGGGTGCCCGAGATACCCGCCAACTGCGCCTTCGGCGGCCCGGACTTCCGCACCATGCTGTTCACCGCCCGCACGTCGGTGTACTCGCTACGGATGACCACGCCGGGGGCGCCGCTGCCGCGAGCGTAGCAATCTGGGAGTCACGCTCACCCTAATCCCTCTCCCATATAGGGAGAGGGGATAAGGAAAGGTATATGAGAGAATTTGACGCCATTGTCATCGGGGTGGGCGGCATGGGCAGCGCCGCCGTCTATCACCTGGCACGACGCGGCTGGCGCGTGCTGGGACTGGAGCGGTACGACATTCCCAATGAGATGGGGTCGTCCCACGGCGTCAGCCGCATGATACGGCTGGCCTACCACGAGGACCCGTCCTACGTCCCGCTGCTGTACCGCGCCTATGAGCTTTGGCACCAACTGGAGAACCTGGCCGGTGAGAAGCTGCTGGTGACCACCGGGTGCGTGCGCGGCGGCGTGGGCGCGAACAAGCTGCTGGAAGGTTCGCTGGAAACCGTTCGGGAACACCATCTGCCCTACCGCCGGCTCAGCGGGCCGGAGGTCAACCGGGAATGGCCCGGCTACCAACTGCCCGAAGACGCCGAGATGCTGTACGAGCAGCAGGGCGGTTTCGTCCTCTCTGAGCGGTGCATCGTCGCTCACGTCACCGGCGCGCTCGAATTGGGCGCCGAAGTGCATGGGCGCGAGGCGGTGCTGGATTGGGAACCCACGTCGGCCGGCGGCGTGGTAGTGACCACCGACCGGGACGCCTATTCGGCCCGCCGGCTGGTGGTAACGGCCGGCGCCTGGGCCGGCAAGGTCGCTCCGGAAGTGGCCGAACACGCCGTGCCGGAGCGTCAGGTGCTGGGTTGGTTCGCGCCCTATCGCCCCGAACTGTTCAAGCCGGAAACCTTCCCAGTGTTCGGGATGGAGGTGGAGGAAGGCCGGTTCTACGGCTTTCCGTCCTATGGTATCCCCGGTTTCAAGCTGGGAATGTTCAACCACTTCCGCGAGCAGGTGGACCCCGACACCATGGACCGGGAACCCAACGCCCGCGACGAGGCGGCCCTCCGCCAATTTACCGAGCGTTACTTCCCCGAGGCCGCCGGGCCAACCCTGGCCCTCAAAACCTGCATGTTCACCAACACCCCGGACGAGCATTTCATCATCGACATGCTGCCCGACCACCCGCAGGTGTCGGTGGCCGCCGGCTTCTCGGGCCACGGCTTCAAGTTCTCCAGCGTGGTGGGCGAGATAATGGCCGACCTGGCCGAACACGGCAAGACGGAACACGACATCGGTCTGTTCCGGTTGGGCCGCTTCTCAACATTGGACGTTTAGCAGGTGGCCGCTCAAATGGAAAACCCTTTTGCCAACCCGTTTCCGGGCATGAACCCGTATCTGGAATCCAGGCGGATCTGGCCGGAGGTCCACAACAAAATCATCGGCGAGATGCATCGCTTTCTCCGGCGCACTCTGCCGTTCCGCTACACAGTCATCATGGACGAGCGCGTCGGCATTGGCAACGATCCCTCCCGCGACGCTCCGGCGCGGTACGCCGAACCCGACCTTTCGATCAGAGGCGGCGGTGTGCGTGAGCGTGGCGCCGCCACCTATCTGGCGGAAGGCCGGGTAACCGCCAGGCTTCCCCTGGATGACGAAACAACCCGAGAGATGTTCATCACCATTGGCGAACGCGACCACGAAGACCCGGTAACCATCGTGGAGCTGCTGTCGCCCAGCAACAAGAGCTTAAGCGGACACGGGCGCAGCCAGTATCTGGACAAGCGCGAACGAGTGATTTTCAGCCCCACACACCTGGTGGAGATTGACCTCATTCGCCGCGGCCGGCCCATGCCGGTAGAAGGTTACGACGGCAACGCGCCTTACCGGCACCTGATCAGCCGATGGCAGACGCGGCCGGAAGTGGACCTATATCCCTTCCGCCTGCAAACCCCAATCCCCGACGTTCCGGTGCCATTGCTGGAAGGCGACGAAGATGCAGTGGTTCCGTTAGGTGCGCTGGTGGACGATATGTACGAACAGGATTACTACGTCAATTATGCGGACTACAACAGCGACCCGGAAGGAATCTTGTCCGACGAAGACCGGGTATGGATTGACCAACTGTTGCGGGAACAGGGATTTCGCTCTTGAAAACATCCCCTGTCGATGCGAAGGAACTGCCATGGAAATCACCGACGTTGAAGCCATTGTCCTGGTCTGGCCGGCTCCTGACCGGGAATACGGGACCTCCCTCTCGCTTCGGCTGGGGGATTGAGCTGGACGAGCGGACGCTGGAACGACGGGGTTCCTGGGCCTAGTGTGGTCTGGCTGCTGGTTGCCGTTGGCGGCGCGGTTGGTTCTGTGCTGCGCTACGCTGTGGGCCGACTGGCCGCGCAGTATTTGGGGGCAGATACGGTGGTAGGCACCTTCGCCGTCAACATCGCCGGCTCGTTTGCCCTGGGCGTGCTGGCGACGATCTTCATCTCCCGCAGCGACTGGCCCCTGGAACTTCGTGCCATGGCGACGGTGGGCCTGCTGGGCGGGTTCACCACCTTCTCCACGCTGGCCTATGATGGCGTCCGCCTCCTGTCCGGCGGCGAATACGCCCGCGCCGGCCTGTACATCGCCGCCAATCTCGTCGTCGGGCTAACCGCCGCCTACCTCGGCGTGCTGGTGGGCAGGGCGGCAACGTAACCGCGCTGCAATAGCGCCGACCCGTCAGCGATCCATCATTCCTTCCAACCGCTCTTTCACGTCGGGCCATTCGGTATCGATGATGCTGAAATAGTGCGAGTGGCGGTTCACACCGTCCCGGGCGATGCGGTGGTTGCGGAGCACGCCCTCCCGCTGGGCGCCGATGCGCAGGATGGCCCGCTGGGAGCGCTCGTTGCGGTGGTCGGTTTTGAGGCAGACCCGGAGCGCGCCCAGGTCCTCAAAGGCGTGGCGCAGGAGCAGGTACTTGCACTCGGTGTTGACGGCGGTGCGCTGGTAATCGACGCCGTACCAGGTCATGCCGATCTCCAGCACCCGATTGGGCCGGTCAATATCCAGGTAGCCCGTGGAGCCGATGGCGCGTTCCTCCGCGCCGTGAATTACGGCGAACTGCACCCGCTCGCCCGAGGCGTTGCGAGCGACACACATATCCACCCAGGCGCGGGCGTCGTCCAGGATGGTGAACGGCGGCGTGGACAGATAGCGCCAGATCGATTCTTCCTGGCCGACCCGGTAGAGATCATCGACGTGGTGCGGGCCGATGGGTTCCAGGCGGATGTGCTCGCCTACCAGGATAACCGGCTGAGGATCCATGATTTCGCCGGAAGGCGGCTGTGCTGGACTTTGGAGTTTGCCGTAGAAGGGTTTGGCCGGCTCAATGCCATCCTCTTTGCATGAGGCGAGATAGTCTTCGATGGTTATCTCGAACTCACGACGCAGCTGTTTCACGTCCGTCGCCTCAAACACCGCTGAAAAACCCGGACGTGCGTTGACAACCGTCCCGAGGAACGCCTCGGCTAAATTGTCGTACGCGACTGCGGCAAAGTAACCTTTGTACTCCATTACACATTCCATCATTAAGCGACTCCAATGTCATCAAGAAAGTTAGCAACTGTGCGAACAGCCGGCCGACCGAGCTCAGGATTGGGATGTGGGCGATGCACAGTGGCGGTTACCGCGCCTTTTCTGAACCGTACCCGCGACCCGGCCCGCTCCGTTATTTCGACATCCAGCGCCCGCATCAACGCCACCACTTCCGACCAACGGATATCCGAGGGCGTGGGCGATGCGAAAATACGCTCCAAGGTACGGCGGTGCCTTGATCGTAAATCCACAGTGCGGCGCTCGTTCCGTCACGCCCGGTGCAGATCCCGGGCGCACGATGGGCCGATGGGTTCCAAGCGGACGTATTCGCTCACCAGCGTAATAGGTTGAGGATTCATATGCGGGCAGCCTCCGGGTCTGGCGAGGGTTGAATTTCGCTGGCGGGGTCGCCTTGGGCCGGGTAAGGAAGGGGAGGCAAAGGGTCTATGCCGTCCTCTGCACACGACTCCAAGTACACATCTACGGAGATTTGGAACTCCCGCTGTATGTCATATCCTTCGGGTATCTCGAATATGACGATGGAATACGGTTCGGTGTTGGCAACCGACCCGCAGTAAAGCTGTGCCTCATCATCGTATGCGACTTCCGCCACATATCCCTTGTATTCAATGGTTGTCATGGTCCTGCTCCTACGGCAACGAGAAATGCGGCAACCCTGAGCACAGATGGCCGGCGCAGCGCCGGTGCCTCGAACGGAGTGGGGGCATGATACCAGAGGAGGCACTGAAGGAAGTCTAATTTCCGTCTCCGGCGCTGGGCGCCGTCTGGGGAGACCGGGTTTCCGCGCCGATCCAGCGCCGCTGGCCGCGCGCCGGAGGCCGGGGCCGCGTGCAGAGGAGGAAGGCCAACGCGCTGACGAGGTACATCGGCGTGAAGATGGCCAGCACCCACCAGTAGGATTCGGTAAGCGTGTACACCCTCCCGGCGAAGAGGGGCGAGGCGAAAAGGCCGATATTCATGAAGAGACTCAGGAACCCCATCAGCGTGGCGAACCGGGCCCGCCCGTAGTAGTCGCTGAGCATCAGCCAGTTGACGGAGGTGATGCCCTCCACCACGGCGATGCCGATGACGAAAGCGAGCAGCCCCACAATGCCCGGGCCGAGCCACAGCCCCCACATGCCCACCGCGCCGATGGCCATGCCGCCGGCCAGCATCAGGTTGGAGCGGAACTTGCCCGTGGTCACTCCCAGGATGAAGCGCAGGGGAATGCCCAGGAAGAACATGATCGCCACCCAGGCAGCGGACTCGTCTTCGGACAGACCGCGCTCCGCCATCATGGCGAAGATGTGCACCAGCATCCCATTGGTGACGGTTACCCGCATGAACGAGCCCACGCCCATCAACCAGAAAGTGCGGGTGCGGATGGCTTCCTTGAAGGTGAAACTGACCTCCGTACTGGCGGATCCGCGACCTCGCTGCCCGCTGCCGCTTTCCGTCGCGTTATTCACCGGCGGGTCTCCGTCGGGGCGGAGGCCCATATCCTCGGGACGGCTGCGGATGATGAAGGACGCGGGCAGGGTGAGGGCCAGGATGCCGACGCCGGTCCAGATCAGGGTTTGCCGCCAGCCCAGCCACTGGATGCTCTCGTTGAGCAGCGGCACGATCAAGGCCCCGCCGCCGGCAAAGGCGGTCATCAGGGCGGACATGGCGACGTGGCGACGGCGGATGAACCACTGGTTGACCCCCGCCATGAGTGTTTGCCCCAGTCCCGCCGACTTGCCCAGGGAGATCACGCCGGCGAAGAGAATCAGCAGCATCCAATAGGAGTTGACCTGGGACAACAGAATGGTCCCGATGCCCACCGTGATGCTTCCCGCGAAAACCATGGGCCGGGCGCCGAAGCGGTCCACCAACCACCCGACGGCCGGCCCGGCGACGCTGCCCTCGGCGCGGGCCAGGCTGAACACCAGGGACATCTGGTCGCGGGTCAGGCCCAGGGAAGACTCGATGGGCAACAGGAACCGGGGGAATCCCTGGGAGATGGAGCCGTTGCCGAACATCCCCAGAACTGACGCGGCGGCGACAATCCACCATCCGTAGAAGATGCGAGGTTGCCGCCGCTCTTCGCTATTTTCAATATTTACCACGGCTTATTATTATAAAATGGTCGGTCATTGGGGTCAAACTTGCTTCGTTCCCCGGCAGGGGAAGCGGTAGTTGTTCGGGTTTGCCTCCTTTGGTTGGTCGGTGGTTGGGCTGGTTTGCTTCGGGTTCGGGGGTTCAGGTTGTCGGCGCTACGGCCAGAGAGCGTGGGCTGCGAATTGATTTCCTAAGTTTGCGCGTGCTGACCGCCCCCTACCCTTCCCCGCCTGGATTCC
>DAOUJY010000100.1:0-30656 GCA_034421995.1 Dehalococcoidia bacterium | reverse complement strand
GATGTCCCCATCGTCGCCGTAATCACCTACAAATGGCCACGCTATAGTTCCGGTTTCTTTGATAGGCCGGTCGGCGAAGCGCAGGTACACCGCTACGTCATTGCGGTCAATGTGTGGAGACACGCGCTTTATCCTCCGGGACAGGGAAATCTGTGGTCGAAATACACGCTCACGATGAAATTGGGCCGGTTGTCCGGAACCACTACCCGTAGCATCTGGCTACGGCCGGGCAGACACCGCAGGTACACGGTACAACCGGTATCTGGTTCGGGAATTTCAATGTCAGGGTCGGACAGACAAAGCAGGATCCACTTTTCTTCAAGCTCACGCTCCGCCATCTTTTCCCGTGCGTGCCGGCTGTATTCAATCATACCACCACCGCCGCGTCAGAACTGTCTCAAAAACCTCACGTCGTTCCGGTAGAAGTGGCGGATGTCGTCGATGCCGTATTTGAGCATCCCGATGCGCTCGGGCCCCATGCCGAAGGCGAAGCCGGTGTAGCGCTGGGGGTCGTAACCGACGCCTTCCAGCACGCGGGGATGGACCATGCCGGCGCCCATGATCTCGATCCAGTCCTCGTCGCGGTTGATGGGACGCCGGCCAGTATCCGGGTCAACGAAGTTGGAGATGGACATATCCACGCCCGGCTCGACGAAGGGGAAGTAGTCGCAGCGGAAACGGATCTGCCGGTCTTCGCCGAAGACGCGGCGGGCGAATTCGTACAGGGTCCCTTTCAGGTCGGCGAAGGTTATGCCTTCGGCTACCGCCAGCCCCTCGATCTGGTAGAAGTGCCATTCGTGGGTGGCGTCGGTGGCCTCGTAGCGGTAGCACTTGCCGGGAACGACCACGCGCACCGGCGGATCCTGGGCCTCCATCACCCGGGCCTGCATGGGTGAGGTGTGGGTTCGGAGCAGCATGGGCTGCTGGCCTTCTTCGTTCACATAGTCCACCCACAGCGAGTTCCACATATCCCGCGCCGGATGGCCGGCGGGGATGTTCAGCATCTCGAAGTTGTAGTGGTCCAGCTCCACCTCCGGCCCTTCCACCACGCTGAAACCCATGGCGATGAAGGCGCCGCAAATCTCGCGCACAATCTGGGTGGTGGGGTGGAGCCTTCCGGTGACCACCGGGCGGCCCGGCAGGGTAACATCCAGGGCATCGCGGGACGCCAGCGCGGCCTGGGCGATCTCGCGGGTGCGACGGGCCAGGGCTTCTTCCAGCGCGTTCTTGGCCTGGTTGGCCCGCGAGCCGACGGCCCGGCGTTCATCAGGTTCCAGGGTGGAGATGGAACGGAGCAGCGTTGTGAGCTCTCCCCGCCGGCCCAGGTAGGCGACGCGCCATTGTTCGGCATTTTCGGAATCGGCAATGGCTTCCAGTTGGTTGAGCGCGTTGCCGGTGAGCTCGTCGATTGATTCGACCGATGGAACTTGCGACATGAGCAGGGACACCAAAAGGGATGGGACATACTAGGGGCAGAAAATTATAGGCAGCGGCCAACCGCAGGGTCAAGAAACCGCCACACCCAACCGCTCCGCCAGCCAGGTTCCGCGCACCTGGGCATGAATATGCCCGCCGCCCTCAGCCGCGCCTTCATAGACGCGCAGGTCGCAGTTGGGCAACGCGGCGGCCAACTCCTCACCGAAGGCCAGAGGACAGACACTGCGGTCAAAGCGGCCAACGCTCATCAGCACTTGCGCCGTCACGGATGCCGCACCATTCAGGGGGTTCACCGGCGATAACACCTCCGCCACCGCATCGCGGCGCTCGGGGTGGATCCGCAGGTAATCGCCCAACTCGCCCAGTGGATAGCCCAGACCGGGTTCGAGAGCAGACGGATGGCCCAGCGCCAGCGGCGTGTCAGCGGCGACGGCGGAAATGCCGGGTCGCCGCGCCGCCACCGACAGGGCCAGGGCGGCTCCTAAACCGGCCCCAATCAACGCTACCGGGCCGATTTCAGCCACATTCTGACCCTTCAAAGCGTCCAACGCGCGCAGGGCGTCAGCGGAGGCTCCGAGCAGCATGTAGGAGTCGGCGCTTTCGATGCCATCCGTCAGGAGTCCGGGATAGCCGGCCCGTACCAGTGCGTCGCTGTTGCGCTGGCCTCGGTGGGTGGCGTTCATCACCACGGCCCGTTGGCGGAGGGGCGTGTAGATGATGTCGTGGACGCTGGCGTAGTCGGGCATCCGCACCAGGGCCGGGAACGGGCCATCGCCGTGAGGTACGGAGAACCACGCGAAAAGGCGGTGCCCGCCGGTGGTGTCATAGTGCATCCGGTACACGTCCCACTCCGGTTGGGAGTAGAACGGGTCGCGTTCCAACGAGACGTTGGGATGGGTTTCGGCCAGACCCGCCTCGATCCGTTCCCAGAAGCCGCTGTTTTGCGCCGATGCGTTGGTCATCAGGTGATTACCCCTGTCTAGCGACGCCGATGTGCTGCTGCAACCACGCAGCTTCCCAGGCCGGGTATTCGTGAGCGTTGCCGTGCCCTGAGTTGGGGAACAACCGCAGTTCCCGCTGGCCGCCCAGCAGCCGGTAGGCGGCATAGCTGGTCTCCGGCGGGCAGACTTCGTCATCCATTGCGATGCCCACCGCCATGGGGCATTTGATGCGGGGCGCGAAGTTTACCGCGTCAAAATACCGCAGGGTATCCAGCATCTGGTCAACCCGGTTTGGATAAGCCCTGGCGTAACAGGAGAGTTCATCGTAGGGATAGCTGCGGAGCATCCGCATGGACTCGGGGTAGCAGCACAGGAATGGATAACCTGAAACGCCGGCCTTGATTTCCGAACGCAACCCCGAGGTTAACAATGTCAGGCCGCCGCCCTGGCTGCTGCCGCAGCAGTAGATCCGCTCCGGGTCCATCTCAGGGCGGGAAAGCAGGAAGTCCACACCGCGAACGCAATCGGATATGACGCCTTTGTAGCTGTACGTGTCCCGATGCTCCACGCCGTAAGTGAGCAAGCCCGGGTAGCCGGGATTGAACTCAGCGCTGCTGGGCAGCTTGCCGCGCACGGCCACCGACAGCACGGCCACGCCTTTAGCGCCCCAGTCGCGGCGCAACGCCGGCTCCGACTTGTAACCGGGCAGGTGGAGGATGGACGGGAACGGCCCATCGCCGCGCGCCGGCACGCTGTACCACGCGAATATTTCCAGCCCGTCCAGGCTCCGGTAGCCGGCCTGGTACACCTTCACCGCTTCGTTGCTGCGCAATGGGTCGGCGGTGGCCGTTCCGTCCAGGGGGATTGCGGCGAGGTCGGCGAGCACGCCATCCCAGAACTGGTCAAAGTCGTCGGGGCAGGTTACTTGCGTCTCGAAGGACACCAGGTCCGATTGGGTTGCCATGAGCCGTCTCCTTGCGGGCGATAGACGACGCTATTATACCCGTTCCGTTGGCGCGGTGTCCGGGCGTTGGGCACGATGGTGGGTGCTATAATGCGCCCACCTGCCGCCGGTGGATGGCATCGGGGGCGTTTCAGGAGCGATTGATTATGAAAGCTGGATTTATTGGCGTGGGCAACATGGGCAACCCCATGGCCGCCAATATGATCAAGGCCGGCCACCAACTCACGGTGCATGACCTGCGCCGGGAGTCGGCCACCAACCTGCTGGAGATGGGCGCGGAGTGGGCCGACACGCCGGCCGGCTGCGTTGCCGGCAAGGACGCTATTTTCACCTCCCTGCCCGTGCCGCGGGACGTGGAGGCCGTGGTGATGGGCGAGAACGGCATCATGTCCGCCGCGGGTTCCGGCGACGTGTACGTTGATCTTTCGACCAACTCGCCCACGGTCATTCGCCGCATTCATGACGAATGCGCGGCCCGGGGCGTGACGGTACTGGACGCTCCGGTGAGCGGCGGAGTATATGGCGCGGCGGCCGGCACCCTGGCCGTCATGGTGGGCGGCGACCGTTCCACCTACGACACGGTCAAGCCCATGCTGGACGCGATCGGGACCCACGTGGTCTATTGCGGCGAAATCGGCAACGGCATGGTCACCAAGATCTGCAACAACCTGCTGTCCATGGGCATCGGCGTGCTGATGGCCGAATCGCTGACGCTGGGGGTCAAGGCCGGCGTCTCGTTGGAAACCCTGGCCGACGTGATCGCCAACAGCAGCGGCGGCAACCGTCGCCTCACCGAGAAGTTCCCACGCTACCTGTTCTCCAACAACTTCGAGCCGGGATTCGCCACCGCCCTGGCCGCCAAGGACGTGCGCTTGGCCACCGACCTGGGCCGGGAGTACGGCATTCCCATGGAACTGTCCAACCTGGTTGACCAGCGCCACGTGGAAGCCCTGCTGCGGGGGTGGGGTCCCGAGGACTCTGACGCCGTGGCCAAGTTGCAGGAGGAGAAGTCCGGCGTGCAGTTGCGGTTCAAGGGGATGGGGGGCGGTTAGTATATCGCCCAAGTATCCGCAAGGTTGCCGTTATCGCGAGGTAATCGCGTTGTTTCGCTCGGTCCATCCCCCTGCTGACAAACCCCGGTACGTGACCCGTTACGTGTACGCAGACACTACGGTGTCCACTCATGGAGGGACAGCAGGCCGGGTCAGCATCACCAGCGAAGAGCACACCCGGTTGCAGCAGATGGCCGACTTTCTGGAACGTTGCTGCAACGACCTGGACGCCGCCGGCTACGACGTAATATCCATCACCCCCGTCATTAGCGGCAGGACCTCCTATATGGCGACAAACACTGAGTTGGCAGATCCCGGACATGGTTACAGCGTCACCGACGGCCTGTTGGTAACGGGCAAGTTGAGAGACTGAAATCATGGTTCAAACATCCCCAGCGGAACCCTTTGACGAAGCCGACGCAGCCGTTGCCGACTACCGGCAGCAGGCTCGGGAGTTTCTGGTCAAAAGCCGTCAGTATCTGGCCGAAGACGACCTGCATCAGGCGGCTGAAAAAGGCTGGGGGGCTGCGGCGTGGATGGCCAAGGCGGTCGCCGATGCGCGGGGCTGGGAATACAATAGACACGCCCAGTTTAACACTGTTATGTACCAAGCGCAGGACTTGTGCGGCGACGCCAGGCTGGACGATTTAAGAGGCAATGCCAACGAAATGCACGGGTATTTCTATACCCGCAAGATGTTCCTGCGTGCCGATGTTATCAGCCGCGGGCTGGACAGGATGGCCCTCTTGCTGGATGTTCTGGAACCCCTCACTAAAACCACATGAATACTGGATTCCCGCTTTCGCGGGAATGACGGTAGATGCACTGAAATGACCGGAGATGCCGACAAGGAGCTTACGATGACCACCAGCGCCGAACGCCACGTTGAAACCGCCGACACCATCGAGGCCATTGAGGAATGTTTCCGCCTCGGCTGGACTGACGGCCTGCCGGTGGTGCCGCCGGCCGATTACAAAGTCCGGGAGATGCTGTCCTTCGCCGGCCTCACCGGAGAGGAAGAGTTGCTCAACCTGGATATGCGCAGCCGGGTTATCACCTCCGAAAACGCCGCCGCCAACGCCGTTATGGCCGGCTGCCAGGCCGAATACTTTCCGGTGCTGGTGACCGCCCTGCGGACGCTGGAAGAAGAGCGCAACTTCGTCAACATGGCGGCCTCGTCCACCAGTTCCCCCAGCATCCTGATGGTTCTCAACGGCCCCATCCGCGAATCATTGGGCATCAACAGCCGGGACGGGCTGTTCGGTCCCGGCTTCCGCGCCAACGCCAGCATAGGGCGGGCCGTCCGGCTGTGCTTCATGAACGGCTTCGACGCCTGGCCCGGGCAGTTGGACCGGGGCACCCTGGGCACGCCGGCCAAGTACACCTTCTGCGTCGCCGAGAACGAGGAGACCTCGCCTTGGGAGCCGCTGCACGTCAGCCGGGGTTTTGATGCCTCTGACAGCGTGGTCACCGTGGCGGTGGCCTACAATCCGGTCAGCGTGCCCAACAGCTACGGTCACACAGGCCGCCAGATCCTGTACTCCATTTGCGATGCGCTGCGCTCCACCGCTTTGGCGCACCGCTACCCGGCCCAGTGGGTTATCGTCATCGGCCCCGAACACGCCCTCACGCTGCAAGGCGACGGCTGGAGCCGGCGGGACATCCAGGAGTTCCTCATCGAGAACAGCGGCCGCTCCCGGGCCGAGCTGGTTCGCCTGGGCTCCAAGCAGGGCCCGGAGCGGCCCGGCGACGAGGAACTGATCATGCGCTGCGCCAACGACCCGGACGACATCTTGGTCATGCATGGCGGCGGCACCGGCGGCCGCTACAGCGCCATCATCGACACCACTGGCTACCGCATACGGACGCGGAAGATCGGCGGCGACTAGCATGACGACGCAGTTGCCGGAAAACCCGTTTCCGGGGATGAACCCGTATATGGAGCGTTCCGAGCTTTGGCACGGGATCCACAACCGTGTTATCGTCCACTTGGGCGACACTCTGGCGCGCCAACTGCGACCGGAATATATGGTGCGCGTTGAGGAGAGGATGTATGTCTCGGAGGAGACGGATGGCGAAGGACTCCGCCAGGCCCGATTGCCAGACGTTATGATTCTGGACGATGGCGCCGCCGCGCCAACGTCGGTAGCGGTTGTGGAAGCGTCTCGGAGCAAGGATGCAATCCCGGTACAAATACCGTACAAGGACGAGCAACGGCAACGGTATCTTGAGGTGATACGCGTGAGCAACCGCGAAGTAGTCGCCGTGATTGAGTTGCTCTCGCCCAGCAACAAGACAAGCCCCGGCCGCCAAGCGTACATTGCCAAGCGCAATCAAGTGTTCCACAGTATGTCTCATCTGGTCGAGATTGACTTGCTCCGCGTCGGCAAGCCAATGCCGGTGATTGGCGATGTACCGCCCAGCCACTATCGTATCCTGGTCACCAACGCCCGCAGCATGGATGCCATTGCACACTTGTACCCCTGCAATATCCAGTCGCCCATACCCACGTTCGTTATGCCGTTGGTCGAAGGCTCCGAGGGTATCGCCATAGACCTGAAGCCAATCATCGATGAAGTGTACATCCTCGGGTCCTATGACCGGGATATTGATTATCAGCGTGACCCGGAGCCACCGCTGTCCGACGCCGACCGTGCCTGGCTGGACCAATTGCTGCGGGAACGGGGGTTGCGCAACGGCGAAGGCGCATGATGACCACCGCGCTGCCCCAAAACCCCTTTCCGGGTATGAACCCGTACCTGGAGAGCGCCGGGCTGTGGCCTGACGTGCACCACAGCGTCATCGTCAGGTTGCGTGATTATCTTGCCCCTCGCCTGAGGCCTGACTACAGGGTCACGATACAGGAGCGCGTGTACGTTGTCTCTGGTCCCAACTCCGGAGGCAGTAGCGACCTTCGGATGCCCGATGTTGCAGTTCTGTCCACCGCCGCGACGCCAAGACAAGACAGGACAGCCGAGGGGCTAGCGCTCGCAGACCCGGTAGTCGTTCAATTACCGGAAATGGAGCTGGAAAAGCAACTCTATCTGGAAATAGTTCGTGTGAGCAACCGGGAGGTCATAACCGCCATAGAACTGTTATCGCCGACCAACAAGTCCGGTTCCGGCCGGCGAGTTTATCAGGCCAAACGCGGCCAAGTGCTGTACAGCATGACCCACCTGGTGGAAATTGACCTCTTGCGCGCCGGCCAGCCGATGCCCGTTCTTACTCCGCTGCCGGCCAGCCAATACCGAATACTGATCGCCGATGCCCGACGGACTGAGCATGTTGCCAACTTGTACCCCTTCGGCATACACCAAGCCATACCCAACGTCATAATGCCGCTGGCCAAAGGAGACGAGGGCATCGCTGTCGATTTGCAAGCGGTAATTAACGGTGTGTATGAAGCCGGGTCTTTTGACCTCGACATCGACTACCGGCAAGATCCTGAACCACCGCTGTCCGACGCCGACCGCGCCTGGCTGGACCAATTGCTGCGCGAAAAGGGGTTACGCAACACCGCCGTTTGACGGTACAATCACGCCATCAAATAGAGTACCGACGCCACACCAACGGAGGTTAGATATGACGACCGCCGAAACGAGCCTCAGGCTCGTCAATCCCAAGGGCACCGAGTTGCCTCAAACGCCGTTCCGCATGAACGACCGCTCCGCCGGGCTGGCCGGCAAGCGCCTGGGTCTCATGGAGAACTCCAAGGCCAACGCCGACCAGTTGCTGCATGAGCTGGGCGACATCCTCAACGAGCGGCACGGCTTCTCCGAAGTCAAGTACTTCAGCAAGCACCACGCCAGCCTGCCCGCCAAGCAGGATGTGATCGACTCCATTCTGGGTGAGGTGGATTACCTCATCACCGGGGTTGGGGATTGAGGGTCCTGCAGCTCGTGCAGTGTGCACGACGGAATCGACATGGAAAAGCGCGGCGTCCCGACCGCAGCCATCATTACGCACGTGTTCCTCAACACGGCCCAGGCCATGACCCGCATGATGGGCGTACCCGATTACCGCTACGTGGTGGCCCAGCATCCGCTGTCCAGCCTTACCAACGAAGAAGTCAAGCAACGGGCCGCCGAGCTTGCGGACGAGGTTGAGTCCATCCTGACGGGTCAGCCCGTCGCAGCGTAATCACCGACTCTACCGGGCTGCTGCCCATGGCAACTCCCGGCGCTCCGATACCGTCTCGCCTGCCGATCAACCCGGCCATCCGGCCTGGATTGGCAGGCGAAACGCAATTAACGGTCGCCGACGAGCATCTGGCGCCCCACACGCCAAAGTTCAGCACGCCGGCCATGGTTATGCTAATGGAACAAGCGTCATACCACGCGGTGCTGCCGTTGCTTCACCCCCAGCAAACCGTGGTAGGGTACGAAGTCAACGTAAAGCATCTGGCGCCGGCGGACCTGGGCAGCGAGGTGACGGCCCGTTCCGTACTGACCGACGTGTCCGGCAACAAGTTGCGGTTCGAGGTGGTGGCGAAACTGGGGGACCTGGTGCTGGGAACGGCGGAGCATAAGATGGCCGTGGTCCCACGAACCCCGTAGGGGCGGGTTTCAAACCCGCCCCTACGCCACGTGAAGGAGCCTTTCGAATGTCCTGGATACGCGAAGACGACGCGGCGGTGCCGGCGGTCATCAAGTGCATATCCATCAACCCCGACCTGATGGCTGCGGTGCAGAACCTGAATCACAAAGCCACCTTCGGCTCCTCGGCGCTGACCCGTACCCAGGAGGAGGCTATCGCCACGGTGGTTTCGCTGGTCAACCGCTGCCGTTATTGAGCCGTCGCTCACGGAGGGTTCCTCCGTCAGCATTCCGGCGACCCTGAATACGCCAGCCACATCATCCATGATTACAAGCAAGCCGACCTGGACGCCCAGACCCGGGCCATCCTGGACTACGCCGTCAAACTGACGTTGACGCCGGCCCTGATGCGGGAATCGGACGTGGAGGGGCTACGCTCCGTCGGTCTCAGCGATGAGCAAATCCTTGCCACGGTGGCCATCACCTGCGTGTTCAACTTCATGAACCGCCTGGCCGACGGCCTGGGCGTGGAAATTCCCGAGGGTCGGGAGGCCATCCTGAGCCAGTGGCTTTCCGACGCTGCCAAACAGGCTCAGGATTGGCTATTGTCCCCTGAACCGGCGCCGGTTTTGTAAATCGTCAGAAGCAGGATTTACCGGATTGATAGGATGCACACGATTGGGTGGATCTTTGATGCTGAACAACTCCAATCTTGATAATCCTTCAAATCCTGAAAATCCTGCTTCTGACATCAGTTTCAGGGAGGTTGAAAATGACCCTGCTACCGTCGGGCCGTCCCCGCCTGCAAGATAAAGTCGCATTGTCACCGGAGCGGGTTCCAGCGGCCCGGGTACCGGAACCGGCAAGGCCGCTTCGATCCTGTTTGCCCAGGAGGGCGCCAAAGTTCTGCTGGTGGACCGCAACGCGCCGGCCGCCGAGGAGACGCTGGCCATCATCCACGAGCAGGGTGGCGAGGCGTCGGTCATGGCGGCCGACGTGACCTCCGCCGCCGATTGCGAGGCCATCGTGAACGCCGCCGTGGAACGCTACGGGGCGCTGCACATCTTGTTCAACAACGTCGGCATCACCGGCCCGGGCACGCCCACCGACGTTGAGGAAAGCGTTTGGGACAACGTGCTGGACGTGAACCTGAAGAGCATGATGCTGACCACCAAGTACGCCGCGCCCAGGATGATTGACGCCGGCGGCGGGAGCATCATCAATATGTCGTCCATCGCCGGCGTGCGGGCCGGCAGCGGCCTGGCCAGCATTCCCTATTCGGCATCCAAGTCCGGAGTGATCGGGATGTCGGAGACGATGGCGGTACATCTGGGCCGCGACAACATCCGCGTCAACGTAATAGCTCCCGGACACATCTACACGCCGATGGTGGCCGGCGCAATGGCTGAGGAGACGCGGCAAAACCGACGCAAGGCCGGTCCGCTGGGGATCGAGGGCAACGCTTGGGACATCGCCTACGCCGCCCTGTTTCTGGCCAGTGACGAGGCCCGCTGGGTTTCCGGCGTGGTGCTGCCGGTGGACGCCGGCTTGCTGGCCGCCACGCCGCTGGCGATGTATTCCCGCATCCGCGATGAGGAGTAAACGGCCAGCGGCGAAATCGTAGGGGCGGGTTTGAAACCCGCCCCTACTGCCCGTACTTTGTGCATCAAGAGACCGGCGGCCGGCGCTGCGCCCAGGGTTGGGCGTCCTCAAAGGCCGCCATCGCCCGCAGCACCCGTCCCTCCGCGCCGGCCGGACCCACGATGTGCAGGCCCACCGGCAGGCCGGCGGCGGAGAAACCGCAGGGCACGCTGGACGCCGTTTGGCCGCTCATGTTGATAGGGAACGTGAAGGGCAGATAGCCCCACCAGGGTTCGACTGAGCGGCCGGCGATGCTGGTAGGATGCTGGCCGATGGGGAAGGCCGTTACCGCCATTGCCGGCGTCAGCAGCAGGTCGTAGGTGTTGAAGAAATCGGCGAACCGACGCTTGAGGCGATCCACGTAGGCCAATGCCCGGGACAGGTCGGCGGCGGTGTGCTTGGATGCCCCGTCGAAGGTGTTCTGGACGTAGTGGGTCAAATCGTCGCGCCGCTCCGGGTACAGGTCAGCGTAGGAAGTGTAGGAGGCCGTGCCGAACACGGTGGAAAAAGCCGGGAACGGATCGCCACCCTCGATCTCCGGCGCGGCTTCCTCGACGATGGCTCCCATCTCCTGGAAGATTTGGGCGGCGGCGCGGGTGATCTGCACGACCTCCGGGTCCACGGCGGCGTAGCCCAGATCGTCGCTCCACGCGATGCGCCAGCCGGCGACTCCGCCCTCCAGCGCGGCCATGTAGTCCGGTGGCGTGTCCGTCATGGTGTTGGGGTCGCGGGAGTCGGGGCCGGCCAGCGCCTGCAACAGCAGGGCGGTGTCCCGAACGGTGCGGCTCATGGGACCGCTCTGGGAGAAGTGGTTCACCGCCGGCCCACCGTAGCCGCCGTAGCGCGGCACCCGTCCCTGGGAGGGCTTGATGCCGGTGACGCCGCTGAAGCTGGACGGAATGCGGATGCTGCCGCCGCCATCGCTGCCGGTGGCCAGGGTGCAGAGGCCGGCGGCCAACGCCGCCGCCGCGCCGCCGCTGCTGCCGCCGGGTGTATAGTCCGTGTTCCACGGGTTGCGGCAGGGCTCGCTGACCAGGTTTTCCGTGGTGCCCGACTGCCCGAACTCCGGCGTGTTGGTCTTGCCCAGGATCACGCCGCCGGCCGCCTTCACCCGCTCCACCACGATGGAGTCCATGTCGGGTATCCGGTCGTGGAAAATGGCGGAGCCCATGGTCGTCCGGACGCCTTTGGTCAACTCTAGGTCCTTGACGGAGATGGGGATACCGTGCAGAGGGCCGAGGTTTTCTCCGCGCTGAACGGCCTCGTCGGCAGCCCTGGCGTCGGCCATAGCCTGATCCGGGCAGAGGGTGAGGTAGGCGTTGAGTTTAGGGTTCAGCTCTTCGATACGCTGGTAGAAAAATTCAGTGAGTTCCACCGAGGAGATTTCACCGTTGGCAATCATCCGCCTGATGTCGACGGCCGGGGTGAAGGCAAGTTCGGAAACCATGACGCGCTCCTGTGATGGCGGTGACCGGAAGCGAAAACGGGGTTGGCTTATTCGGGTTCATCGTCGGCGGCCAGGATTTTAGCCTGTTCCGGGGTGAGCGGAACGCCCCGCGCCTCTAATGCTCGTTGGATACGTTCGCGCTCCTCCCGCCGACCTTCCCGCCGTCCCCGCGCCATGGCTCTTTTCTCAACGAACTCTTTTGCAGCAAAAAACACAATCATTCCTCCATAGAACGCCAGCGAGGTGGGGAACAGCAACAGGGTTGCTGTTATTATCACGCCGTCGTCCCATCCTGTCAGCATTTTCAGGTAGCCCAGCAGGGGCGCGCCTTCGCACGCTGTACACCCGGTGAGGAGTACCGCCAGCAACATACTGAAGCTGATTGACACCGCTCCGTCGAAAAATCGCCACGTTGGGCGTATGCCATCGTTGTCTCGCATTGTACCATTCCTTGTTCCCGGGCCGTGGTGTTGAGGCAACGTCCGGGTTAATCCACACTGTCGGGATCCCGCCGGCAGTATGTTGGGAATGGTGTATAGTAGGCCCTCGTTATCCATCGAAACCAGTGTTGCGAAACGGACTTAATCGGGCCATGTCGACCGTCGGCATCATCGCCAACCCAGCAGCCAGCAAAGACATCCGCCGCCTGGTAGCCCAAGGCCGCGTGGTGCCGGACTGGGAGAAGGTGAACACCGTCCGGCGGGCGCTCATCGGGTTGCAATCCACCGAGGTTGAAAAGGTGGTGGCGATGCCGGACAGCGGGAATCTGTGCCGGCGGGCCGCAGACGATTCCAGCATCTCCATTCCCCTGGAAATGTTGCCCATGTCGCCCCTCTACACTGAAGGCGACACGATGCGGGCCGCCGCCATGATGGCCGAGATGGGGGTGGGCTGCCTCATCACCCTGGGCGGCGATGGCACCAACCGCGCCGTGGCCGCCGCCACCAGCCAGATTCCGCTGGTGGCGATCTCCACGGGAACCAACAACATCTTTCCGGTGATGGTTGAAGGGACGCTGGCCGGCATCGCCGCCGGTCTGGTGGCTTCCGGGCTGCTGGAACTCGCGGATACTTCGGTGGTCAGCAAGACGCTACAGTTGCGGGTGAACGGCGAGTTTCGGGAAATGGCCCTGGTTGACGTGGCGATTTCGCGGGAACGCTATGTTGCGACCCGGGCGATCTGGGACCTGGACACGGTGCATGAGGTGTTTCTCACTCGCGCCGAGCCGGCCGGCATCGGGCTATCGTCGGTGGGCGGGAGGCTGCACCCTCTGTCCCTTGCCGACGTGGGCGGTTTGCGCTACAAGCTGGCCCGGGACACCGACGAGGACTCGCCGCCGGCGGCCACCGTGATTGCGCCGGTGGCTCCCGGCATCGTTGGACCGGCGGCTATTGCCGAGTGGGAACTACTGCACGAAGGGATACCCGTGGCGCTGGAACCTCGCTACTGCACGGTGGCGCTGGACGGTGAGCGTTCGCTAACCTTGACCCCCGATGATGAAGTGGAAATCGTGCTGGCCAGAGACGGCCCGCCGGTGGTGCAGATCCAGCGCACCCTGCTCCGGGCGGCCCAGCAGGGTCTGTTCAACCGGTCCTGATGCTGGCCGGCTGGGAGCTGGTCATTGGGCTGGCCGCGCTGCTGCTGGGATCTTTCGTATTCAGCGCCGTCGGCTTCGGCATGGCGTTGGCGGCAGCGCCCATTCTCCTGTTGATTATGGTCCCCCAGCAGACGGTGGTGCTGGTCAACGCGATGATAGCGATTACCACGCTGCTGGTGCTGGCGCAGACCTGGCGGCACCTGCGCTGGCGGGAGTCCTGGTTGTTCCTGGTCGCCGGCTTGCCGCCGGTTCCGTTGGGGGTGATACTCCTGAGCGTGGCCGCGCCGGCCCCCCTGCGGGTCGCAATCACCGCGCTGATACTGGCCATAGCGGTGATGAGTTTGTTCAACGTGCGGGTTCCGGCGGCGCGGACCCGTCGGGGCGCGGTGGGTTTCGGTTTCACCACCACCCTGCTGACCACGACGTTGAGCATTGGGGGCCCGCTGGCCGGCATCTACGCCATTGAGCAGGGGTGGCCCCGGGAAACGATACGGGCGACCCTGGCGATGTATTTCCTAATGGCCGGCGCGTTGGGCCTGGCCCTGTATTTCGTAGCCGGCTTGTTCCCCGTGGAGACGGCTTACAACATTGCGCTGGGGATCCCGGCCGTGCTGGTGGGCGCAATCGCCGGCGGCTGGCTGGCGCGGCGGATGAGCCTGCGGATCTTCAGGTACGCCGTGCTGTTCGTGATTATCGGCGGCTGCGCGACGCTGCTGGCGCGGGAGTTGGTCTCGCGCCTCTAGCAGTTGCCCATCTCGGTCAGGCGGCCTTCCCGCCACATGACGATGCCGCCCTTGACGGTGGCGAAGGTGTCCAGGCGCAGCTTGCCGTCCACGTTGTGTCCGGCCATGTCGTGCCAGACGAAGCGGCCCTGTCGTTGCTCCCACACGGCGGCGTCGCCCTCCATTCCAACCCCCAAGGAGCCGATGCTGTCCTGTAGGCCGAGGATCTCGGCGGGACGGCTGGTGCTGGCGGTTATGGCGTCGGCCAGCGGCATACCCAGGGCGTGGAACTTGCTCACCAGGTCGTTCATCAGATAGACGATGCGACCGGGAGGGGGGACGTGGATGTCGGTGCTGATGGTGTCCGGCACGATGCCTTGATCCATGGCCGCCTTGACCACCTCTACGTCGCAGTGGACACCGGCGTGGGCTACGTCCATGATGACGCCCCGGTCGGCGGCGGCGCGAACTTCGGGGCGGACTTTGCCGTCGTTGTCCAGCATATTCTCCGGGAGACCGTTGAAGGCGTGGGTGGAAATATCGCCGGGGCCGAGATGCTCCAGCACGTCGGGCAGGGGTATGGGCGTACCGCTCACGTGTACCATCAGGCTGACGCCGGCTTCGGTGGCAGCCTCTTTTGCTTTGGCCATGGCCTCGTGGGCGTTCCAGCGGGCCACGGCGTCATAGTGCATCCGCACCTTCACGCCGAACAGGAAACCGGGGTTGGACTTGATGGCCGCAACGGTCTCACCCACGTCAATGATGCGCATATCGTGCAGGCCGCCGCCCAGGACGCGGTTGGCGGCCAGGCCGACGGCGCCGATGTGCAGGAAGGCGATGAGCCGGGTGCGGTGGGCCGGGAACACGTAATCGCGCATGGCCCCGTAGTTGAGAAACCCGGCGCTGCCGGCGTCCACGCCAGTAGTGACGCCGCTGCCGAGGCAGGTTTGATCGGCGTGGACGGCGCTGCCGCTGGCGCCGTGATAGAAGTGGCCGTGCAGGTCGATGAGGCCGGGGGTGATCAGCTTGCCGGCAACGTCGATGCTCTGGGCGCCACTGGCCGGGTCGATGCTCTCAGCGACCGCGGCCACCTTGCCGTCCTTGAAGGCGACGTCGCGGGGTTCGTTGTTGATGCCCTGGGCCGGGTCGAGCAGGTTGCCGCCGGTCAACACCAGGTCATAGGTTGCGGTGGTCATCGGAAACCATCCCTCCGGTCAATCCTCGTCCCAATAGTAGTCCTCGGCGGTCAGGTTTTCCTGCCACCAGCGGCGCAGGCGAGGCAGGACCAGTTCCTTGGGTTTGCGGAAATCGGCTTCCACGAAGTCAAGGGAGTCAGGCAGGGGCTTGGCCTCCCACTTCTGGATGGCCTCGAGGATGAAGCGTCGCACCATCTCCGGGGAGCGGGCTTCCAGCCGGCCCAACTGGTACGCCAGGGTAACCGCCATTTGCATCTGACAAATCAGGGCATGGGCGTCTTCTTCGCGGATGTTTTCCGGCATGGCTCCCGACTGGTCGATAAAGTCGTCCAGCACCTGCCCGATGATGAGCGGCGGGTCATTATCGTCCTGCTCGGGGAGGAACTCGGTGAGCCGGTCGGTGAGGTCGGCCACCCCCTCTTCAGGCAGAGCGTAATCGACCCATTGGTTTTCGGACGGCTCCGAGTTGGGGTTGAACTGGTCTTCGCTCATGGCATCGTCCTGTGGGCCAGAATGCAGTTTTCATTGTATCACGCGGCTGGAGCGGCTTTATAATACGGCGATGCGCGTACTTCTGCCCAACATATCCACCGCCGTGCAAATCGAACTACAGGACGGGTACGATGGCCTTCCGGAATCGGATTGGTTGGACACGGTAATCCGGTGCGCATTGGCGGAGGTCCTGTCTCCCGATGCAGTCGGGCAGGTCAGCCTGTTGCTCACTGATGACGATACCGTGCGCGAACTCAACCGGGAGTTTCGGGGCGTTGACCGAACGACGGACGTGCTTTCATTCTCGGCCGACCACGCCGGCCATTGGGCCGGGGACGAGGCGCCGCCCGATGCCGTTGAACCCGGGGAGGTAGATTTTCCAATGCCGGAAGGTGAGCCGCCACCTCTAGGCGATATCGTCGTTTCCGTGCCGCAGGCCAACCGACAAGCGGAGGCCCAGGGCGTGCCGTTGCAACGGGAACTGGCGCTGCTCATCGTGCATGGCGCGCTGCACCTGCTGGGGCACGACCACTATGAGGACGAGGAGCGGAACGAGATGCAGCGGTTGGAGCAATTGGCTCTGGCGGAAATATTTGGCAACACTGACGCCGGTGGCACGTTCGCACCGCCGCTCCAGTTATGACGGACGCTAACCCCAATTGCTGCGAGACAGGTCGCCGGTGATCACCAGTATTCCCAGCAGCAGCAGACTTAAAGCCAGGAAACCCCAAATACCGGCAGCCACGTCGTCAAGCATGATGCCCCATCCGCCGTGGAGCCGTTCCAGCCGGCGGCAGGGCCATGGTTTCAATATATCCAATGCCCTGAACACGATAAAGGGCAGCACGATCCAGTAGGGTGAGCCCAAAAAGTACGTGTAAAACGTCAGCAGCACAAACGGTAGGCAGGTTATCCACATCCCAACGAACTCATCCCAGACGGCCGCGCCTGGGTCGGGAACGGCGTCAGTTGACATCCGGCCAGTGGCCCAGACTCCTATCGGCAAAGCTGCGAAGACGGTTAAAGGGCCAAACGCATAAAGGAGCACGACACCCAAATCCCCCCCGGTTGCGAAGATAGCCCAGTAGAAAACAGCGCCGGCGGCCGCCGAACCCACCGTACCCGGCGCGATGGGCGAGAAGCCGCATCCGAACCCGGTGCCAATCACCCACGCCGCCCGGTCCGCCCACGACATCCGTCGCCAGTCAGGCATAGCCCAGCCGGTCCAGGTCCTGCTCGCTCAGGCCCAGGTAGTGTCCGATTTCGTGCAGCAGCGTGGTGCGGACTTCGCGGACGACCTCGTCGTGGGTTTCGCACATATGGAGAATGGGCAATCGGTAGATGAAGATGCAGTCGGGCATCAGCGGGTCGGCAAAGTGGCGTTCCACCAACGGCACGCCGACGTACAGACCGAGCAGGGCGCCGCCGTGCTCATGATCGTGGGGATCGAAAGAGCCTTCCGCCTCCGGGCCGGGCCAGTCCTCCACCACGATGTCGAGGTTGTCGAGGGTATCCCGCACCGCCTCCGGCAGGGCCCAGTAGGCTTGCTGTACTAAAAGCTCGAATTGCTCGATGGGAATTTGCATGGATTGTCAGGACCGAGGTGGCGGCGGTAGGGGCGAATGATTATTCGCCCCTACGTTGGTTTGCTGTACCGCCCTCCGGCAGGAAGGATATTGGCTTTACCCGCAAACTCGCTCTCGAATGGCTTTGAGTATATCCACGTTGGGCTTGTCCGGGCCGCGACTCTCTTTGTCAAACCCAGGCACTTCCAGGAAGAAAGGGACGTCGGCGAAGGCCGGATGGGACATGATGTTGGCGAAACCCTCCTCGCCAATCAGTCCCTCGCCAATATTGTCGTGGCGGTCCACTCCGGAACCGCAGGGCCGCTTGGAGTCGTTGGCATGGACAGCGGTGAGGTGGTCCAGGCCGATGTCCCGGTCGAACTCATCGATCATGCCGGCCACGCCTTCGGGGTTGGTAAGGTCATAGCCGGCGGCGAAGGCGTGCTGAGTATCCAGGCAGATGCCCAAGCGGTCGCTGTCCACAGCGCGCAGCACTTCACCCAACTCGCTGAACTTGGCGCCGATGTGCTGGCCCATGCCGGCCATGTTCTCCAGGCACAGTATCGGGCCCTCCGGTGTCTGCTCCAACACCCGGTTGATGCTCTCCACCACCTGGGGGAAAACGCCCTCGTAGCCGGCTCCGCCGTGGCTGCCGGGGTGGAAGATCACTCCGCCGGCCCCAATCTGCTCGGCAAGCCGCATATACTGGACCAGCGAGGTCACGGACTTCTCCACGTTATCCGGGTTGGAGTTGCCCAGGTTGATGAGGTAGATGGCGTGCAGGAAGGGCGGAGCCAGGCCGGCCGCGGCGTTCTTTTCCCGGAACGCGTCCGCCTGGGCGTCGGTGAGGGCCTTGAACTGCCACGAGCGGGTGGAGGAGCCGAAAATCTGTACCGCCTCGGCGCCGATTTCAACGGCACGGTCAACGGCATTGCCGATGCCGCCGGCGGCGGAAACGTGCGCTCCGATAATCATTTCATTCCCCTCATCAAATACTTTGCGTCTTTGCGCCTCGGCGCCTTTGCGATAAGCCTGTACTATGGCACAGTATCGCAAATTCACCGATGCCGGTAACAGCCATGCCCGCGCCGCTTTCACCCATTCCCAGCACGATGGCCGTCTTGCAAGTTGCGCAGACGGGGCGCCCGCCGGTGTTGGAGATGGTGGAGCGGCCCGTTCCCACACCCGACCCCGGCGAGGCGCTGCTGCGGGTGGACGCCTGCGGTTTCTGCCATCACGACCTCTTGGTGATGGCCGGCACGCTGCGTCGCGGGGTGGCCGAAGGAGTAACGCTGGGCCATGAGATTGCCGGCACTGTCGTCGCCGTGGCTGACGATATGCCGGCGGTACACGCCGGCGACCGGGTGGTAAGTCTGCTGACCGCTGCCTGCGGCCGGTGCGCCCGCTGTAGAGCCGGGCGGGAGCACCGATGCCTGGTCGGGACAGGCATTGGACACGGCCGGGACGGCGGGTTTGCCGAGTACGTCGCGCTGCCGGCGACGGCGCTGGTTCCCGTACCGGATACCATTCCGGCGGAGCAGGCGGCGCTGCTGGCTTGTCCTGCCGGCGTGGCTCTGTCCGGCATTGAGGCGTTGAGCATAGCGCCCGGCGAAACGGTCGTGGTTACCGGAGCCGGCGGCGGCCTGGGCGCTCACGCGATGCAACTGGCGGCGATGGAAGGGTCGCAGGTCATCGCCGTAACCACCTCGCCCGCAAAGACGGCGGAATTGGAAACGATGGGCGCTTCCATAGTCATCGAGGCGGAGGGCGGGCTGGACATTGCCGACTTCGTGATGGCCGTGACGGAGGACGTTGGCGCGGACGCTGTACTGGATACGGTTGGGCCGCCGCTGTGGCCGGCCACGCTGCGCTGCCTGGGCCAGTACGGCCGGTTGGCATTGCTGGGTGACGTCACCGGCGAGGCGACACCGATGCGTCTGGCCGAGGTAATTTTCCGCGATTTGCACATGATCGGCGTGTCGGGCGTGTCCCGCGCAACCCTGGAGCGGGCAGTGAACTTGGCGGAAACGGGTCGGTTGCGGCCGGTGGTGTCCCAAACCCTGCCGTTGACGGAAGTTGGGGCGATGGCAGCGTGGCGACTGGTTTCGGAACGGCGGGCGTTGGGGCGGGTGGCGCTCGTTCCCACCTAAATTGGGCTTGCTCCAGCCGGCTCCGGTTCGGGCCGGCGTTGGTGTGGCTCCACTGGACGCCATACCAGCGGCGTGAGCAGCACCACCGGCAACATCAAGAGGATGCCGATGCCGGCGTTGACCCCGATGGCCAGGGAGATGGTGAACGCCTGGGCGATGGCTCCAATCTCAACCCCGCCGACCAGGTGCCCAAGTCCGTTGACCAGGCTTTGGGATCCCATAATCCGGCCCCGCATTTCGGCGGGCGCGGACAGGAGCAGAATGGTGCTCTGCATGGTGCTGAACCCCGACTGGCCCACGCCAGCGGCGAACAGCAGCAGGAAGGACACCGCAAACCAGGGCGACCAAGCCACCGCCACCACGCCACAGGCCACAATGGCGGCGCCGAAAGCGTAGTACCGCCCGTGGAATGCGAAACGCCGTCGGCTCCCAATGATAATCGCCCCGACCAACGCTCCAATGCCGTCGGCGGCTCCCAGCAGCCCGCCCATGGCTTCGCCAACCTGTAGCACGTCGGTGGCAATCACCGGGATGAAGTACTGCAACGGCAGCACCATGCCGTTCATAATCAACGATATGCAGAGCACACCCAGCACGAACTTGTTGGAGAAAGAGAACCCGATCCCGGATTGAATGCCCCGCCAGAACTGGGTGTCGCGTACCAGGGTGGTCACCCGGTCGGGCAAGTGCATTTTGAGAATCAACAGGGCCGACGCCAGGTCCAGGGCAACCAGAACCATGAACGCGACGGTGAAGCCGAAGAACTGGACCAGCATCCCGCCGACTATCGGACCCAGGATCTTGCCGCCGTTGTTGGTGATGGTCTCCAGGGACATGGCGTGCGCGACCCGATCTTGTCCGGCCAGGTCGAACAGGGCCGCCCGGCGGGTGGGGTCGTCCAAGGTCTTGACCGTGCCCTGCAAAAGCACAGCCAGGAAAACGTGCCACGGTTGGACACTGTCGAACAGCAGAAGAACCAGAAGGCAGGAGGCGATTACGAGATAGCTGGCGTGGATACCCGCCAGGATGCGTTTACGGTCCAGACGGTCGGCCAGCATCCCGGCCACCAAAGATAGCGGCGGGCGCGGGCCGTTGAGGAAGACCGAAATCAGCCCAACCTGGAACGCGGAATCCGTAAGCTGGTAGATCAGGTAGCCCAGGACAATCAGTTCCATGCGCCGGGAATTCTCGTGGATCCACCGGGCCGCCCAGAGGTACCGGAAGTTGCGGTTTTGCAGGACTTCCAGCGCGGGAACGTTGCGTATCGGATGTAGTCTCAATCGCTGATGTGTTCCTGAACGCGGGTGAGGAAGCGGTCGCGGGCGGCGGAGATGCCGGCGTGTTTGGGGTCGGCCAGCTCCGGGTCTGCCTCGATAATCAATGCTGCTTCGCGGCGGGCCAGCGCCATCAAGTCCTGGTCGAAAACATTGGCGATGCGGAGCATGGTCTGGTCGCCGCTTTGGGAGGTGCCGAATATGTCGCCCTCATGACGCATCTGGAGGTCGATCTCGGCCAGCTTGAAACCATCGCGGGTTGATTCCAGGGCCGACAGGCGTTCCTGCGCTCGCTCCGATTCCGACTCTGACATGAGCAGGCAGTAGCTGCGGTGTTCGCCCCGGCCCACGCGCCCGCGAAACTGGTGCAGTTGGGAAAGGCCGAAGCGGTCGGCGCCGTCAATAAGCATCACGGTGGCGTTGGGCACGTCGATGCCGACTTCCACCACTGCCGTCGCCACCATGATATCCAAGTCGCCGTCACGAAATTGGCGCATCACCTTATCTTTATCGCGGGAGGAAAGACGACCGTGGAGGAGGCCAACGCGCAGGTCGGGGAATACCTCCCCGGACAGGCGCTGGTGTTCTGCCACGGCGGCGCGGACATCCAGCTTGTCGGATTCCTCAACCAGGGGACAGATGATGAACGCCTGCCGGCCGACGTTGACCTGCTGTCGGATGAAGCCGTAAGCGGCGTGGCGTTTGCCTTCCGGCACAACCCGGGTCATGATTTCCTGCCGTCCGGGAGGCAGTTCGTCGATGGTGGAAACGTCCAGGTCGCCGTACAGGGTCAGTTGCAACGTTCGCGGTATGGGCGTTGCCGACATCATCAGCGCGTGGGGTTGTTCCGGGCCGTTGCTGCGCAGGGCGGTGCGCTGGGCTACGCCGAAACGATGCTGTTCGTCGGTTATCGCCAGCGCCAGGTCCGGCAGTTCCACACCGTCCTGGATCAACGCATGGGTGCCGACCAGGAGATCCAGGTGTCCTTCGGATGCCATGCGCAGTACCTCACGGCGCGGCGCCGCGCGGGTGCTGCCGGTGAGCAGGCCCACGGTGAAAGGGCGCGGCATTGGGGGCAAGTACGCGGACGTAACGTTGGGCTGCTGGAGGGGCTGGTCGAAAGTGTCCAGCAGCCGGCAGACGGTGGCGAAATGCTGTTCGGCCAGTACCTCGGTGGGGGCCATCAGCGCGGATTGGCGGTGGGCCGACGCGGCGGCCAGCACCGCCGCCAACGCCACCAACGTTTTTCCGCTGCCCACCTCCCCCTGCAACAGCCGGCTCATGGGCGGAGCGCCCCGTGCCATATCGGCCAGTATCTCGGCGATGCAGCGCAACTGGGCGGCGGTAGGACTGAAGGGCAGGTTGGTGAGCAGGCCGTCCACCACGGCTTGATGGTACTTTACCGGCGTTCCCACTGCATCCTGTTCCCGGTGGCGGCGGCGACCCAGAATGGCGAGTTGGAAGGCCAGGATTTCATCGAAGGCCAACCGCCGCCGGCCGCGGTCGGCCGCGGCAAAATCGGGCGGATAGTGGACGTTGCTGATGGCTTCCGGCAGCCCGACCAGGCCGGTGCGCTGGAGCATAGCCTCAGGCAACGGGTCCTTGATGGCGGCGAGGAAACGGACGATAGCCTGCCAGGTCAGGCTCCGCAGGTTGCGTGCCGTCATACCCTGGGTGAGCCGATAGACGGGAGTGATGCGGCCGGCATTGAGGGGCGGCTGGTTCGGGGTGACAACGTCGTACTCCGGCGAGGACAAAGTGACGCGGCCCCGGTAGGTCTCCGCTTTGCCGTGGACGACCATACGGCTGCCGACGCGGAGGGAGCGGGCCAGGTAGCCCTGTCCGAACCATTGCAGTTCGATGGCGCCGCTGTCGTCACGAAGAACGCCCTCGGCCAGTTGCAGCCTCCGCTGGCCGACGTTGGCGGAACGGATGTCAACCAGCTCGCCTTCCAGCGTGAACGTGCCGCCCGGATATACGTCGGCGATGGCAGCGACGTCGGCGCGGTCGTCGTGGCGACGGGGCAGCATGTAGAACAGGTCGCGCACGGTCTGGACTTCCAACGCCTCGAAGCGTTGTACGGTTTTGGCATCCATGCGTCGGATTTTGGCGACGGGTTCGTCCGGGTCGCTGGGATTGGATGACGGCTTGGGCGGGACGTGAGTGCGCCGGCGGGTGCGCGCGGTCGGCAAGATGTCCGCGACGGCGAACAACGACGGATCGCCGGTTGGAGCATGGTCGGTCGGTTCCTCCAGAGCAGGGGCGTCCCGCGTTGGGACGACCGATGGAGGCTCCGCGACGGCCAGAGGCACTTCATCGGGGACGCCGGCCAATGCCCTTTGCCAGCCGGCTACCCACTGACGCCGTTGGTCGGGCGACAATTCCCGGTATGGTTGGTCAATCAGGCGGGTGGCAAGGGCCGGGTCCTCGCTTAAATACTCCCGGAGTTCCCGGTCCCACCGTTCCATGAAGCGGCGGATACCTCCGCTCACGGCGGTGTCCGAAAAGCCTTTATGCTCCTCCAGGGCCAGAATCTTGCCCAGGGCATCGCGCCACAGCGGTTGGTTTTCGCGGCGGTCAACAGCCATGGTTAGACAAGCTCACCATGAGCGAATGACAAGGGACTTTGAAGAGTCCCTGGTCAAGGGAGAGTGGACACCGCGATGGCTCCGGGGCCGACGTGGGTGCCAATGGCGGAACCAATTTGCACAGTGTAGGTATTTTCGGGAGAGGCCAGGTCGGCCAGGCGGTTTCGCATATCCTCCGCCGGCGCGGCGTCAGTGGTGTAGGCGACAGCCAACTTGGACGCGGAGCCGGCTTCACGCACCAACTCTTCAAGACGCTGGAGGCCACGGCGCAGATTACGGGGGCGGTCCACGGGCAGAACCTCGCCGTCGGCCACCCGGAGAATGGGCTTGACCTTGAGCAGGGAACCCATGAAGGCCTGAGCCTTGCCGATGCGCCCGCCCTTTTGGAGGTATTCCAGGGTATCCACCATGGCGTAACCGTAGCCGTTGCCGGAGCGGACTCGGGCGGCTTCGGCCACCGATTCCGCCG
The DNA here is from genome assembly GCA_034421995.1 of Dehalococcoidia bacterium. Lineage (GTDB taxonomy): Bacteria > Chloroflexota > Dehalococcoidia > Lucifugimonadales > UBA3495 > Bin87. The sequence continues at coordinate 6,586 of DAOUJY010000100.1, read as the reverse complement.
TCGCGTCGGGCGTGGCGGCGTCCTCCGCGGCGGCGATTACCTGCAACATATGACCCACCGATGCAGTGCCGGCGTCAACAACGGTTACGGCGCCGTCCTCAAACTGGGAAGCGGCCTGCAACGCGGAGTTGTAAGTCCCGCTCAACTGCCTCGCCACGGTGATGCAAACGACCTGGTAGCCCGCCGCAACCAGAGCTTCAAATCGCTCCGTGAAATCGCCCGGTGTGGGCTGTGAGGTGCTGGGCAACTGCGGCGAGGACTGCAAACGGGCGTAGAACTGGGTGGGGTTGATGTCGATGCCCTGGCGATAGGATTCTTCTCCGAACAGAACATAGGCCGGAACTACGGAAATATTGAAACGCTCGACATTCTCCCGAGAGATGTCGCAGGTGCTGTCGGTAACAATGCTAACGGCCATGTCATACGCTCCTGGTGGCGACAAAAGTATGGGTCGATGCTATTCGACCGAAACCAAATATGGGTAATGGGGCTGGCCGCCTTCATAAACGTCAACCTGGACGCCCTCGTAAGTCTCTTCCAGCTCTTCCTGCAATGCAGTGGCCTGTTCCGTCGTGGCTCCCTCGCCCCAGTACAAAGTGACGATGCTGTCCTCGTCAACGGCAGACTGTTGCAGTCCTTCTTTCAAGGCGCCGTCGGGTGAGTCAGCCAATGCGGCCAGCTTGCCGTCGAGGATAGCCATGTATTCGCCATCACGTACCTGCTGGCCGTCCACCACGGAGTCGCGCACCGCCTGGGTAATTTCCAGGGTCGCCATGGATCGGCTTGCCGACCCCATGCTGGCCAGATTGTCGTCCAGGGACATTTCCGGATTGAAACCCAGCATGGCGGCGGTGCCCTGGGGCATGGTTCGGGTTCCCACCACGTGGAGAGCAACTTCGCCGGTATCGGCGTCGGCGGCCTGGGATGCGGTGAGGATGACGTTGTGATTGTTGGGAAGCACGATCACGTCGCTGGTGCCGGCGGACAGGGCGGCGTCGATAATCTCGCTGGCGCTGGGGTTGAGGGTCTGCCCGCCCGGAACAATGGCGGCGCAGCCGGCGTCCTGGAACAGGGCGGCAATGCCGGGACCGGAGGCGACGGCGATTACTGCTACCCCGGGCCGGATTTCGTCGGGCCGCGTGCGCTCGCGGTGGCCGGCGGTCCAATCGCGGTTTTGCAGGCTCATGTTGTCGATTTTGATCTCGTCGAGGTCGCCATGGGCCACGCCGAAAGTGAGGGCCGCGCCGGGGTCTTCGGTATGGACGTGGACGCGAACCGCCGCGCCGCCGCCGACGATGACGGTGGATTCCGCAATGGCGTCGAGGCCGGCCCGGAGCGCATCGACGCTCAAATTGTTGCCGTGGATTACGAACTGGGTACAGTAGCCGAATTCGGACTCTTCGTGGGTGTCCAGAAAGTCGGTGTCGATGGCCACCGAGGCGGTCTGCCTGGGGTCGATCAGGCCGCCTACGCTGCGCAGGCCCAGGTCAACCGGCCCCCCGGTCTCGCCCTGGAGGTGTCTGAGCGCACCGCCGATGATGGCAACCACACCCAGGCCGCCGGAATCGACGACGCCGGCCTCTTTGAGCACGGGCAACTGTTCCGGCGTGCGGGCCAACGCGGCGACGGCTCCATCGTAGGCGATCTGCCACAGCGCAATCACGTCGCGTTCGCCGGCATCGTTGGCGGCAACGGTGGCGTCGGAGGCGCCGCGGATGACCGAGAGCATGGTGCCCTCCCGCGGCTGGCTGACCGCGCCGTATGCGGAGTCGGTAGCGGAACGGAAAGCGGCTACGGCGTGGGAGGAATCGATATCTTCGGAGCCGGCGACTCCGTCGGCAAAACCGCGGAGCAGTTGGGAGAGGATGACGCCGCTGTTGCCCCGGGCCCCCCAGAAGGCGCCGGTGGCGACGGACTCGGCAACCTCGCCGGCTGCCGTCGCGTCGGCGTCCTTGTTCATCCGCTCAACGCCGGCGCGAAGGGTAAGGAGCATATTGGTGCCGGTATCGCCGTCGGGCACGGGGAACACGTTGAGGGCGTTGGCAGCGTCCCGGTAGAGTTCCATATAGGCTACGGCGCCGAGCATGGCCTCGCGCAAATCGGAACCTTGCAAGGTGGTGGTTAGCGTTGTCATGCCCATTTTCAAACCTGATCAGCAGTATGGCGGCAGTATAGCACAGCCCTGGCGTCGGCCCTTGATGCTGGCGCTGCGTTGAAGAGACGTTTTCGCTGCCTATGAAATCGGTTGCGGCTCGGTCACTCTTCTCCTCCGGCCGGTGAAATCCGCTATCCACATCGTGCAGATGGACGTAAAGGACAGCGCGGCGGACACGATGAACGCCATCACATAGTCGCCTTGCACATCAAACAGCAGCCCGGCGACGATGGGGCCGAGGAATATGGCCGCGCCCCGACCCATCTCCACAAAACCCATCACCGTGCCCAGCGATTCGGCAGGGAATAGATCGGCGGCTTTCGCGCCCACGATGAGGCCGCTGATGCCGTCGGTCACGCCGGCCAGGGCTATGTAGAGGGCCAGGGGCCACCAGCTTTCGCCGTCGCCGAGCCACAGGACCAGCAGCACCGCCGCCGCATATACGCTCATCCCGATGGTATAAACCGATTCTCGTCCCCAGCGGTCCGTGGCCAGACCTACCAGGGGGCGAGCGAACAGGCTCACCGCGCCCAACAAGCCCAGGGTGTTGGCCGCCGTCTGTAAGCTGTAGCCAGCAAGGACGAAGAACGCCACCTGATGCACCCTTACCATCTGAGTGCATACGGAGCCGGTGATCCGGGTCAGCACCAGCAGCCACATGGCCGGGTCACGGACGACGCCGCCCAGGGACGGCGACGCCGGCGGTGGCGCCGGTGACGGCGGTACGGATGCAGCGGGCAGCGGCGAGGTTGACGAAGGCGGTTCAGCCAAAGAGCCAGGAGCGCGCCGCTGGAGCAGACCGTTGGTTATGGCGATCAGCGTAGCGAAGATAATGCCGAAGACACGGTAGGCCCATTGCCAGCCCCATGCAGTGGTCAGTACGCCGGCCAGCGGGGCGAAAATGGCTTGACCCAAGGGATTCCCGCTGTCGGCCAACCCCAGCATACGGCCCCGGGTTCGGGGGAACCAGGGCGCCAGCGTCGCCGTCATTGAGAAGGACGATATGGCAGTGTGGCCGACGCCGGCGAAGATGCCGTAGAAGATGAACATCTGCCACAGGTCGGTGGCGAAACTGGAGGCCCACCAACCGAAGAGGATGCACAGTCCGGCCAGCGGGAACAGGATACGCGCTCCCCAGCGGTCCAGCAGGATGCCCAGCAGCGGGGCGGAAATGGCTCCGATGAGGCCGGCGAGGGAGAAAACCGCCGAGGTGTAGGTCGCGCTTCTGCCAAAGGCGTCCCGCAGCGCGTTGAAATAGACGGCTTCGCTGTTCTTGGTGCCGCCCTCGACGGTGAGGTTGCCCAGGGACAGGACGAAGATCACCCAGCCGTAATGCAGCCGGGAACGGGCGGCTAACAGCATGGGCGGCTCGAAGGGCGCCCGGACACGGGGTTGAGACCAAGCATCCGCCGATTATACACGCCGATTCGAGCCGCTTGCGCTACCAAAGTCCGCCGGCTATGATGTTGCCGAATTCCCGTTGCGCATTGCTTCCCTAACCTGGGATTCTGCGAAGGACTTTTTGCGATATGACTACTGCAACCCAACCATGGACTTCCAGCATCACCGAGGTATCCGGCACCAGCATGGAGGTGGTCACCGGGGGCTCCGGCAGTCCGCTGGTCATCCTGCACGATGAGCTGGGCCATCCCGGCTGGCTCGGGTATCACCAGGCTCTGGCCCAGAACCACACGCTGCATATTCCGTCCCATCCCGGATGCGGCGGTTCCGACCAGTTGGACTGGTCCATGAGTATGCATGACGTGGCGATCTGGTATCTGGGCGCGCTGGACAAGCTGGGTCTCGAGGGCGCGGACCTGATGGGGTTCTCGCTGGGCGGATGGCTGGCCGCCGAGCTGGCGACCATGTGTCCGCAGCAGTTCCGTCGCCTGATCTTGGTGGGCGCTGGCGGCATCCGCCCGCCGGAAGGGGAGATCTACGACATCTTCGAAGTCACGCCGCCCATGTACATCCGCGATTCCCTGCTGGACCCCGACGGGACGCCGGAATACCGCACCATCTGCCCAGCCGAGCCGGAGGAGGACGTGCTGGAGCGATGGGAAAGCGGTATGGAAGCCACCTGCCGCGTGGCCTGGCGTCCCTATATGCACGATCCCGGCCTGGTCCACCAGGTGTACCGCCTGGAACGGATCCCGACGCTGCTGGTCTGGGGCGACCAGGACGCCATCGTTCCCGCCAGCGCCGGACGGGAGTACCACCGCCGCATCCCCGGCAGCCGCCTGGAGATCATCGAGAACTGCGGCCATCACCCGGAACTGGAGGCGACGGATCGCTTTGTGAGCCTGGTGGAGGAGTTCTTGGCGTAAAGGGCATATTGCGAGCGAGGGGAAGATTATGAGCGCACAGCAACCCCCGGCCGGACGGCAGGACGACAGCGGCCAGGAAGACTGGCCGGAGCCGGATGCCGAAGAGCTCCGCCTTTTGGAAGAGCGGCTGGCAGAACTACGCGCCGAAGGGATTTTGTCCGGAGCCGCCGGGCCTCGCAAGCCAATGAAACCGGTCGCGTACAGACCCGGCGCGCTGAAAAGATTTCTGGATGAACGAGGCTAGGAGATGGTGGCTCCATCAAGCCTGGCGATAGCATACCTGGATCCAACCGCGCTGATCCCCATCGTATTTGAAGAGGAGCCGGTTGGCGCCGCTACCCAGGAACGGCTCAATCATTTCCCGGTTTTGGTGTCCTCAAACCTTCTTGAGGCAGAGTTGCGGGGAAGATTAGTGCGTGAGGGCCAAATCTTCGATCCTGACTGGCTATCCGGTATCGAGTGGGTTCAACCGAGAGGCAGTCTTGGTTCGGAAATGGACAGAATACAGGCGTTTGCCAGTTTGTCTCCCACTCGTATGTGGCACTTGGCAAACGCAGTGTATTTTGCGGACCGGTTGTCTCTTACCCATAGGCGCGCCGAGCTGGCATTCATCACTCTGGACGAGCAGCAGGAAACGGTGGCAAGGGACTTGGGTTTGCTGATTCCATAGGAGGAACTATCATGCCGACGCTGGACTTCAAGGGCAGCAGCATATCTACGCCCACCACCTTGGCAGCCGCCTGGAGATCATCGAGAACTGCGGCCACCACCCGGAAATGGAAGCCACGGATCGCTTTGTCCGATTGGTGGAGGACTTTTTGGCATAGGCCGGATTGACGGTTGGAAAAACAGCGGCGGCGGCGGGGTTGACTAACCCGCCGTCGCATAGTTTAAAAGGCCGAACCTCCAACCTGGCGAATACACGTGCTGAACGCGCTCGACATACCCAAATTCTTCGCCGTCGATTTCTACTGCGGAGCCGGCGGCACCACCCGCGGCCTGCTGGACGCCGGCGGCTACGTTATAGCCGGCATCGACAAGGACGAGGGCTGCCACGATACCTACGTGCTGAACAACCCGAATGAAAAACTGGACGGCGACGATCCGGCGTTCCTCGCACTTGATACGTTCCCGGCCAGCGAAGACTACCCGAGTGGGAAGCAACACGAGGTCTGGCATAGGCTGGAGCGGCTAATTCTGATGTACCGGAACGAGGCCCCCGGCATTCCACTGCTGTTTGCGATTTGTGCCCCATGCCAGTCGTTCGCCAAGTTCGTGTAGTGACGAGTGACTGTTGACTTTGCGTCTCTGTACCATTCTCATGTTGAACATCCTGCTGGACTCCAATGTCTTAATCTCCGCTTACCCTGATCCGGGCAATGCGCCCGAGCCGACTGCCGAGGCTGCAAGGTCCTTGCTCCGGCTGGCCAACGAACACGGACATACAACCTACCACCACCCGCTGGCTATGCAGTACGACTTCGCGAACGTGCCGAACCCGTCTAGTAGGGAATGGCGGCGGACAATCACCTCTAATCATCCCGAACTTCCCGAACCCCCGCAAATTCAACTCGAAATCGCATTGCGATGCGGCAATCCAAAACGGGGTAGTAACGACTGGGTGGACCACCACCTACTGGCTGCCGTGGTGGGGGACGCAGTGAATCTGCTGGTCACTGAAGACAGTGACATTCACAAGAAAGCGCGCCGACTTGGCCTGGGTGAACGAGTCGCCCACATCGAAGACGCCGTTGCCTACCTCCGAGCTATTGCGCCGCAGCCTGGCGACAGTGCTCTACTACCGCTAGAAACGGTGGCGCACACGCTGGACGCTAGCGACCCCATATTTGGAACGTTGCGGGCGGATTACCCAGGTTTCGACAATTGGCTGCAAAAATGCAAAACGGAGCATAGGACATGCTGGACTGTGGAGCGAGACGGGCACTTGGCTGCCCTGACTATAGTCAAGTGGGAAGACCCTCCGGAGTATGGAACCGTTGGTGCTAGTTTGTGTCAGAGGGTGAAGTTAGCGATGGAGCGATGGATGCGTCCGGTTTCGTCAGGTTCCAAGCCATTCCAGTTCACCAATAGGTTGAAGGCGGCC
>DAOUJY010000099.1:0-30723 GCA_034421995.1 Dehalococcoidia bacterium | reverse complement strand
ACAATGGCATCCGGCAGGGTAAGCACAGGTCAACCTACAGTGAGATGTGGGGTCAACCCAGCTTACCCGGCCTTTCCTACTTTTCTAGTTTTTGTACAAAGTCCAGCTTAGAGGATTTTCGGGATTTATGAACATCCTGAAAATCTCAAAATCCGGCAAATCCTGATTCTGACAATGACCTTTGGAGTTGAGAAAATGAGCCTGCTGAATGCCGCTGTGGACGGCGGGAAAGCCACCCGGATACGCCTGTTCAGCCTGGCCACGCCGCAGATGCGGACGTTCCATATCACCTGGTTCGCGTTCTTCCTGTGCTTTTTCGGGTGGTTCGGGATCGCGCCGCTGATGGCCGTGGTCCGGGAGGACCTGCTGCTGTCCAAGGCGCAGATCGGCAATACCATCATCGCGTCGGTAGCCATCACCATCGTGGCGCGCCTGGTCTTCGGCTGGCTGTGCGACCGCATCGGCCCCCGGCTGGCCTACAGCGGCCTGCTGGTGCTCGGCTCAATCCCGGTGATGTGCATCGGGCTGGCGCAGAACTATGAGACCTTCCTGCTGTTCCGCCTGGCGATAGGCGTGATCGGCGCGTCATTCGTCATCACGCAGTATCACACCTCAGTGATGTTCGCGCCCAACGTGGTGGGCACGGCCAACGCCACCACCGCCGGCTGGGGCAACATGGGCGGCGGCGTCACCCAGATGGCGATGCCCCTGGTCTTCGCCGGCGTGCTGATGTTCGGCGTCGGGGAACTGCTGGGGTGGCGGATCGCCATGGTGATACCGGGCGCGGCCCTGATGCTGGTGGGGGTGGCCTACTACTTCTTCACGCAGGACTGTCCGCAGGGAAACTACCGTGAGCTCCGGGCCAAGGGGCTTATGCCATCCTCTTCCGCTGCCAAGGGTTCGTTCCTGGAGGCGGCGAAGGATCCGCGGGTCTGGGCATTGTTCGTGATCTACGGAGCCTGCTTCGGCGTGGAACTGACCATCAACAACATCGCGGCCCTGTACTACTACGACCGCTTTGAGCTTAACCTGGCCACCGCCGGCATCATCGCCGGCACCTTCGGGTTGATGAACATCTTCGCCCGGACTCTGGGCGGGATGTTCGGCGACAAGATGGGCATCCGGTTCGGATTGAAGGGTCGGGTGATGTTCCTGGGCGGCGTATTGCTGGTGGAAGGGTTGGCCCTGATCCTGTTTTCGCAGATGGCGACGCTGTTTCTGGCCGTGGGCGCGATGATCGTATTCAGCCTCTTCGTGCAGATGTCGGAAGGGGCGACCTTCTCGGTGGTGCCGTTCATCAACCGGAAGGCGCTGGGTTCTGTGGCTGGCATCGTGGGCGCGGGCGGCAACGCCGGCGCGGTGGCCTTCGGGTTCCTCTTCCGGTCTGAGAGCCTGGGCTACGCCGACGCGCTGCTCATCGTGGGCGTCGCGGTGATCCTGGCCTCTACGCTGGTGCTGGCGGTGCGTTTCTCGCCGGAGACCGAGCGGGCGGAGCGGCAGGCAATCGACCTGGCGCTGGCCGACCGGGCCGGTTTGGCGCCCTCAGCCGCCGACTAGCCTGTGTTGACATTCTGATATACCATCCCGTCATTCCGGCGAAAGAACGTTACCCCGTACTTGATACGGGGCCGGAATCCAGCAGTGTTTTCTGGACTCCGGCTTTCGCCGGAGTGACGGATCGGCAGACAAACCACCTAAAATGGGTGCGTGATGTACGCCATTACGCTGCACCAGCCCTGGGCGTCGTTGATCGCCCTGGGGATCAAGACGGTGGAGACCCGATCCTGGCCGGCGCCGGTCCGGCTGCTGGAGCAGAGCATCGCCGTCCACGCCGCCAAATTGGTGGCGCGAGAACCCGGCCCGGCCATTGACGCGGCGATGATCGGGCTTATGGGAGAGGATTGGCGCCGGGTGATTCCCGCCGGTATGGTCGTGGCAACCGCCACCCTCGCCGGCATGGCGAGGGTGGAGCGGGTCAACCTCGCGGATGGCTACGCGACGCACGAACCCGGCACGGAGGCCGGCCGTGCGGTGGGCGAGGGGAAAAGCCGTATTGACCCGTGGGGCGATTTCAGCCCCGGACGCTGGTTGTGGTTTCTCACCGAGGTGAGACCACTGCCCGAGCCGGTCCCGGCCATCGGACGCCAGAGCTTCTGGCGGTGGGATGTCGGGATGAAAGATAGCGTCGGGCCTAGCTCCTGACCACCGGCTCAACCGCCGACGGCTGCGATGGCTTCCGGGCAGGACGGGTGGATGTCGATCAACTGGTCGAAGCCGCTGGTCTCAAACACGTCTCGCACGTCTTCCGACAGCGAGCAGAGGGCCAGTTGGGAGTTCTGACGCTCCGTCTTCCGAACCGCCTGCAATATGGCCCTCAGCCCCGCGCTGCTGATGTACACCAGGTCTTCCATGTCAATGACCACCGACTGTCCCGGGAATTCAGTGGCGGCGTCCAGCAGGTCGCAGAGCGCCTGGGCGTTGCCGCTATCCAGACGCCCCTCGGTCTGGATGACCCACGTGGTGTCTTCACGACGACTTCCGATAGCCATGATGAAATCCTTGGCATTTTGGGTGTGCGCCCCGGTCCGCCACCGGCGGATGCGGTACGCTCTGAGCGACGGCGCGCCATCCGGGTTCCGACGCGTGGGCGGATTCTGACGACGGGATAGCGCGACTCTCAAGAGATTGGAAAGACCGATTGGGCCATTTTGCGCGTTTTGGGACCCCGGACGCATTGCCAACCGTCGTGCGGACGGTGAAGGGGACAAAGGGGTGGACTGCTGGATGAGGGAACGGGACCGCCGCAACGGGGAACGGTTCCGGGGTGATGGCGCCGTTGACAGGTTGACGGCCTTATCCGCCGCTCGCCACCCCTGCGCTCCAGGCAGCAAATGGCTCCCCCGGCAGGATTCGAACCTGCGACCTAGCGGTTAACAGCCGCCCGCTCTACCGCTGAGCTACAGGGGAGCATGGCGCCGGGTCACAAACCCAACGTAGAATAATTTTAGCACTCCCGGTTAAACGCGGCAAGCCGTCTTATACTGCCAATCAGGGCTATCGCATATGAAATCACTCGCCCGTCACTCCGGCGAAAGCCGGAGTCCAGGGACCGCTGAACGCTGGATTACCGCAACGAAACTGGCGGTTTAGGTGACTGGATTCCGGCTTTCGCCGGAATGACGGTGGTTAAACGGTTCATATGCGATAGCCCTGTCCTGCGAATCCATGCAATCCGGCAAATCCTGCTTCTGACGGCTCCCATAGTTGATATGATTTTATCAAGTTTATGATTGACTAGACATCAGTATATTGACAGTTATAACATAGCGATATATGATGGACAGGAAACTATTTAGGTGCAGGCCGACGCTACCATGGCTGACTATTACGACATCCTGGGGGTCCCGCGCAACGCCGATGAGAAGGAGATCCGGCAGGCGTATCGCCGGCTGGCCCGGCAGCACCATCCCGACGTGAACCCGGGCGACGATGCCGCCGCCGAGCGGTTCAAGTCCATCAACGCCGCCTACGAGGTGCTGTCCGACGCTGACAAGCGGGCCAAGTACGACCGCTACGGCGACCGTTGGGAGCAGGCCGAGCATTTTGAGCAGCGGGGCGGCCCCGGCCCGGACTTTACCCAGTTCTTCCGGGGCGGTGATTTCGGCGGCGGGCGCGGCGGCTTTACCTTTACCACCGGCGACGGCTCGCTTTCCGACCTGTTGGGTGGATTGGGCGGCTTTGCCTCCGGTCTGGGGGACGATATTGGTGAGCGGATCCGGGGCGAGCGGTTCCGGCCACGACCGGCTGACGTTCCGGTGGAAGTGACGCTGGAGGAAGCCGACCAGGGCACGGCCCGGTTGGTGAACCTGCCCGACGGCCGCCGTCTGGAAGTGAAAATCCCGGCCGGCATTGGCGATGGCGGACGGGTGCATATCGCCGCCGGCAACAATTCCGGCGGGGAGTTCAATCTGCTGGTGTCCGTGTTGCCACATGACCGATTTGAGCGGCAGGGAGACGACCTGCATACCACCGTGGACGTGCCGCTGTTGGGCGCCGTTTTGGGAGGGACTGCCAAGGTGCGGACTTTGCGGGGCCAGATCGAGCTGACTTTGCCCCCGGAAACACAGAACGGTCGGCGGTTCCGCCTGGCCGGGCAGGGCTTGGCGCGTCTGAACGACCCGGAGCGACGCGGGAACCTGTATGCCGTGGTGAACGTGACGCTGCCTACCAACCTCACCGACGAACAGCGCAGCCTGTTTGAGCGGTTGCGGGACGCCGGTGTGGATTCCGGCGAAAGCCGGAATGACGGAAGTTGATAAGGAGTGATGCAGTGATACCCGACAGCAACTTCGCCACCGAACCCTGTTTCGTCATCAGCGTGGCCGCCCGCATGGTGGGCCTCCACGCCCAGACGCTGCGCTATTACGAGCGTGTGGGCCTGGTGATGCCTTCCCGCTCCGGCGGCCGGCAGCGGCTGTACTCCATGGCCGACGTGGAACGGCTGCGACGCATCAAGACTTTCACCGACGAGATGGGCGTCAACCTGGCCGGCGCCGAGATTGCCCTGAAACTCATTGACCGCATCAGGGAACTGGAAACCCAGGTGGAAGCGCTGACCAACGAAGTGGCCCAATTGCGCGCCGCTACCCGACAATAACATATTTCGCACCGCCGTCATTCTGGCGAAAGAACGTCACCCCGCACTCGATACGGGGCCGGAATCCAGATAATTGGGAGGTGGACACTATGGTAATGACAGCAGATAAATTCACCCGCCAGGCCCAGGAAGCGCTGCAACGCTCCCAGGAACTGGTGCGCAACTACCAGCACAGTCAGTGGGACGTGGAGCACGTGCTGCTGGCCCTGGTGGCGCTGGAAGACGGCCTGCCGGAGCGCATCCTGCGGGAGTTGGGCGTGGACCCGGAGACGGTCAAGAGCCGGCTGCACCAGACGCTGGAGGGCGCGCCCAAGGTGGTTTCCGGCGCCCAGCAAATCTTCATCACGCCCCGCCTCCAGCGGATGCTGCAAGTATCCGACGAGGAAGCCCAGCGGCTGCGCGACCAGTTCATCAGCGTGGAACACCTGCTGGTGGCCGCCGCCCGCGAGGATTCCGGCGACTCGGCGCGGCTGTTCCGGGATCTGGGCATCAACCAGGAGATGGTCTATCAGGCCATGCAGAAGCTGCGCGGGTCGCACCGGGTTGACGACCAGAACGCCGAGCAGCGCTACCGCTCCCTGGAAAAGTACAGCGTGGACCTGACCGAGCTAGCCCGCGTCGGCAAGCTGGACCCGGTGGTGGGGCGCGAGCAGGAAATCCGCCAGGTGATGCAGACGCTGACCCGGCGCACCAAGAACAACCCGGTGCTCATCGGCGAGGCCGGGGTGGGCAAGACCGCCATCGCCGAAGGTCTGGCCAGCAAGATCATCTGCGACGACGTGCCCGACTCGCTGCACAACAAGCGGGTGATGGCGCTGGACATGGGCCGGCTGGTGGCCGGGGCCAAGTTCCGGGGCGAGTTCGAGGAGCGGCTGAAATCCGTCATCGACGAGGTGACGTCCTCCAATGGCGAGGTCATCGTCTTCCTGGACGAGATGCACACCTTGGTGGGGGCTGGCGCCGGCGAGGGCGGCCTGGACGCCAGCAATATGCTGAAGCCGGCGTTGGCGCGGGGCGAGTTGCAGGCCATCGGCTCCACCACCCTGGACGAATACCGCAAGCACATCGAGCGGGACCCGGCGTTGGCCCGGCGGTTCCAGCCCGTGTACGTGGAGGAACCCGACGCGGAGCAGGCTCTGTCTATTCTGCAAGCGCTGAAGCCCCGCTACGAGGCCCACCACAAGGTTACGCTGACGGACGCGGCCCTGGATGCGGCAGTGCGGCTCAGCGACCGGTACATCACCGACCGCAAGCTGCCGGACAAGGCCATCGACTTCATGGACGAGGCGGCCAGCAAGGTGCGCATCGACGCCGGGATGCTGCCGCCCCAGCTGCAAAAGATGGAGAACCGGCGGCGGGAACTGCTCGACCTGGAGGAGCGGGCCAACCAGATGTTGGACTACGAGCGTTCCGCCCAGCACCGCACCGAGCGGCTGCGCCTGGAGGCTGAGCTGAACGCCGAGCGGGAGGGCATGGAACACACCACCGGCCCCGACCTGGTGGTGAACGAAAAGGACATCGCCGAGCTGGTGTCCAACTGGACCGGCATTCCGGTGGGGCAGCTGATGGAGGGTGAAGCCGAAAGACTGCTCCACATGGAGGAGCGCCTGCACGAGCGCGTCATCGGACAGGACGAAGCCATCAACGCCGTGGCCGATACCATCCGCCGCGCCCGTTCCGGCCTCAACGACCCCAAGCGGCCCTTCGGCAGTTTCATTTTCCTGGGCCCCACCGGCGTAGGCAAGACCGAGTTGAGCCGGGCCTTGGCCGAGTTCCTTTTCAACGACGAGGACAGCATGGTGCGCCTGGACATGTCCGAGTACGGCGAGCGGCACACCGTGTCCCGTCTCATCGGCGCGCCGCCGGGCTATGTGGGCTACGACGACGCCGGACAACTGACGGAGGCCGTCCGCCGGCGGCCCCATCGGGTCATCCTGTTCGACGAGATCGAAAAGGCGCACTCGGACGTGTTCAACCTGCTGCTGCAGATCCTGGAGGACGGTCGGCTGACCGACGGGCAGGGCCGCACCGTGGACTTCCGCAACACCGTGATCATCATGACCAGCAACCTGGGCACGGCCGACCTATCCCAGCGGCCCTTTGGTCTGGGTCCAACTGCCGACCGGGAGCAGGAGGCCGGCAAGGTGACGCCCGAATTGTCTCGCTCGGTGACAACAGCGCTCCGAAACCATTTCCGCCCTGAGCTGCTGAACCGCATCGACGAAACCATCGTGTTTCACCCGTTGAGCCGGGCGCAGATCGGCGAAATCGTCGGGTTGCTGGTGGCCCAGGTGCAGGAACGGCTGTCGGAGCGGCAGATCACCTGCGAGTTGACCGAGGCCGGTTGTGAGTGGCTGGTCAAGGAGGGGTTCGACGTGACCTATGGGGCGCGTCCGCTGCGCCGGGCAATCCAGCGGCACCTGGAAAACCAGCTATCGCGGGGCGTGCTGTCCGGCGAGTTCAACGAAGGCGATCACATCGTCGCCGACGTGAACGAGGCCGGGGACGGGCTGGAGCTGACGGTGCGGGCGGCGACCGCCCCGGAGCGGGAGTTGGTAGGCGCGGCGTGATGAGCACACGGTAGGGGCGAATGATTATTCGCCCCTACATTCTCTTCAATGCGGGAAAGGACGTGAGCGCGTTCCGGCACTGCTAACGGTTGAGAAAATGCCTTCCCAATCTGTCCGTCCTTCGATAACCTGTAGCATAAAGCGTGGTTTATCCTCCACGCTTATGTCGGCGATCCGAAATAAAACCAGCGCTGGCGGTGGTGTAGCGTCTCGCAGGAAAATAAGCTCTCCGAAATCTTTCTTGTCGAAAGTTATCAGGATGCGGGATTCCTGGTAGGCTAGCCGAAGGACATCGTAATCAGTCAGACCCGGACGGTGTTCGGATACAGACAGGACATCATGCCCGGCAGATCTGAGCAAATCGACGGCATCATCGGGTATATTTTCATCGGCGCAGATTCGCATACACGCCCGCGTCCGAGTAATCAACCCTCTTATCCTGTATGTTGTTCATATTCGACACCCTCTATCCAAGCGTCGATTTCAGACTTTATCGGCGGCTCCAGGCTTTCGCTGGCGTAGCGCAGGCAGGCGCGGACATCGTCAGCGCAAATGTGCGGGTAATTGGACAGTAGGTACTCCTCCGTTGCGCCCGATGCCATCATTTCGAGTATTAGCGACACGGCCAACCGGGTTCCTCTGATGCGGGGCCGCCCACCTACCACTCCGGGGGTGGTCACGATACGTTCTCGCCAATCCATGATTTCAGAACCTTATGAATAAATAGAATACATCATACTATTGTAGCGCAAGAGAGCGGTGCTCAGTTCAGCACCAGCACCGCCCCCGCTACCACTATCCACGCTACGATGGCGACGAGCAGCGGCGCGTCGCGCAGCATGAGCAGTTCGGGGGATTCGGCGTCGCGGCTGTGGTTGAGCAGGTAGAGGTAGCGGAACAGACCGAAGATCACCAGGGGGACGGTGAGGAGCATGGTGTTGTTGTCGGGCAGGTTGTCGGCTTCCACGGCGTAGAGGGTGTAGCTGACCAGCGCGGCGGTGGCGGAGAGGATGAGCAACTGCCCGCCCAACGGGGGACCGTAGTATTGGAGCGTGGCCCGCTGGGCGTCCGGGTCGGAGCCGGCCAGCCGCGCCTCGGCGTAGCGCCGGCCCACGACGATAAACAGCGCGCCGGCGGCGGTGACAGCGTACAGCCAGGGCGACGGCGCGGCTCCCACGGCCACCGCCCCGGCAACGGCCCGCAGGACGTATCCGCCCGCCACCAGCATCACGTCAACCAGAGCCACCCGCTTGAGCGCGAGAGAATAGCCCACGTTGACCAGCAGATAGACGGCGCCAATCACCGCCAAAGGCGCTAACGGCGGTTCGGATATGGCGTAAAGGCCGCACATCCCCGCGACAATCAGGACGAATTGGGCGGCCGCGGCCAACGGGACGGGCAGCAGTCCCGACGCGATGGGGCGGTTTCGTTTGACGGGGTGCTGACGGTCCGCCGGCCGGTCGGCCAGGTCATTGATGATATAAACGGCTGAGGACAGGGCGCAGAAGGAGGCGAACAGAACCGCCAAGCGCGGCGCGTAGGGCAGGAGCGTCGTCAAGTCTCCGGGCGACCACACCAGGTCCACGGCGAACAACAGGGGCAGGAACACCAGCAGGTTCTTCACCCACTGGCGGGGGCGCGCCGTGCGCAGCAGACCGCTAATCCGGCTCCCGGATCTCATGAACAATCGACGATTTCGGCCCCGGCGATTTGGCCTGTTCCCGTCCGGCTCAGCCATAGCCACGCCGCCAGGCCGATGAGCACCGCGAGCCAGAGGGTTGCCAACCGGGTCAGCAGCGTCGCCACCGCCGCCGCCGTTGCGGACAGGCCCGCCTGACCCAACAGGGCCACCATGCTTCCCTCGAACCCGACCAACCCGCCGGGCAGCGCGGTCACCGCGCCCACCAAGGCCGCGGCCGCTGATATGGGCAACGCCACGCCCGGGGCAATGGAATCTCCCAACCCGATAACGATCACCCAGAGGGCGACGCCTTCCGCAGCCCAGGCCAGCGCGCCCAGCGCCACCGCCGCGGTCAGCAGTCGCAGCGACATCAGGCGATGCAGTCCCTCCTGCGATTGCCCCAAAGGTTCCTGCCAACGCCGCAGGACGGGCAACCGCAGCGCCATCGCACCGTAGCGAGAAGCGGCCAGCAGGCCCAGGGCCATGCCAACCACCAGGATCGCCCCGATGACGATGGCCATGGCTGGCGGGAGCAATAATACGCCGGTCAAGCTCAGCAGGGCGACCGATATGACATCCGTGAGCCGCTCCATCACCACCGCCGGCGCCGACGCCGCCACCGGAACGCCGGAGCGTTGGCTCAGCCATACGCTCTTGAGCAACTCTCCCACTTTGCCTGGCGTTATGGCCAATGCCAGCCCGGCCAGGAACACCGGCAGGCTCACTCGCAAGGGCACATTGATACGCAAGGCTTGCAGGTACATTGACCACCGCAAGAAGCGCAGGGCGTAGTTGAGCAACGCCAATCCGGCGGCCAGGGCGAACGCGCCGTAGGCCGACGGGGAACCGACCAGCAATCGCCCGACTTCCCGAAAATCGCCGTAGGCTACCAGCCCGCCGAATACCGCCGCAGTCAGCAAACCCAGCAGCAGCCATCTATTGTTCATAAGATCCGGGTGCGCTCAATCCGCCTCCGGCATGAGGCAAATCTGCGCCGCCAGGTAGCCCGCGCCGAAACCGTTGTCAATGTTCACTACGCCGACGCCGGGGGCGCAGGCGTTCAGCATACCCAGCAGCGCGGCCATCCCGCCAAAACTGGCTCCGTAGCCGACGCTGGTGGGCACGGCGATGACCGGGGCCGATACCAGGCCGGACACCACGCTGGCCAGGGCCGCCTCCATGCCGGCGACGACGACGATCACCCGCGCCGCTTGCAGGCTCTCCCGCTGCGCCAGCAGGCGATGCAGCCCGGCAACGCCGACATCGCTGATTCGTTTGACCTTGCAACCCATCAACTGGGCGGTGATGGCCGCTTCCTCCGCCACCGGCAGGTCGGCGGTGCCTCCGGTCAGGATGAGCAGACCGACCTCCCACTGTTCCATGTGATCAGCGTCCGGTACGACGATGCAGCGGGCCAATTGGTGGTATTGAGCTGTTGGGACGGCGACTGCCACGGCGTCATAAACATCGGGCGCGGCGCGGGTCACCAGCACCGGATGGCCGCGGCCGGTCATGGCCGCCACGATGCCGGCCGTCTGCTCCGCAGTCTTGCCTTCGGCCAACACCACCTCGGGCCAGCCGGTGCGCAAGGGCCGATGGTGGTCCAGCCGGGCGTATCCCAAGTCCTGATAGGGGAGGTCGCGCAGGGCGGCAACGGCTTCGGATACGTCTATCCTACCGTCGCGGACGCTTTCCAGCAGGGAAATCAACGCCCCGCGCGTTCCGTCGGTCAACGCCACCGGCTAATCCGCTCCGGCGGCGGCGGTTTGGGCGGCCGTCCGCTGCTTCATCAGGCGATACAATCCGCCCAGGGTGCTCATGACGGCCACGTAGGACGCGAAAACCGCTACCGCAATCCAGGTCAATATGACGAATTTTACTGGCAGATCCAGCACGGACACCAATATGATGGCGATGACGACCAGGATTGCCGCCGAAGCTGCGCCGACCATCGCGCCGAACTTCGCCGCTGCCTTGAGCGGTTGTTCTCCTGTCGTGTCGATGTCGCGTATGCCGAAGTAGGCGCCCAGGAACGGGCCGAAAGGCGCGAGGAGCAGTTGGGCCACCGGCGCGACCGTGCAAATCAGCATCACGCCCAGGGCGGTGAGGAGTCCTTTCGTCAGGGGAGACATCGTCAGTGGCAATAAATAAGTGGCGGCGGCGTCAAATATCGGATATCAAGTATAGCCGGCGGCAGGAGACAATGCACCGACGGTCGCAAGTATAATGGCAACGCCCCGGCCCGCCTACGGCGGGCGGGGCCGCTGGAAACAGAAAGGAGCAGGCAACGAATGAGTCACCAGGAACCGCAAGCGGGGCAGGATGGCCCCTTCGCCGAACTGTTGGGAATCCGGCCGGGTGAGTCGGCCGACGGCGTGGGGACGGCTTTTATGACCGTGGCCGACCGCCACCGGCAGCGGGCCGGCGTGGTCCAGGGCGGGATTCTGGTGGCTTTGGCCGACTACGCCTTTTTCCGAGCCTGCCGTTCTACGCTGAGAGAGGGCGAGCACGCCGTGACCATCGAGCTCAAGCTGAACTTCATCGCGCCGGCGCGGGATGGGGAGTTGACCGCGCGCAGCAGCATCAAGAGCCGGGGCGGGCGCATCATCGTCGGCGACATGGAGATAACCGGAGCGGACGGCCAACTGATTGCCACCGGCATCGGCACTTACATGACCGTTTACGACCGCCGGACGAGCGGTTAAGCGCAAGGAATCCGACAAGGTTGGCATACGCGCCTCCGATTGGTTATAATCCGAGAATAACGGAGGTGTCGTTTTGCGCGTCCCGATGCGAGTTGACTACGGCGTGCGGGCGTTGGTTGAGTTGGCCATGCGCTATGGCGACGGCCCGGTGCAAACGGCGGCCATCGCGTATCGCCAGGGCATCCCCGAACCCTACCTGGAACGGCTGATGTCCACCCTCAACAAGAGCGGATTCGTGCACAGCCGGCGCGGTCCCCAGGGCGGCCACCTGCTGGCTCGACATCCGCAGACGGTCAACCTGTACGACATCATGCAGGAACTGGACGGAAATTCCTCCCCGTTGGACTGCCTCACGCTACCCACGGACTGCATGTTCGCCGATTCGTGCGCCCAGAAGGAAATCTGGCAGTCGGTGGAGGAATCCATCCAACAGGTGCTGGAAGCGACTACCCTGGCCCACCTTGCCGAGCGGCAGAGCGCGCTGATCGCGGCAGGAGACCATCGGGAGGCGTTGCCGGACCCGGTTCCCGCCGGCTCGCCCCAGCGCAGTTAGCCAGTCCCTTGACAAGATTTCCGGCCCGGCGATACACTCTGCGGTGCAATGCTGTCCACGCAACTGCCACGTTATCTCTGCGCCTGTCCCAGCACATAGGGGCAGGCGGTTTGTGATATGAGCCGCGCCTGCGCCCGTCGGAAACCGTCGCCTGACGGTCGAGGACGCAGGTTTTTCGTTGCAATGAGGAACCGACCCCAAGGGAGGAATTGGAAATGGTCCAGCCCCTTCGCCTGACCCCCGACCAGGTAAAACGCTACAGTCGCCACATCATCATGCAGGATGTCGGCAGCGCCGGCCAGCGCAAGATGATGGAGGCCAGCGCGCTGATTATCGGGGCCGGCGGCCTGGGTTCTCCCTCGGCAGTCTATTTGGCCCTGGCCGGCGTGGGCAAGCTGGGCATCGTTGACTTTGACGTGGTGGAGTTGTCCAACCTGCAACGCCAGATCCTGCACCACACCCCCGACGTGGGACGACCCAAGGTTCAGTCGGCGCTGGACAACATCAAGTCCTATAACCCCGAAGTGAACGTGGTGCTGCACGAAACCTGGCTGACTTCCGAGAACGCCTTCGACATCATCGACCAGTACGACATCGTCATCAACGGCGCTGACAACTTCGCCACTCGATACCTGGTGAACGACGCCTGTTACCTGCTGAACAAGCCTCTGATTGACGGCAGCATTCTGATTTTCGACGGCCAGGCCACGGTGTTCCTGCCCGGGCAGGGCTGCTACCGCTGCCTGTTCCCGGCGCCGCCGCCTCCCGGCATGGTGCCCAATTGCGCCGAGGCCGGCGTGCTGGGCGCGCTGACCGGCCTGGTGGGTTCTATCCAGGCCACGGAAGCGCTGAAGCACATCCTGGGCATCGGCGATGGGCTGGCCTCGCGCCTGCTGGTAATCGACGCGCTGAGCATGCAGTTCCGGGAGGTGCGGCTGCGGCGCAATCCGGCCTGCCCGCTGTGCGGCGAAAATCCCACCGTGACGGAACTCATCGACTACGAAGTGTTCTGCGGCGTGGCCGAGGCTCCGGAACCGCTAGCGGTTGCCGCGGGCGCCGTGTAGCGCAGAAACCTGAACGCAGGAAGGCATTGTAACTGCCCGTGCCATACCTGGATTCCGGCTTTCGCCGGAATGACGGTGAAGAGTGATGGTCGCCAAATCCACATACAAGGGGCTTCTCGGCACCATCGGCAACACCCCATTGGTGGAGTTGGAAAACCTTAGTCCCAATCCCGACGTGCGTATCTACGCCAAGTTGGAGGGGCAGAACCCCACCGGCAGCGTCAAAGACCGCATCGGCCTGAAAATGATAGAGCGTGCCGAGGCCGACGGTGAGATTTCGCCCAACCGCACCATCCTGGAGCCAACTTCGGGCAACACCGGCATCTCCCTGGCGATGATCGGGCGGCTGAAGGGCTACAAGGTCAAGGTGGTGATGCCCGAGAACGTGTCGGTGGAACGCACCCAGTTGCTGGAAGCCTACGGCGCGGAGATCGTTTATTCCGACGGCGCGCTGGGCACCAACGGCAGCGTGGTGGTGGCCCAGGAGATGGTGGAGAAGAACCCCCACGACTACCTCATGCTCTACCAGTACGGCAACGAAGGCAATCCCGAAGCCCATTACGAGGGCACCGGCCAGGAGATCGTGGAAGATCTGCCCGACGTTGACGTGTTCGTGGCCGGTTTGGGCACTGGCGGGACGCTCATGGGCAACGCCCGACGGCTCAAGGAACACCGCAGCGAAATCAAGATCATTGCCGTCGCGCCGGAACCGGACGACTTCATCTCCGGCCTGCGCCGGCTGGAAGACGGCTTTATCCCTCCGATCCTGGACATCAACCTGCTGGACAACCGCCTGCTGGTGAACAGCTTCGATTCCTTCTACATGACCAAGGAACTGATGGACAAGGAAGGAATCTTCGCCGGCATCTCTTCGGGTTCGGTGATCGCCGGCGCGTTGAAGCAGGCCGAGCGCATGGAGGGCGGCAACATGGTTTGTCTCCTAGCCGATGGCGGCTGGAAGTACCTGAGCAGCCAGCTGTGGACGAAGGACTACGAGACGCTGGCGAAAGAGGCGCAGGGCAAAATCTGGTGGTGATTCTTCCTGTATAAATGCGAAAGTGAGAGGTATTTCCAGCGATGAATTTAAAGACTGGACAGCGTTACGTCGGACCTGGCGGGGCCGAGATGATCGTCAGCAAGGCCAGCGGCGAGGGGGATCTGACCGACGGCGAAATCATGCTGCAAGTCAAGGGTCCCAACGTGGATTTCGGCGGAGCGACTTCGGCGGACGACGCGCCGGAGGTTACCATGGGCAAGCGGCTTACATCCGCCGATGGCAGCGTGTCGGTGCTCATCACCAAGGCAGGCAAGTGCGACCTGCGGCTTAACGGGGAGCCCATGGAGTTGCAGGAGGCCAAGCAACTGCCGTCGTCGGACTGACATCACTTGGCAGCAGCAAAATGATTTAGGGGCGGGTTTCAAACCCGCCCCTACGTCTTCAGGAAAATTCGTTGCTCACGGAAATAGTCGCGGCAAATCACTCGGTTGGGCCGCGAAAACGGCCATCTCGACGTCACGAGCGCGCCAATCCTGTTCCGTGCGTTGATTGAGTATGCCGGCTGCGTACCGGCACCAATCAATCCACGCTTCCACGAAATCCCAATCGTTTTCGTGAAGTACCGTACCCTTGAGCTTGGGAGGTGGAAAAATCCCGTGTCGCGTACCGTTGACTTGTACCCATTTCGCCACCTGATTATCAACCATTGGGAAGAGATCAGGGGAGATAAACGCAGGAAAAGTAGCAGCGGTTGCCAGCGCAGTTGTTTTAGCAAACTTTGCCCTAAACGGCCGGAACGTGCGTAAGCAAGGCCCTTGGACATAGTTGTAACAAAGATCCCAGAGTTCCCCCGCACTCACCCCCGATGTCTTGATATTCTCTATCACCGTTTGAGAGCGATGACTCGCTGTGCCGCGCTGCGAGTACATCTTCCAAAAGACAACTTCGTACCACACCTCCAGATGGTGGGGCGCGAGTTCCCTGAATCGCCGTTCAAACTCAATGGTGCGATCCCGGTCGCCATCGCCGGTATCATATTTGAACCAGCCACAGTAACGTTGGGCGTCTTTAAAATCGCCCAAGCGAACTGGGTATCGGTATGCATTAAACACATCTTGCCAAGTTTGCGGCATTCCTATCCTCCACATTGACAACCCCTCTCCCACTTGGGAGAGGGGACTGGATTCCGCCTTTCGCCGGAATGACGAGAATGGGGCGGCCTACAGGAAGTGCGGTATTACATACTTCCCAAAGAGGCGGATGCTGTTCATTATCTTGCTGTGGGGCAGGTTGCCCATCTGCATGAAGCAGAGGAGTTGGTCAACGCCGGCTTCCTGGTACTTTTCGATGGTCTTGATGACCGTTTCCGGCGTGCCCATGGCGAAAGCGCCGGAGGCCAGGTGGTCGTCGGCGGTCTTGTCAACGCGCTCTTCCTGGACGGCGTTGACGGCGAATTGATAGCTCTGCGGCACGTTACGGCCGGCCCAGGGAGCGTAGAGTTCCTCGGCCTTGCCGACGAACCACTCGCCCTCGCGGGCGGCGGATGCGTAGGCTTCCTCGTCGGTCTCGGCGACGTGGACCATGCACAGGGCGGCGATGTTGTCGTTGACCTGGCGGCCGATGGGCTGGGCGTTCTTCACCGCCTCGCGGTAAATGCCCACCCGTTCCACCAGCTGTTCGTGGCCGCCGAGGTTGAAGCAGAGCACGCCCACGCCCAGCTCACCGGCCTCGCCGAAGGAGGCGGGTTGGCTGCACGCCATCCACATCGGCGGATGCGGGTCCTGCACCGGCTTGGGAATTACCGAGCGCGGCGGGATGTTGTAGAACTCGCCGGCATGGGAGAAGGGGTCTTCGGTCCACATACGAGGGATCATGCCGATGGCCTCGCGCCACTGGGACTTGGTGGTCTCCGGGTCAACCTCGAAGCCGTCCATCTCGATGAGGGTGGTGGAGCGGCCCGTGCCCAGGTCCATGCGGCCGTCGCTGACGATGTCCAGCACGGCGGCGCGCTCGGCGACGCGGACGGGGTGGTTGTACGCGCCGGGCAGCAGCGCAACGGCGTGGCCGATGCGGATGCGCTTGGTGCGTTGGGAGATGGCCCCGTACAGCACCTCTGGCGCGGAGCAGTGGGAAAACTCCCGCAGGAAGTGGTGCTCCACCGTCCAGAAGTAGTCAAACCCAACATCGTCGGCCAGCTCCACCTGGGCCATGACCTGCTTGTAGCGGTCGGCTTCGATGCCGGGGTAGTGGGGTTCGGGAACCTGGATTTCGTACATCAATCCGAATTTCATAATGCTTTCTCCTCAGACCGCAAGCCAAACTTGGCGACGATGAGATTGGGTTAGCGTCTGTAGCGAATGTTACCACAGGGGGCAAGGCATCCGGTTTTCGCAAGGGTCGGACAGGTAACGATTAGTTCGCCGCCGTCTTGAAAACCACACGCCCGGATATACAATGTAGATATTACTATGGAGGTTTCGTCGATGGCGGCAAAGACACGCATTGCAACCTGGGGTTCCAGCCTGGCGATACGGATTCCCAAACCGATTGCTGAGCAGTGGGGAGTGCAGGAGGGGTCGGCGATTGAGATTGTCCCCGAAGGCGATACTCTGCTGCTCCGCAAGCAATCATACGACCTGGACGGGCTGTTGACACGGATAACGCCGGAGAACGTCCACGGGGAGCAGGATACTGGAGCACCTCAAGGGAACGAGATATGGTGACGGAGGAGTACGTGCCGGGCAGAGGCGATATTGTTTGGAGGAGTTTCAACCCGCAGGTTGGGCATGAGCAAGCCGGGCGCCGGCCGGCGCTGATAGTGAGTCCGAGGAGTTACAACGAAGCAACCAATCTGGCGCTGTGTTGTCCCATCACGTCGCAAGTCAAGGGCTATCCGTTTGAGGTGGAACTGCCGGCTAACGGGCCAGTTACCGGCGTCGTGCTGGCTGACCAAATCAAAAGCCTGGACTGGAAAGCCAGGAGGGCGCGGTTTGAGTATCGGAGCGCCAGCCAAGTTATAAACGAGGTCATCGGCAAGGTGAGCACGCTGCTGGGACAATAAGGATCGGGAACCTGGATTTCTTACATCAAATCCAAATTTCGTTTGGTGGTCTCCTTGTGGTTGGGTCGGTTGGTTAGTTGCTAGGGGGTTGCCGCTGGCTCAGGTTCCCCTGCGATTGGGATAGGTCTGGTGGGAAGGGGTTTGATTTGGGCGGCGATGGCTGCGCCGTGCTTGCATTCGGCAACGTGCAGGTCGTAAGCGTTCTGCAAATCCGTCCAAAACCGGGCCGTGGAGCCAAAGTAGTGGGAAATGCGCAAAACTAATTCCGGGGTTATGCCGATACGTTGGGCCAGCAGAGCTTCGGCAGTAGCTACGGGGATGGACAATGCAGCGGCAAAATCGGCGGGGGATATGACGAGCTCCGCCAACTCATCGGCCAGCACTTTGCCCGGATGCACGGGGCTAGTATCATCATTGCTACTCATAGTGTCTCCTTCAATGGTAGTCCACTATCTCAACATCGTGGGGGCCGTCATTCATCCAGCGAAAGCAGATGCGCCACTGGCGGTTGATGCGGATGCTGTATTGGCCGACGCGGTCACCGACAAGAGATTCCAGGCGGTTGCCGTTAGAAACGTTTAATTCTGCAAGAGAGTTCGCTCTATTCAATATATCCAGCCGACGCTGTGCCGATGCGGCAAATCCCTGGAAAGCCGGCACAAATTGTCCGTAAAAAGCCCGTTCGGTATCCCGGTCGTGGAACCCTTGAATCATTAATCAACCGCCTTGAGCGGTTTACTCCCCCCAAAGGAAGTACGAATTGCCGCCTTCGCCGGGCATCGGCGTGACCTGCGCAACGATGGACGGGCCGTGCTTACGAGCATAGACTTTAACATCGTAGCCGGCCTGCAATCTCAACCACAACTCCGCTCCTCCACCAAAGTAGTGAGAAAAGCGCAAGGCCAGCTCGGGGGTGATGTCAATGCATCCATCCAGAAGCAGCGCCGTAGTGCCGGGACGGACGCCCAAGACAACGTCAAACTCTGCCGGGGACATTTGCAATGCGTCAAGATCGTCCGCCAGAAATTCGCCGGGATGGAAAGGGGGCAGCCCATTCTTGAAACGTGGCTTTTGCTCAATGATCACAATATGGCTCCCCCGTGTTCGCGCAAGCGGATTAGTGTCGTTCGCATTCAGCATTCAGAACGGCAGGTCGCCGACGCCAGGTTGTGGATTGCGTGAGGTAGATATCTCAGTAGTTGACATCGTGGTGTCTCCGGAATATGGCCGGCGTTTTTCGGTGGCGGTGCTTTCAGTTGGAGGTTGGTGGGATGTGAAATCCAACTGATTGATCAACCTCTGGAAAGTGGCTATCCGTTGTCTGATGTCTCGTCGTCCGATTGGATTGGAATTCAGATGCTTCAAATATTGCTCCAATTCCGTTGCTTCACTGCGTGTCGCGGCTGCGCAGAACCACTGCAGCTTAGGATCTCTCCCTTTGGTACTTTGGCTCATATTGTTGCGATGTTGACGTATTCGCTCGAATAAATTGCCAGTCTGCCCAACGTAGTATTTTCCGTCATTCATCAACAGAATATACACGAAGAATTGACCGACTTCCTTGTCTCCCGGGAATTCCCGGTCATCGCGTTGAATGGCATCTTGGTCTGGAAACGATCTGACCTCTGACATCTCTCGCTTGCACTTGATGCAAAATTCGTAGACCAGCAGCTTGAATTTGCCACACCCTCCGCATCGGTCAATCGTCCCCGCATTCGCCATATCGAAATGGATGGAGCACAGAAAGTAGTCCCAGCGTATTTCTATGTTGCAATCCCAGAATTGGCAATGGCTTTTGGGCATCATACGGTCTTTCCTCGGGCCGGCACGGCAACAACTGTGCCGGCCCGTTTGCTCTGTTGCGCCGATTTGGTGGCTACGGCACCAGCATCGCCCGGGTGATCTCAGTCTGGCGTTGGCTCCACTCGGCGGCGGCGAAGGCTTCGTTGACCTCGGCCAGGGGGAAGGTGTGAGAGACCAGCTTGTTGAAGGGGAGCCGGTCCTGGTTGCGGACGAGGAAGTCCAGCAGTTCGGGCAGCAGGGCCGGGCGGTACATCAGGCTGCCGACGATGTTCTTCCCCTGGAGCAGCTTGGACGGGTCGATGGATACCTCCTGGCCGCGCACGATGTCGCCGATTTCGACGAAGGTGCCGCCGTTGGAGAGCATATCGATGCCCTCGCGCAGCAGGTCGGCGCGGCCCACCAGCTCCATCACCACGTCGGCGCCGCGGCCTCGGGTCAGCTCGCGGACGCGGCGGACGCGGGTTTCTGGGGTGTTGAATTCTTCGACGTTGATGGTGTGGTCGGCGCCGAATTCCTCGGCCAGCTGGAGGCGGTTCTCCAGGCGGTCCAGGACGATGACGCGGTCGGCGCCGCGCTCCTTGGCCATGGCGGTGGCGTGGAGACCGAGGCCGCCGGCGCCGATGATGACGACGGATTGGCCGTGGCTCATGTTGGCCCGCTCCAGGCCGGTGGTCACGGTGCCCATGGCGCAGTTGACCGGGCCGAGGAGGTTGTCGGGCAGCTCGTCGGGGACGCGGAAGAAGGGATGGCGCGGCGGCAGGTAGAGGAAGTCGCCGTAGGTGCCGGTGAAGTAGGGCCAGTTGCCGGCGGCGGGATACTGACGGTTGGCGCACCAGTTGGTCGCGCCCCGCAGGCACATATGGCAGTGGTAGCAGGGGAACACGGCGGCGTACACCACGCGGTCGCCTTCCTTCACGTCGGCGCCCCAGTAGTCGGTGGCGACGCCGTCGCCGAGGTATTCGATGACGCCGGTGCCTTCGTGGCCCATGACGCGGCCGGTTTCGGGCAGCGGATTGTGCTCCTGGGTCTGGTCGCCCCGCCAGGTGTGCAGGTCGGAGCCGCAGATGCCGGCCTGGGTCATGCGGAGCAACACTGCCCCCGGTTCAGGTTCCGGCACGTCGTATTCCTCGATTTCAAAGGGCTGGCCGTACTCTTTTACGACAACAATGCGTCCTTTCATGGTGTTTCCCTCCGGTTTGGCGACATTGCCGATTGGCGGTATCCTAGCACAAACCCGATGCGGTTGTGCTAGGATGGCCGCGTATCAGGCACCACCGGAGCGGGATAGTTATGAAGATTGCGATTGGTTCCGACCACGCCGGTTTTGAATACAAGGGCAAGTTGCTGGCGCTGCTGGCGTACCTGGGGCACGACGCCATTGACTACGGGGCCTATTCGGAAGAGGCCACCGACTATCCGCGATGGATCCGCCCGGTGGCCGAGGCGGTGGCCCGGGGCGAGGTGGACCGGGGCATAGTGTTGGGCGGCTCCGGCAACGGCGAGGCGATAGTGGCCAATCGCGTGCCGGGAGTGCGCTGCACCCTGTGCTGGAACGCCGAGTCCGCCCGCTACGGCCGGCAGCACAACGACTGCAACGTGCTGTCCATGGGGCAGCGGCTGGTGTCGTGGGAGACGGCGCGGGAGATTGTGGACGTTTGGCTGACCACTGAGTTTGAGGGCGGTCGGCACCTGCGGCGGATTAAGCAGATAGACGAGTAATGTTCCAGAGTACCATGGCTGCGGTTACCTATGTCAACACCCACAGCGAGTGCGTAACGTCAATGATTGTGTACGCACCCGCTCTCTACTGGCCCATCGGTCAGCTGCGGCGATCTGCTGGAGGCTGAACCTGTGTATGGTCGGTATTTTGGACGTCAAAAGCGTCTTGGGACTGATCCCTCGTGACGAACGGGCCAGTATCCCCGAGGAACAGTTGTATGATTTTATTGATCGCGGGGTCGTAATTGGGGCTACTGATCGTGAAGGCGATGCCCAATACGTGGCCGTTGCCGCGGCCATATCTGCGAGCATACGCACCTCCGATATGGCCTCGCGGAACGCTGGATTTCTGAAAAGGTTCACCGGCAAACCTGCGAGCGCCATGGTTGCCGCCAATCGCATCGACGACCACGTCAGAGACCTTGTCATGTCTGATGAGATCTTCTGGTGGGAGATAACGGACGAAAACCTGGATTTTCACTAGCCCCTGACGGCTACGGCGTCAAGGCATCGGTCACGCCGATCATGCTGTCCCGGGTGACCAACCCGGCCAACTCCTCCTCGCTCATGCCCTCAGTTCCGGCCGGCCGGCGCGGCAGTACCAGGTAGCGCATATCGGCGGTGCTGTCCAGCACGCTGACCTCGGCATCGGCGGGAGGGGTTGCGCCGAACTCGGCCATCACGCCCCGGGGGTCGCGGACGGCGCGGGCGCGGTAGGCCAGGCTCTTGTACCAGTCGGGCGGGCGGCCCAGCAGCATCCGGGGGTAGCAGGAGCATAGGGTGCAGACCACCAGGTGATGCACCGCGTCGGTGTTCTCAACCACGGTGAGATGCGGGGTCTCCTCCGGGATGCTGATACCGATCTCCGCCAGCGCGGAACGGGAATCGGTCAGCAGGCGGGCCTTGAAGCCCTCATCCGCCCAGGCGCGGGCAACGACGCGGGCGCCGTCGGCGGGGGTGCGGCGGTCCATCCGGTCCACCTGCTCCTGCACCTGGTCGGAGGTGAGCAGGCCCTTCTCCGCCAGCAGGGTCTCGATGGCGACAGAGCGCAGGGCAACGTCGCTCATGGGCTGGTCGTGGATGTGGTCAACAGCGTGGGTAGCGGTCATACGTCTCTCCCCAATGTCTTATTGGAAATAAAACCTCTAGTTGTGACACCCGCGTGCCGCGATGTCCCAAACCGCCTCCACCATTCCGTCGCGTATGCCGATGAAACGATCCCAGCGGCTGACCATGGCGTCCTGCTGGCCGGGAAGGAGTATTACCTGGTCGCCAACCGCCAGCTCAGCTCCCTCTGCCACTTGAAACACGGTGCGGTCGGTATCCATAGCAACGGCTTCAACCCCGGGACGGCCTTCCACTCGCGGCAGTCCCTTGATGCCGCACACCGCTCGAGCGCCGGCGTCGCCTATCGCCGTTCCCGGTCGGGGGACGCTGATGATGGAGGTCAGCACCTTGCCGGCCAACTGGAAATCCGGGATGTATTCATACGAGGTTTCCATCACTAGGTAGGAGCCGCCCTGGATTTCGGTAACGTCAGGCATCTCCCCGGCGATGTCGTAGCTCCAGGTTTCGCCCGTCGATACGATTTCCACCGGCAGCCCGTCGGCAATCATGGCTTCCCGAAGGTCCAGAACCGGCTGGATGAGACGGTGGGCCTCGGTGGCCCGGTCCTCCCGGTCGGAGGAAGGCTCAGACATCATCTGGTGACTCATCACGCCTTTCAGGGAGAGTCCGGGCAGTGAATGGATCAACCTTGCCAGAGTCACCCCGGATGCCACCCCTTGCTCGCCTTCCTGCACCCCGCACCGGAGCAGTCCGGTTTCCTGCTCGATGACCACACCAAGGTTTATTCCCTGGGCAGTGGCCGCCTGGGAAAGGTCGTGGGCATTGGCTTCGCTTTCGCAGGCTACCAGGACCTCGGCCTGGTCCGCCAGGGCGCAGAGCCGGGCGATCTTGGGCGGGGCAACCACCTCGCTGGTAACGAATACGCTGGCCACTCCGCCCTGCACCATCACCTCAGCCTCAGCAACCTTGGCGGCGCACACCCCGCCGATGGTGCCGCCGCGCTGGATCTGGCGGAGAGCCAAGGCCGGACTCTTGTGATTCTTGCTATGTCCACGCAACTTGCTGTGGCGTTCTCCATAGTAATCGGCGATCACATCCATATTGTGATCCAGGGCGTCCATGTCCAGGATCAGGCATGGAGTGTCCAATTCCTCAATCGGAGTGCCGGGTTGAGGTTCATACGCTTCCTGCATGGACGTACCTCCGAGGTTCTCGCATATCTCGTTGTATAGGGCTTTGAATACTGACCGGGGAGTTGCGGCGATGAGGAGCTATCCCAATCGCCCCCGACCGGCAACGGGCCAATACCCTATCAGTTTGCCGTCCCGCACGGCGCGGAAGTAATCATACTGGTTGACGCACAGCGCAAGGTTATACGGAACCAGGTGGACTTTGTCATTGGGCATCAGCTGCTCCATGGCCGCCCCTTCCAAGTCCAGGATGCCATGTTCCGCGCTGAACCTGGTGGCTACCGCGCCCGGGAACCCCTCCAGGACGGGCACGCCGAAATCGGGGCCGGTGGTTTTGTGACCGGCGTCCAGCACCGCCCGGCCCGCGATGGGATGGCTGATGACCGTTGCCAGGACTGTGGCCGCCCGTTGCAGTTCCGGGCGAATGCGCAAGGTCTCCACATCCATCAGGGGATACACTCCGGCCTGAACCTCAGTAATCCCGGACAGTTGCGAGACCACATCATAGTTATAGGTGCTGCCCGCGCTTACCGTCGCAACCTCAATGCCGGCCTGCTGCAGGTCGCTTCGCGTATCCAGAACCGGCTGCAGACGACGACGGGTTTCGGCCTCAAGTTCGGCGCGGTCGGTTATGGGCAACGGGCCTTCGTAGGTCATTACCCCCTGGAATGATAGTCCGGCTGCGTTCGCAACCGTTTGCGCCAGTTCGACGGCATCGCGCCCGGGCGCCACGCCGCCAAACCCGTAGCCGGCGTCTATATCCACCAATACGCCCAAAGTGATGCCAGCGGCCTGGGCAGCCTCGGCAAGGTCCGCGACGTTGCGCGGGTCGTCAACCGCCACGCTCAGCGTGATCCGACCGGCCAGGGCGACCAGGCGGCGAATCTTGGCAGCGGTAACCACTCGCCCCGCGATCACTATGTCGTCGATTGCAGGGGGAAGTGGTGCGGACTCATCGTCGCTGGAGGGGTCTTCGCCGGCGGTCGCAAACGCTTCGGCTTCCCCCAGAGAACTAACCGCCACGCCGCCGGCGTTGCCGTCGGCGGCCAGCTGGAACCGGGCGATTTCAGGACAGCCATGACAGGAGACATGAGGGCGAACCCGGACTTGACCAGCGGCCGATCCTTGGTCAGGCACGCTAAAAGCGTCGTGCAGGACCGCGATGTTCTGCTCCATTATCCCCAGATCAACCACCAGGGCCGGCGTATCCAGCTCCTCTGCGGGTGTGCCAATGGGCTGAAATATCGGTCGCTCCATTCCTCAGATCCCTCTCAATTGTGATGCTGGCCGGCAGGATAGCACAAATCAGGCCGGTTCCAGCCAGTGCTGATACACGTCCACCAGCAGGGTGTCGGCCGGGTTGCCGGCGTAGTCGGGCCACAGGTCGGTCTGGCGCAGGCGGATGCGGTAGAGAGGCTGACGGGGCAGGCCGTCGCCGCCATGGGCCAGCGATTCGGGGTTGGGATAGACGCCGCAGAGGGCATCGACGACGCCGGTGTGCCCCTGGATGTAGGCCGGCGTGCGGAAGTGGTGGGCCGGCGAGCCGGTGCGGACGTGGACGGAAGCGCCGTCGGGGTAAAGGGCGGGTTCGGCAGGGGTGGTCATCATTGATCCAGTGAATTAGGATTGCGCTATTGAAGGTGCTGTTGCAGTATAACGCTCAGTTCGGATGGTGTGATAATCGGTATTTCGGTTTCGTCACTGAGCGCCAACAGGTCGGGATCCTTTGTGACCAGATAATCTGCCGCGGCATGGTAGGCAAGGATCAGGAACGGTTGGTCGTTGGGGTCGCGGCAGATCGGCGTTTCCGGCGGCGGGTCGAGTATCTCAACCCTTTCACAGTAGTCAAGGTAGGCGGCAGCCGTGTCAGTGATTTGGTCCTCTGGGATGTCGAACCTTCGGTTGTGCAGGGTTCGGATTAATTCTGATTCAGTCTCGTTGCTGGTGAGCGGCACGATGCGCTGCTGTTCCCACGCTTCAAGCAGCCATGCGTCGCTGCTGCCGGGTCTGGTAATTGGCATCAGCACCGAATTGGTGTCCAACACCAGCCGCATTAGTGACTGCTTCTTTTCGCCCGGGTCTCCGCTATGGCGGCGCGAACATCGTCCTCGGTCAGTTCCAGGGCTTCAAGCCGTCGCAATGCCGCTTTGACCAGCTCCGGATCGCTCCGGCGCGTCCGGTTGGAGTTTCTGAACGCTATGATGTCGCCCAGGTCGTTGGCGTTATTGCTGCGCAGCGTCTTGCCGAAGCCGTTGCGGAAAACCTGCCACGTTTGCGCCGGCGGGTAACTTTCCTGATGCAGAACCAAAACCGCGTCAAATGCCCTGAGATCAGGTAGGGTGATTGCCTCCCAATCCGGCGCATACAGGAATTGCCTGTTATGCACTACGAGGCAGTATTTAGCCTCATTCAGGGCATTGCGTTTGCTTGCTTTGCCGCCGTGCATAACGGCGTTATCTAGCGCCTTCTGGAGAGCGTCGGGGCCGTCGGGTATCTGTGGCATTCGCTCGGTCAGTTGCTCGCGGATACTCTTGCCCTTTTTGGGGCGCTGATTATTGATTTGTGCTTCCTCGGCGTCTAACCGCAGCTCGGTAAGTTCGAAGGCCCAAGCAACGTCGTCCAATATTCCCCGGTAGTCAATAGGCTCGTTCGAGTTTTCCCGGTCCCATGCAATCTGTACAGTCAGACCGTGCTGTTCCAGGAATGCGACCGCTTTCCGCATGAGGGCGTATTCCACACGTTCCTGCTCCGACATGGAATCGAGCTTGTTCACCATCTTGGTTCTCTCCGCCACCATTAGACTGATGGGGAGCGCGGCTTCTCGCAAGATTTGCGTTGCGGCGACGGGATCGGTTGCCTCGCTCCAATCGACGATGGGCGTTCGGGAGTGGGCAAACTCAGGCTCGCGGCTTTTGATGTATTGCCCCACGTCCTTCATCAGCAGCGCCCAGCCGTAAGTTCGGCTTTTCTCCTGTTGGCGAGTTTCGCCGGCCTTGAACTCGTCCCGGGCTTGTCGAAGCGCGCCGTAAGCATCGCACTCTTGCCACGGGGTTGTCGTGGCGCCGGCGATAATTTCCGCTGCCCGGTTGATTACGGTTGCAGCGAAGTTGGAGTTGATAGTTGGGGTGTTGCCTCTTATAGTGGCCATGGCACTTCTTGGCGACCATACGCTTGCGGGCTTTGCGCTCTTATCCCATTATTACCGGAGGGAGTGCGGATTGTCGACGAAAAATCTTTCTTATTTGGGCGCCACGAACAGCAGAATCGCCAGCCCGGCTGCTAATGGTACTACACCGACGACAATGGTCAAAGCGGTACCCAAGACATTGTCCCATTCATCAGACATGGCCTTGGACACCAGCCCAAACAAGCCAATGCAAACAATCAACAGTCCGACCGCTGTCAGTGTATATCCCACGATTCCAAGCATATCTTACATCCCCTGCTCCCGCAGCTCCGCCGCCTTGGCGTCGATCTCCGCCCCCGTCAGTATCCCCTTCTCAATCAGCAGGATTTCCAGGGCGGCGGTCCACTTTTCGTAGTAGGACAGGGATTCGTACTGCTTCGGCGGCAGGCTTTCGATGGCGCGGCGCATTTCGTCGGTGGTGCGGATGCCCTGCGCACCCAGAACCTGATGCACGGCGTCCACCCGGCGCTCCCAGTCGCTGTATTCGTGCTCGGCGCGGTCGATGGGGGTGTCGTCGGGCCAGCCGCCTCGGTCGTGTGCTGCGGGCCCGGGCTTGCTTTCAGTCATGGTTATGCTCCTTTCTCCCACATTTCGGCGACGTCCACGGAGCGCATGAAGCGGACGCCGGGGAAGGTCTTGATGTATTCAATCAGCCGTTCCAGCATCAGCAGGCGGCCGGGGCGACCGATGTACTGGGGGTGCATGGTGAGGTTGAAGCAGCGGCCGTAGCGGTAGATGCCGCGAAACTCGGCGGCCCAGCTGTCGAACACCTCGTCGGGGTTGCGCATGGGGCCGAGGCGGTTGGCTGATGGCGCGTAGGCGAAGTGTGGCGCGTCGTCCAGCAACCAGTGGATGGGCAGCTCCACCATGCGCCGGGGCGGGTCGCCGCCGGACACGAAGTAGGGGGCGTCGTCGCCCATCAGGCTGCTGTCGTAGCGGAAGTTGTGCTTGGCCAGCAGGTCCAGGGAAACCGGGCTGAGCTCCCAGCTGGGCGAGCGGTAGCCGACCGGAGCATCGCCGGTGAGGTCGCCCAGGATGCCGATGCCTTTGATTAAGACTTCCTCTTCCTTTTCCGGCGTCATGGTGGCCGGCGGTTCGTGGATGTAGCCGTGGTGGGCCACCTCATGTCCCCGTCCGGCGATTTCGCGCACCAGGTCGGGATGAGTTTCGGCGACCATGCCGGGGATGTAGAAGCTGCCCGGGATGCCCTGGGCATCCAGCATATCCAGGATGCGCGGCGTGGCGACGCTGGGGCCGTATTCGGCCATGGAGAGCAGGCTGGGGTAGTTGATGAAATCCGGGTTGCGGTTCAGCCAGGAGGTGATGCCGTCCACGTCGAAGGTGATGAGGGCGACGCAGTGGGTGTCGTTGGGCCAGATGCCGGACATTTTGATTGTCTCCGTTGTGCCAGTCTTGAAGGGTATTCAGCGGTTGCGGTTGCGGCCCTGGCTAATTGTCCACCCATCGTGGCGAAATGCTCGCAGGACGTCAGAGATAGTAAAACCGGGAACACGAGGCGGCATCAGGGGATCCTACCCTGTTCCCACAAGCCGAAGTAGGCCACTTCCATACTGGCGAGGGCGATGCCATAGTACGGGTCGCGTCGGAGCGCGGCGTCATAATCAGCGATAGCTTGGTCATACTGCCCACAGTTGAAGTGAGCGTCACCCCGTCTGCAATAGGCTTCTGCATCGTTGGGGGAGAGGGATATGGCCGTGTTGCAATCGGAAATGACTTGGTCATACTCCCTCTTGTTGAGATAAGCGCCGGCCCGTTCTATGTAGGCTTTGGCGTCACTCGGATTGCGGTCAATGGCGGCGTTGCATTCGGCGATTATGGCGTCCCAATCGGCTGGAAGCACGCTCGCTACTTCGGTATGGCAGCCGTCCGCTTCGTATTCCGCGATGGTGGACGCCATGGCGTCGGGGGTGACGGGCGGTTCCAGGCCGTTTTCGGCGCAGCTGTCCAGCAACATTGAGATGGCGTCGGCAATCATTTCCAGCGCTTCTTCCCGGGTGTCGCCCTGGCTGGCGCAACCCAGCGCGGGGCACAGCACGGCGTAGCCTTCGTCATCGGGGTGAGTAACCAGCAGCACTTCGTACTCCCGGTCCTTGCCAGTCTGGGCTGCATGGTCAGTATGGACCGGGTTGGCGGCGGATGTCGTCATGTCAGTTCCCTCCGGGCAGCTCAATTGACCGGCAGTTCCGCCCAATCGTACCATACCTGCCCCACCGCCGCCGCGATGCGCCCTTCCATCCGCGCCGCCAACTCCCGATTCCCCGACACCAGCACCCGCTCGGCTTCTATCTCGGCGACGATGGCCTGCTGGGTGGTGAGGGGCGGGATGCTATGGCTGCGGACCCGGTTTATTCGACGGTCTTCGCCGGCGGCGCTTCGGCGGGCAGACCCAACTCGGCCCGGAGCGCCGGCCTCTCATCCCACGATATTGCGAAGGCGGCTTCGTCCTCCGCTATCGCTTCAGTCTGTGATTCGTAGTGGTGGATGAGACGCCGGACACGCTCCTCGTCCCAGCCGGGTGGAAAGTTGTTCACGTTTTTCATCTCCATTCGTCCCATGCGTTCCATCAGCTCACGGTTGGCCGATACCAGCGCCCGCTCCGCTCACGCTATTGGTCTACTGCTGCGCGCGCCAGTCAGTTCGGAAGTCGAGTGCCCGAATGAATCTGAACGTGTCATGGCATGGTATGCCGAAATCGCGGCACACATCAGGAATCTTGCGGTTGGCGCGCGTTGCCCTGGGCCGAGAACGCTCGGTAGAGACCACTCGGCGCTGCCCAGGGTCTGCCAGGGCGTATGCGACCCAAAAGGGGTCTTCGTTCAGCTGCTCGATCTCGACATCGTTCAGGTCAGGAGCGTAACCTTCGCTTATCACGCGGCGTATCAAATCGCCATCTACCACCTCGTCAAGCAGAAGAGGTTCCCGGTGTTCCTTCAGCCAGCGCGACAGCGCGTCATCGGCTTGGGTAACTTTGTCATAGACTTCCCGAAGGACTTTTACCAAACCCTGTTGGCCCATGGCCGCCAGCCAATCCCAGAACTCGGGAACACGGTCCATAGGATAATAGTCGCGGTTCGCGTCGATAAGGATATTTGCGTCGAGGAGGTCGAGCATGGATTCCCCTACAACGCGCCGCCGGTATCAAACAGCGAGCCAACTTGGGACGGTTTCACTCCCAGGACTTTAGCCGCTTTGGATGTGGTCAAGTCGCCGGAACTTATCGCGCGCCTTACCAAGCCAACCAGCGCCGAACCAAGTCGATACCGCCCGGTAATGTAGGGGCTGACGGGACGCGTTCGCTCTCCCTGACGGGCTTGTTCGCGCCGCTCTTCACGTTCTGCCAGCCATTCGCTGCGAAACAATCTATTCAGGCGGTTGAAAGTGTGCCTTTCGATGCCGCCGACACGCCATGATTTGTACGCAACCATCGTCCGGCTTACGTTCAGATCATCCGAAAATCGATTAATGCGGGCAACTACCTCCTCAAAGGAAACATCGTCGGCAAACTCCAGATCGCCACTTTCCTCCCGAGGCAGCAAAAACTCGCTGGCGATGTCGTTACAGAACCTTTCAATGTCGTTAGCGGCCTGCGCACCGCTAACTCCGGTCTGACCCAGAATCAAGTGAGTCAGTTCGTGGAGCAGAGTGAATGACCATGCCGGCCTGGCATCGTGGTGGTTGATTATTACAAAGGGGGCAACATCATCCGCAATGGTAAAACCTCGGAAAACGTCGGTGTCGATATCGGTGTGGTGAGTGCCCAAGTTGCCTTTAAGCAGCACGAAAACGCCGGCGTTTTCCGCTCCGACCCGCAACAGCCCGAAGGCCGCCGTGGGAGTTCGTTGCCGGCGAAAATCCGCCAAGTCAACGTCCAGCAGCGCCCGCAGCGACGCCAGAACTGCCGCCGCCCCGTCTTCCCGGCGATGCGATCCGACGAAGGCCAGAGGCCTTGCCTCGTCCATATCCTCCAGAACCGCTCGCACCATGCCCTGCCGGGCGCTCACGTCCCGGAGCAGGGCATCCAGCCGCGCTTCATCAGTTGCCGAGCGTTCGGCCGGCAGCGCGCGAAAGTCCGCTCCGCGATCGCCTTTTGCCGGAGGATCGGGCAAATAGAACGTAAGCAGCGGCCGGTTATACACCCGGGCCATTTCGGCCAGAACCGACCGGGACGGCTCATCCAAGCCGTATTCGAGGGCGTTGAGCCGGTCAACTGCCGACGCATTGCGGCTGTCGCGCAGGCTTTGGTTCCTTCGGGCCGCTTCCTCTTGAGTAAGCCCGGCCGTCTCCCGCGCCCAAACCAGTATTTCCGGGTTGACTCTGGGCATCGTGGTGCACCCGCCTAGTATTACAACGACAGTTCAAGGCGGGACAGTCCGAGATGCGCGCAAAGCGGACCGGCGCTTGGCGTGGGAGCGACTGGCTCGCTCGTTGCTACACTGCGTCTGCTTCA
>DAOUJY010000098.1:0-5502 GCA_034421995.1 Dehalococcoidia bacterium | reverse complement strand
GGCCGCCTTCAACCTATTGGTGAACTGGAATGGCTTGGAACCTGACGAAACCGGACGCATCCATCGCTCCATCGCTAACTTCACCCTCTGACACAAACTAGCACCAACGGTTTTCAGCGCCCGGATATGGAATAACCTGCTGGAAAAAGGTGATATGACCGACTACGACGAGACCGCAGAGTCGTTCAAAGGCTCAATGGGCATGGCCGATGCTCTTGGCAGATATGTTAGACAGTTGACACAAGATATACGCAGATCTGTACGCACTATTTCGGCGTTGACGTTGCTCTCTGCCGGGCGGCGTATCATCGTTAGCGAATCCGAAATACGGACGGTGCTTAACCGCATCTTGCCCGGCGACGCCGGAACTGCCCCGCTCAACGTGAGGCGTCAGGAGTTCGTCAACGCTATCATCAACATCGTATTGACCAAAGCAGAGTTGATTGGCAGAACCCGAGGTCAGGAAGAACAACGGCTTCGTCACCGCATCTCCACAAACTATGTGGACCCTTGGCTCGCTTCCAAGTGGCCTGAGATCGACTTTCAACAGGAATACATAAACTTGCTATCCAACCCCGAGCGGTTGTCGGAGCTTTCTCGTGAGGTAATCAGCATTGAGGAAGCCGAAGAGTTGCATCTATATCGGAACGCCCGAGATGGTCGGTACGAATTTGAGGACTCTGACATCGGCGCTCTGACCTATCTTGATCACTTGTTCAACAACACCATCAACCGGCGCAATCGCCACATCGTAGTGGATGAGGCACAAGACGTTTCCCCTATCGAGTTCATGCTGCTCCGGCTTAGCTCAGTCAACAACTGGTTCACCATCCTGGGCGACACGGCGCAACGGCTCGCACCCTATCGTGGCATCCGACGCTGGCGGGATTTGGAAAGGCCGCTGGGCCGCTTTAACACCAAAGTTCAGCACGCTCGCACGTCTTACCGTTCTAACCAGCACATCACCCGGTTCAACAACCGCATACTCAGGCAGTTTGACACCTACATCGACGCACCCATTCCCTTCGGTCGCGAGGGGCACCGAGTAGAGTTCCACCGGCATGGAGGCTCCCAGGATGTGTACCGCTATGTTGTAAGCGAACTCGATCGTATCAGGTCGCTGGATGACATGGCCGATGCCCAAATCGCTATCTTGGTCAGAGACCGGTACAATCTGCGGCAGTTCCAGAATTATTGCCTCGACAACGAAATTCAAGAAGTAACGCTATTCGGACAGCAAAGCCTAACTTCAAAAACCGTCCTGGCCCGCATCCCGGATGCGAAGGGCTTGGAATACGACGCAGTGATTGTCATGGGCGTCAATAATAGTTTTGCGTCCACGACGTTCAATCAAAAACTTCTCTACATGGCTGCTACCCGCGCCAGGCACTACTTGGCAATTCATTGGGCCGGTCAACAGTCTCCCATCCTGAGAGCAGTCTCCGACCGAGGCATCGTTCGATTCGACCACAGGTAGAGACGATAACGTCAGCGATCCACCAATCGTGAGCGTCGCAGTGCGTCCCTGCGCTTGGTACAGACTCCCGCTGCGTTATGCTGCACCTATGTGAATCCGTTGTCCCAACTTGGAGGTCCCGCCGTGACTACCGCCAAAAAGCTGCTGACCGCCGAGGACCTGCTGGCGCTGCCGGATGACGGCAAGTGGTACGAACTGGTCCGGGGAGAACTCGTTGAAATGCCGACGCCCAGCTTTCTGCACGTTATTGTCACCGGCCGCATCGGTTACTTCATCACGCATTTCGTTGAGGAACACAACCTGCCCTTCGTTTATGGCCCGGAAGCCTCGGCTTACATGGAGCGTGATCCGGACACGGTTCGCGCCGCCGACTATGCGATTTTTGCCCGGGACCGGATTCCCAACCCACCCCCGGAGCGGGGTTACATATTCGGACTTATCCCAGATCTGGCGGTGGAGGTGGTATCCCCCGGAAACAGCGTGGCGGAAGCGCAGCGACGGGCGCAGATGTGGCTGGACGCCGGCGTGCGGCTGGTCTTGGTTGCCTACGTCAGCAGCCGCGAGATAGTCGCCCATCGCGATGACGGCACGGCGCAGCGGCTTGGCCTTGGCGACACGCTCACCGGCGAGCCGGTATTGCCGGGCTTTGCCTGTCCCGTCGCCGATATTTTCACCTACTGATGAATCGCATATCCAGGCCGGGAGGCCAGCCATGACCACCGCCAAGAAACTGCTAACTGCCGACGACCTGCTGGCGATGCCCGATGACGGGATGCGGCGCGAATTGATTCAAGGAGTGCTGATTGAAATGCCGCCGGCCAGCGATGATCACGGTTTTGTCGGGTCGGAATCCTCCTGGCAAATCGGCTCTTTCATTAGACGACACCGACTAGGACGCGACCGTATGGCCGAAACCGGCTTCCAGTTGACGCCGGATACCGTGTTGGCGCCCGATTATGCCTATATCTCTTACGAGCGTATGGCAAGCCGGCCCCAGTCCCGGGGCTATGCCCAGGTCATTCCTGACCTGGTGGTGGAGGTCGTTTCGCCCAATGACCGGCAAGCGCTCGTTGACCGCAAAATACGGCTGTGGCTGGACGCCGGAGTCCGCCTGGTTCTGGTCGTCTATCCCATACCGCAAGAGGTCCACGCCCACCACGATGACGGCACGGTACGACGGTTTGGCCCTGGCGATACGCTGACCTGCGAGCCGGTTCTGCCCGGCTTTGCCTGCGCCGTGGCCGACATCTTCGCTTACTGAAAGCCCCTTCACTGCGCCTGATATGACTCCCCAGCAGTTCATCGCCAAGTGGCGCGCCGTCACTTTCGGCGAGAAGCAGGCGTCGCAGGAGATGTTCCTGGACATCTGCGCCCTGGTGGGCCATCCCACGCCGGTGGCCTACGGAAACCCGGAGGTTTTCACCTTCGAGAAGGCGGTGCCCGGCGGCTTTGCCGACGCCTACCTGGAGGAGCGGTTCGGCTGGGAGTTCAAAAGCAGCGACGCGCAGCTGCCGGAGGCCATCAACCAGTTGCTGCGCTACCAGGTCTATCTGAAAACGCCGCCCCTGCTCATCGTGTCGTCTTTCGACACCATCCGGATACGCACCAACTTTCCGGGCCTGGAAACCATCCTCCACGTGATCCCCGTCGCCGAGCTGGACCGGCCCGAACATCTGGACCAGCTGCGCAACGCCTTTTTCGCGCCGGCCGAGTTCCGCCCCAACCGCACGGTGGAGCAGGTTACCCAGGAAACCGCCGACCTGTTCCGCGAAATCGTGGCCGACATGGAGGCCCACATAGACAACATCACCCCGTACTCCGATACGGGGCCGGAACGGCTGGCCCGCTACCTCAACCAGATTGTCTTCTGCCTGTACGCCGAGGACGCCGGACTGCTGCCCGAGGGACTGTTCACCCAGATTGTACGCCGGCAGTTTCGCCGGCCCGACTTGTTCAACCGCGCGGTGGATGACCTGTTTCAGCAAATGGCTGGCGGCGGCCTGTTCGGGCTGACGAGATTCCCCACTTCAACGGCGACTTGTTTAACTTGGCGGACACGGTGGAGTTGAGCGCCACCGCCCTGCAACGGCTGGGCGAAGCCACCCAGAAGAACTGGCGCAACATCGAGCCGTCGATATTCGGCAC
Source organism: Dehalococcoidia bacterium (assembly GCA_034421995.1). Taxonomy (GTDB): domain Bacteria; phylum Chloroflexota; class Dehalococcoidia; order Lucifugimonadales; family UBA3495; genus Bin87. The sequence goes on along the minus strand of DAOUJY010000098.1, from coordinate 1,880 downwards.
CCTGTTCGAGCGGGCCCTGGACGCCTCCAAGCGCTCCCAGCTGGGCGCCCACTACACCGGCGCCGACGACATTATGCTGGTCATTGACCCGGTGGTGATGGAACCCCTGCGCCGGGAGTGGGACGCCGCTCGGGCGGAGATTGAGACGCTGCTGGATGGGGGGGAAGCGTCAGAATCAGGATTACGGGATTTACTGGATTACGGTCCCCAATCCTGGCAATCCGAAAATCTGGAAAATCCTGATTCAGACCACCCCCCGGAGGCGGCCCTGGCTCGCCTTGAGGCGTTCCAGCAACGGCTGGCCAGCGTAAAAGTGCTGGACCCGGCCTGCGGCAGCGGCAACTTCCTCTACCTGGCCCTGCGCTCGCTGCTGGATTTGGAGAAACAGGTCATCGACTTCGCCGCGGCCCAGGGCTGGCATGGCCTGACCCCCACGGTGCAGCCCGACCAGATGCTGGGCCTCGAAATCAACCACTACGCCGCCGAACTGACCCGCACCGCCCTCTGGATCGGCTACATCCAGTGGCACCAGGCCAACGGCTTCCCCTATGAGCATAGCCCCATCCTGACCCCGCTGGACACCATCCGCCAGACCGACGCCATCCTTGACTTGTCCGACCCGGACAGCCCCGCCGAACCGAAATGGCCGGCGGCGGAGTTTATCGTGGGGAACCCGCCGTTTTTGGGCAGCCTCCCTTTCCGGCGGGAATTGGGGGATGAATATGCCAATGTTGTTTATGGTCTTTATGGCGACCGGATTCCCAACTCCAGCGATCTGTGTTGCTACTGGTTTGAAAAGGCGCGGGCACAGATCGCAGCAGGAAATTGCCGCCGGGCGGGTTTGCTTGGAACACAAGCAATACGGTTCCAGCGTAACCGGATGGCATTAGTGCGTATCAAAGAAACGGGCGATATTTTTAACGCTATCTCTGACCGTGACTGGGTTCTTGACGGTGCCAGTGTGCATATTGCCATCGTCTGTTTTGACGATGGCAGTGAGAGCAATCGTATATTGGATGGACGGCAAGTTGCTAACATATACGCTGACCTTACCACCGGTGCTGACCTCACTCTGGCACAAAAACTTGCAGAAAATGTAGGTATCAGCTTTGCAGGCGGAACGAAGCACGGGCCATTTGAAATTAGCCGGGCCATTGCAGAGGATATGCTCCGGCAGCCTAATCCTCATGGCAAACCTAATAGCGATGTCATCAGGCCTTGGCTGGTTGGCCGCGACATTAACCAGGTGTCGCGGGATATGTGGATAATCGACTTCGGGACCGATATGTCGGAGGCGGATGCCGCTTTGTACGAAGCGCCTTTCGAGTACGTGTGCTCCGTGGTGAAACCACACCGCGATAAACACCGGGACGCCAAATTACGGAGCAATTGGTGGTTGCACGGTCGTCCACGCATTGAGATGCGGCAGGCTCTGTCGGATTTATCACGTTATATCGGAACCAGTCAAGTCGCCCGTCATCGGCTGTTTTCATACATCAACGGCAGTGTATTCCCTGACAAAACTATTGTCGTATTTGCCCGTGATGATGATTATTTCTTTGGAGTGTTGCACTCGCACATACACATAGCTTGGACAGCGGCGATAGGTACTCAATTGCGCGAGGCGAAAAGTGGGCAACGTTATCTAATATCCACCTGCTTTGAAACCTTCCCCTTCCCCCATCCCACCGGCGAGCAGCGCGAGGCCATCGCCGCGGCCGCAGCCGAGCTGAACCGGCTGCGGGAGAACTGGCTGAATCCGCCGGGCCTCAGCTAGGCTTTACGCAATTCAAGCCGCGTAAGCGAGGGAATCCACCATTCGGTGGTACAGGGTGACGGGAAGTTCTCGTACATCAGGGTCGCCGGCTGACAGTGATAAA